>CAJTGE010000009.1 GCA_910575795.1 Clostridiaceae bacterium | reverse complement strand
AAAAGCAGTAAAATCAAATATGGCTATCAAGATGGCAAATACAACATCAAAGAAATCTATAAACAGTGCAGAAAACGCAGAGGCCGCTCCAAATATCTGCTTTCCATTGACGTAACCTTTGGTGACGAGGCAATTGAGGCAAAAATCGTCTGTGTTCGGAACAAAAGCAAGAAAAAAGACTGGCTTGCCATCATCAGCACGGATACAACTCTCTCAGAGGAAGAAATCATCCGTATTTATGGGAAGCGCTGGGATATTGAGGTATTTTTCAAGACCTGCAAATCCTATCTGCATCTGGTAACGGAGTGCCGGAGCCTTTCCTATGATGCTTTGACCGCTCATGTATCCATTGTTTTTGCACGATATATGATGCTTGCAGTTACACAGCGATGCAATACGGATGACAAAACGATTTGCGAACTGTTTTTCTGCCTCATGGATGAACTGGCTGACATCACGTTCAGTCAATCCATGAGGATTATCATAGATGCACTAATGGATACCGTTATGGAATATTTCCACATCACAGAACAGCAGCTGGAGGAATTCACCGCCAGCTTTATTCAGCGGCTGCCAAAGTACATGCAAAAAGCATTGGAGTGCGGTTCAGCGGCTACCTGAGCGCTATTTTGTGAGCTAAAGTATTGATTTTTCAAGGAGCAAATCCCATTTTTAATGTGGGAAGTTTGAGTAAGTATCTTTACGGGCATTGTGGGCGGCCTTAACGGGTTGATCTCATTAGTCCAGAAGTGTAAACCTTACATAGATCGGCATAAGGCAGAGACAGAAAAAGACCCATCAGCAAGCTTGGCGGCATCTGATGGGTCGAGAGATGATTGCCAAAGCAATCATTAATCACCAAAGGGCGGCAGCTACATCGCCGCCTTTTTTATTACAACTTCATCATAGCATTTTGTCAGGGTGAAGTCAATAAGGAAATCCACAAAGAAATCCAGATAGCCCGGAATCTGTTACTGTTCACACCCCTGACGGGCTGTGCCCAGTAACACGCTTCGCATTGGCCGGTGTGTGAACAGTAACCAATTATACCTCCAGTGAAAACATCTCGATAAATATACATTGCAGGCAACAGGCAAATGTTTTATACTAAAATGTATCAAAGCTGTATGCTTGTACGGATAAGCAAGGGAGGATTCCAGATGAAAAATTTCAATGATGCTGCCCGCGGCATTGCGGAGGATGCGGTACGGTATGCCATGCAGAGCGAAATAGAGCTTGATTATACAAGAGAAAGCGCCAGACACGTTGATACGTTTCTCGATGCCTTCCATGACAGCCTTGACAAATATGACAGCGATGAGGGCGCAAACATCCTGTGGAATACCGCGGTTCTGTTCGGAACCTATATCGGGGAGATGCTGCTGCGCTCCGGGCTGGCTGAAAAGGGGTTTGCCTGGGCCTGGGACGATGGAATTCCCATACTCAGTATTCCCGGCAAAACGGCCGTTTCACCCATCACCAAAGCCCATAAACGGATTCTGAACGGCGCAGAGGACAGCATTAAAAGCTTTGTTGACGTAGTGTTCTCCTTCGTGGACGGTAAATGGCCCAAAACAGGAGTGCTGCGGGTTCCCGATGTTGAAATGGCAAGCGGTAAAAAAACAGAGAGAATTATTTTAAAAGAATCGGATTACTACCTGTCCCTTGTTGCAGAGGGAAAAGAGGATTTCGTGATTTTCAAATCGCACGATGGATTTTTCCAGTTTTACGGAATTGGGAATCAATTCGTCTGCGAGGTCTGGTTCAATCTGAGCGGACGCAGGGCATATGCGCTGATAAATCCCGATTGCACGGATACCGAACGCGTAAACCTTGTCACACCGTTCGGCCGGTATACTCCCAGAAAGCGGGATATTATCTCGCTGGAACAGCTTAAAACAGCCGTGCATGAGTATTTTTCTAATCTTGATGAAACAGACTTTCTCGCAAAAGTCCCGCATGAGAAAATGGAAATATAAAGAGGGAGGCCATTATTCGTGGCATTAACACAGAAAAAATTCTATACAGTCAAAGACATATACGATTTGCCGGAGGGACAGCGGGCGGAGCTGATTGACGGAGAAATCTATGATATGGCGCCTCCAGGCACGAAACATCAGGAAATATCCGGCGCTGATATTCACCGTTATTGATACAATGCCGTTCCAGACTGCAGTACAGACCGCGCCGCCTCCTGATACTCCGCGATCCTCTGCGCCTTGCGGATCCGTTTCAGTTCTTTCGCGGCCTCCGGAAAATGGCTTCCGAAATGATCCCACAGCTCCTTCATTTTAAAAAGCACATTCCGGTCCCCGGGCATAACCTCCTGATATCCGCACAGAAGCATATCATGGAATTTCACAAAACGCCTGCGAAGCTCCTCGTTTGTCTCCTCGTCTGCCTCCTCGTCCGTCTTCCTTTTCCACCTGCCGTCCTTTAACTGCTCCATCAGCCACGGACAGGCTACCGCGCCCCGCCCGATCATGATGGCCGAAAGGCCGGGAAACTCCGTCTCCACATTCTCCGCATCCGAAACGGAACGGATATCCCCGTTATAGCAGAGCGGAATCCTGCTTTCCCCTGCTGCCAGGCGAAATGCCTCCATCCTCGGCTTTCCTTTATAATAATCCTCCCGGACGCGCGGGTGGACGATCAGCCCGCTGACCGGATAGCGGTTGAATATCTCAAGCAGCGCCGGGAATTCCTCCTCCGATACGTATCCGATTCTCGTTTTTATGGAAATGCGAAGCCCGGGGCACGAGGCCGAAAGCTCTGAAAAAACGCAGTCCAGAAACCGGTCAAGCCGTTCCGGATCCGCCAGAAACCCGGAACCCTTTCCCTTGGCTGTCACGGTTCCTGACGGGCAGCCCAGGTTCAGGTTGACTTCACCATACCCATATCCGGCCAGCGTTTTTGACGCCTTAATAAAATCTTCCTCCCGGCAGGTCAAAACCTGGGGCGTCACGGGCGTTCCCCGGTTGTTCTCAGGCAGAATATCCCTAAGCTCCCGCGAGGAAAATCCCTTCCCGCTCCCGGGAGCCAGAAACGGCGTGTAATACCGTTCCACCCCGGAAAAGCAGGCGTGGTGGGCATTTCGGAAGACATACCCTGTAATGCCCTCCATGGGGGCAAAATAATACTTCATTGATCTCCTCCATTTTTAATTTCCCGGCGCATCATTGCGCAAAGAGCAGGCGCTGGCATTCATTGTTATTTACGCAATGCCGTAATTAGGAACTGCCCCGAAGCCAACAACCCCGCTGCTTGCAGCGGGGCATCAAGCCTGATCAGCCATCCCTGTCCCGTCTTTCGTCCCCTCCGAATGACGCCACGTAAACCGGATTCTGTCCCTTCATCAGATGCAGCCCTGCCGCGGCCTCCGCCCTGGCTATCTGCACGGAGACAACCTCTGCCGGAATCCCTCTCTTATTTATATATTCCAATGCCTGAGACAGGGATTCCAGCGCAATCATGTTTATAACCACCCGGATCCCCGGATTTATCTCATGCAGCGCGTCAAGAATCTCCCTCATGCGTCCCGACGTTCCTCCGATAAAGGCATGCGTCGGCCGCGCGCCTTCCCGTCCCGGCGCGCCCTCTGTATACAGGCCCGTAAAGCATTCCGGCGCTTTTTCCTCCACAACGGCGACACAGTTTACCCCCGCTTTTTCGCAGTTCTGCCGGATTAAGCCTGCCGCCTCAGGACGGAATTCGATCGCCGCGATCCGGATGTCCGGACAGGAAAGGGCCGCCTCCACGGACACGGAACCCGTCCCCGCGCCGATATCCCACAGCACGCAGCCGGGATACAGCTCCAGCTTTGACAGCGAAACCGCGCGCGCCTCGCTCTTTGTCATAGGGACATTGCCCCTGATAAACCATTCATCCCTCATAGGTTATGGTATTCCTTTCCTGTTATCAATTCACCGTTATTTGTGCAATGCTGTACGATTCTTCATTGGCTGTACTTTTCGATTTTACAGCTATGCTTTTTACTCCTCACATCATACTTAATCCCAACTAAAAGTATATCTCCTCCATAGCGGCAGCCACTCTTTCCAGCGTGCCGGCATTATTCATCTTCAATCTGCAGGATTCCGCCCGTCTGAAACATCCCTCTCTGCGAATTCCCCGCAGGCCGCAAGCCAGCCGGCGGCAAATTGGGGATTGGACGGGTAATAAAGATGCGGAAAGCCCCATATCTGGGCCGCCGCGGCAAACTCCCCCCTGCCTTTCCCTCTTATCCCCGGCCGCTGGCGCATGCACCGCCACTTTCTGTCTCCGGACGGCTTTTTCGCCTCCCAGTCCGTTCCCGGGCTCCCGCTGTCCCAGTAGTGGAATTCATGCCCCCGGATTTCCAGCCCTTCCGGGGAGGTCAGTGTCACATACCCAAAGCGTGAAAGACCCGCGCCGCGAAATGCCGCCGCATCCACTGCCCCGGCCATGGGATAGTCCTTCCCGTCGCTGCCCTCAAGCGTCCTGTGCAGGTAGAGGAAGCCCCCGCACTCCGCCAGCATCGGCATGCCCGCCCGGGCCGCGGCGCCGATCTCCTCTCTCATCGCCTCATTGAGGGCCAGCCCGGCCGCATAGTTTTCCGGATAGCCGCCTCCTAAAATCAGGCCGCAGACGTTTTCCGGCAGCGCCGTATCACGCAGAGGGCTGAACGGGACAAGCTCCGCCCCCATCTGTTCCAGCAGCTCAAGGTTTTCCTGGTAATAGAAGCAAAACGCCTCGTCCCTTGCCACCCCGATCCGGAGCCGCCGCTTTTCTCCTGTATCCGCTTCCTCCTCTGGCCGCCCGCTTCTGTCGCGCCATACCCGGCAGGGCATATGTCCCGATTCCCCCTGCGGCATATCCGCCCGGCCGTCTGCCCGCAGTATCTCTGGCCGCCCGGCTGCCTGCGGCATATCCGCACGCCCGCTTTCCTGCAGCCTCTCCGCCCGCCCGGCCAGCCGGATTAAAGCCTCCACATCAACCGTCCGCTCCATCTGATCCGCCAGCCTGCCGATCCGTTCGCGAAGCGCTTCTGTCTCCCCCGGCAGGAAGAGCCCCAAATGGCGGCTTTCTATCGCATAATCGCCGGACTGCGGCACATAGCCGAAAACCGGGAGACCTGTTTCGTGCTCAATCGCCGGGGCTAAGTTTTTAAAGGTCTGCTCCCGCACCCGGTTTAAAATGACGCCCGCAATCCGGCTGTCCTTCCTAAAATGCGCAAATCCTGAGAGCAAAGCCGCCACAGACAGGGAAGCTCCCCGGCCGTCCACGGCCAGTACGGCCGGCGAAGCAGTCATCCGCGCGATCTCCCATGTGCTGGCGCGGTCAGAGTTCCCGCCTATCCCGTCGTAATACCCCATCACGCCCTCAATCACGGCAATCCCCGCCTGACGGCCTATGATAAGACGGCGCAGAGCTTCCCTCACTTCCTCTTCTCCCAGAAAAAAGCTGTCCAGATTCCGGCCCGGAATCCCCAAAACATACTTGTGAAACATAGGATCAATGTAATCCGGCCCGCATTTGCAGGAGACAGGGCGCAGGCCCCGGCGCGCGAACGCCTCCAAAAGCCCGCATGTGATAAGCGTCTTCCCGCTCCCGCTCTTCGGCGCGCCGATCAAAAGGCGCGGTGCCTGTATCCACGTCATAAAACCGTCTCCTCTCCCGGCCTCTCCAGATAGAGCAGGCACAGCGGTGAAAAAGATTCTTCAGCCATCTCCCCCGCGCGTCCGCTGCGGATCCGTTCCTCCGGGTAGGCCAGATTTTCGCCTGCTGTCACAAGGATATCGCCGCCTCCGGCTTCCGTAAGCTCCCGGCAGAACCTTCCGGCCCCGTTTTCTCCTCCTGTGAGCACAAACATTTCACTCTCCCCGCGGGCGAGCATGGCCCTAACATCCAGGCTGCGCCCATGGGCCGTATACACCGGGACATTCTGCCAGCTTTTTTTCATGCGGGCCGCAAAAAAACTGATGCTTGCGATCCCGGGAAGAATGCAAAACGCCATCCCTTCCTCCTCAAGACGGGCCGAAACGCGCGATGCGCCGCTGTAAAATCCGCTGTCGCCGGAAAACAGAATTACAATGCGCTTCCACTCCGGATGGGCCTTAAGCTCCTTTACAATGTCATCCTCCATGTAGGCCGCGATCCGCTCCGGTTGTTTTTCATGTGCATGAAACTTGCAAAACGCCGCCTCCGCGGCCTTAAGCATCCGCTCCGCTCCCAGCACGGCGTCGCATTTTCGCAAAGCCTCCCATACCTCCAGCGTCATCTGGCCTGCCGGCCCCATGCCGATCCCGGCCAGAACGATATCCCGGCTGTCGGCGTTTTTTTCCGCTTCGCCGTCGTTTGCGGAAACTGGTTTTGCGCATCCTGAGATCTCCTGCGTGTGATCTGCGCCCTTTATCCCCATGCCGCCGGAATATTCGCCACAGGCGTCCCCCGCTCTGCCGTCCCCTTTCACACAGTCTCCTTCCGCCTCTTCCCCTTCCTGCGCGCAGGCGAGGATCTCCCGGCGCACCGCTTCCACCGAAAGGCCCGTTTCCCGGCTCCTTTTTATCACCACGGTCCCGATCCCGCACGCGGCGGCGGCGGCGAGCTTTTCCTCAAACCCGCCCGCGCGGCCGGATTCCTTGGTGACAAGCCATGAAACTCCGGTCTGCCGGATCATTGCCTCGTTCATCTCCTGCGAGAAAGGCCCCTGCATGGCAATGAGATGCTTTCCCCGCACGCCGATCGCCTCGCACTCCCGGATAACGCCGCTGTCCGGAAGGACCCTCGCGAAAATCCTTTCACGGTAGTCCTTCATCACGGTAAAGGCGGCCAGTTCCCGGCTCCCGGTTGTGACGAGAACGCCTCCCTGCACCGTCTCCAAAAAGACGGCCGCCTCCTTTACGTCCGCCGCCATATGTACGCCGCCGGAAAACACACGGCCGGCCGCGCGCCCGTCCTCCTCCCGCGTACAGCGCAGATAGCGGACGCCCTCTGTTTCACAGGCGTGAAAAATATTTTCGGATGCTCTCCTCGCATAGGGGTGCGTGGCATCCACACAGAGCCGGATCCCGTTTTCCCGCAGAAATACCCGCATCTCATCCTGCTCCATCGCGCCGCGCCTCACAAAAATCCCGGGCGCATCCGGAAGGAGCGAGCGCCCATACTCGGAGACCACGCTGACCCAGGCCGGGATCCCGCGGGCCGCGCAGAATTCAGCCAGAATCCGCCCTTCCTGCGTGCCGCCGAACACGGCAAGCCTGCAGGCCCTATCCATTCGTATATCCCCTTGGCGTCACCATCCTGCCCCGCTCCTCTCTCGTGCTTTTATTTCCGATGATTACGGTGGTAAACATATCCGCCTGCGCATGGCGCAGCTCAGACAGGGAAAGAATCTGCGCCTCTTCGCCCTGACGGCCAATCTGGCGTATCAGGCCGCAGACCGTGCCGCTGTCCTTATATTCCATCAGAATCCGGCAGGCCCATTCCAGATAGCCGCTGCGGTTACGGCTTGCCGGGTTATAGAGGCAGACGATAAAATCCCCCTCGCCCGCGGCCCGCAGCCGCTTTTCAATCGTCTCCCGGGGCGTCAGCAGATCGCTTAAGCTGATTACCGCAAAATCATGGCCAATCGGAGCTCCCAGGACGGCCGCCCCGCCGACGGCCGCCGTCACGCCCGGAATCACCGAGACCTCCACCTCCGGAAATTCCCCCGCCAGCTCAAGCGTGAGGCCGGCCATCCCGTATATCCCGCTGTCGCCGCTGCAGATCACCGCTGTCCGCTCTCCCTGCGCCGCCGCCTTGAGGGCCATAAGACAGCGTTCCCGTTCCTGCCGCATTGGCGTTGACAAAAACCGCGCCTTCGGATAATCCTCCCGCACCAGGTTAAGATACACCGGGTAGCCTACGATCACGCTGCACTCCCTCAGAACCCGATCCGCCCGGATCGTCATCTGATCCCGCCCTCCGGGGCCGATTCCCACTACATATAGCGTCTTTTTGCTGTCTTCTGCATGCATCGCCGCCGCACCTCCTTTTACTGCCTCTGCCTGGTTTTCTGCCTGCCTCTAAACCGCTATCATTGATTCCTGCAGTCAGGTTCCCATTCGCACCTTTGACAGCGCTTCGTTGATAGCGCTTATGTTTCTTTCCATAAGCCCCTTTCCCCTCTCATAACGGTTCACCCTGAAAATGCAGAACCACCTCTTCATCCGGAACCGCCACCGCCGCCGTCACGCCCTCTGAGATCACCTTGCCTGTCAGAAGCCTCGCCCCCCTCGCGGATGTCTCAGGAAGGCTCCCATCCTCCCGCCCCATCCCGCCGGCCATGACAACAGCCGCGCGGCAGCATACATTTCCCACTCCCACTGTTTTTCGCACAAACTCCGATTCCGGAAATACCCCCTCTGCCGCCGCAAGCGCAGAAGCCGGAAAACAGGCGAACGCAAGCCGCCATTCATCCGCCAGCGCCCGCAGCGCGGCTTCCTCTCTTTTTTGTTCCACAGTAGCCAGCGCGCAGAGTGACAGGCGGCTTAAGCCGCAGCGTTTCAGGGCGGCCATGGCCCCTTTCCTGGCCGCCTCCAGAGAAATCCCTTTCCGGCAGCCCATTCCCAGAGCCGCTGTCCTGGGAACCAGCCGAAGAAGCCCCGGCCGCCTCGCGCCGTCCCGCTGCGTGACACAGATATTGTGATCCTGCCATATCCCGGGCGACAGCTCCTCCGGAATAGGTCCGTCCGTCGGATAATCGCTGAAAAAACCGATCCGCTCCCCGGCCAGCGCCGCCGCGGAAATCCGCTTTGCCTCCTGCAAATCCTCTATCTCCAGCCTGTTCCGGACCGCAAAGAGATCGACCGCAAACGCATGGCGCAGATCCGTGGCTGTCGTAATCACCGGAAGCGCCCCCAAAATCCCGGCCGCCTCGCGCGCCAGCTCATTGGCCCCGCCGATATGGCCGGACAGGATCGGGATCACGTACTTCCCCGTCTCATCCACCACGAGCACAGCCGGATCCTCCTTCTTGCTTTTCAGGTACGGGGCCGACGCGCGCACCGCGATCCCCGCCGCGCCGACGAAAATCAGGCCGTCTGCTGTCAGAAATGCCTCCCTCGTAAAGTCAGAAAGGCTCTTCCCCGACTCCTTCAGATCGCAAAAACGGACGGCCTCCACGCGTTCCCGCATGTCCGCCGTTTCCCGGAAATCCTGCCTCCCACAACGCGGCGGACATGCCCTCAGCCGTTTTAAGCCCTCGCAAAGGCGGGAAGCCGTCGCAGCTCCCTGCGCTGTAAAGCTAATCAGACGAATCTTCATCCTTGTCTCTCCCTGCCCTGAAACCGGTCGTAAACAACGGATCATAAAGCTTTGAGCGCTCATAGCCGCTGTGGGCCACCGCATCCCCGACGACAATCAGGGCCGTTTTATAAATCCCCTCCCGCCGGGCCGTCTCGTCCAGGGTTCCGATCGTGCAGACCGCTTTTTTTTCATCCGGCCATGTCGCCCTGTAAACGATTGCCGCCGGGGTATCCGCCTCATAGCCGCCCTTTAAGAGCTCCGCCTGCAGGCGATCCGTCATGCCGGCGCTCAGAAAGATCGCCATCGAGGCCCTGTGCGCGGCAAGCGACGCGATGCTCTCCCGCTCCGGAACCGGAGTCCGCCCCGCCATCCTCGCAATAATCAGGCTCTGCGAGACGCCCGGAAGCGTGTACTCCAGATTGAGCGCAGCCGCCGCGCCGCTCAGAGAGCTGACTCCGGGACACACCTCAAAGGGAATGCCTGACTCCTCCATCCTGTCCATCTGCTCCCGGACAGCCCCGTAAATGCTCGGATCCCCGGTGTGCAGCCGGACCGTCATCCCGCCGCGCCGCTCCATCAAAATCACCTGCTCCATGACCTCCTCCAGCGTCATCACAGCGCTGTCCCAGACCGCGCAGCCGGGCTTTCTGTCCCTTAACAGCTCCGGATTTACCAGGGAACCCGCATAAATAATCTGATCTGCCTCCTTAAGAAGCCGCGCGCCGCGCACCGTAATCAGATCCGCCGCCCCGGCGCCGGCGCCCACAAAGTACACCATTTCTTTCTCCTTTTACTGCCTCATAACCTACGGAATGCAACCGTTCAGAGGTTATCTGAGCGGTTAGGAACTGTCCCGAAGTCAACAACCCCGCTGCAAACAACGGGGCGTTAAATTTCACCGCGCCACGAGCAGGGAAAAATACCCTGCATCCTCCGGGATCTCTTTCAAATCGCCGTACACCCGTTCTGTTTTCATGCCGCAGTTCTCCACCATAACCGCCCGGCAGCCCTGTTCTTCCAAAAGCTTCTTTAATTCGGAAATTCTCGTCCCGGCCTTCATAAACACCTTCACGCCCGCAAGGCCCAGCGCTTCCCGCACCGGGTAGGAGGCCGGGATCACATGCAGCTCCTCCGCCCCGTTCACCAGCGGGATCCCAAGCCGCGCGGCGGCGGCGCAAAACGACGGAACCCCGTTTATCAGTTCCGTCTCATAGCCCTGTTCCTGAAGCCGCCCCATCACATAGAGGCAGGTGGAATAAACCGTGGAATCCCCCAGCGTAATAAAGGCGACATCCCACCCATCGTCCAGGACCGCCGCTGTCCGCGCCGCCGCCTCCTGATGGCTCCTGTCCAGCCTATCCCTGTCTCTTGTCATCGGCATCGGAAGATACAGAATCGTTTTTTCCTCTATCTCAGGCGCCGCCTGCGCCGCAATCTGATAAGCCGCGCAGCGCTCCTTTTCGCTGTGCGGAATCGCGACCACGCTGCATTCCCTCAATATGCGCACTGCCTTTAAGGTCATCAGCTCCGGATCCCCCGGGCCCACGCCGACCCCATACCAGCGTCCTTTCATTTTCCTGTTCACATTTTTTCCGCCTTTTATGTAAATTTGAATGTTATTTCCGAAATATTTATAACTACTCAGAAAATTTAAGCGATTACAGCCATTCAGAGTCAGCCTTTACGCCTGTTCTGTTCCCTGCAGCTCCCTGACCAGCCCGTCCGCCCCGTCCGTTTCCGCCATCAGCCCCTGGCCCGCGGAAAATAACAGCGCCTCCACCGTTATACCCCCGGCCTTTTCAAGAACCTCCTTCACACGTCCCGCAGCCACGCGCATCACCGGTTTAAGAAGGTCTTTTAAGGCAAGGTAGCGCGCCGCTTCCTCGGTTGTATTCATGCCGTAAAGCGGACGCGCCTCCTCCTCGCTGACGCCGGCCAGAAGCGCGCATTCGGCCAGATACTCCATGCGGCCGTCCCCATAGCGGGAGTGGGTATTCAAAACGCCTCCTGCCACTTTGATCAGCTTTCCCACATGGCCGGCCAGGAGAACCCGCCGGATCCCCTCCTCCTTTGCCATGCGGATTGACGCTCCGATAAAATTGCTGCATGTCACAAATGAATCCATGGAAAGGCCCTTTTTCTCCCTCAGAAAAGCCGCCCCGTAATTTCCCGGGGCCATGGCCAGAAGCGTCCGGCCCTCCGCCGCGCGGACACGGATCTCTAAGCGGATCGTCTCGATCATGGCCTCCTCGCTCATGGGCCTCACAATCCCGCTCGTCCCAAGAACAGACAGCCCGCCTTCAATCCCCAGCCTGGGATTAAAGGTTTTCTCCGCCAGCTCCGCCCCGCCGGGAATCGATATTTCGATCAGCAGCGCCTCCTGTTTCGCGCCGCAGTCCCTGCACACACGCCGCACATTTCCAAAAATCATGCGCCTCGGCACAGGGTTGATGGCAGAATAGCCCACAGGGCAGGAAAGTCCCTGCTTTGTCGCCCTTCCAACCCCGTCGCCTCCGGTCAGGTACAGAAACGGCGATCCCGGATCGGCGTAGCAGGGAGCTCCTTCCAAACGTATCTGCAAATCATTCCAACTGTCCGCACAGCGCGCACGTGTCCGTACAGCGCGCACATGCGCGCAGACCAGCGCTTTGTCCGTCACATCCGGATCATCGCCCGCATCTTTTTGCACCGCGCAGAACGCCCAGTCCGCGCCGCCCGCATCCTCTTCCACCAAAAGCGCCGCCGTCCGGCCGGAGGGAAGCTCCACCTCCATGGACGGCGGCGCTGCGCCCGTGCAGAGACGCGCCGCTGCCGCCGCCGCCGCCGCTGCCGCGCATGTGCCTGTCGTAAAGCCGCTTCCCGGTATTTCCGTCTCATGCCATCGTAATGTATCCCGCAATCAGGCCACCCCTCCTCCTCACACTATTATATTTGACTTTCCACTATCTTTCAACCTGCTTTTTTAATTCCCTTTTCCGTTTCGTAATCAGGCCGCCGATACGCCCGCTCTCTTTTGCCGTCAGGCTTCTCCAGCCGTTCTGCGCAACCTTGTCCGCCAGTCCGAGCTCCGCGGCGATCTCAAACTTCAGCTTTTCCTCTGGTTTTAAGCCTGCTGCATTAAAGGGCTTCTCTTTTTTCGTATTTTTACCCATAAAAAGCATACTCCTTTCCAAAGCGCCCATAACCAGAAGCCATCACGGCCACAGACGCGCGATTGCTCCGGCGGTTGTGCGTGCGTACGTCCGGCCGCTGCCCGCTTTCCGCCGGGCTGCGGGCGCGGCGCATCATGCCTGCATTAAACCATCGAAGTATTAAAAGTATGCCCCTGTCACCGTGCGATATACCGGTTTTAATGGAAATCCTGAGAAAAATCGATCTCCACGCTTCCGGCCGCGCAGTCTGCTGAAATCTCCTTTCGCTCCCTTCCGTCCGCCGCCTCCCGCCTCAGGCTGTCCTCATTCACTCCTGTATATGATGTGCTCCCGATGCGGACATTTCCCGCCTTATTACTGATTCGGAAGTCAAATTCATCCTCCGCGCCGGACACGCGCAGCGAAACCGCTCCGGCCTTTGCTTCTGCGTCCACGCTCTCTGCGCCGGCCGCAGAAGCGCTTATTTTCCCGGCATCCGCACGCACGGTAAGCTTCTTTGCCCGCAGCGTTTCCGCCCTGATCTCGCCGGCCTTCACGGACAGAGAAATACGATCCGCACACACGTCGCCTAACTGCACAAATCCGGCCGCCCCATCCACTGAAAACTCCTCAAACTGCCAGTCCGCAGGCATTACAAGCACCGCCGCGCCGGAACCTCCGCGCCTTCTTCTCTGATAAGAAAGCTTCACCTGAACGGCCGGATCCGCCGTACCGCGCACAACCTCCACATCCAGATGCGGATCTTCACGCACATACAATGCCGGGCCGTCCATAGGCTCGGTTCCTGTCTCAATTCTAAGCGCCGTCCGCTCCACTGCAACAGAGAGGTTCTTCACGCCCTCCAGCCGCTCGTAAAGCGTCATGCCGTCCCTGGAAATACGCATGGTTCCATCCGCATATGGGCTGATCCCATCCCACCCCGGATCAGAGGCCGCGTCCAGAAGCTCGCCGATGCGCTCCAAATCTTCCGTTCCGATATAATGCTCCATGACATAACTGACTCCCCGCCTGGCAGCCCCAAGCCCCCCGGCCGCCGCCGCGGCTAAGGTAAGTATTATTCCTGAAAATATAAAAATCAGGCCAGTCACCGCAATCCGCTTCATCCATTTACTCATCTTACTCCTCCGTTCCCGGCCGCGCCTTTTTTTCAGGCGTCATCCTTTCTTTGCAAATATTCCCCAGATTCCCCTGCCGAGCCACGGCAGGAAACAGCCATAAAAAAGCCATGAGCAGCACAGCAGGATGCATCCCCCTCCAAATGCCAGGAGACCCAGCCCAATCAAAAGTATGCCCGGCCAAAAGCCCGGAAACACAAAAAACGCTCCCAAAACGGTCAGAGAAATGCCTCCCAAAAGCATCGCAGCCGTCAGCACGGCCAAAAGCAGAAAAAAGCCGGCCAGCAGGGCAAGCCCTCCAAAAAGGCTGCCGGCAACGCCCACAATCACCGAAAGGACAAGGGGGCCGAATACGATCAAAGCCAGCCCCATCAGGAGATACTGCCAAAACGGCCGAGCCTTTTTCTCCTCACGCAGCGGTTCCCCGCCAGATCGGTCCGCCCCGCCGCCGCGCGCATCCCGGTTTTCCGGAGCGCGTTTCCACTCTGACCCAGCCTCCCCCGCCACATTCGCCCGGATCGCCTCCGCAACCTGCTCCGGCGTCCCAAAGCCTGCCAGAACCTCCTCCTCACGCTCCGGCCCGGCCTCCTCCAGATAACTCCTGTAATAAGAAACCGCATCCTGCATCTCTTCCTCCGGTATATCGCGAAGCAGATATGTCAGCCTCTTTAAAAACTCTTCCTTTCCCATTCCTGTCACTCCTCCTTAAGAATCCCGGAAATCCTCTGCGCATAGACGCGCCACTCTCCTCTGTAAAGATTTAACTGCGCCCTGCCTGTCTTCGTGATCTTATAATACCGCCTGTTGCGCCCGTCAATCGCTCTGTCATACGTCTCCAGGCATTCTTCCTTTTGCAGGCGCCGCAGCACCGGGTACAGGGTCGATTCCGATATATCAATCGCCTGCCGGATGTCCTGGGTCATCCGGTAGCCATAAGTCCCTTCGCTCTCCCTCGAAACCGCAGCCAGGACAATCGCGTCCAGAAGAGCGGCTCCCGTATTAAAAACCATGTCCTCACTCCTTACTTTTTCTCGTATTCGTAACGGCCTTACGCTTTTACATCCCTGCTGTCTGATAGAACGAGACAGCGGGAGCTGTCACTTCAAAAATTATATTATGAGTTTAAATATATTATATAATGTATAATATAATTCAGTCAACAACCCCGCTGCAAGCAATGGGGCGTCAAACTTGCAGCGCTGCAGAGCAGCGGGGTATTTGACCCTCGCGGCAGTCGCCAAATGTGCATGCAAGATTGCCCATTTTGGCTCCTGCTGCCCTCGGGTTTTCTGTGACCTTCGCTCACAAAAAACACCTCGCGGAATACTACCCGTGAACCAATGTCAGTTAGTTAAGCGAGATGAACTGTTGTGGGGCGTTGTCTGTCGTAAGAAAACCGCCGGTACTTAGCGAGGTCTTTTCGAGCTTAGTACCGCTGCTCTTTTCTCCGAGCGGGAGCGGGGTTCCGTTGGATACAGGAGCTGGCCACGGCGGCCTCTCCACGATAAACAACATCCGGCAATCGGCCGCTTAACTAACTGCCATTGACCCGTGAACAGTAACAACTTATACCGTTTTACAGCATCTATTTTTATTTAAGACTTGAACATTCCTGATAAATGTGTTATATTTTAAGCATAAAAGGAGTAACCGCCCACAAAGTGGTTGACCTCCGGGATAAGTTTTTAAGCCTACCTAGACCGCCAAGTACAAGGTAGGCTTATTTATTTTCGCTTGTGATTCCTATCAATATAGGCAAGCAGTGCGACCAGAAAAGTACCGCCCAAAAACAACAGGCTTAATACCTCATATGTAGTCATATGCACCACCTCCCCTCTTTTGCAAGTTTGGGAGGCTTACCACCTTGTAACACGATTACTCCTTATTTGCATTATAGCATGAATATTTCTTTTCCACAACTCATATCCAAAACTTCTCTTATCAATTTCGTCACTTTATATTCCCAAATAATATTCTGAAAATTGTGTAACACTTCATCATTTTTGGGTACTATACGGGAGTTACTAACTCAAACTTATACCGTTTTACAGCATCTATTTTTATTTAAGACTTGAACATTCCTGATAAATGTGTTATATTTTAAGCATAAAAGGAGTAACTGCCCACAAAGTGGTTGACCTCCATGAATAGACAATAAGCCTACCTGTATCGGCCAAGTAACAAGGTAGGCTTATTTATTTTCGCTTGTGATTCCTATCAATATAGGCAAGCAGTGCGACCAGAAAAGTACCGCCCAAAAACAACAGGCTTAATACCTCATATGTAGTCATATGCACCACCTCCCCTCTTTTGCAAGTTTGGGAGGCTTACCACCTTGTAACACGATTACTCCTTGTTTGCATTATAGCATGAATATTTCTTTTCCACAACTCATATCCAAAACTTCTCTTATCAATTTCGTCACTTTATATTCCCAAATAACATTCTGAAAATTGTGTAACACTTCATCATTTTTGGGTACTACGAACTCGATTATTTAATTCCGCAAATCTCTGAAAACCCCACAACCCGCGCAGTTTCAGGCTATTTCCCCTTTCGCTATGGTTGGGGCGCAAAATATGCCTCTGTCGCACCAACCACCAATTTTCAAGCAAAAACGCGCTGATATTGCGTGCAAAAACGCCGCAATTTATATAAATCACGGCGTTTTTCTGTCTTTATATGTTATTTTTGTGATTTTGGCTCAACTCAATCAAAATTTGCCCGCTTTACTGGCCTCTTCAATCGAATCCGCAAGTGCCGGGTTTTTTACATTTTTAGAGGGTAATCGTCTTGCCCAAGTCTTGCATTTAGCGTTCCAGATAAGCTGTTACGATACCAGACCGAACCAAAGCAAAAGTGCTTCTGCACTTTGTTGCTGTGCATGTTAACTCCTAACCACCAAAGATGCAAGTTCTTTCCCCTACTAATATCATACTCATAACCGAGGTCGTATATTATTGCCATAGAATCCACCTAAAGGGTTTTCCCACCTCCTCACCCCCCTAAACGCTTACTCCAAAATCTCGTTATAGACATAACCTGTAAACTCGTAAAACAGCTTAGGACTGATGTAGTAATCATATTGTCTGCTGCCCTCTTTCATAAATGCAACACCAATCGGTAAAATCCCCTTAATCATAGCCTGCCTCACAAATTGCTGGTCTTTCTTCATAATCCTGGCTGCCTCGGTAACTGGTATCCCTTCACCGGAAAATCGAATCTCTGTCCTCATAATAAAACTCCTTTCAATGAAATTTGATACCAGTCATACTCAATATAGTCTATTACCTTTGAGGCTCACAATCTCCAGCAATAAATAGGCATCTGCACTAAGATATTCAGGAAACAAATACTCAGCACAGATGCCTCATAACATCTTTTAGAGAAAATACCTTGTTTTAAGGGATACCCCTGGAACATGGCTAAAACATATTTATTTTGCCTTTTTAAAAGCTGCCTTACATAGCATACCGCCCTGAAATCAGGCTGAAACAGATTGGCTTCTGATTTACCATAGCATCTCGGCTAAAATATCTGCTTACAGCCAGCCAAGATGCATTATCTCAAATTTACATTACACGTCTTATCCACATATACCCGGTACACTTACCTGAATCTTGAGCCTCTTTTAACGCTGCACCAAAAACCTGAATGGCTTCATATGTATCAAATATCTCCATATAATCCTCCATAACCTTAAAACCCAAAACAGTGCGATCAACGATACCCCTGGTTGAGCTTACATAATCCAGTTTAAAATTATCCTGCCTAGCTACCAAAGACACCCGCTCCATATAATCACCGATGTTCTTGTTGAACATACTGCTGATGTCCTTACCTATCTCTGGCTCAGAATGAGCCGGATCGCCAGTTAAATGATAAGTTCCGTCTGGACACTTATTCACTTATATAATAACCTGGTTCTTCCCCAGTACCCCTGAGTATGTACCAAGTGCCTTCTTCATACTATCAATATACTCTTGTAATCCTTTCAGCAACTCGTCGTCCTCAACACCTGAGAGGTTGGCTGACTTTGTGCAGGTGGCCAGCAACTGACCCAGGCGCATGTCTGGATAAAGTTCCCAAGCCTCCTTTATTTTGTTTAGTATTGGTTCAATACGCTCTGGTCTTCTCAATCGTATACTCCTTTAACAGCAGTTAATGAATTCGCCTCGTAAGATGGTTTCACAAAATCAACAAATTCCTTTGCAACATGAATACCATCATAGATCTCCACGATATTATCGTATAATTTAAACGCCAATATTGCCAACTCAAAGACCTTGTTGGCATCTCCAAACAATTCTATATCAAAAACAATCGCCAGTTTTTCAAATTCCGCTTTTTCACAATCAGACAAACGCACAAAGTCTTCCAAAAGCAACGAGGAAAATGATGGATTTTTACAACTGGTCTTCTTTGAAATTGTACACTCGCAAGTTCCCTTTCGCCTCCTTATTATAAAATATATAGGATATTTAACAATAGGCTCTTTAGGAACTTTGAGCATATAGTTATGGACAGACAGGCTCTCAAGGAATGCCTTCTCTCTCATAAACCCGTCTAAATCAGGTTCCCATATACCTGGCTCGCCTAGATATTCGTTAAACATACCTGCTTGACGCTCATCCATTGTCTTGGCAAACTCCTCAATATTAGTGATAGTCGGCAGGTGCTTGTACAACTGACCATCTCTTTCAAGCAGGTATTCTGCACCTTGAATGAAAATCCCCAGGTTCTTACTCCAGTCAAGCCGAAACTCCTCAAAAAGTCCACTCACATACAGTTTTCCATCAATAACTGACTCAGAAAACCCATTTCCAAGATAAGCCTCAACTTCCTCATCCTTATACCTGTAATTCTCAATTACAACTCTTTTTCTAGTCTCATCTTCAAAAGGAAGATAATGCCAATCTTCACTATAAATATTTACATAACAATAAATCAAGACATCCATAGACAAACTTGCCAATCTGCTCCAAATGTCGTCCCCATACCCCTTAAACTGCGTGTAGATACCTCGACGGCTATTTGCAATAACTGTAAGAGCATACTGAGTCCCGCCACATAAAGCAGTCATATTAGTTCTTCCAAATGGAGTAACAACACTGTACCAGTCATCTTTAACAAATTCAGCCTTGTCAATTTCACGAATGAACTTTACCGAATCAGCATCTCTGAATGGTGGGCCTGTCTTCTTCTCTCCTGCGTAGCCTTGGACTAAACGATAAAAGTCCTTGTCGCTATATCTGTGAATAGGAGCTTCACATAAAACAGAATTCATATAATCTTTTTCAGTATAAAACAACTTCAATCTAATCACTTGAACCTCCGATCTCTGTCTGCCGATTTCATTTTCGCCTCTCCGTCATACTCGCCAAATGCATGGTCGAAAAATTTTTTACACTTGCCAAACAACTCATGGAATATTCTGATTGCCTGGTTTGCATCGTAAAACTCAACCTCTTTTTTATCTGGCCTAACTGCCATCCCAAAATGCACCCATTTATAGTAGGATGTGGCTCGGCAATTTCCTTCCGTATTAAATACAAGTGCAAACCACTCGTCTGCCTCTACATCAACTGACTCTTGTCTCATACCATTCGTAAAACAATAATGTAGACAATAGCCACTTGAAACAAAAGTGAACAACTCATATGCATCTGGTATCTTTAAAGAATTTGTTTCTATAAAGGTATAATCATTACCCTTTCTCGCACACACATACATGGGGACATAGCGGTATGGTATGACGTCGTAAAAATCAGAGTTATGATTAATTGCCATAATACCCTGCTCATATTTTAAATATTGATGATTGTGATACCCATCTGTAAATCGCTCCAAAAAGTCATGGAAGTATAACATCTCCTCAAGTTGAAAGAATATCTTATCCTTTACAATAGTCTTATAACGCTCGTAAGCTATCTGCTCTTTTTCCCTTGTAAGCTGATGAAATCGATCCGTATAGAGTTCCCAATTACAACTTCCTGGCACAATCTTGCCATATTGCCTTCCCATAAACAGACTAACATTTTCGTCTATAAGCCATTTAACCTCCTCGTCTGGCATATAGGCCAAATCATCAATAGAAGTCACATAAGTCACATAGGAACCAAAACTAACATCTTTATCCAACTCAAACTCTTTTTTCAAAGACTCAAGAACTTCTTTTCTTGTATCCATAGCCACCTCCTAAATCACATGAGCCGCCGTCTTTGCCAAAGCGTTCTCAACCATTTTATGGCTGATATTGAGATACCGCTGTGTGATCTGAACACTTGAATGCTGAAGCAGGATTCGCACCAACTCAATATTCATCTCGTTATCCAGATACACTCTCGTTGCAAAGAATTTTCTAAAGCTGTGGCTCCCAAACTGACGCAATGGCAACCCCATTTTCATAAATACCTTATTCAAATGACGCTCCACCTGTCGCTCTGAAATATCAAACAGTCTGGCGTCGCGGCTGATACCCCTGGCCACTGCATACTCCTGAACGAAAGTATACACCTCAACTGGCACTGTAAACTCACGTGCTTTGTCTGTCTTTTGCTCCCGAAAGTTTAATCGCCACCTGCCTCCGTCTTTAATGAATGAGGACATCTTAAGCTGAAGCGTATCTCCCAGCCGCAAACCAAGAGATGCCTGAAGTACTAAAATAGCTGCTATCCTCTCATTGGGTTTTACCAACTTATCATTTAGCATAAAGCCATGACGGAGCAACTCAATACTTACCTTGTATTGTTCTTCGGTTAAAGCAACGCATTTCTTATTCATAGAACCAACTCACCTCCTCCCACCATCAGGTTCACTGGAAGTCGTATAAAACGGGCAAAATGTTCGTATCAGAAGCCTCGTTCCCATACCCCTCTCCGGAAAGCCCGTAAATACGGCAAAGGTCGATTATTGTATATTATTCGACTCCGCAAACCGGAAAAACATGACCGCACAGAAGCCCCTGTGTGGCCTGATTCAGAACCCCCTTGAATATTTCCCCATTAACCGCCCAAAGCACAAACGTGAGCCTTTCAGAGCGTTCCGACCCAATTATGGGGTTTTTCGACATCCAGTGGTGTGTGATGATAACTCTGATTCAGGGAAAAGTGAATAATCAGTTATAACCAAAAATACCCGCAGAAATTTAGTGCTAATGCTGCAAACACCAGTACCTTCCATAGAAAAGAGCGGCATCCCCAGCCATAAAGGGAATGCCGCCAAAAACGCATCCTATTATATTATAGAAGAAACACTTTTGATACCCCCGGCCTTATCCCGCTGGGGAAATACCATCTCTGCCTAATCGCCAGTCTTATACTTTTCCAGTGCCTTAATCAAATCCGCCGGGTTCAATTTGTTGAACTGACGCTTGAATCCCTCAAGGGTAAATAGTTCCAACAATTCACTAGCGGCCTTTTGTGACTCCTCTGTTGACCTGCTTTCAGACTTGAGTTTTTTAGCAGGTGGAAGATTCTCATATTTTCTTACCCCCGAAACTAGCATATCCATAAGTTCATCTGATACCCCCAAAGCAAACGGCCTCTTGGATGCCTTTTTGTCTGGTATTGAATCAGAACCTCGGATGCCTGATGCTGGCTTAAGCTGCCTTGGCTCGATACCCCCAAAGGCTTTGCAAAATTCCAGCTTTTTAAGGTTTACAGATGCAGACTTAACCTTCCTTACCTTGCCTTCTGGTTTTATATAAATATCTCTAACCAGTGGGTCTCGTATTGTTTGCAATACATATATCAGCTTATCCATGTCCACTTCTGATACCAGCGACTCAATAGCCTTTCGATCTAATGACTTTAAAAGCTGGATTTCTTTGCTGCAGTCTCCCATCTCATAAACAGAATCCGTAGAATCATTGGGTAAAAGGTTGTATTGAAAAATAATAGGGAAACTCGCTGAAAGGTCGGAATCTTCTATCTCAAAAGCCTCTAGTATATCTGAAATTCTATCCAGCTTCTTGACGTCACCATTAATAAATGCTGAATTCAACTCATCTGGAGTTATACCAAACAATGAGAGAAGATAGCGACTAACCAACGAAATCTGGCTTCTGAGAGTTTCCTCCGTCTTAACCTTTCCAGAATTAACTCGATTCCACTTTTCTAACATCTCACTGTTAGATAGTCTGAAGTTCTCCATAATAAACTTCTCAACTTTGGAGCCAGCACAGCAACCGCCTTCTATAAATGCAACCAGCGGTCTCAAGACAGAACTGGACTCCTTGGATAAGCCTCCTGCGGAGTCTGTCTCTTCCAAAAACTTCAACGTCTTAAAAAATGTAGATGCCATCTCCTATATCCTCCTGGTCAAATATAATGACGATAATAAACATTGCCGCTATTTTCGCTTTTTTCACGTCCCCCAAAATACCCCCAAATACCAGCATTTTTCAAAGACACATGGCAAGAAACGATGATAAAAGGTTCCATTTTTCATCAGAATATACACTCAAATACGTAGTACCCCTGATTGGATTAAACATTCTTACACTTGCCAAGGAGCAACTGATACTCCCTGATGATGCGGTGATACATAGTAAATCAAGGGGTACAATGAGACTCTGGTAGAATACCATTTATTAGCAGTTTAAACAGCAAATCAAGGAAAATATCCAGTTTTTCAACTGGATACCTCCTCTGAACTCGTACCAAAAATCTCCGACTCAGATAGAAATGTTACAACAGCGCTCCTATTTCTCTGATGACGTCCAATAGAACTGAGGAGTGGGTCTTGGAGATGCATAGCAATATCATTTACACTGGAGCCAAAAATCTCAACGTTTTTGTAATAACCATCTTCCATATCGTTATATAAAGACGTTAAATCCTCACTGGGGAAATCCTTAGTAATATTGACAATAGTATAGAAGCCATTATAGCTGGTACGATGGATCTCGGTTGACCTATGTGCCTGACTTAGCTTCGTTCTAACAGAATTAAAGACTTTAGCAGCCTCTGCACCAGTCTTCCTCGTTTTTGATTCATCCTTTGGCAATAGATTTAATCCAAAAAACCAATCAAAAAACTCACCATCGGGTTTACCATAATCATTAACGGACATTGCCTCAATAACCTTGACTACTTCTGGTGTCAGCTGTCCTCTGGCTTCCAGTGGAATATTAAGACTAATAGCAATGGATTTAAAAGACTCCTCCATTGTAGAAATCGGGTCAGATTTATTCCACGATGAGCCTTTAGTTCCTTCTTCGGAAAGCATCTTGTGATAGATTTCAGCAGTCTCTTCATCGCAGGAATATATCTTTCCATACATGAAAAGCTCATAGGCACAAATGATAGGCACTTTCCCCGCCTCCTCTTTAGCCACACAAGCACATAAACATCGGAAGGCGGCAGCTTGTACCCTTTTTACCAACTCCTTGAGAAGTTCCTTCTGATATCTGGTATATAAAAGCACAGTAGTATCATTACTGGCTCCATTAGTGATAACGGCTATTCTTAACCTTTTCACCAACCCTGTAATAGATGATACCTCTATGATATCACTGAACCCTTCTTTCATCTTCTCGTCGTAATACTCCTTAAACTCAGATAGTTCCTCGGAAGTCTTATCGAAAACAATACAAAGATAAGAGTTAGGGTTATGACTCAAATCCTTCAGAAGTTTCTCCCTGATAAAATATTCCACCTCGCTCTCTGGAATCATACCAGAAGCTGAAGTTTTAATATACCCTCTCTTGACAAGTTCAGACAAACGTTGCGGAGAAACTCCTACCTTCTTTGCAAACTCACGTAAACTGTAATACTTTTCTTGCATATTGTACCTCCTAAAATTCGACTAAAGGAAACTAAGGCCAAACTCTTAACGCTTTTCTTTTTACCCTCCAATGAGGCGCAATAAAAACGAAAAGAGTTGCAGTGCCATCCTGCATTTTCATAGAATATAATTTCAGATTAGCAAGGCGATGCTGAATACTTGCAATAAATAATTTCAGCGATTCCCTGCTCCTCCACATATGAACAATTTATAAAGTCAGATTAGAAATCCAAACCAGCATCTTCGCAAAATGAATCATAAGAGAAGCTATGCACCTTTTATCAATCGCAATACTAAACTTCAGAATGACAGTGCTGATCACAATATCCACAAAATGATTAGTCAGAGGTTCTATGCGATGCCAAGTCTGTACAATTTAAATGAACAGAGATACGCTGTAATCTTGATGATACATACTATAAACCTTAAGAAGCAAAGCACACACCTGCATAACCGCAGTACGCATATGGAGAGGTACGGCTGTACCCCTATCAGCAGCAAAAGAAAGACTCATAATCGCAATGCGTCACACAGAATCAACTGAATGAAATACAATAGTAAAATCAATATTCCTATAACCATCTCAGATAATATCTCCACTCTTTAAGCTATTATGGACATCATCTTACAGCATAAAAAAGGACTCTGCATATCCAGTGCAAAGTCCCAAAATATCAGTACCCCCTATTGCGGTAGGATACCCCTGCTATAATCAGCCATAAGCCTAAGCAGAAAATACCCAATGTCTTTAACCATATGGGATGACAATACTCTAGCCTGATCTCCCCGACATACCCATCGGGCTCAACATAGATAAACTGGCTGATTCCCATTTTCACATCAAAGGTTCTATCAGAGCCTGAAGCCCGATAGCCTCTGTAATACAACTTGGGAAAATACAACTCCTCCTCTCCATCCGACTGCATAACCACGATACCCCTGCTCTCGGTGAAAGCCTTACCATTTGCTTGACGCATGGAGTCAAAAACCTCCCAGTCAAAAGATTCATGCAGATAATCACCCATAGCAACGCTGCCTAGCGTTGGGATATCCTCCTCTTCGAGTAAACCAGACCTACTAACGTAAATACAGCTTGTAACTGCCGTAACTATGCAGGACATTACTATGAACCAACGTAAATCCTCATGACGAAACGCTATGATAAGATAAACCAAAACTATAATACCCAGATAACGAACTGGAACCTGGAATAGTATGTATAGCCCTGAATAGATGAAAATAGGCTCGTAACTGGCTATAACACAGACCGCACAAAGGATTAGACCAATTACCTCGCGTTTACTCAGCTTTCTTGACAAAAGACATTTAACTGACCATAGAAATGGCAGTACCCCAAGAAGCCTTATCCCCGGCTGACCAAAGCCTGAAAACCCAACAATCAGGTCATCACTGTAATTGTGCGTTGCAATCGCAAAGGCAATATTCTTTGTCCTGGTTAGAACATCTGAATGGTACAAAATATTGACTATAAAGTAGGAACATAACAAGCAACATAAGACGGCAAATCTGAAATACTGACGTATCATTCTTGAATCGAAATATACGATGAAAAGTACGCAACATGCTATGAACATGACAACTGCCGCATTCAGACTGGTATCAAAAATCAGGCAGAACAGCAAGGCTGGCTTTATAAAGCCCTTCCTGTCTCTGAAGAAGTCCATGCAGTATGCAAGGAAAAAGAAGCCAATCCCAAAACCTATCTTAAATGCCTGGAGCGACTGATTGTAAAAGATACGCTCTACCGCAAATTGGGAGAGGATGAAAACAAAGGCTATCTGAGCATATTTATCGGAGAATCGCTTGGTGAAGCTTTGTACCCCTAACCATATGACGATGTAACATATAAAGCTGTAAGCATAACCAAACCCGATGACACCCAATGGCAGGAAAATGCTGAATGGCAACAATGTCAACTGGCCATAGAAAAATGGTGTGCTGTAACCAACTCCCTGAAAGTCATTGTAATAAAACCAAGGGTACTTACCGTCTTTGAAGCAATCCAGCATCTGAAGCAAACGATTGTAGTGAAAGTATGTATCGCTTGATACAAAACGTCCCGATCTGATGCACATCATCAGCAGGAGCATAATAACTGACAGCATTAGAAATGTAATATCCCAAGTCCTATCTTTCTTCATAATGAATACCTCCGATCCTTTATAAGTTTTGTTAAATAGGATAGGTGGAAATCATCGATATGTGTCAAAAACTCATTTAAATTGCCGTTCTGAAATAACAAACAGCAACTGACGGATACCCCCTGGGTACTCAAAAAGGACATCCATCGGATGTCCTCGCCTCAGTTGCTATCTTCGTATTTAATCTGCACCTCTCCATGCTCCCTCTCAATATGTTCCAGGTGCTGAATCAATACATATTCTATATAATTAGTCATTGATCTGTGGTCTGCCGTAGCCAAAGTACCTATCTTATCAAACACTTCATCGGATAAACGCAAAGTGAACACACGTTTATTTGTAGCCATACCTATATCCTCCATTTTGTATATGGAACTATGTTAGCCCAAACTCAGGGGATTTTATACATTCATTTGACTGTCAAGTGACATCATTTTACTTTATCAGACCAGCTTTTGCCTCCTTCAAGCGGTATTTCGCCATATTGAGCCTCAATCTCTGCCAAGTGCTTCAATAACACATATTCTATGTAGTTAGTGATAGAACGATGCTCCCTGGTAGCCAAAAAGCCTATCTTGTCAAATACCTCATCTGGCATACGCAAGGTGAATGGTTTCTTATTTGTTGCCATATCTCCCCTCCGATTAGGGATATGCCTCCAAAATACAACCCCCTTAAGAGGATACCCCTGGATATAGATAAATCGTACAACATGTCTTAGAAATAATATACAGTCACTTGACAGCTAAGTGACATCACTTTATAGTATAATTGTATCTAGTTTACTCACTCCACATTAAAACGAGGTGAAAATGTATGAAATGGTTAAAAGATGTATGGAAAATCTTATGGGAGTATGAGGATACCCCTCCAGGGAGCCTGAATCAGACTGATAAACGCTATCTCTGGTATGGCTCGTTTATGACTTGCCTTACTGTATTGGCTTTGAGTACCCTGGGGGATTTGGCTGGCACTCTCATAGCCAATCACCGTATTCAGCAACAGACTGACGAAATTATAAACACTGTTATCGCTTACATGTCTACTGCAACCAACGATGAATATGATGAACTTGCAGAGCAACTTCGAAAAGACTTGATTATCATCAGGCACAACAATGACATCAAGGAGCTTCTCCAATATATTCCCAACACTGCCGACCATTGCCCAACCTGCATGAAAGACTACCCATCTCAGGCTTACCTTATAGGCTCCAATACTGGCATGCTCTACTCCCTGGACTTATATGAAAAGGGAGATACCCCTGAAGATGGGTTTACCGGGGTTTCCACAAATTTTGGATATGACGAGGTAAGCCAGACAAATATACAGGTTGTGAGGGCATATAGCGATAACCTCGTAACTGCCAAGCTAACTTGCGGCAAGGGAATCGTCAGCCTTCACAGAATGAAGCGGTTATTTTGTGATAATTGTATAAACAATATTCTTGACGCTACGAAAAACCAACTGATAGATGAATTTTTCCTTTTTGATTCAGAAACTAAAGCTTTTCATCCGGTGGATAGCGGAACAACGGTTCAAATCGGGAAATATGTGTTAGAAATAGAATATGAGGAAAATACATATGAAATAAAAATTCGTTAGATAGGATACCCCTTACCCCTGGCTTAGTAAGGGCTACTCTTGGGTACGGCAACAGAGTCTATACCAATTAGGACGATGCCTTATTGTGTGAAATTCCTTCTCCATTGTTGAATGTTCATACACAAAAAATCTCCGCAACATCTAATATCTGATTGCGGAGATTTTAACTAATACCTTATAATCCTACGTCTGCCATATTTCTCTGGACTATGAAAAGCGGCATCGCCAGATACATGCATTAATAGCCGCCTCCTTACTTCTTTAAACTCATCTCCAGCCAAACCAAGGCGGTTTAAAAAATTACGCCAACCATAGCGGTTATTATCCATCTTACTCTTTATCGGCACAGATCGCTGCATAGTCTTAGCCTTTTGAGATACCGCTAAGCAAAATACAATATATGCTCTAACAACTTCCATATTTAAGGTAGAATTGAAAAGTCTGAACTCAATACCCAGCCGATTATATAAAGACTCTATGTTTAACATTCTGTATCTGCCACAGTATTCTTCGTTCCACTGGTCAAACAACTCATTCAATGTACGTGCCTTATGACGATTAATCTTAGAAACTAAATCTTTATTAACATTCTGGCAATATATTTCCTGTCTGGTATCGTCAATCTGAAAAGCCTCTTTCATAATATCCTCTTTTTGCATAAACATATTAATCAGATTACGCAAAGAGCGTACTGTATGACCATCTTCACTGACATGTATATGAATCCCGCAAACCTCAGACGGTTCAGCCCCCGCATCACGGAGAGCTTTCAGTACCCCTCCCAATAAATCCAAATCGTCATACTCCAAAATGGGGGAATTCAACTCAACACTGTAATAGCTGTCTGCACCAACAACTGAGCCATCTTCTGTGCGTCTTTTGGGAACTATAGAGATATCATTGACTATCTTCCACTTTCTGCCTTTTGCGTCAATCATATCTTGGCTGTTTAATTCACGGCATATTGCCTCTTTTGCCATATATCTCGTTATAAAAGAAAACTCAATCTCTATCCCAAACTTTTGAGCCTTCATATCCTGCAAATACTTTTCAGATGCCACAATAACCACCTCCGACTGGTGTGTTATTGTAGCTCTTTTCATCAAGATTTCAAAGTGGCTAATTTTCACAAAGAATTGTGTGCCGGATTAGGTAGATTAACCAATTAACCCCTGTTTCTCCAGATGTCCCGGACTTTAATTAAAAGTGTGCCGGATTGCATAGTTTTGACCTCTATTCCCGGAAATAACTATCTCAACCCTTTCCTGGTGTGCTTTAATGGCCTTTAAACCGGCTTCTCATTCTGTTCTATCTTAGTTGTGTGCCGGAACAATAACAGCATACCCCTGGCCATCTTGCGTAACAGAGCATTACTCCTGAATGTGGTAACAAACCCTATATGAATTGGGAGAATACCTCATCGTATGACATTGGCTACTCCCTGTTAAACCTGGGAAACCTAGCCCTCCTCCTTCAGAGCCGCCTCCACTTTCTCATCCAATACCCGCCGATACCTGGGATATGAACATGCACATGTCACGAAATCTCGAAGGTCATCTCCGCTGACTCCGGCAAACGCATCACCTCCATGATTAAAGAACAGAGCACAAAGCTGCCCAGCATTGAGCGATTGAGCAAATGCCAAAGCTGTATCGACTGAACGGATGGAAACCTTCTGTGCTTTGGCTGCCTCCTCCTTCGTATATCCTTTGATAATTAAAGCCAGAATATCTAGCCTCTGATCTCCGGTTGCTATATACTCCTGTGGCTGACTCCCGTTATATCTTTGAATAATCCGTTTACCATATGCTTTCTCGGCAAACTCAAATGCCATGCCGCTATACAGCAGACACTCAAACAAATCTGACTGAACCAGTACCCAGCCGTCCTCACTTGTAGTATAAGCACCTTCAACCACCATGCCGTCATAACTCCGAAAATCCGCCTTCACAACTTCTGACAACATATTCACCATTTTTGAACCGCCTCTCTATAATATATAAAAATTTTTTACCCCTTGGATTAGGAGCCAACCGACGCTTATGAAAGTGAAATAAGATGTGATTTTTCAAATTCATCTCCAAGGGCAAATTCCCAATATCCTGGACAGTACCCCTGGGAAACCTATGGTTCATGAGTACCTGATACCTGTTTTCCATTCTCCAGGGCAGTACCAATATCCAGGAATACATGCCCCAAATCATATAGTTTAGAAAATGTGAAAAATCACCGAAAAAACTTAAAACAGGCTCTCTGCCCAAAAGCAGAGAGCCAATCTCAAATGTAATTGTTTTCATATGCGAAAAAAAACTAATATCACCGCAACTATTGTATAAGATGCTTCTAATGTAAGTCTGCTTCAACCATTTATAACTGAACTCCTCAACTTGCCCTGTCTTCGTTATCCAGGCTGTCATCTAACTCGCTGAACAAATCCTTAACCAGCTTATCAAACGATACCTCTTTATTGCTAATCAGGCAAATCACGATCTCCTTCACATCTTTAGCTACTATGCAGACTCTCGTGCGGAGCTGGTCGTTTTTAAAGATAATAAAAATAATAAAAGCGACGATACCCCATCTGATATAAGGGCCTGTCAGCAATGCAAGACAAACCAATAAACTGATAAGAATCAAGCCGACCTTCATATCAATACCTCCCTTCCTGATTCGATTATTTCACGGATACCCCTGACTCCTTAGCCGCTTAAGAATACAATGCTGTCTCCGTAGAACTTATTGGCTCCTTGAAGTCTTTACCTCTCCTTCTCGGAGCCTGTCCCACCCAAAGTATCTGATGTTTAAGCCTTCTAAACTGATGTCCCATAACACCAAACTCCTGATAATACTCGCTGCCTCTGCAGGTAAGTCACTGAGTCTGCTGCTTCTCAAATCAATTCTCTCGCTCCTCCTTGCCAAAATCGTCACCCAAGTCCCTGAACAAATCCTCAACCAGCTTATTTGACGATACTTCCTCATTGTTAAGCAAACAAGTAACCATCTCCCTCACATCTTGAGCTACTAGGATAATCCTCGTGCGGAGCTGGACATTTCCATAAATAGTTAAAGCAATAAGAACTGCGATACCCCACTTCATGCAAGTACCGATTATATTGGCCATGAATCGCCGGTTACGCCGTTTTTCATATTTATCTAAGCGATGTCCAATATCCTTCTTGACAGCTTTTTTCACCTCTATCTCAACTGCATCTTTGATAAAGGGTACAGCCTCCTGCTGTAATTCTGTCTCCTTGTACCTTTGCTCCGATACTGCTATATCTATATTGCTGAAATTCTCGTCTTGCATAGTAACTGGCACTGCTAAGTGCCTGGACTCTGATTCCAGTGAAAGAGCCTCAAACTCAATGTCCATACCATCAAGTACCCCTGGGGATGATTGAGAATTGCCTGGATACTCTGGTTGTTCTGCCCTCGGCTTTCTCGGCGTTTTCTGGCCGGCCTCCGGTACCCCTGAATATACCCCTGGGGGCTGCTCCCTTGCTAGATTTGCTCTCATAATACCTCCTTGCCTCCTAATAACATAAACTTGCCTGCTTTCTTAGCCTCTGGCCGCCAGTCTCCAGTACCCCTGGCATAAAACCTTTTTGTGGTCTTTACCAAATCGTCTTGCTGCTTAGTGCCTGTACCTTTAACTCCTATATCTGGAATAGTACCCGGCACAATATAAACACTCCGGCAACTAAAAGTACCAGCAAGCCTCCTGTCAGTCCCCACTCAATGATAGCGTATGTCTCCTGCTTCTTCTGCTCTGATATCAGCTTAGGGTCATCATCTTCTAACACGAAATTCTTCATATTGATTGTCTCTTTGTCCATCTGGCTTACTCCTTCCTTTGAGAATCTTTAAGTGATTTTTATAACTAGAGATGTCAAACTTGACCGCTCTGAACTAGCTGTCTGAATGTAGAAACTAACCCTCGGTAATCTGCAATATCTTTATCCAGAGAACGAGGGGTATCACAGTTATCGAAGTAAGCTGTAACCTGAGTACCCCTGGGGATGCCGAAATAAGTCACTGTCTTGGTAGGATGGCTGCCATCTTCAGGGATACCAAATTTCATCGCTATCTCGTTATGCCAACTGGCTCTTGAATCAATGCCGTACCCCGCAATCAGCGTAAGACTCTCATCAATGATGTCAAATGAGGATACATCGGTTCTGGTGCTTTTCAGATACTCTCGAATCAACTTCACCAAATCCTGCCTGATGGAATATTTATACCCAATATACTGTTTACAAGTCAACTTGTACCAACAAGCAGAGGCGCCTTCCATATCCATGGTACATCTCTCCCTATCAGCATTATCCCAAATCGCCTTCACGGTTAAACGCTTACCTTGGTAGTCATAAAAGCTAAAAGTACGCAGTACACGAAGTACCTTGAATTGTGGTTTTACCATAATAAAATCTCCTTAGCTAAAAGCAATCTTGTATAAAATCTCGCCCTTTATCTTTTGTACCTCTCGAAATACTCTTTCACCTGTTTGGGATGATATCGTCTGGAGCCTCCTGGGGTAACTAAATATGCAGTTAAAGTGCCATTGTTATCCCATCCCTTAACTGTGGCGGCACTGACTCCAATGGCTTTTGCGAAATCATATGATGTCAACAAATCAACTCCTGATTCCATGAAAGTTCTCCTCCTTTCAATTATCGTTCTAATCGTAGTAATCCATATTGGCTCGTATATGATTTAGGATAGAAACTCGTTATTTTTTGTCTGTCTGATACCCCTGGTTGTAAAACTCTTGGATTTTCTCCTTTGAGTAGTACCGTCTGCCTCCTGGGGATACCCAGGCTGCTTGGATGTCGCCCCTGGACTCCAGAACATATACCCTCTGCTTTGATATCCCTAACATATCTGCCACCTCATTGACAGATATCATGGTAAAATCTCTATTTTCGCATTGGTAACAACTCTCAAATAAGGCTTTTACAGACTCCTCGGAATAGAACCTATTCCTGCGGCTTTTGGTGCCGGGGAATACCCAGGTTGGCTTTAAAATGCCCTTCTTGTCCCAGGAATAAATAGTTGTTATGTTTACCGCGAACATCTCGGCAACCTGACTCACCGATAAATTCATAACTAATACCTCCTAAAAGAATTCAGTACCCCTGGGGATTAAATACTGCTAAATTACCAGAAATGTTACAAACTCCTATACCTCTTTAATCAACTTGAGATACCTGAATGACTTCATTTGCTTATTGATAGGTCTAAACCCCACCTTGAGCTTCTGATTTTTCTCTCACGACTCAAAGGCTCAAACTCAACTATATAAATCAGTAGCTATTCTCCAATACAGAACTTGAATCGCCCTTAATCCTTAAGAGTAATGCTCTTACAACGGAATCAGTTCGGCTATTAGGATATAGCTCAACTGATTCCTTTTTTCTGTCTGCTTATTTGTCTCATTCTCCGTTGTCATCTCGTGTAAAATATTGACTTATTGATGGTAACTCCTCCAAAAGAGTGCTGCATTTAATTTCAACTGCCTATAGTCCCAAATACTCAAACCTTCAATATAGTCACTGCTTACCTCTAACTGAATGATTTCTTTGCCATATTCACATAACAACCTGTGAGATACTCGCAAGCGGGCGTCTGATTCAACACATTTTTCAAAAACTGATACCCCTCCAAATAGGCTACTGGCTCTGTTGAGGATACAACTTACATGGAAGAACTCTCCTATGGGCTGTTTTATCTGAATATCACGCTCCATCAGATACCTGGCAATATAGCTTTCCACCTGTTCTTGATTTGAAAAGTCACAACTAACGTTCTTACATATAACACGTTTTATGCTGTCTCCAAAATCACAAGTTGAATCGTTATTGTCAAAAGCAAATATGGCAATGTCAGAGCCATCTTTCAACTCATAATGAAAAGCGTGAAATGGCAATGCCCAAATGAACATCAAAATCACCTCCTGACCGTGACAGATACTCAAATCCACCTGAATCAAACAAAAACAAATAGTAACACTCGTAATAAAATATCTCTTGCCCGAAATCAGTCAGAAAGAAATCTTAATAACTAAAGCTGTCTTCATCACTGGATTCTGTAATACCCCTGTAAAACCACTGTCTCTCAAGTTCCCGCCGCTGTTCACGGCGAACACGTCTGTATCGTTCTTCAAAAGGCTCCTTCACACCATCATCAAGCTGCCTTGGCATTTCCCCAAACAAATCTCTGGTAGTAACTGGCTGACTAACCTCCGGCTTTCTTTCCTCATGGCTGATGGGGGACGTCTCCTGAACCCTTGAACCAAATTTAGGTTTTGGGCGTATCCTCTTCTTTTTCTCCGGGGCCTGATAAGATGGCATAGCTGTCTCTCTGGTTTTAAGAAGCTCATGGTACTTGGAATAAAGAAATCCCGCCTTCCAGAACAATGTAATATCGTGTATGGATACCCCTGGGAACAAATTCCGGTGCATGTGATACATGCTCTCCAAATCTTCACGACTCAGGCTTTGAAATGACCTGTTAATGGTACTTTGAGAACACCTTAATTTCTGCTCAATCTCTTTCTTGGTATAACCTGCCAATATCATGCCAAGGACTTTCATTCTGATTATCTTAGCGTTATCCTGCCTCTCCTTATTCAGTTTCATTAACTCTTCTGCTTTGTATATCATGTTTGGCTTCCTCGTAAAGTTTTGATACCCCTGGAGTATAACCTCTCCACGTTTTCTTCCTGGTAGTAACGTCTGCCTGTGGGAGATACCCAATCTGGCTTTAAGATACCTTTAGCTTCCCAACTTCTGACTGTATGGGGTGTTACCTGAAACCTATTTGCCACCTCGCTAACCGACAACATAAAATCACCTCCAATCCATACTTCCTCCTGCCAAAGTTTAAACAGAGATCAATGATTTAGTTACGAATCTTACTTTACTTACCAATCTCACTCCTGTAATCTTAAGAGCACCTCTTAGAAGCAACTCGCAGAATAGTAACGGCTTTTCGTACCCCTGGACATGATAAAAAATACCACGTAAAATCTGTATGAATTGGATCGGCACCTCAACGCTTGACAAACCGCCTCATGCTGTTTATAGATACCCAAGCCTTACCTCCAGACATAAATACAGGAGCCTCCAAATAAACTTGGAAGCTCCCGCTAAGACTATATAAACTTTACGTGTGACAAAAACCCTGACTTCTTATTATCCTCTGACACGAACCCACGCATGTTAAAGTTACCCTTTTTTACATCAACTGCTTGAAAAAAACTTTTTAAACATTTTTCATTTTACCTATTGACATTTCTTAGCTGGACTTCTAAATTGGATTCCTCTCATACCTTATTTAAAAGCCTTGATATCATTACAAGTTTGTATCGCCTTTTTTACGTTGCCTTCATAATAAACAGAAATTATCCACCAGAAGGCTCTTAGTAATTTTTTTCTGTCTCGCTTATCCACCACCTTATCTGCCTCTAACAACTCAATTTTGGCAATATCTGCTGTGAGGGCATCAAGATCAAAATCATAGAGTTCTTTGAGCATTAAGGCCAAAGCCCGCTGGGATGCCGCCTTTTCAATTTCATATAGTTTTTTGGAGAGAGCTTCTTTGTCACAATCAACATTCTCCCCAACCAGGAAAAGAATCTCGTCCAACAAAGGGTGAGGTACATACGGAAATACGCTACTCAACATACTCAATCACACCCATTTAAAACACGAAACATCTGTGCCGTTCTTTCTGGCGTAAAACCCGGCGGCGTTCCATCAGCAAAATTAGGAAATGCAAATACCCCTGGAAACCCCTCGTTTTCATAATACGTAAGAGCATGCTCACACTCCACATAATTCCAGCATTCTTTCAATACACGAAACGTCAATGGCTTATTGGATTTCACGTCTCGCATAAGCGGTACCAGTATTACAAAACGCTCTGGATACTTCCTTTTGACTTTGCTTAGTCTCACCTGCTAAACCTCCTTTTCTATTATAGTTGTGCTATGTTAACTCTCGTCTAAAGGTGTGTCAAGTTCTCTTAAGAAGAACTTTTTCATCTGAAGAAAAAGTTGAAGCGTCTGATATATTTAGGGAATTTAGGCACAAAAATGCCAGCCTTCCCAGTGGAAAGCTGGCTTCTTGGATACCCCTGATAGCGGTCTTTAATACCCATCTGTAAACAACTCAGCGACACTACATAAAATGCTGTCCATTCTATACAACATCAAATCATCCTGGAGTTTATGCTCCTTTAGAATAGCCCTATTTAGTACCCCTGAGCTGCCAGTTATCTGATGAGCTTTTTCAATCATAGAAATGAAATACTGATAGAGTAATCTGACAGGGTTATTCTTATCTTCCAGGATTGCCTTGTATGTGTAAATGTCCATCTCACCCAGTAATGTTGAGAGCAGTTCTGGAGTCCCCTTCTCAAATACCTGGCCTGCAGAGCAAGAGATTTTATTATAGTCATAAGGCAGAACCTCTGCCAATTTCACATCAATCTCCGTACCTACCCGCACTTCTAAATCCTCCAAAGGCAGATGCAGAATCACTCTGGCTGCTTCATAATTTGACTCTGACAACTCCCTTGTCAGCACAGAATGGAGCCAACGCTTTACATCCAAAAGCCCGCAGTTATATCGGTACAAATTTGCACCTGAAACCTCATCGTCATAATACCCCTCGTAAACAGAATCCGCACTGATCAACTTTTTTATATTCTCCGTGTAATCCAAAACCATATGCCTCCTTTCAATTATCTGAAGCTGCAAACCACCAGGCATCTGGACACCCAAGCGGCTGTCTTGCTCGACAAAAACCTCTGTCCCTGAACATAAAGATACAGTTTAGATAGCTGAAATTAGGCTGTATATTGCCGAAAAACAGGAACAAATCAATATATTATAGTCTTGAAAAACAGTTGGAAAACTCTATCGGAGGATACCCCATCTGGCCATTAAACCACTGGTCAGCCAGGGTCGTAAAAGGCCGAAAAGGTCGGGTTTTTTAACCCCAAAACAATAGTCCGGAAAAACCAGACAGCCAGTACCCCAGCCCAATACGGAATTGCCTCCGTGACGCATCGTGCGCCCCGTGATAGGGACGTAAGGAGCATAGCCGACCCCAGTACCATAGTGGGGGTTTTACCCCGTAAAACGGCAAATACAAAGCCAACCCCAATAAGCCGGAAATATACGACACCGAGCAATTTTTTACGACTTCAGACTGAATACAAAAAGACCGCCAATCACATAAGACTGACGGTCTTCACAGCTTATTTCTGCCTTACTATTTTGAAAGAATCAACTCCTGGGATTATGGCAAGACTGCCCCTTTCTGGCGGCAACCACTTCCCATGCAACTGCAACTGGTCGTCCATATATTCCACCTGGAACCTGGCTCCTTGAGGTTTTGGACTGAAATCATCAGCGATGGGAGCAGTCAACTCCAGAACAGTACCCCTGGGATATTGACTGCGATATAATGCAACCTTGTCTGACATATTAAGAGCCTCCATTATACTTGGGTAATATCTCTGGCGGTATAAGCACAAGCACCTCATCCATTACCCTTACGGGCTTTAAATACTCCTCGATATAAGGAATATCCGACTCACGAATACTGGTGAAATCAGGGCCTTCACATCTCACAACAAGGAGGTTTCCAACTAGCAAATCCAGAACCTCTCCTTCATTATCCAGCCATGCCCTATTTGCCGGAAACCCCAGCAGCTTCCCCTCATCATGGCAGATTATGTCTATCTCATCGGTTAAAGAAACCACCTGAATACTGCCGTTAGCCTTACCAAAGTTTACATACTTTTGCTTTGCTGATAACGTATTTTCAATTTCTCCAAGATACCCCTGGTAAGGTAAGCGAAGATCCTCGTCAACTCGCAGAAAATACGCTTTTATCTTATTATGCTCCAATCTCCTCAACCTCCCCTGACTCAACACCGCCGTCTTCCAACTCCTGGCCTTCGGCTATACCTGATTCTTCCAGAACCTCTGTATTGGGAGGCTCTGTATAGACTGGCTCCGCTGGGGCTGAAGCCTCTGGAATCGTCTCCATATCCGCCGGATTGGTTTCATCTTCAGGTTCAGGGATACCCAAATCATCCTCTGCACTCAAGCCTTCATACAGCGGAATGCCGTCAGCAAAAGGCTTTTTCACCTCCTCGGCATTCAGCTTGAAATACTTGCAGAATGCCAGAAACATGACTCTCAGACGCATTTGTGTCAGCTTGCATTTTACATTCCCGCTGCCGCTGGCCTCCTCATATGCCGGATATAAACTGCTGGCAAAGTCATTGATAAATGACCTAAATGCCTTAGTCTCAATCTGCTGCTCCAAGGCAATCTTCGCAATGACAACAACTATCGGCACATTGTTCTTCTTGAGAAATTTATTCCTCGTTTCAAAGGAATTGTTTAAAAACTGAATCGTCTCGGTCAGCATATCACGCTTATCGGCGTTATAGATACCCCTGATGGACTCGGCATACGATAAGCAGAAAGCGGCGGAAATCGTCTTGTAATCCAGCCCCTCATGACGATTATCCAACAGTAATGCCGCCTGGATCAACATCAGCAAGTCTTCTTCCCGCTTCGCCTGGGCTTCTGTAATACTGATTGCCTGAGTAAAGAAAGAGCCGCCTAACAGATCTGTAAAGAACTTGATTAAATCAGTACCCATTCTGGACTTCGCCTTCTGGATTGGAGACAGATTCACACCAGAATTGATATTGAAAAATAAAGTCTCTGCCTCCTCCATTGTATAGTCTTCCAGGCACTGAATGCTGAATCGAAACTGGGCAATAGCGTCTTGCAGTTCCTTGGGCAGCTCTATATATTTCTTCCCTGCAAGTTCATAGTCTTCGCCCTCATATCGGATGGTTGGCGTTGCACTATGCAACGCCCAACCATTCTCCTCGTCCATAAAACTGAACACGTTGGTGAGCCTCTGCTGGCCATCCTCGATGTTATAGACAAAGACATCCTTGCCCCTTTCATCGACACCAACTCGATCCTTCAGCAGAACTATCGGCAGGATATAGCTGTCTGCCAGCATACTGTGAATCAGGCTGCTTTTTGTAAAAGCACTCCAGACACCTGCATGACGCTGAAAGGGCAAATCACATCTCAACGTTTTCTCAGGGCTGTCCCACCATTTTTTCAGTTTGACGACAGACATCGGCAGGTTACTCCTGTTCATATGACTCCTCCTCGTCACAGGCATCCATATCACCAAGGTCATCGCTGTCTGGCTCATCCGCTTTTGGCTCACCGATTAACTCCGGGCTGATCGCAGGGGCACTCATGCTCAAATTAGTAAAGTTAGGAGTCCTGGAAAACTCAAAACAATTCGTATTTGGTAGGCCGTACTCCACGACATATGGCTTGGTTTCACCGTTATCGAAAACAGGGGCATTATCTAAGCATGCCTCCTGGTAATCCAGTTCGCTGAAATCAAAGTACCCGTCTTTTAACAGACTCTTCTGGATTTCCTTTACCTGTTCAGGCTTGAGATTTCCAACAAGCAAACCGTAAAATGGCTCGCCAAAAGCATTGACTCTACTACCCTTATACCGAATCCGGAGAGCTGTCGGCTTACCGTCAATACCCCTGTATTCTTCAAGCAACCGTTTATCTTCTCCATTGAAATGGAAGCTGATCTCACAACACAGCACAACATCTCCCACTCTCACCAACTTCCCTCTAGGGCTTATAATACGCATCATATAAAATGACCTCCTTTTACCGTGCCAACCAGCACTTTTATTTTCGTGACCATTAATCACTCTGTAGTCGCTAAAAATCAAGTCATTTTTTAAAGTTAGTCAGGTATGCACAAAAAAGCATTGGGTAAATCATATAGTTTGCTGCAAGGTAGGCGAAAAAAAAGCCACCGGCACTTTTTAGGCCAGTGGCTTTAAGGGTTTTTATAAATAATAAGAAAAGGTTGCCGGAGAACCAATTAATAACAACTGCGGCTCCAGGTTTTCAGGGCAATATCATAAAAAATTAGTACCCCTGGATTGAATTTATGTACTCACTCAACTCAACTCTGTCAGCACCTTGAGCAACACACCAGTCCTCCTCCAACTCGCCAATAACAACCTTATATGCAATACACTTTTTGTAAGACTCCCCAGTACGCATGCCTGTATCTGCATCTGACCAACGCTTACAATAATCCGCTAAAGCGTCTTGGGATACCCCCTCCAGATCGAGGATGTAATGCCTGTCCATTTCAGACAAACCTGGAAACTTGCTGTCCAAATCACTGTAAAAGGCATTGGCCTCCTCCTCTGATACAAAGCTCTCAAATGTACTGGCGTCTTCTGGATTGCTTTCTAAAGCCTTGATACCATTTGTTTCGACTGACTCAGATATAGGAGCCTCGCGGGTTTCCTCTACTGCTTTGAGGTAATCCTCATTCTTCACTTCTATATACTCCCCCTCCACGCTGTATTTATCAGGGTTTTCTTTCTGTATGGCCTTGAAAACATCAGAATCGTTTTTCACCAGTGTCGTATCCTTATCGTCGCTTAACTCACGGAACAAGTCCTCTGGCTGGGTTTCCTGCTTATTGGTATAAGAACTGGATGTCTCTGTCGGCGTTTCTGGCGTCTTGGCAGGACTCTCGACAACAACCGCTGCTGTTGTCGTCTCTGGAGCTGGTGCCTCCTTCTTGCTACAGCCTGAAAGGGCTAAAAGACTAACACCTACTATCAATGCAAAATACCTCTTTCTCATAATCATTTTCCTTTCTTGGATGGTAAGGGGTATGCCCTGTACGTGTGAACACACCCCTGGCTTCTCAATGCCTGCCTGTCGCTGTTGTGGAATTGGTTAACTGGAAGTCTGCTTGTGTGATATGTACCCCTGCTAAGATGATATTACCGCTTGCCAGGGCATCTGATTTATTGTCGGAACCTGGGCCGGGGATGTAAACCCCTCCGCCTGATTTTGTGTATACCCCTGCATCAAACCAAAGTGTCAGGCGGAACTGGCCGTTCTGGATGGCGTTGCCTTCCATTGCATTACCAATATCCATCTTGTCCTGAGCGATAATGTCCTTGAAGGTACCCTGTGGTGTCATGAACCGGCGCATAACAATGGTTCGTACCTCCTCATCGTACCAGTGGGAACTGCTACCAAGCTGCACCTGGTCTCGACCTATGGTCTGTGCCTGGGACTTGTTCTCGCTGGAATTGTCATGCTCGATTGACTTGATAACGGCTTGCTTCATCTCGCTGGCCTCAAATAGAGCATCGGCCTCTGCCTCGCTGCAGGCGTAATCCTGAGCAAGCTGCTTGATGAAATCCTTGTACCCCTGGGCTGTTTTGTCAATGTCACCATGCTTGAATACCAGAGGATAGGAGCCTTCCTCCTTGCTGTTGCTGGCTCGTGTGGTGAAACCGCCGACTGTGGCGGAGAAATTATTATATTGCTTGGTACCGATTGTCATTTCAAAATCTGCTTGGTAGTTTCTTGGGCTGAGCATAGCACCTGCCCACTGCGTGTACTCCTCAAGTAATTTACTGCGGTTGTTCGCCATATCGCCCCAGGCGGCCTTGACATCGTTACCCCTCGTTACTTCTGTATAAGACTGATCACTCGGCTCAATGATATCCATTGCATACCCGTAGAGGTTGATGGTCATTTTCGTGTCTGCCTTGACAGTGAAGTCACCTCCGGCTGTTAGGGCTACCTTGTTTGTTCCCAGGGAAGCGGCTCCGCCAACGGCGGTATCGGTATAGACAGTACCCCTGGCATCTGAGTCGGCGCTTTCTAATCGGTACAGCAGGAGCATAGGACTGCGGCTCTTTCGCTTCTCCTCACCCATTGTAACGACTGGCTTATACTCATGGGTTAAGTCTGGAGTTGATACCTCGTCAACCAGCATGGGAACCTCTGGATAATACCCCAATTCAACTTTGGTTGTAATCAGTGAGGCTGCTCGATACTGCTCATCATCTGGAACCCGATTACCTCCATTCTGGTCTGTCGTCGGCCTGATATCAAAGGAATCCATTTTAGGTGTAACATAAGCTGTCGGCATGTTCATTGTACGATACTTGTGAGCCAGAGAGATTATGTCCCATGAATAGGAGGAATACCCCTCATTGGCTACCTGGAAAGCACCTAAAGCATTACCAGCATGGTCTGCATTATAACTCTTGGTATGACTGTGGGAGGAACCTCCACTCGTCCAATGATGCTCCTCTGACTCGGAGGTTGTATAATGTCTTGTTGTATCTCCTGTCTCCTGCCAGACAGCACTCCAACTCAAGCTGTCCTTGATGGCACATAATGCCGAAAAGCTATCCCTCTTTTTGGATGGGTCGATAACATTCTTTGGCATTAAACCCTCATACATTCCCAAGATATCATCCAGATAAGTCTTGGATACCTCCTGGTCAACTAGCAATGAATAAATGCGATTGTCATTCTTAAAGTGACGTCTCAGCAGATTAAAACCATAATCTACTGTATAATTTGAGATGTTGGAAGTGTCTAATGTGATACCCCCAAGAGCCTCGCTCCGATGAAACCAATTGTCTCCGTATTTGCTGTTGTTCTTTAAAAATAAAGGTTTGCCAGCATTGTCCATTGCTACAGATGGCCCCGATCCAGTACCCTCTGTGTAGGTAACGGTGTAATACTGCTGCGGATCGTAATCTATCGTACCCCCATGACAGAGAGTACCAAGCGTCTTGCTGGGATTCGTTGTATCTTGGTTTGTACCTAGAGTCATCCAACTGTGAGAACCATCTCCCTGACGGAGCTTTTCAGCAACTGAATCGAATACATGATTAATCTCATAATCCAGCAGATAAAAATCAGCCAAGTCCATATCCGCATAACTCTCTGGTTCATCTGGAGTTTCGTCTGGAATTGATGGAGGGGTTTCTGGATCTCCTTTTGGCCTGTCTGATGTATTCAGAACAATCATGCCGAAACAGCCATAAAAAAGAATACCTGAATCATCACTTTGGGAGCCTTCTGCTTTGATGTCGCCTTCATCTAATACCTTTGTCTGGAACATTGTGCCTGGACTGCACCAATGCTTCTGCGGGGCTCCAGATGGATTCTTCAGGTTAGCCATATTCCTGCCAGGGCCGAATGTCTCAAATGGCCCTTTTTTAATATCGCTACCCCCGGCTGAATATCCATACTTTACTGTATGCCTGTGAGTAATGCCACAAGGAATGAACTGACTGAATTGGTGGGTTGTGGTGGCTATCGGCTCGATTACAACAACTGGGTACGTCATTAAGTCCTCTGGCTCGTCAATGTACTTTCCAAAAGGAAAGTCTCGTACCCCTGGCCCTTTTCCCTTGGAACTAACATACTCTTTTGCCTTGGCACTTATCGTTGACAAATCAGACTTTATCTGAGCCATTGTCTTTGCGTCTGCTGGATACTCCAAACAGGAACTGGAGAATACCTGATCCCACCAGCCAATGTAATGATTCAACTGCTCCACTACTTCTGGCTTGCTCAAATAGAAAATCTGCTCCGCATTGTTGGCGTCTGTAATTACCTCGGCAAACTTAGCTGCCTCGCTGCTGAAACTCTCCATAGCCGCAAGCAAACTATCCAACTTGCCAGCAGAATCACCAAAGGTGGCGTTAAGTATCTGCACATAAGAAGCCCCATTCATAATACAGCCTGGAGATACCCCAAAGCCTCTCTCGTCCATGTTTTTAATGGAACTTACTGGTACAATCCTATCTGAGCCAATATCAATATATCTCCCGGCATTTGAATCCCACATCCTCATGTAAGGAATATCAGCGGCTACCACATATACGGCTTTATGGGCTTCTGCCAGTCTGTCGGCTTTCTCGGCAGATAAGCCATTCCAACCAAAACTTGGTCTGCTGCCAGAAACCAACTCGCCTAGAGTTGCAATGTATACTCGAAAGGCTTGGCTGCAATTCGCTTCATTGACTGTATATGGCTTGCCGGTGCCGCCCTTATTGCCTGATGGGGGAGCTAAACCACCACCTCCTCCACCTCCGATTGCACCTGCATAAGATGTGGCACAAGTACCCAAAGAGAGACTGACTGCCAGGGCAATACTGGCTAAACGCTTTAAACTACATCTCAATATGATCTCCTCCTTTCAAGAAGAATAAAGTTAACGAGTATATCTGTATGTAAATCGTCTTGAAAGGAAAATTTTTCAGAGATTGAAAGTGAACGTTTTATTCAATCTTGAGTTAAAAACAAAATATGGATACCCCTGATGTTAGAATCAACCTTTTTCACTGAACTTGTATTTTATGCGAATTGTCTCTGGTTTGTCTGTTGCAAACTTTCTGTGATAATTAGGAGATAAACCCAAAAGAATGTAACTGACTGGGAGAACTGTAAGGATTCTTGAGAAAATAGCACAGAACAAGCCCTAGACTCATTTCTGAATCTAGGGCTTGTTCAACCTATATTCAAGGCTGCCCACGTTCTGACTGCCGCCTCCTGCTGCATTGGTATTTGCAAAAGAAGCTTGTCCACTTAATTGCCAAGATAAGTTTTATCTCCACCCAAAGGCTTAAATAGGTCTTAACTCTGCCAGTTTTCCATAACAAAAGAGTCGTACAAATCATTAGGTACATAAACAGCTGTACCAAGGTCATTAGTCTGAATCTCATTACCTGAAGCTATATAATCCTTATATACTTGGCTCTCTATAAATTCTGCATACTGGGAACTTGACATATCGACCTGGACGGTGCCTTCTGGTATCTGCTGCATTAAAGCTTCAGTTCCAAACCTCTCCTCATACCAGCGATTAAAGTATCGATCACTATCTGCCCAGCCTGTATAAACTGCTGTGCTTCTGGGGGATACCCCTGCTCCTGTTATCTGAAAATTGAAGTTTTTGCTATCGTCACGTACATTGTTTGCTCTGGATGCCTGAACCAAGATACCCCCAGTTATTGCATTACCTATACTGTAATTCTCAACGTACTTGGTGGGGTTCACCGTGAGGAAAAGGTCGCCTGTGTAACCCTGTGGAATACTCGCATACCAGATAGAGTCATGGTAAAAATTACCGTCCTCTGTCATACATGTGAGTGAAAACTGAGAATGTAAACCACACTCGGTATAAGGTACTCCATCCTTCGTTAGAGTGAAGCGGTAACTGTAGCCAGTGAGCTGACCTCTGTACTGGTTCCACTCAGAAGGGTCAGTCTCCCGAAAATCTGATACATCGACACCAGAAACCTTGACACAATAGCCTCCATTTGATGAGTCTGAATCAGCATCAGACATCTTCTGCCTAATGACTACAGGCTTGAGTTCATAACCTGCTGGAACACCAGCTAGTATGCCCTGGGGAGTATCAACACCGTTTCCAGTCGTCTCCTCAAGGCTGATGTTGTACATATTCACCACAGCATGCCCACTGACTGCCCCAGCCCTGGGTCTAGCCACATCAAAACCGGTTGAATCAAACTCGAACTGCTCGCCGTCTTTCACCGTGAAATCCTCCGCAAAAGCCGTAACCGAAGTACCTAACGTCATAGTCGCTGCCAAGACCAATGCTAAAAGGCCTGTCCTCTTTCTCATTTAACTCGTCTCCTTTCAAGAACAATAAAATTCTCACTTAGGATACTCCAGTGGCAGATTATTCCGCCACCAAAGCACCCAGGTGAGAAATCAAGAACGAGGTGCCAGTATGCGTCCACACCAACACCTCGTAAATATATCTGAAGGTAGACTTCATCAACTTAACAACACAAAAAAGATTGCACTTTTACTTCCAGTGCTTTATAATTATTGTGTGTATCGCTGATTCGTCAGTATTGTGTGGTACCATAACTACCATGCCTTGCCACGGGGAGCTGCAACTCCTCGTGGTGGTACACCTCTTTGTCGTTCTATGATTTCTCAAGGTCTATTTTAGCATACATATTTGCTAATGGCAACTAGAAAATCAAAGCGGAAAGTCAGCGAAACCCCTGCGTACCCCTGGGGAATTTACCCCATTCGTGCATACCAATAGATGCTGTATCACCGTATATGGGGCCAAAAAGAATACCCCTGGCAAATATATTCCATTGCTCCCCAAAATCCTACTTTCTCATAGCTACCTCATATCCAAGGGAACCGCCTCCTACTTCTCCATGCAAAAATATCTTCTCGATTTAAACCACAAAGAGAACTTTAGTGGATAGGAATAAGATTATATTTTGGGAAACCTCCTAAACAAGCAAAATCCCAAATGGCGTAACGTACCCCTGTGACACAAGGTTTTTCTGCATACATGATGACACTTTTCCAATCTCAAGCGCTTTTTCACCTCCCGTCATAAAACCCTTAGCTGGCCTGCTTTCTGGCTATATAAACACCATACGAAAAAACTCCAAAATCCTAAAAAAATCTGACAAAGCCACTCTCGCCAGAAAGTCACACATTAAACGCCTTAGTCTTAACGTGTGACAAAGAACCTGACTGCATGTATTCTATCCCGGGGATAGAGATACACTCCCTTGTAAAAAGTTTTGATACCCCTATAAAATCTGAATGAAATAAATACACTCTCTCGCCTTAAATGCCTTTCCCTTAACGTGTGACAAAGAACCTGCTGCCACACACACCTGCTTTGGAACTAAAAACTTGATACCCCTATGAAACCCGAATAGAAGTCATACATCAACCGCCCTCTCTCAACGTGTGATAAAGAACCTGGCTGCACATATTCTATCCTGGGGATAAGGATACCTTCCCTTGTAAAAATCTTAGATACCCCTATAAAATCTAAAAGACACAAAAAAAGCACTCATCATTGTAAGTGCTCTTTCTGCTCAACTGGCCTACTCGCCAGCTTCTGAACTTTCAGTCATGGTAATATGATAGGTTATAACAGATTTATAAGAGCCAAGATAGTCTATCTCCCTCTTATCTACGGAAACTGAAATGTTTTTTCGTACTGGTGAAGTTAACCCCTCCCTCAACTCTGCTCCCGACCACTGCTCCCTGGTACTTTCAGAGTCATCTGCTACCGGTGTGCCAAACTCAACCAAACCATTATCAATCTTAACTCCGTTATCCTCCCCGTTTACAAAAGTGATGTATCGAGGGGTTTCCACATTAAGCTGTTTTGTTACTCCGCACCTGCCGCTGGCATAGATGGAATCTGTCTTGATGTACTCATTGAGAGAAGAATCATATTTCAATTCCATCTCCGCCGGTATGGAGATAACTAAAGTACCCCCAAGGACATCTATGTCCTCTATGTACCTGAAGGTTAGGGTAATGTCTTCTGATACGATACCAGTGTAGGAATCTTGCCCCGTCACCTTGAAGCCTATCGTACCTAAAGCCTCATAACTGTAAGAACTGCCCGCACGGATAAGTTCACTTACACGGACTTCTGAAGAAAGAAGGGTCGTATTATCCACGTCATAATATGTGTCTAGCACCGTTACAGTAAACTTCTGCACTTTTACATACTTAAAGACAATGGCTGTATCCTCTGTGCATATCCCTGAACACACAGAGCTACCGACCAACTCAAAACCATCTGGCAGCTCCGTCAGAGCTTCATACTGATAAGACTCCCCATCCTGAACAACTTCACTTACCCGTTGTACAGAATCTAAAAGGGTTGTGCCATCTGTATCGTAATACTCATCTGTTACGGTAATGGTATGCTCCTTCACCGCCTTCTCCCAATATTGGAAGGTAATAACAGTGTCTTCATCTGCTGTGCCGGAGAAAACATCCTCGCCAACCACCTCGTACCCCCTGGGGCTTAAAGCCTTTACCTCGAATGCCTCGCCCTCTCCGACAACCATCTTCTCACGTTCAACGGATTTAATTTGTGTAATACCCTCTGAATCGTAATACTCGTCAACTACTGTGATAGTCACTTGTTTTGCCCATTTTGCATACAAAACTGTATATCTTGTAATTGGTGTAGCAAAATCAAATACTTCACCAGCCTTGGGATTTGTCAGGGCTGCCTTATCCTTTGTCCAGCCAATAAATACATAGTTATCTCTGGTGGGAGCCTTCGGCTCCTTGGCCAGTTCCCCAGCCTTGACATGCTGGGAGGCCACTGGAGTACCCCCATTGGAATTGAAGGCTACCTCGAAATATATCTCACGGTTTTCATTGCCCCAATCGTGGTTTAAAAGAATCTCGTTGTCTGTGTATAAAAGCGTCGGCGTTAACTCGGTGGTACGAAATGCCCCGTAATGAAGCCCATCTGAAAGTAAACTCGTTATACCCTCGCCGCCACGGATAATTGTTACCCCATCGCTGCCACTGAACGTCCAACGTGATATGGTGGTTACTTTGTCAGGGATTACAAGAGTATCACCCATATTAGAGCAACCGTTAAATGCTGAATAGCCGATGAGCTTTACTGTATCCGGCAGAGCCATATCCCCCGATAGGCCAGAACAGCCGTTAAATGCATACGCTTCAATCGTCTGTATAGAGCTTCCTATCTTGATAGAACCATCAAAGCCTGTACAACCGTTAAACGCTTCAGCACCCAGGCTTATCACATTATCAGGGATTACAAGGTCGCCTTTCAAACCTGTACAGCCTTTGAAGGCACTTCCTCCTATGGTCTTAAGATGGGAACCCAAACTCAGTACCCCATTGAAGCCTGTACAGCCATTGAAAGCATTTGATCCAATACTCTCAATCGCATCATGGATTATCAGGTCGCCTTTCAAACCTTTACAGTCTTTAAATGCCTCATTTCCAATCGTTCTTACTGAATTACCAAGAGTCAGGGTACCTGAAAACCCAGTATATAAAAATGCGGCATTACCTATCGTCTCTACTGTATCTGGAATAACTAAAGCACCTGTAAGCCCCGTACAACCACGAAATGCCTCACGGTTAATGGTAACTAATGACTTGCTTAGAGTGAGGAAGCCGCTAAAGCCTCTGGCATTATAAAAGGCACCTTCACCGAGGGATACCACGCTATCTGGAATCACCAAAGCATCTGTAAAACCAGAGCAGTCTTTAAAAGCATTATCCCCAATGGTGATAAGGGAACTGCCAAGGCTTAAGGTGCCCCTCATTCCTTTGCAACCCTGAAATGCTACATTTCCTATGGATGTCACATTGTCGGGAATAACTAAATCACCAGTTAAACCAGAACAATTATAAAATGCTCCATCTCTTATGGCTTGTACGGAATCTCCAATCGTTAACGTGCCATCAAAACCTGAATCCCCAAAGAACGCATAACTCTTGACTTCTTTAACGGATTCTGGAATAACAAGATTTCCCCTAAAACCAGAACAATCACGAAACGCATTATCAGGAATCAACTGTAATGAACCGCTTAAAGTCAAACTGCTGAAGTGGGAACAACCCCTGAATACCCCATTTCCCAAAGACGTCACAGAATCAGGTATTACCAGGTTTCCAGTCAAATTTGAACAGTCCCTAAATGCCTCATTACCGATCGATGTTACCCCTTCTGAAATTACCAACTCACCAGTCAGTCCTGTACAACTGCTAAAAGCATTATTGCCGATTTCCGTCACAGAAGCTGGAATTACAAGATCTCCGACAATACCCGACCGACTAAAGGTACTTCCATAAATAACAGGCAAGCCATCAGCGAATTCAACTCGATAACCGCTAATCAAATTGTACCAGGGATAGTCTGAACTTCTGCCTGATTTGTACATGTCTGTGACTATAAGGAGCTTCTCATCCTCATAAAGTTCGGCTGAAGCATAGTCATTTGACAGTACAGTACCCCCTAACAAAGATACGTCAAATAATGAGTCTTTAATGTATATAAACTCAAGGGTTAAATCCTCTATCAGTACCCCTGAATACTCAACTTCATCAACTGCTATATAGCCCTCAACTTCCAAGGCACTGAAGCAGTATTCCTCCCCCTCAAGCACTGTATCCACGTACCTTACAACAGACTCTCCCTCGTCTTGTTCCGTACTGATATAGGTATCAACTACCTTTAAGGTGTAATATACCTCAATGTCAACTTCTAGTTCCTCCTCGTCTTCTGGCTTTGAAGCGTTGGAGGATGTAGCCGTTGAGGGCATATCAGATACCCCGCCGGGATTCGTTTCTACTGGATTGCTGAGTTCTGGTGGCCTTTCTCCTGACTCGCCCTCAGAGGGCTTTGACTCTGGTACTTCTGGCTTGCTATCGGATACCCCTGGCACGGTATTGGAGGGCTGTGACTCATCTGGCTCCTCGGCCTGGGTCTCTGATGTTTCACCGGAGGTCTCGCCTTCTGGATCAGATACCTCGTTGGAGTCTTCTGATTCTTCTGTGGGGTCTGATTCCTCCGTGAACTCCGGCTTCTCCGTATCCTCCGGGGACTCCGGCTCCTCCGTGGGTTCTGCTTCCTCCGTGGACTCTGGCTCCTCCAGGGGTTCTGATTCCTCCGGGGCTTCTGGCTCCTCCGTACCCTCCGGGGCTTCTGGCTCCGATTGAGATACCCCGCTGGAACCTATTCCCTCGGTATCCTCTGATTCCTCGGTAATCTCCGATTCCCCCTGGGAGTCTGGCTCCGATTGGGATACCCCGCTGGAGGTTGTATCCTCGATAGACTCCGTTCCCTCGGTAGTCTCGGTGCCTCCTTCGGTGGCCTCTCCTCCTTCGGTGGCCTCTGCCCCCTCGGTGGAACCTTCAATACCCCCTATACTCTCAGCAGACTCGAATGCCGCTCCTGCCTCCAGCACCCCTGCATGGAGTTTCATTGGCGTTAGCATTAAAATCTGTGAGATTATAAGCATACAAGCTAAATACTTTTTGTATCTCCTCATATCTTCTAACCGCCTCCCTTGTCTGTTGAAAGAACTGAAGAAATGGCCCACTGAAAAACTATCAGCAGGCCATAAAAACTAAAGACTGGATACCCCAGGCTCCTTTACTTCGTTGCTACCTGGATACTGTACAACAGATTGGTGGTGTAAGTACCAACATAATCAATATCCTCCTTCTGAACTGTGGAAGATATATCCTTATGTACGATACCCACCTCGCCCTCCTTGACACCTTTTACCATCTCCGCCGCACTCCACTCTGCCAACTGATTGTCACCTGAAGTTGTGCCGAAAGCAACAACCCCTGGAACTGTAACGGTATTGTCATCTCCATTGGCGTATGAAATACTCGTAGGAGTTGTAATGGACAGCTTCTGGTTGGCCCTCAAACGGCCTCTCGCTGAAACAATATCCTTCTTGGTAAGAATTGCATTGCTGTTGGCGTCTGCTCCTAATACCAACTCCGCTGGCACAGAAACCACAACCTCGCCCCCCAGCTTACCATTGCCTCCGTTCTCCTCGTTTAAATCATCAGGATCGGTAATCTCAAATTTGGTCTGGGTCTTGGCGTCTGTAAACGGATCTTCGTAGTCTGTGTACCCCGTAGCTGCTAGGGCTGGGAAAACTGCACTGGCTGTTAAGGCTCCTGATAAAATTATGGTTGCTAACTTCTTAAGTCTCATAATAAATCTCCTCTCTATGATTATTTATAATCAAGTATTTGGCTCTGAAGGATACCCCTGGGAACCTAATACCATAATTATCTATCCTTGATTAGTATCCTATATGTAATTGTAGCTTTGTATCTGCCAGCATACTCCAGATTATCAGCATCTACTGTTGAGCATATGGAACGGCTGTCATCGTTCTGTACCTGGGATGGAGTCCAATACTCGATACCCCTCCCGCCTGAAGCAGAACCAAAATCCAAAAAGCCAGTAACCGTAACACCTGATAACGAGGTATGCTGGTATGTAATCGTTGTGGGGATACTCACCTCTAACCGCTTGCTGCTCTTTAGGCTGCCACTCGCTGTTATATAATCCCTTCTGGTAAAAATATTGGCAGACTCGTCATAGGTTAGAACCAACTCTGATGGTATGCTGACAACTAAATCATTGGAAATCAACATATCGTTGGTTACAACAAAACTCGTTGGCGTGGAGCCAGTTGTTTCATTGTCTGGAATCCTCAAATCATCTGCATACACTTTTATGCTCCCAACTAACACCGACAACATAAAAGCGGCGGCTATCAGTACCCCTGGACACCTTGCCTTCAATACAACCACCTCCTTTTCAAATACTACTCTGTAACAATAATTTGAATCTCGTGCATATCTCCACTCTTGGGGGCTAGAGTACCATACTCATAGGTTTTGGTTGCAACATTGACTCTGTACTCGCCAATCTCCAATAAGCTGCCAAAATCAACGCTGAACTGCTTCCCGCCTTCCACAAACTTGGACTGGTAAAATGGCTCTGAAGAACCAACTACTGTAAACTCATACTGTAAATAGTATCTCTCGGCATTGGTCTCTGGATTGTATAAATCCTTATAAGGAGCTGACTTAGAAACAACAAAGCTCTGAATCACAGGAATATCAATATGAGGTGTTTCATATTCCTCTTGGGTCTCCTGCACCTGCTGGACTAAAGCACTGTCCTCAATCTCCGGGATGAGGGCTGACTCCTTCTGTGGGGCTGTCTCATTGGGTACCCACCAGTAATCTGCCTTACCACTACACCCTCTTAAAAGCAAGATAATTATGATGATAATAGCAACAAGAAGTGAGTTTCTGTAAATAGCCTTTTTACGTTTCTCCTCCTTTACCCCCTCCTCCTGGTCTCGTAGTGATCTCTCCGTCTCAAGTAGTTGGTACATTAAGCCTACTTCTGATGTTGACTGGTTAGAGATTCCAGCAATGGGGTCTGCTCGTCCTGAACTCATAGGCTCTGAAGCTACTGGCTCTGGAGTCTTGCCTTTCAATGAGTTATCTTCCATTTCTTTTTCACCTCCTGGAATGAAACTGAAGTCTTGTTATCTTAGCAATGAGATTTATATTGGTTACATTTGTAATAAATCGTCTCGCTCTGTAACTGAAACAAATATCATTTCTCGTTCCCAAATCCAAGTCTTATGGAAGGAAAGACTGAATGGGTTAGTTGCTCGCATTCTTTACAATGAAATCTTCAATCTGATTCAGTGAATATTTTCGATGTCCTGTATCAAAAATCAGTTCAGGAATCAGGATACCCCTCTTATGTAACCTGCGTAAAGTCTGGCAAGAACAACCAATTAACTTAGCGGCTTCACCAATCTTTAGATACTGCAAACCTTCTGTCACTTATATTCAACTCCTTTCCATGAATATTAGGCTCCGTCTACTGGAGTCTGGTTTCCTTCACGCTTGACTGACTTATATAACTCATCATTTAAAAAACGGACAAGGTAGACATGTCCGCCTCGCATATTTAAACACCAGCCAAGGTAGACGTGTCCACCTCACATATTTACACAACTGCCAAGGTAAACATGTTCACCTCACATGTTTAAACACCAGTTCATAGGTCTGGCCTGATTCAAATACCCCTGAATAATCCCGGGGTTCTCCTGAGAAGAAATCTGTACCAGATGGAAGATAAGATAAAGGATCGTAACAGTATTTCTCGCCAACCCAGCGTTCTTCTGAAAGTACTACATCACGGGATAACAGGGTTGTTCCATCTGTATCGTAAAACTCATTGACTACTTCGACTTTGACCTTCTCAGTACCTTTGATATATTTGAAAACAAACTCGTAATCCTCACCGCTGCTAAACCACCCAGCATAACTATTGTTGCTGTATGGCATCAGAAAGCTGTCTTCTAATGGTGCATAGTCGGCTGCCTGATAATTGTAGGAATCACCGACTGTATACTGCTCTGATAGTTGCTCCTTACGGGATATCAAGGTTGTCTTGTCTGTATCATACAGTTCTGTGTAAACCTTGACATTAGCTGGAGCCTTCTTTACATATTTAAAGATGACTTCCCGATCTCTTGCGGAATCTATGAATATCATGCAGCAATTATATCCATCAAGCCGATAATTGTCTATCCAGCAATGGCTGAGGCCAGTCATATAGTCGAAACTGCGACGAATAGTAGTGGCTCCAAAGTTAGTGGCCCGGTAGATAACTGTACGGCCAATATTATGCTTTTCTGACAGCTTCTCCTCACGAGATAGCAAACTTGTGCCATCTGTATCGTAAAACTCGTTGATGACTTTAACCGTAACTTCAGCATCTTCAATATACTTAAACACAAACTCATTGACCCGGCCAAGATTCAAGTAATTCCAACTAGGATCAACTCCCAGTAAGTTATAGCCTTCTAAAGAGGGTTTATAATCTGAGGCTACGCCAGAAAATTGGCTTGCCGTATCGTTCCAATCCCAATCCCAAGTTTTTTCTCGCTCCTCTGAATACACTTCTTCACGAAACACCAGATTACCTTCTGTATTGTAAAACTCATTGTAAACCTTGATTAGTGCCACGTTTGGATTGACAGCCTCAGTTGCCTCTGCCGCATATGCAGAAGCACTAATCGGTGATGTAGGTGAAATGGCAGTGGAAGCCTCGATACCCCCGTCCACTTCCTTGGCATACGTCTTTTTGAAACTCATAGGTATTACCTTCCTTTCTCGAAATATTGACTGCAACTCATTAGATACTAAACAAACTCAATCACCTCCTCCAATCCAAGAATAAATTGTACTGTTTGTAATAATCAGTATCACGGTGCAACTCAGTGCAAACAAAAACTGGATACCCCTGGGGATCTAAACTGCCAGACAAGCCGTCTCCCTGCAAATTAAAGAAAAGCTGTCACAAATAGAAAGGAGTCATACGAACTTCCCACCGGAGAAATAACATGATAATTTTCTATTCTGACTCTATCGGGAGATACCCCTCATGGCCTTCCGTACCCCAGTAAAACCAATAATACAAAGCAACCTAATTGCCCTTTTTCATCCTGAAACAAATTTCCGCCTTAGAACACAGCAGGCCAAAATCAACGGATTCAAAAAATGTCAAAAAACGCTGAAATAACTGGCTCCCCGCATTTCAGCAGAGAGCCAAGCCATATCACGCTATTTTTTATTCCTAAACACATTGGTGTCCTTGTAGCTGTTGCCTCCAGGAGTCTTGCCTTTTTCATGCCCCTTTTTCACGCCATTACTGCCCCTATTCATAATCCGCTTACGCAACTGGGTCTCTCCTGCATCGTTCTGAGCATTTGTCAGTCCCCTATTCTCCTTTGTGCCATAGATAAGATTACCAAGGCGGCCTGATGCATCAGAGGTAGCTATATTAACTCTCCTTCCTACTCCCTTGGGTACCCCTCCCTTTATATTATAAACTTCACGGGAATTATTCCCTGTCAGATAGCTGCCTCCGCCAGCCATGCGATTTCTCAACCCTTTGGAAGAATCTGACGGTGCCATCTTCCCATCCTCCGCCTTACGGTCTGCGGCCTCTCTGGACTTTACAGCTTTGTCATTATAAGACTTCTGGTTATGCTGGTTCAGCTTCTTGGTACTTTTGCTGCCGTCTCTTGTAACAGAATTATATTTATTCTCTGCTGGCTTTAAGTCTGCACCCTTATTTGAATGTAACGCTGCATTGGCTGCTTCAGTACCCGACTGAACTGCAGACTGTCTGGTCGGTGTCAAATTGGTCTTGCCTCGCTGAACAGCCGTATTTGCCACCTTTTCAATGGAATTGTTGTGTGTAATATATGAACTGCCAGAAGAAGATCTCCTGAAATTTCTGACGTCGCTCATACGTCTTGCGGCTCCTATAGAAGTAGACACAATATTATCAAGCACTATTCTTATATAATTCCAGAAGTCTCTGAAGCATTTCTTGCACAACTTAAAATATAGAATCATCGCCGCCACATTGACGACTATCATAATAATGATTACCGTTGTGGGATCACCAACTGATATAGTCTGCGATACCTTAACTACCCCTTGAGCACCGTTGCTCATGAACAGAGAAACTAACCATGCAAAGCCTACACTGATACAGAAGTAACTGCCTAACGGTGCCAGTATAGACTTCCATATCACGCTTATCAGATTAATCTCCAAATTGATAGATGCTGCTGTCACCAAAGCTATGGAGATAAAGAACAACATAACCAAAAAAGCAACCTTCAGACAAGGCATAATATAAACTGACAACACATCGTTAATGAGCAAGAATATACCGAAGAACAAGGAGGTTTTGCTGATAACTCGTTTGTAGATACTGGTATCACCTGTTGCACTGTCTACCTGGATAGGTTCACCGCTGGACTCTGCAATTACCAGTCTCAAGTATGCGTCGTATGTAAATGCCTTTGCCTCGTACCCCTGCGGATAGAGAATATAACTCTGACCCATAACACCAGACTCGCTGAAATGCTTGTTGAACTCGAAAGTCTGAATCATGGCAAATGCATTGATGAGTACCTCGTCGGCCAAGGTGTAGTAATTCATTAGGTCTAGGGTCTGCTTGTATACCGCATCCTGGGTCTGAATGATTTTCAACTCAACTGTGGTGAGGTCTTTCTCGGTCAGGCCATAGTAAGCCATTTCTGAACGGCTAAATACCATGTAACGGCCTTCTACTATGTCATCACCGTCAGAGGAATAATAACTGGTCGGGTCTAACGGATTTCTTACAACGAATGGCTCGCCAAGAACTCGTATGGTCTCGGCGTTGGCATACTTACAATCCTCCATTGTGTCTATCCAAGGACAATAAGCCTGGAATAACGTCCAAACATTGTAATCATGCCAGAACTTGTAAAGCTGTTCTGATGTCATCTCCTCAAATACTCCTCTGTCTGCCATATCCCGCAGGGCAGTCTTGCCAGATACGCTATCCTTTGGGTAGGATATGCCGTCATAGACAACTTTTCCCGCCGAATCAATCCGCAGACTCATATCGCTGTTTACGTGCATTCCAAACCTGCTGTCAAACAAATCAACGATCTCATTGCCGCCTTTCAAGGATGGAATAATGTAATAGAACAAATCGTGCATGTTCATAAAATCTCGAAGTTCCCCGTACCCCCCACCTGCGTTATCTGTAAGGTTGAAGAAATACTCCTGGTTGTTTTGCAACAGCATCTTATACATATTTTTTGACTGGCTGGCTAAATCCTTGTGGTTATATACATAGTTTGTATTTTTATTTGTAGATATATGGTCTCGAATATTGTAACTGAAGAAATAATACGGCGACTCTGTATATAAAGCATAATAAAAACTGCTTAAGTCCTTATGAAGCCCTCGGACATCAGTAACCTCAGTCTGCTGGCTTACAAAGTCATTTAACGAATAACGAAATGTATCTGGAGCCAGTCCATACACCAGATTCCCATTTGCAATATCTTCCAGGTATAAATCATAACTCTCCCTGTTTAAGTCCTCCTTGAGATACCCCAGGTTGGTATTGATTTCTTTAATCGTACCATTGAAGCCAAGAAGCAGACTCGATGCAAGTCCCCCATTTCTGGTATAATAATTGGCCGTCTCATCACCAACTCCGACGCTGTTACAAAGGAACCCTCTCCGGACGGCTTCCAGACTGGAAGTACCCCTGATATACTCTGATATACTTCTGTCGTTCTCCTCGTCATTTGCCATCACATAATCAATCAGATTTTCGCCACTGGAATAGGTAATCCCGCCCATATGTGCCCTCGACCAGTTACGGTTGACTGCCCCGCCAAAATCACTGCTGTCAGCCGGGAAACTCAACTCCCCATACCTTTCTAAAGTACCGCCATGATTAAATGATGTAAAAAGATTGTAACTTTGGGAGCCATACATAAAAATATCAGTGAAATCTCGATACAAATAAGTGGCTCCTACTGCATTGGTATAATCCTCTGTGCGGTTTACGGCCAACTGGGAACTTGTTAGCAGGTTTACCATAGCACTGGAAAACGTATTGTCAAAATGCCCTTTAAGTTCCTCCGATGCTTCCTCCGCCTCGTGGATTTTCTTGGGCGTCATCCACTTCACCCGTACCCCTGAATAGCTGTGAGGGGACTCAATGGAAGAAGTTTTCAGATTTATCAGAGCTGCTATATACTCGTTCACGCTGGAGGAACTGGTTACACCAGACAAATCGCTTAAATAGGCATGAAGCTGGGTATTAGCCCAATAATCAAACTTCTGGCTGTATAAAGTGTCGCATAACCGATTTATCGTGTCTGCTGTCCGATTTATCGCTATCGGTGGCAGAAATGCAAGGAATGAGAAAATCACAACCCCAATAACTGCCCGACTTATACTCATACTTCCCGTTACAACATAGCAAACTAAAACGATACATAATAATATAACCAGATAAACAATACAATCTTGATAGGCTTCCAACAATCTGGCGATCCAAGATATTTCTCCAAGACTCGGAGATGTGACATAGCCTGTAAAACCTAAATACCTTGTCATACCCGTGATGTTATTGGAATCTGTGCCCCCAACTATATCCTCATGCCAGCCAACTAAAATAGCGGATACCTTATTCTTAAACAGAGTCGTTACATATAAAGCCCCTTCAACCGGATGAAGCAAATAATATATAAAACTGAGGATTTGTTCATCATCTGTGCTGATGTCTCCCCAATCAATCATACCTCCAACCTCGCTGGGGAATCTGTCTCCGTTGAATTTGAAATTCACATAAGAATCCTTATCCTGAAGGGTTTTATTTCTGTTATGGTAAGCAAAAGCATAAGTCAGGAAATAATTGGAGAGCATGAAGTAATCCTCTGCCCCAAATTGCATAAAGGCTCCAAAGCTGTCGGAAGATGTGTGGAACTTTGATTCAGAACTGAAATACTTTGCCGCCTCAGCATCAAGAACTGAACCTGTGACAAAGGCACTGCCTTTTGTTAAGTCTTGTATCGTGGCATTTGTCACAGACTGATAAATAACATACTCGTTTATAGTGTTAAACTTCCCAAGGGACAACTCGTACCCAGGGAAGAATACCCCTGCTCCGGCTCCTGAAAGACTTTTGGTAACGAAACTAACCAAATCCGCATCCCCATGAACACCCCAGGAGCCGTTGCCGCCAACCTCAATTCCATACTTGGAGCACCACTCCTGAACACTATCCATAGTCTTCTCGCTACCGCCAAAAGCCTCTGCATCCCAACTGGCTCCAACTCTGGAACCCCTCATTCCCATAATATCCACTTCCACCACTTTAGCCTCTGTATTGAATACAGTACCTAAAATGGAGGAACTGCTTTCTTCCTGTACTGTGTGGTTCTTGAGAAACCATTGACCCCAGGTGGAAACAGCATTAAACGGTATAATCATTTCTGAACCATCGGTTATGGCTCTGCCGACCCCTGGCTCCTCCTCCAGTTCCTCCGGCTCCTCCTCGCTGTCGCCTTCCTCTGACTCCTCCTCTTCAATAGCAGACTCGCTTAAAAAACTGAATACCATCGGGTTCATACATGCTGGATATAGCACCACTCTGGAGTTCCCAAAGTCACAAATCACATTACCAACCCAGTCTATGTAAATGTTTTGGGTAAATGCCGTAACCGCTGCCCTGTCAGCATCGCTTTTGTCCTGCCAGGAGCCGCCGCTTGTATTCATTACAGCATTTCCACACATTCCAGTCTCCGTACCCAACTCGCTGGTTATAGCTGTAATAAATGTTGCAGTCTGGGCATTTAAATCAAAACCCCTTTTCATGCCAGAGCTGCTGCCCCAATATAAGCCTATCCCATAATCCAAACTGCCCGCAGGAACCTTGTCATGAGCAAGCCTGTCCATAGCACATAAATAAGTCCATAGCGTAACTGGATAATAAGTATGCATCTCCCCATCGTCACCGCTGGCCTGAATACTTTTACCAACAGCCTTTACATAGTTTTCATTATCATCCACCACACCCAGGTTAACTCCTGGGTCTGTATGGTCATCATCACATCCAAAGGAGAGGGCTGGCACTTTACCATTTGCCCCTCCGCCGTTAATTTTGTAAGTAATCTCCGGCAGGTCATCCTCACAAAAATACAACTTTTGAGCACTGGATAAACTGGCTGAATAAACAGCCTGAATGACAGATTTGGCGACGTCCTCCTTAAATCCAATATTTTTAAGGGCAGAAACCATATATTGAATGTTTTGGTCTTTGTTCTCTGTATCGTCCAGAGAGGTATTGTAGGGAACATAAAAGTTAGATAAAAACAATGCTATACATCTCAAATCCTCAACGGTCAACTGATCAATGGATTCAACCTCTGTTACGGATACCCCACTCATGAGCTGAATAAGCTGCTCTCGTAGCTTGTTAGAGTCTGCATAAATAGATACCCCTGAAAACTGTGGGAAAATACCAATCATCGTACAAACCACAAGGAGCATAGCCAACATACGTTTAAACTCCAGCTTTTTCAAAAATCTCATCACTTCTTATCGCCTCCTATAAAATGACAACGGTCTCACCAATCAGTGAAACCGCCGTAACCACACAACTCAGAACTTGGAGCCTAACTCTATTTCACGGGTTTTCTGTAGGATTCCGCCTGCCTAAGTCATGTCTGCCTTTAGATACAACATTGTAATAATCAACATAGTCTTGGTAACTTTCTATGCTACTGAAATCCATGTTTTGAAGCCTCTCTATATCGTCTCCAGTCAGCTTAGATCTGCGAATATATAAACGACTGGATACCCCTGATAGTAGCCTTTTAAGCATCATTACACCTCCTTCACCTTTTCCCATAAATACCTGCCAAATTCCTCAATCTCCGCATTCGCTGCCTGCAATACAATCTCCTTCTGGCAATGCCAGCGGCCAAGCTGGAACCTGTCCGCTTTGGTCTTTGAAGGTGGTGGGCAAATCACATTGTAAGCACTGCTGATAATAAGGCTTGTCATACCCCTGATTTCCTCTATGGAATGGAAACTGGAAAAATACAGCCACTGCATCTCCTCGTCATCCTCATCCTCCAAAGGGCTTAGACTGCCAGTCTTCCGAATAGACTCCAGCCAATCATAGACTATATGCTGTGCCTTCTTGTATCTATAATTGAGTATAAATCCATTAGACAATTTAAAGCCTGTTACCTTGTTGCATTGTTCTATGTACCTTTTTAGAAAAACTTCCGTCTTAAGTAATATTTCATCTGACATATTCGTTAAAAATCTGATAGCACCGATATCAATGCCAAAATCATCATAAAATGAATACTCAGACTTTTTCACTGTTGACTCTCCTGCCTCCTCCTGGGGAGTTTCTGTATGAACCGGTTCCTCTGGCTCCTTAACCTCTGGCTCCTCCTGGGCAACTGTCGTATGAACTGCCTCCTCTGGCTCCTTGACTTCTGGCTCTTCCTGGGGAGCTTCTGTATGAGCTGGTTCCCCCTCTATAACCGCCTCACGAAGTGCCTGTAACTCTGAAGTATAGAATTCACTAAATACCTCCATAAATCCTACATATGGTTCCATTATCTTCATATCTTCGTCAACTGCCTTAAGTACCTTCCACAATAACCTCATTTGACTTTCATTATCTGCATAAAATTTCAACGCCCCTGATTTGCTTAAACGTAATAAGAGCCTATTGTTGTTCAGCACATTACCAAGCATTAGTTTAACAACCTCAAACTCAACCTCCGTATGGCTTAAAATGGAGGAATCAGCCGTTATATTTTCACCCTCTTGTATTAAAGCATTTCTCATTGTTTGCAGTCTCTTGTGCCCCTCATTATCTTGAGAAAAATTTAGTGTCTTATACAAGGCTAACTCAGATAGAATCTGCGTATGTTCTCTAACACTATCATATAACCTGGGGACACTCTCGCTAGGTTTTAATATTCCCATTACCTTATCTCCTTCCCTAAAATAAGTATCTCATTATGCTATATTTATCTGCTCCAAATCAGACAATGACTTGCCACTTGATAATACAATCCATATCAATTCTCCAATCTTGGGAGACTCCTCCGTTAACTTGTGTAGCAAATCAATGGCCTCCGGGATACCCCTCAATGCCTGTCCCATACAGTGCCAAAAATTCACCTGATACCTGATAAGAATATCAACCTGCATACGATTCAATGTATCAATCGCATTATAAAAGTCTTCTTCCTCATCTGTTTTTAAAAACTCGTCAACCTGGTCAGCATACTTGATAACGTTTGACATTGAAACTCCACAAGAGTCTATATCGCCGTCTTCACCTCTCACACTATCCCCATCTGTATCTGAAATGCGTAGAACTCTTGAGGCTTCCTCCGCTTTTCCTAATTTTTGATTCCGTCTTACCTTAGCGCAATATGCTGAAAGGTTAAAATCATCCTTGAGCTGAAGCCTTCCAGCCTCAACTGCCTTAATAATCTCATATGCATATTCTAAATCTGATGATGCAGCCTCATCAAAAATCACCCAATGCTTAAAAGGAAATGTACCCTTAACAATTCCAAAACTGTAACTCCTGAGCATAGATTTTACCTCCTAAAAAGCAGTTATGGCTCTGTACCAACTCTCGTTAGCAAATTTAGGGTCTATATCAGCCTTAACCATTGCGGACAGACCGCTGTACAAGTTAGTAAGACTCGCATTGTTTCGTTTGATATAGTCAATGTTGTAATCTCTGAGGTCTTCCCAAGTGCCTATGCCCAGCATTTTATGTAAAGCATAGGCGTACCCCGTATTAGTAAAATCAATGGATGGGTCATATATAAACTCATACGGTTCTCTTGATCTGGCTATCTCGTCTAATACTCTACGGAGAGAACATAGGCTATGTCTTTTATTCTGACTATGAGTACAGGGTCTTAGCGCCTCCGAAGTGTTAATGAATGGGTTCATGAATATATGATCAACCACCAATCCATTATCTAACGACTGACCAAATTCTTTTATAGTTAGTCTGTGTAACTCGTCTGCTATCGGAGCACTATAAAGCCTAACCCACTTAATGGGGCTAGTACTTCCTGAAGCTACAGTAATACCACCTCGCCCGACGAGATACTTGTCATAAATAGTTCTATCGAATATGGTGAAGTATGACTCACCTGTCGTTTTCTTTATAAACTTTGTAAAAACATACTCATCTCCCACAAAATGGGTTATATTGAAACCTTTCCTAAACCTGGGACTGACAACTTCGATACCCGCCGCCTCCAACTCATCAGCTAACTTATCAATCTGTTCTGTCTGGCTCAAGCCCTCATAGCCTCTAAAATGATTCAATACTGTCTGACACATAAAAATATCTCCTTCCCTTTCATCGTTGTTAATACCCCTGGACGAATTAACCGAAATTAACTTTATAAACACTATAAGAACGTCTCAAAGGGGCGATCAGAAAAACTCATTTAAAAATGGTGAACTCAAATAGACAATATTTCTTGTACGCCTATTGGCCAACTTCGGATGCACTCCCCCCACGGGGAAAAAGTAGATTTATTTAGTTAGGAAGATTTATTGAGATATCGATGGTTAAGAAAACAAACTGAGAAACGATAATCAGAAAGTGATAGAAGCAATTTCCCATACCCCTGGGATATGAGAATCTAAAGCAATATACAACTGGCACTCATACCATTTTAAACTTAACTGGTAGGAAAAAAACCATATATACAAAAAGAGAGCAACCTTGTCTTTAGGCTGCCCTCAATCTGTATTATTTCCCCTGTCTTAAGTTGTTCATGTATGCCTCCACATCACTGCGGAGAAAGAACCTCTTTTTGCTGGCTGGCAGTACCCTGACTGGGGTTAATACCCCTTGGGTCTGGAGCCTGTTAAGCACCGAGTAACTGAACTGACAATAATCACATACATCTCCGCTAGACATAAAATCTCCACCTTGCATTATAAATCCCTCCTACTAAGTTTAGAATACCCCTGACTGGGGCTGTTGGAATACAATCCGCTGATTGGTTCTATTTGATAGTAAAGGAATTTATAGGAAAATGAGTGAATGAGTACCCCTGATTTGGCAGAGAAAACTCATTCCCTGAATACCATTCAATTAAACATTTGCATTCTGACTCCAAATTTCCATAAAGTTTTGGAATGTATAAGTCTTGAAGGTAGTATTCTTACAGCATGCACTGTTTGACGAGAAATCGGCTATCTCGAAGTTTGTAATCATAATCTCAGCAACTTTATTGGCCTGGATCAAATTAGCCAGAGAACCTTTTTTCTCGATTGCCAGTACCCAAAGAGGACTGTCCGCCTGGATAAACTCTTGGCTGAAGCAATCGAAAACAGCAGCTTTAAGCCTCATATTACTCGTTTTAAGTTCATCTGTTGTCTCGGAGCCATTCACTGAACCCTTTGCGGCTCTACATGAGAAAATAAAATTATCTCCACTGGCTTTCAAAGCAACAATCAAATCCTTCATCTTGTTTGAGTCAAATGCCGGTACCCCTACAGCCTCATTTGTATAATCTGAAGTTTCAATGTAGGGAGAATCAGAGTAGAAAATAGGATTGTTATGAGCTACTCCTGTCTCCTGGCTGGAATGCTGGTACTTCTTAATCACATCAATACAATCTAAACCTTCACAGACAGTACCCCTGGCAATTTTATGTACATTGGAAATCATCTCCCTGAAATCTTGAGCAAGGAAACTTTTAGTAGCGTTAGAGCCAGCCTTATAACTCCAATCAACATCCATACGCAATATAGGGGAAACTCCCGTCTTTCCATTAGTGATAAAGAACTGCTTATATATCTCGGCCACTGCGCGCCTTACCATGCTGTCTGGCTCAATTGTGCCTGACTTGTTTAACAGATTTATAAAATAGGCATAATACATATAAAATCTGTACCGCTTATGACGTTGTAGCATTACAGGATGGTTTTCAGATTTAACTTTTCCCTCTAACTCAGAGTAAAACTCTCCCCGCATGGCAGAAACTGTAAACCTGACAAAGTCCCACCAGAAAGCCCAAATCAATCTGTAATTACGGAAGAAACTCATAAAAAGTTCATATCCGTTCATTTGGGTAGGATTGGCTACATCATTGAACACCTCATTTAACAGATACTGCTTATCGTAGGTTTCTCCGTCAAAAGAGAAAGAAAAATCATCTGACAGAGAAAGAACTTCTGCCCTAATATCTCGCATCCACTTGACAACATCGCTGTACTCCATATCGAAGTCTGATGGGTCTTCCGCAACCAACTCCTTATGTTTGAGAGATATCCGACTCATAGACGAAACAAAGTCTTGAACTTCTTGCTCAAAATCCACATGTTCAAGCCATCTGCCATCACCTCTTAAGTCTTTTTGGAGTGTCTCCAATTCTTCTATCAACTCTAGGTGCTTGCTGTCGTCAGCTAACACTTCAAACAGATTACGGACATTTCGGTTCAACTCGTTATATACATAACCCGTGTTTTTGCGTCTGTCCACTGAAAGTAATGCGGCTCCGCTTCCTCCAAATATATCGCAGAAAATATCATATTTTCCAGCCTGATAGACAAGATTCTTGATTGCAACGCTCAACTCGTCGTGTTTTTGCCCCATATAATTAGTTACCATTTTAGGCGGCTCGTACTTGCACATCGAAATATACTGGATAGGCGTTGTATTCTTTCGACTGAAGAAATTATGGGATATTGACACACCATTTTTCTCTATCTCAGACAAGATGTCATTCTGTGATGCCATTGAATCATATACATTGCATGAAACTGCCACAAAAAACAGCACCTGATGAATCAGGAAAGGTAAAGCCTCTGGCTGAATCACATACTTGTTACCCTCCTCGGTTGATCCATCAGCCTCCTTTACGTATCTCCGCATAATGGTGGCAATATCAGTCAAGGCTTTTTTGTAATCGTACTTCTCCCCCACCCCTTCGAAATCAACCACAATCTGTAACAGCAACTCCTTTTCGTTGTCAGACAATGTAGCATTAGCCTGAAGCCGCCTTTTGTGGATGTTAAAGGGCATTAACATGCTATCCAGTAGTAACTGAGCTTCTTGATGTGTCATAACATTTACCTCCCGCTTTTGATAACATGATTGTATCACATGTCACGACAAGCCTCAACAAAAACTGCCAAAATTATCCATTACCATAAAAGTAGCCCATCTAGGGGCTTGGGATACCCCTGGTTGCTGGACTCTTTATATATTTTTACCGCCTCCTCAAACTCCTACTCATCTTCACCTTTATCATCCACAACTGGCTCCGGTGTAACCCCATAAGGATACCATTTCCCAATCTTACCCATCTCACTCTGCAGCTCCTCCAACAAAGGATGAGTATACACACGGTCAGTAAAATCCACAATGCTATGGCCAATAATCAGCCTACGGACATTGTCCCTCATATCATAAGCCTTTGCCAGTGTAGAAAACGTGTGACGGGTTTCATGGGGTCTATGCGTCATACCCAGGCGAGTCATCACTTTATTAAACCTGTTGCGGTATTTGTCATAGGTCAGAGTAGTACCCCTCTGGCCTTCGGGGTCATTAAACAAAAACTTGCTGTTCGCCTCCACTGCCTCTTCATACCTCCTTACCACCAACTCCCGAATCAGCGGATGGATGGGAACGTATCGGTTCTTTCCTGCCTCCGTCTTAAGACCTCCGAAAAACGTATTGTTCTCCAAGTCAATGTCTTCAAGCTTCAAAATAGACAACTCCTGCGGCCTCCAGCCTGAGTAGATACCCACAAGAATCATATCCACAAATTTTATCTTATCTAAATTCTCCCATAAAAGCCCCAGTTCGTCATTGGTAAATATGGAAATTGGCTTTTGATCCCTGCGCTTTTGCTCCGCTGCTTCTTTGCCAAGGTCAAAGTTTCTGGCATAATTTGTCTTTATAATGTCGTACTTCAGAGCGTAGTCAAACATCAAATTGAATACCGACTTCATACGTCCCTTCGTACATGCGCTGGCATACCGCTTCTTGCCCTTTTCCTTCCCTCTATCGGGGATTACATACCCATCTTGCAGGCAACCCTCCAAATGCCGTACACGAATATCACGGACTTTCATATTATAAATCGGATGCATATAACGGTATGCACTGGTAATCGTGCGCTCTGAGGATACCCCTGACAAAGTGGGAAGATAGCTGTCTGACCACTTTTCGTACAACTCCGAAAAAGTAATATCTTTATCGCTGATATTGTATGGTTCCTCCAGATACTCGTTTAATGCCATTTCTGCCTCACGTCTGGTGGCATAATATCCAAGGGTTTTTATGATTTGCTTTGACTTGCCTGTCAACTCGTTAAACTCCCAGCCAACCGTAATTCTGACTCGCCAGGGTTTGCGCCGACTGCCGCCTTTAATCTTGAATATCATGCCTGTCCCATTTGCCCTTCTCATAAGCAACACCTCCAATAGTAAAATAAATAACATTTGCTATACGCAGAATCCACTCATAACTGGCACAGAAGCATAACTGAGCATCTGATAATGCTCTGGCACTGTCTGCCACGCCTCGGCTCCCCATGAGGGGAAAGTGTGTCTTGTGTGTCTTACGGTCTGGGTCTTGCCTGGGTCTTACGTGAGCCTTTCCCACAAAAAAAGAGGGCTAATCAAACCGAATCACGACTTGATTAACCCTCGAAATTACGCCATTTTAGGCCATTTCACTAAAATTTCCCAGCCTCGGCTGCTTCTTCAATCAATACCGCAACCGCCACCGTGGCTCCAACCATCGGATTATTTCCCATTCCGATCAGTCCCATCATCTCCACATGGGCCGGTACGGATGAGGATCCGGCGAACTGCGCGTCGGAGTGCATGCGGCCCATGGTATCGGTCATGCCGTAGGAAGCGGGGCCTGCCGCCATGTTATCCGGGTGAAGGGTGCGCCCTGTGCCGCCGCCGGAGGCCACGGAGAAATACTTCTTGCCCTTTTCCACGCACTCTTTCTTATAGGTGCCTGCCACCGGGTGCTGGAAGCGGGTCGGGTTGGTGGAGTTGCCGGTGATGGAAACATCCACGCCTTCCTTCCACATGATGGCCACGCCCTCTGTCACGTCGTTTGCGCCGTAGCAGTTTACCTTGGAGCGCAGGCCGTCCGAGTAAGACTTTCTCCACAGCTCCTTCACCTCGCCCGTGTAGTAATCCATCTCTGTCTCCACATATGTAAATCCATTGATGCGGGAAATGATCTGCGCAGCGTCCTTTCCAAGGCCGTTTAAGATCACGCGCAGCGGTTTCTGGCGCACTTTGTTCGCCTTTTCCGCGATGCCGATCGCGCCCTCCGCGGCCGCGAAGGACTCATGTCCGGCCAGGAAGCAGAAGCAGTCCGTCTCCTCCTCAAGCAGCATCTTGCCGAGATTGCCGTGGCCTAAGCCTACCTTGCGCTGATCCGCGACAGAGCCGGGGATACAGAATGCCTGAAGTCCCTCGCCGATCGCGGCAGCCGCGTCCGCCGCCTTCCGGCAGCCCTTCTTGATGGCAATCGCCGCGCCCACGGTGTAAGCCCAGCATGCGTTCTCAAAGCAGATCGGCTGAATCTTTTTTACCTGATCGTACACATCCAGTCCGGCATCCTTTGTAATTTTCTCAGCCTCTTCGATGGAAGCGATGCCATAGCTGTTTAAAACAGAATTGATCTTGTCAATTCTTCTCTCAAATGATTCAAATAATGCCATAACTTAATGATCCTCCTTAAATCTTTACCTGTCTGATAAGCTTATCCGGCTGAATGTAACCGTTCACATACGTTTATTCCTGTCTCGGATCGATGATCTTCACTGCGTCGTCAACGCGGCCGTACTGGCCCTTTGCCTTCTCGTATGCCGTGTTCGGATCGTCGCCCTTTTTGATGAAATCCGTCATCTTGCCCAGGTTCACGAACTGATAGCCGATGATCTGGTTCTCCGCGTCAAGCGCAATCCCTGTTACATAGCCCTCTGCCATCTCCAGATAACGAGGACCCTTCTTAAGTGTTCCATACATGGTTCCAATCTGGGAACGGAGTCCTTTTCCCAAATCCTCAAGGCCCGCTCCGATGGGAAGCCCGTCCTCAGAAAACGCGCTCTGCGTCCTGCCGTAGGCGATCTGTAAGAACAGCTCCCTCATAGCTGTGTTGATCGCATCACAGACAAGATCCGTATTCAGAGCCTCCAGAATCGTCCTGCCCGGGAGAATCTCAGCCGCCATGGCCGCGGAGTGTGTCATGCCGGAGCACCCAAGGGTCTCAACCAGCGCCTCCTGGATAACGCCCTCCTTCACATTCAGGGTCAGCTTACACGCGCCCTGCTGCGGGGCGCACCAGCCCACGCCGTGCGTCAAGCCGGAAATATCCTTCACCTCTTTGGATTTTACCCATTTTGCCTCCTCAGGGATCGGAGCGGCGCCGTGATTAACGCCCTGCGCTACTGGACACATACTTTCTACTTCGTGTGAATAAATCATTATAAGACTCCTTTCAAAATGAATGTGTTGTACTTTGTTAATTTTATCACATCATACTTGTTTTATTATCTCACGGATCTCTCAATTAGTCCATAGGTTTTTTCTGTTTTTTCTCCGCTAATTTTTCACCGCTGTAATATCTCATCAGCGTATCCGTATAAAGCCCTGCCATCTCCGTGAGCGGCCGGTCATTCCTGTAAATATAGTACAGCGTATTGTCATACTCCTCCGGGCGTTCCCCCTCCGGAAATGGAAACGGCAGGGAAATAAGGCCGAACGTCCTGTCCTGTTCCAGCGTGGCCTGGCTTCCCAGCGCAATAAAATCCGTCTGCCGCAGGATGTTGTGCATGCTGCCCCGGTTGTATATGTAAATAATCTGCCGGAATTTCTCGAAATCTATCAGCTCCGACAGGGACGCTTTATTGTAATAACCGTCCTCCAGGCTGTAGATCCTGGCTTCCTTTTTTGTATAATACATCACCAGGCCCCACGAATACAAATCCTCCAGCGTAAACCGCCCTTTCTCAGCCAGCGGATGGCCGGAGCGGACGATCAGGTGCAGCCTTGTGTCAAAGACGCGTCTGCAGATGAGCCGTTTGGCCTTAAAATACTCCCTTGTCAGCGCCTCGTTCTTCTCCTTCAAAAAGATCACGCCCAGATCCGCGGCCTGGGAATGGACATCCTCGATCACATCCGCGGTCGGCTCCTCCTTATAATGAAATAAAAACGCCTTGTCCGGCAGGACTGTAAGCATGCGCAGATACGCGTCCATGGCATACGAGGACGGAAACGCCGCGATCTTTAAGGAAATGCGCCCCGGCTCCTCCTGAAACAGCCTGACAAACTGTTCCGACTCCTCAATCAGATCCCTTGCCATGTCAAGAAACAGCCGGCCGCGCTCGGTGAGCGAAAGTCCCTTCTTGCCCCTGGCAAAAATCGTCACATTGTACTCCTCTTCTGTATCCCGCAGGATCTTGCTCAAATATGGCTGCGTGATATACATCCTCTTCGCCGCCTCGGAAATCGAGCCGTACGTCTCAATGGCCACCAGATATTTCAGCGTCCTGATATTCATAAAAGCATCCTCCCGTCATGCGCGGCCGGCCCGCCGTATAACCATTTTGTTATGCGGCGATAGATAATAGCAATTGGCCATAACGCCAAAAGATTGTTATAAATATAATAAAAGCAATGGTTAAATCTGTCAAATAAAAATCATTTTTTAAATTTTAATTATTCTGTTTTGCCAAACATTACCTATAATCATGGCCCAAAAGGAGGATAGTATAACAAACAGAGGCCGCCACAAAACGTATAACTGTAAGGAAAGGAAGGAAAAACGATGAAAATTTTATTAACTGCATTTGATCCATTTGGAGGAGCTGACGTAAACCCGGCCATGGAGGCGGTGAAGCTGGTAAAAAACAGCGTCGCAGGCGCTGACATCATTAAGCTGGAGGTCCCCACTGTATTCGGGAAATCGATTGACACCGTGGAGGCCGCTATGAAGGAACATATGCCGGACGTCGTATTCTGCATCGGTCAGGCCGGCGGACGTTTCGGCCTGCATCCCGAGCGCGTGGCCATCAATGTGGATGACGCGAGAATCCCGGATAACGAGGGCAAGCAGCCCATTGACATCCCCGTCTTCGACGACGGCGAGCCCGCCTATTTTTCCCTGCTCCCGGTCAAGGCCATGGTGCAGGCCATCCGCGGCGCCGGCCTTCCCTCCAGTGTTTCCAATACAGCCGGAACCTTTGTCTGCAACCACTTGATGTACGGCGTTCTGTACCACATTCACAAGAGTTACCCCTCCATGCGCGGCGGCTTTATGCATGTGCCCTACAGCCCGCAGCAGACCGTAAACCTGGCCGACGCCCCCTCCATGTCCATAGAGAATATCGCCAAAGGCATTGAGGCCGCGATTTCCGCTATTGTCTACAATGACACGGATATCCGTGCCGTGGGGGGAAAGGAATTCTGACGGTAACAATTCAGGGATCTCTGAACAGTTACTTCTGACATACGTTCAGGCAGTCTGAACCGCTTCATTCTGACACAGAGGGGGAACGATATATGGAAGCCATCAAATTAATTGGTATTGTTATTGTAATTATTGGGTTTATTTTAAAAAAAGATACGATTGCGACTGTCGTGATCGCAGGCGTGGCCACAGGGCTGGTTTCCGGCATGTCCTTTATTGAGGTGCTGGATATTTTGGGGCAGTCCTTTATCACACAGAGAGTCGCCACAGTATTCGTGCTCACTCTGCCGGCTATCGGCATCTGCGAGCGGTACGGCTTAAAGGAAAAAGCCGTGGATCTGATCCGAAAGACAAAAAATATGACAACCGGAAAGGTGATTACGCTCTATCAGGTCTTACGCGCCCTGGGCGCGGCCTTTTCCCTGCGGCTCAGCGGGCATCCGCAGTTTGTCCGCCCCTTAATCAGCCCCATGGCCCACGGCGCGGCCGTAGTCAAATACGGCGCCGTGGATGAGGAAACCGAGGATGAGATCAAGGGCTACTGCGCCGCCAGCGACAATTTCGGCAATTTCTACGCGCAGCTCTGCTTCATGGGCGCGGCCGGAACCATGCTGATTGTGTCCACCCTCACTGAGCAGGGGTGCGAGCTCGACGCGCTGAGAGTGTCCCTGTGCGCGATTCCCATCGCCCTGATCTCCATTGTGGTCGGAGCGGCGCACAACTATTTACTCGATAAGCGGCTGGACAAAAAACACTCCGCGTCAGGCCCGGAAGCATAAAGGAGGGATGGTATCATGGATTTCAACACAATTATGTCTGAATTTTTTTACTGCCTCATCGGCGCGGTTTTTATCCTCACAGGCTTAAAGGCTCTTAAGGATGACACCCTGGCCTGCCGGAGCCTCACCGCCGCGTTCTGGTTCGTCCTGGCCGCAATTTTCATGGTCGGCCCCTATCTGCCGGCCTACATTTCCGGCGGCGCGATCCTCGTCCTGGCCCTTTTAACCGGCCTTGGCAAGGTAAAGCCCAGCAGAGGGCCCGGCCTCGACGCGGATCAGAGCAGAAAGGAAGCGGATCGCCTGGGCAACCGGATCTTTATCCCGGTTATCTCCCTGGCGCTCATCGCCCTGCTGGCCGCCTCCTTCCTTCCCTTTGGGGCCAGCAACGCCATCGGTATATCCGGCGTGCTCTCTCTGGCCATCGCTTTTTTCATCACCAAAGCGCCCTCCCGTTCTGCCACGGAGGAAGGAGCGCGCCTGATGGATAACGTGGGCGTGACCGGCATACTGCCCCAGCTTCTGGCCGCCCTCGGCGCCGTATTCACCGCCGCCGGGGTCGGGGATGTCATCTCCGGGGCCGCCTCGGCCGTCATCCCGGAGGGAAACCTCTTTATCGCCGTCCTCGTCTACTGCGCAGGCATGGCCCTCTTTACGGCTGTGATGGGAAATGGCTTCGGCGCGTTCTCTGTTATCACCGTCGGCATCGGCATGCCCTTCCTGATCGCCAAGGGAGGCGATCCGGCTGTCGTAGGCGTCCTGGGCTTAACGGCCGGCTACTGCGGCACGCTCTTAACGCCCATGGCCGCCAACTTTAACATCATGCCCGCGGCTCTCCTGGAAATGAGGAACAAATACGGCATCATCAAGGCCCAGCTTCCGGTGGCTGTCGTTATGTTTGCCATTCATGTGGCGCTGATGTATTTCTGGGCGTTTTAACGCTAAAGAACCATTTACGTTTTGAATATTGCGCAAAGTAAGTGAGCCAAAAGGCGCAGCCATTTAAAAACCAATGTAAAAAGCGGCATATCAATCCGGATATGCCGCTTTTTACGTTTACTTTTACTTTTCTCCCCCGCGCGCCATCCGCTTAAGCACAAACAAAAATCCGGCGTACAGGACGCAGCCCTTCAAAATACTGGACACGGTCAGCGCCCACCAGATCCCGTTTAACCCCAGCGCCGTCGCCGAAAAGAGGACGGCCATGGGGATCCGGGCCGAGGTGAGCGTCACGCTCACCGCCGACGGAAAGCCCGTGCGCCCCAGTCCGGCAAAGGCCCCCACCGAGGTCTGCTCCACCAGCATAAAAAGCTGTGAAAATCCCAGTATTCTCAGATAGTCCACGCCCCCGGCCAGCACCGCAGGCTCTGTGATAAAGACAGAAAACAATGGCCCGGCCATAAAAATCAGGAGCGACGTGGTGCACAGCCCCCACAGCGCCGTCATGGCAATGGCTGTGGAAAACCCCCGCTTCACCCGATCCATCTGTTTGGCCCCGAAATTCTGCCCGATAAAGGAATTGATCGCGGCGGCAAAGCCGTCTCCCACCATCCACGACACAGACTCAATCTGGCTCCCCACTCTCTGGACTGCCACGGCCTTGTCGCCGTAACCGGCCACCAGGCGTGTCAGAATCATGGAAATACCGGCGTAAATCAGGTTCTGCACGGCCGCCGGCATGCCGATCCGCACCATCTCCTGCCTGCAGTACGGGGGAACCGGGGTAAACAGTGAAAATCCCTTAAAAAGCCGGCTCTCCCGCCGAATCGCCAGAATAAACAGAACCGTCACGGCCGCCTGCGCCGCAACCGTGGCCACAGCGGCCCCAACGGTTCCCATGGCGGGAACAGGACCCGCGCCGAATATGAGGAGCGGATCCAGAATCACATTCAGCACAAGCCCCGCCACATTCACCTTAAACGGCGTCCGGCTGTCCCCCGTGGCTGTCAAAAGCCCGGTGAGAATCATATTAATATAGGAAAATAGAATACATCCGCAGGCAATCCGCAGATAGATCATCGCCGACTCCACAATCTCCCGGCTCGCAAGGCCGAAAAAGCCGATCAGCGGCCCGGCCAGGACAAGGCAGACCGCCCCAAACGCCAGGGCAAATACCACGCCCATCTGGATCGCTCCCCTGGCGTAGCGGGCGGCGGCCTCCTCATCCCCGGCCCCCAGGGCATGCGCCACCTTCACCTGTCCGCCGGTCTTTGCCAGAATCGCAATCCCCTGGGAGAACCAGCTATACATGCCCGCTGTCCCCACCGCGGTCACGGCCCCGGAGCCCAGACGGCCGATCCAGGCCATATCCGTCAAATTATACGCCATCTGCACCAGAGACGTAGCCATGATCGGAACCGCAAGCCTGGCCAAAGCAGGCAGGATCGGCTCATTCAGTAAATCCACCTGTTTTCCCATTTTACTGTGCCCCCATAATCATTTTCTATAACTCCGGCTTGCCGGGCGCGGGCAGCGAGCGCTGTTTACCCGCAATGAATACAGCGCTGTACCAGTCTCCTTACCGCTGTGACAGATACGCGTCGATGCCCCTGGCCCCGGCGCGGCCCGCCTCCATCGCGAGGATCACCGTCGCCGCGCCCGTCACCGCGTCGCCGCCGGCATAGACGCCTTCCTTTGTTGTCTTCCCGTTCTGCTCATCCGCGATAATACATTTCCAGCGGTTGACCTCCAGACCCCTGGTGGTAGAAGAAATCAGCGGGTTCGGGGAGGTCCCGAGCGCCATGATCACCATGTCCGCCTCAATCTCGAACTCCGATCCGGCCACTTCCACCGGCCTTCTCCTCCCGGATTCATCCGGCTCTCCCAGCTCCATCCGGCGGCACACGATCCCTCTCACCCAGCCGCTCTCATCGGTCAGGATCTCAGCCGGATTCGTCAGGAGATTAAACACAATCCCCTCTTCTTTTGCGTGATGGACCTCCTCCGCCCTGGCCGGAAGCTCTTTTTCGCTCCTTCTGTATACAATATGTACCTCAGCGCCCAGACGAAGGGCTGTCCTGGCCGCGTCCATGGCCACATTTCCGCCGCCCACCACGACCGCTTTCTTTGCATTCATGATCGGCGTGTCATGATCCTCGCGGAAGGCTTTCATGAGATTGCTCCTGGTCAGATACTCATTGGCCGAAAATACGCCGTTTGCATTCTCGCCCGGAATGCCCATGAATTTTGGAAGCCCGGCTCCGGAGCCGATAAAGACCGCTTCAAAGCCCTCTTCCTCCATCAGCTCGTCGATGGTCACGGATTTCCCGATCACCACGTTCGTCTCCAGCTTCACGCCCAGCTTGCGCACATTGTCGATCTCCGGGCCGACCACGCCTTCCTTGGGAAGACGGAACTCCGGGATCCCGTAGGTCAGGACGCCGCCCGGTTCATGGAGCGCCTCAAAGATTGTCACCTCATAGCCCAGCTTTGCCAGATCCCCGGCGCATGTCAGGCCCGCGGGGCCGGATCCGATCACAGCCACCCGCTTCCCGTTCGTCGTCTCCGGCGCGGCCGGCACAAAGCCGTGCTCCCTGGACCAGTCCGCCACAAAGCGCTCCAGCTTTCCGATGGAAACCGCCTCTCCCTTTATGCCGCGGACGCACTGTCCCTCGCACTGTGTCTCCTGCGGGCAGACGCGGCCGCAGACGGCCGGCAGCGCGGACGATTTGGCGATCACCTTTGCCGCCTCCTCAAAGCGGCCTTCCTTTACCTCCTGAATAAAGGCCGGTATATCGATCGAAACCGGGCATCCGGCCACACATTTCGCATTTTTACAGTTTAAGCACCGCTCTGCCTCTGCCACAGCCTCCGCCTCGTCATAGCCTAAGCAGACCTCCTTAAAATTAGCGGCGCGTACAAGCGGCTCCTGTTCCCTGACCGGAACCTTTTTCATCATGTCTCTTTTTGCTTCCATCATCTGTCACCTCCGCAATAGCCGCAGCCGCCGTGATGCGTGTCTCCCTCTCTCAGCCGGAGCATGGCCCGCCCCTCCTGATCCTTATATATCTGCTGACGCTTCATGGCCTCGTCAAAATTTACCAGATGGCCGTCAAATTCCGGCCCGTCCACGCAGGCAAATTTTACCTGATCGCCCACTGTCACACGGCAGGCCCCGCACATGCCGGTCCCATCCACCATGATCGGGTTTAAGCTCACAATTGTGGGAATGCCCAGCCTCTTTGTGAGAAGGCAGACAAACTTCATCATAATCATAGGCCCAATGGCCACGCAGACGTCGTATTTCTTTCCCTGCTTTTCCACCAGATCCTCGATCACGCCTGTCACCATGCCCTTTGTCCCGGCGCTTCCGTCGTCTGTGGCTATGTAAAGCGATCCGGCCGCTTCCCCCATCTCCCGGGTCAGGATCAGGAGATCCTTTGTCTTGGAGCCCACGATCACATCTGCGTCGATGCCGTGCTCCTTCATCCATTTCACCTGCGGATAGACAGGCGCCGCCCCCACGCCGCCGGCCACGAATAAATATTTCCTTTTTTTCAGGCTCCCGATGTCCTCTTTTACAAAATCCGACGGATTTCCCAGAGGGCCGACAAAATCACGGAAGGAATCCCCTGTCTTTAAGGAGGCCATCTGCTCCGTCGATGCGCCCACCGTCTGGAACACGATCGTCACCGTGCCCTCTTCACGGTCAAAATCGCAGATCGTGAGGGGAATGCGCTCGCCCTCCTCATGAAGCTTTACGATCACAAACTCCCCCGGCTCGCAGGAACGCGCAACCCTGGGGGCTTTTACAACGCACAGGTAAATTTTGTCGGCCAGCTTTTCGGCCTTTACAATCTGGTACATGGTATTCTCCTTTTTTTGCTTCCTGGTTCTGATGTAATCCACATTAATTCGATACGATTTTGCTTTAACAGCGGCAGCCGGGCGCGTAAGGGGCCGCAAGAAGCCGGCGCATCCTCAACACCCGCTGACCGGCAGTGTCTGGCAAATTCAGGCTTTCCTTAAAAGCCGCTCCGGAAACTGCCGCCTGAGCGTGCGCATCATGCTGGCCGCATTGATGTAAAACGCCTCGTCCGGCTGTTCTTTTTTGTCTACATGGGAGTGGAAGATCCGTTCCAGCTCTTTTAATGCCTCGTCGTCGGAGCTGTGCTCGTTCATGACGCCCAGCATAATTTCCCGGCTCTCTGTGAGTTTTTTCTGCAGGAAATCCCATATGCGGGCCCTGTCCCGCTCTCTGACAGGGCCGTGGTGATTCAGGATGATTTCCTTTACGGGATAGGCGCGGGAACGCCGGATGGACTCTTCCGCTCCTAAATAATCCACCAGAAAGGAGGGCATATAACCGCCTTTGGGCCCCATAACGCCTACGGTCTCGCTGCAGAGCATCAGTTCGCCGTCTATAATATAGGAAAAGGAATCTCTTGTGTGGCCGATGGTCGCAAAGGCGTGTACTTCGTGATCGCCGATCCGGACGGTTTCCCCGTCTTCCAGCGTTTCATCGACCTGCAGATCCGCATCCCGGTAGTCCGGATCCCAGAAAAGGCCGGCCGCCTCTGCCGCCTCGCCGCTCAGCCGGCGGATCGTCTCCAGTGCAGACGGTTTTTTGAGGATTTCTCCCGCCTTTTCGGAAGCGTACACTTTTACGTCCGGCCACGCCCGGCGGACGGCCGGAAGACCTGATACGTGATCATAGTGGGAGTGGGACAGGAGAACCGCGTCCACCCTGCCGCCGCCCAGCTCTTTTTTGATCTTTTCCACCATCGGGGCAGCCGCGTAGGCCATGCCCGCCTCAAAGAGAATATTTGCCTCTCCGCGGATCAGAAAGACAGCGCCCTCTCCCACGCCTGATACGTCTGTAAAATGCATGCCGCATAACCTCCTGGATTTTCTCCTCGCGAATAAACACATTATAGAAGATTCTCCTGCTTATGGCAAGCGGAAATTGTCGGGCGCAATAAAAGTGTTTTATTTATTTAAACGGAACGATTGCGGGGGCGCTGTTTTTCGTGAGAGGGCCGCCAGAGTCAGATTCTAAACCCAACGGAACCCCGCTCCCGCCCGGAGAAAAGCGCAGCGGACGCTAAGCCCGAAAAGACCTCGCTAAGCGCCGGCGGTTTTCTGCGGGTTCCTTATGGGTTTAGAATCTGACACTGGCTACATACCCGGCAAGCTATAATAAAACCAACAGTTAATATAATTCATTACGACTATATTATAAGAATAATATTCTTTTATTCATAAAATCACAGGATATAACAGTTAAATATCTGTTGATTTACACCGAAAATTGAATACATTATTTACAGAATTCCCCCCTCCTCATCCGCTGCAAATAATTCTTTAATTGTCCTCGGACTAACCCACCTATACAGGTTTAACCGGCTTCCGGCCTTATCGTTCGTGCCTGACGCCCGCGCTCCGCCGAAGGGCTGCTGCCCCACTACCGCGCCTGTCGGCTTATCATTAATATAGAAATTTCCGGCTGAATTTCTCAGGGCCTCTTCCATGTGTACGATTATGCCGCGATCGCGCGCGAAGATCGCCCCTGAAAGCGCGTAGGGAGTCGAGCTGTCGCAGAGTTTAAGCATTTCCTCAAATGCTTCGTCCGGATACGCGTAAACGGTCAGGACCGGCCCGAAGATCTCCTCTGTCATGGTTTTATAATCCGGCCTTTTCGCCTCAATCACGGTCGGATAAATAAAGTACCCTGTGGATCCATCGTACCCGCCGCACAGAACCTCCGCGTCCGCGGACTGCCTTGCCTCGTCGATGTAGGCGGTGATGGATTCAAACGCGTTCTTATCAATCACCGCGCCCATTTCATGCGAGAAGTCAGACACATCCCCTGTCCGGATCTGTGAAGCGGCCTTCAAAACGCCCTCCTTTACCTCCGGCCAGAGAGACGCCGGAATGTAGGCCCTGGACGCCGCGGAGCACTTCTGGCCCTGATACTCGAATGCGCCCCGCGCCAGCGCGGATACTAAAGCCTTCACGGACGCGCTCTTATGTGCAAAGATAAAATCTTTTCCCCCTGTCTCCCCGACCAGGCGCGGGTAGGAGCGGTAATTCCGGATGTTCTGTCCCACCATGGACCATACGCTTTCAAACACGCCCGTGGATCCTGTAAAATGAAAACCTGCAAGCCGCGGATCGCGCAGCACAAAACGGCTCATGTCCGCACCGCTGCACGGCACGAATTGGATGGCTCCGGCCGGAAGTCCCGCTTCCAGCAGCACTTTCATGACATAATAATTGGACAGCACCACGGACGAGGCCGGCTTCCAGAGGACTACATTCCCCATTAACGCCGGGGCGGACGGGAGATTGCCCCCGATGGACGTAAAATTAAACGGCGTGACAGCCGCCACAAATCCCTCCAGCGGACGGTATTCCAGCCGGTTCCATTCGCCCGGCGCATGGTTCGGCTGTTCCTCATAGATCTGCTGCGCATAGTACGCATTAAACCTGAAGAAATCCGCCAGCTCACAGGCAGAGTCAATTTCAGCCTGATGAACCGTCTTGCTCTGGCACAGCATGGTCGCCGCATTGACCACGGCCCTGTACGGACCGGTCAGGAGGGCGGCGGCTTTCAGAAAAATCGATGCGCGGTGCTCGGATGGCATGGATTCCCACGCGGCCTTTGCCTCCATCGCCGCATCGATTGCCGCTCTCAGCTCCTTCTCCCCGGCCACGCTGTACTCTGCCAGGACATGCGAATGAAGATGCGGAACCGTGCAGACTCCCGTCTTTTCCGTCCAAATCTCCCTTCCGCCAATGATCAGCGGAATCTTAACCACCTCTCCCATCTGGCGTTCCAGCTCTCTTTGAATGTTCTCCCTCTCCTCTGAACCCGGCAGGTAACGGAAGGCCGGCTCATTGGCAGGCATATCCATTCTATAATGTCCGTTGCTCATTGTTTCTCTTCTCCTTTCATTCTCACCATTATATTTTACAAAATATAATAAAATATTGTTTCATTTTAATGATATTATATTTCATAATTATGAATATAAATGTATTATAATAGACTAAAATTAAAATGTCAATATGATTACCTCTTTTATTTTGAAATATTTTCATATATATGAATTATCTTTTTTCTATTTTATTACGTTTTAATCAAAATACAACCCCATTTTTTCCAATCTGATCTGAATGGAGTTCCCGGAAGAGCAGCGCCTCCCTGTTTGCCGCGCTGCCCGGACACTATTTTCCTGCGCTGGCTCCGGAGCCAGCGCACGCCAAAAAGCCTGCTTCCCGCAAAGCCAGGAAGCAGGCGCACCGCAAAGCCGTAAGCGAATCTGTGCCAGAGCCGCCGATATATGTTTCTTAACAGTTTCCACGGTTTTATTATACTAAAAGAAACCGCTTTTTATCAAGAATAACCAAATTAAACGATCGTGTAACTTTCCTGAAATTTTGATGGACAGATCCTCCCGTTACCCGAGCGAAAACAGCTCTCTTACCTCTTTCATCCGCCCGCACGACATCCTTCCCTCGGGGCAGGCCCCGTCCATATAACAGCCGGGCCCGTACAGGGAAAACAGAGCCGGATACCGCCTCCTCAGAATCCGCAAGAGCTCCTTTGCGCGCCCCGCGATCTCCCACTGCGCGCGGCTGCACGTTCTTAAGCGGATGAAGGTCAGAAGCTCATTCGCATTCATCGTGGTCAGGACCGGGATCGTCAGGCCGCTGAGCAGCAGATACGCCATACTGCTCTCTGCAAATCCATTCTTCCGCAGCCGCTCTGCCGTCCGCTGCGATTTGGCAAATACCTCTTCATACCGCTCCTTAAGGCCCGCCTTCACAATGCTCTCAGGCGTGATATACCGCTTAAAATCACAGCTTGCCAGATAATCCGGCACAAGGATGGACTGCATCCTGTGCCGTACCAGATGTGTGACGCCGGACAGGGAGACTCCGTTAAAAAGGATTGTGAAATTCACCTGCTCCAGCTCCCGCCTGCGCGAATGCGATAAAATATTCCGGATTACCTCTTTCTGCACGTGCGGATCCGGCCAATCTGCCTGAAGCCGTCCGCCGGCGGACAGCGCCGCTGCCCGGCATATCATTTCCTCCGGATGAGCCGGGCCGTCCACCAAAACAACCGGCGCCTCATGATCCTCTGTCACACTGCCAGGCTGTGCTGTCTTTATCCCTTTTCCGGAGAAAAACGACGGAAATTCTGTCTCCCCTGAGCCTGGCCATACCTGATTCTCTGCCTCTTTCGTTTTCTCCGTCTGCTCCTTTTTAAAACCGGAGTTTTCAAACGGCAGAAACGGAAGCGTTTCCTCACACTGAGCTATCAGGGAGCTTCCCAGGGCCGCAATCTCCGGGTATTTCCTCCCCCTCCCCCAAACCATCTCATTCACGATTTTCACCAGCTCCCGCGCGTTTACGGTGCAGTAAAAATTACTCCGGAACGAATATGGGAGCACAAATCTGGCGTCCTCCTTGGGGATTCCCTGTTCAAGCAGAAACTCATATTCCTTAAATAAATATTCCATGTGGCTGCCATACAGCTCCTCAGACGCCGCGGCGCGTTCGCCGCAGCACGCGAAATCCGGCGTCACATAGCCCATTTTTCCAAAGTCCACATATCTGCGCGACTTCACAGTAAAGGACGCCAGCCGGAATTCAATCATAAACTGCTCCACAAACACGGACACATTGTCAAAGGACAGATTCAAAAACACATGCTCCAGCACCGAGGTATGCCCCGAAGACAAGATTTTCTGAATCAGCCTGATATTCTCCTCCTTATCCCTCGCGCATGATTTCTCATAGATTGCATCCGCGCCGCCCTTTGTCGTGGAAATACGCCCCGCCGAGGCCACTATACTGTCAGCGTTTTCATTGTAAAATAGAATTCTTACGGAACCCTGCTTCAAATTGTTCTCTCCTTTTCTGTCTGTGTCTCGCTGCAATCGAACCGCGTTTCGTTACGATATCGTTTGCCGCCAAACAGCCATTTCTTCCTTAAATCCGCGATGCTTTATTCTATCATTTTACTTAACCTATTTCAAGAAATCTTTTCAGACGCCGCGGCTGAATCGCTATTATTCACGGCCCGATGGCATTTTACTTAAGCGAAGTGAACGGTTGCGGGGCGTAGTTTGTCGTGAGAGGCCCGCTGATAACGCAGCCGCCGCCAGCTCCTGTATCCAAAAGGAACCCGTAGAAAACCGCCGGCGCTTAGCGAGGTCTTTTCGATCTCAGCGTCCGCTGCGCTTTTCTCCGGGCGGAAGCAGGGCGCCGTTGGATACAGGAGATGGCGGCGGCGGCCCCCTCACAATGAACCATAGCTCACATACACCTTAGGAACTGTTAAGAATTAACTTTTCAATAGTGCGCAGGATTTTTCTTCGAGAGTGCCACTCAAAAATCAGGCGCATAGTAGGCTATGTAACTGATTTTTGAGTGGTACTCTCGGGGAAAAAGACAAGCAATATGAAAAGTTATTTCTTGACAGTTCCTTAACTAAAAAATGACCGGACACAGCCTGAACGATGCCGTGTCCGGTCACTCTAACCCTTATCATTGCTTCAATTTGTTACATTCTTGACAAACATTTCTTAATAATCTCCACAGCCCCTTCCATTCCAAACTTGGATGTGCTGACTGTCAGATCGAATTCCACCGGATCGCCGTCCTCGGTTGTGGAATGGTTCTTGCGGATTTCGACTCTCTGCTCTCCCATCTGTGCGATCCGCTCCTCCGCCTGCGCGCGGTCCAGCTTTTCATTGGCCATGGCCCACTGAATTTTTGTCTCAAGATCCGCCTTAATGAATACATTCAGATTTCTGGGACGCCCCTGAAGCACGGAGGCGGCGCTTGTTCCTACAAATACGCAGGAAGCCCTGTCGGATAAGTATAGTATCGCCTCCCGCTGGGCCGCCAGATCGTGCTCGTTCTCATCCTCCGGTATCTCCTTAAGCAGATGGTTCTCCTCCGCAATCCGCCACAGATCCTTTTTATCATAGCACTCAAGGCTTAACGTCTTTGCCAGCCACTGTGCGACATTTTTTCCGTTGCTTCCATACTCCCGTTCAATACATACTGTTTTGTTTGCCATTACTTCTCCTCCTGACAGGAATTCCTCCTAAACGGCGGGCCGTGCGGCGGATATTCCTTTTTTTGTTGCCCTGTCATAAAATGCTGCGTAAACCTGTAATGATGGTAACAGTTCAGACAACCTGAACTGTTACAGCGTCTGCCTATGAAAATCGCTTCGCAATGGGGCAGATGCCTGCTGCCTCTATGTTTTCGTACGGTCGGCGCAGCAGGTGCGCAGACCTGTCTGAACTGTTACGAATGATGTACAGTTACGCAATGTTATGTTACAAATAGTATACGTTATTTTTTTAACAATTTCAAATACTTTATTCTTATATATTGATAACTTTTATATTATAATATATACTAAATATTATAGTTTCATCCTGTCAATGCAACCGTTCGGATGACCTCTGAACCGTTGCCAGGGGATCACTTTAATTATAGAACTGCAGACAATGAAGACTTGTGAGGTTTTTATGGAATTATTACAGCTTCGCTACTTTCTCACCGCCGCCAGATACCAGCACATGACAAAGGCGGCTGAGGCGCTGCGGATCGCCCAGCCGGCCCTTTCCCAGTCGATCAAGCGCCTGGAACAGGAACTTGGCGTCTCCCTGTTTGACCGGGAACGGCGCGCCGTCCGCTTAAACGATGCCGGGCGCTTCCTGCTAAAGACGCTCCTGCCCATCATGGAGGCCCTTGACGCCCTTCCGGACGCGGTCCGCGAACAGGCCGCGCGCGCGCAGGGAACCATCCGCTTAAGCCTCGCGGCCGCCTCCTGCCTGGCGGCAGGATGGGTGGCTGAATATAAACGCCTTCATCCGGAGGCGCGCTTCCTGATCCGGACAGATTTTCACGAAGAGCAAACGGATCTGTGCATCTGCGGCGCCCTACCGGACGCTCCTGCTGAAAAAGGAAGCAGGCTGCTTCTAAAAGAGGAATTTTTCCTGGCCGTCTCTTCCGGCTCGCCCCTGGCCGCCATGCAGGGCGCGCGCCTCAGCGACGCAAAGGATCAGGATTTTATCACCCTCTGCACAGACAAATCCGCCTGGCAGGCCGGTATGCGGTTCTGCCGGGAAGCCGGCTTCACGCCGCGGATTGTCTGTGAATGCAGCGATCCGGAATCGGCGCAGCGCCTGATTGGGGCCGGCCTTGGGGCCGCCCTCTGGCCTGTGTATTCCTGGGGCGTTCCCCGCCATCCGGATCTGGCGCTTGTGCCGGTCAGCTTCCCGGACTGCCGGCGCGATATTTTCCTCGTGCGGCCGCCCTCCGGCGGGGACGCGGCTCTTCTCGGCGATTTCTGCAGGTTTCTGCAAAACAAAAGCAAAGGAACTGCCGCGGATTCGTGACAGTTCCTTTACAAAAAGTGTTATAGTAAACGACAAAATAATTTGTCGTTTACTACGGGGGATGCGCACGATTTTGCAAAGGCAGATGCTGCGTTTCACGTAGCGCAAAATCGGCGCAGTGAACGCCAAAAACAAAAATTTTTGTCGTTCACTATATATATTATTCTTTCTCGTTCTCTGCAGCCCTTGCCTCGACTTCCTTCTTCTGGACATCGCCCGGCGCCTGCTCGTAGCGGCTGAATTCGTAGGAATACAGTCCGATTCCGCCCGTCATGGAACGCAGATCCGTATTGTAGCCGAACAATTCGGACATCGGAATATCTGCCTCAATGATCTGTTTTCCGTGGTGATCCGAATTCATGCCCAGCACGCGGCCTCTGCGGCGGTTTAAGTCGCCCATCACGTCGCCGGTGAATTTATCCGGAACCGTGACCTTTAAGGACGCGATCGGCTCAAGGAGAACCGGGGTTGCATCCATAAACGCCTTTTTAAATGCCAGGGTGGCGGCCATCTTGAACGCCATCTCAGAGGAATCTACGGGGTGATAGGAGCCGTCCACCAGCGTGGCCTTTAAGCCCACAACCGGATAGCCTGCCAGCGGTCCTTTAAGGACGCATTCCTGGATGCCCTTTTCCACGGCCGGGAAGTAGTTCTTCGGAACCGCGCCGCCGAACACTCTCTCCTCAAATACATAGGGCTTCTCCAGATCGCCGGAGGGCTCAAATTCCATCTTTACATCGCCGTACTGGCCGTGTCCGCCGGACTGCTTCTTGTGCTTGCCCTGGGCCTCGACTTTCTTGCGGATCGTCTCGCGGAACGCGAATCTCGGCTTGCTCAAGACAATATCCACCTTATATCTCGCCTGCAGCTTGCTCACTACCACCTCAAGCTGCTGATCGCCGATGCCGTAGAGCAGGCTCTGGCGATTCTCCGGGTCGTTGACCGAGCGAAGCGTCAGATCCTCTTCCATGATCTTTGACAGAGCGCTGGAAACCTTGTCCTCGTCGCCCTTGGTCTTGGCCGAGTACGCCATATACGTATACGGTGTGGAAATCTTCGGCTTGTGGTACACGATCGGCGCCGTGCGGACCGCTATCGTATCCCCTGTCTGGGTCACGGTAAGCTTGGCTACCGCGCCGATGTCGCCGGCCTTTAACTCCGGAACCTCGATCGTATCCTTGCCTCTTAAGAGATAGATCTTCTGCACCTTCTCCTCCGCGTCCTTGTTTACATTATAAATCACGCTGTCCGGCTTTAAGCATCCGGTGCAGATCTTCATCAGGGAATATTTGCCGATAAAGGGATCCACAACGGTCTTAAACACTCTGGCGGATAAGGACACGTCGTCGTTGTATTTCGCCGTAAAACGCTCGCCGGTGGATACATCCACGCCGACGCACTCGAACTTATCCGGCGACGGGAAATATTTGTCAATGGCCTGCAGCAGATGGTTGAAGCCCTGCGCGTTCACGCCGGAGCCCATCAGCACCGGAACGATGCTTCCGTCCGTCACCTGCTCCCTGAGAGCCTTTGATATCTCCTCCTGCGTAAACTCCTCGCCGGAGAAGTAGCGTTCCATATACTCCTCGCTCGTCTCAGCCACAGCCTCGATCAGGGCGTCGCGCACGATCCCCAAGTTCTTCTGCGTATACTCCGGAATATCGCACTTCTCATAATCGCTTAAGTTCGTAAAGCGGCGGCCTTCCATCTTTACCACATTTACAAAGCCCACAAACTTCTCGTTCTCACGGATCGGCACCTGTAAGGGCGCGATCTGGCGGCCAAAGCGCTTTTCAAGCTTTAGGATCAGCTCGCGGAAGCTCGCGTGGTCGTCGTCCATATTGGTCACAAAGAAGAGACGCGGCAGGCTGTACTGCTCGCACAGCTCCCATGCCTTCTCCGTGCCAACCTCGATGCCGGCCTTGCAGTTTACCACGATCACGGCCGCGTCAGCCACGCTGATGGCCTCCTCCACCTCGCCCACAAAGTCAAAATAACCGGGAGTATCTAAAATATTGATCTTCAGCGGGCCTTCCTCTCCCTGATATTCAAGCGGAATCAGTGATGTGGAAATAGAGAACTGGCGCTTTATCTCTTCTTTATCATAATCGCTGATCGACGTTCCGTCCGGAACCTTACCCATCCTCTTGGTCACGCCTGTCACCAGGGCCAGCGCCTCTGCAACCGTCGTCTTTCCCGCGCCGCCGTGACCTAATAAAACCACATTACGGATTTGTTTCGTCCCATATACATTCATATAAATTCCTCCCGTATATTAATTTTAGTCCATGTTGATATTGTACAAGAAAACAGAGATAATTTCAAGTGAAATGTAACATTTCAGACAATCGGGAGCGGATTGATTCTATGAGAAGGCCGCCGGGAGCAGGTTCTATATCCAACAGGAACCTGCCCCGGGCGGCCTTACGCGATTACAGCATGAACGGGTTCCTCATATCGCCTTCTTAATCCGAAGAATATTCTGCCCGTCCTTATACTCATATGTGATCTCATCCATACTCTTCTTTACCATATAGATCCCCAGCCCCCCGATCTCGCGGTCCTCGGCGGAAAGCGCCACGTCCGGATCCTCTTTGGCGAGCGGATCGTAGGGAATCCCGTTGTCGATAAAGGACACCACGACCGCAAGCGGATCCTGCAGCACCTCCACGCGCACTGTGGCCGGGCCGATCTCGGGGTTGTATGCGTAATGCGCAATATTTCCAAACAGTTCGTCGATCGCGATGTCAATCTGCATCTGCGCCTTCAGGGGACAGTCAAGGGCTTCGAGCTGCTCGTCCACAAAGGCCGTTACCTGCGTGATATTTTCAATTGTGGCGTCAATGGTCAGTTCCTTCATTGTTTTCTCTCCTCCATCCGCTCCCTGTATTCCATGCACAGCATGGTGATATCGTCAAACTGCGGGGCCTCTCCGACAAATGCGTCGATGTCCCTCTTTACGTGCGTGAGCAGCGCCTCCGGCGGCTCGCCGGCATGACGGCACAGAATCTCCTTAAGGCGCTCCATGCCGTAGAGCTCCTTGTCCCGGTTCGTCGCCTCTGTCACGCCGTCCGTGTATTGGAACAGCCGGTCGCCCGGCTCCAGGCGCAGGCTGCCGCAATGGTAGCGCATGCCCTCCATGCCCGCGAGGACAAAGCCGGCGCGGATTTTGTACGGTTCAAAGCCGCCGCCTTTTTTGCTTATAAAGGGAATCTCATGGCCTGCGTTTACGAATGTGAACTCGCCGCTCACGAGATCCAGAACGCCCTCAAAGGCGGTGATAAACAGGCCCTCGCTGTTGGATTCGCAGAGCAGATCATTGACCTCTGTGAATACATCTCCCAGATCGCGGCCGGGCTGTGTGTGATCCTTGATAAGGGTCTTGCCGATCACCATGAACAGCGCCGCCGGAACGCCTTTTCCGGAAACGTCGGCCATGACGACGGCCAAATGACGTTCGTCTACCATGAAGAAATCATAGAAATCGCCGCCGACCTCCTTCGCGGGGTTCATGGTCGCGTAGATGTCAAATTCCGGACGCTCCGGGAAGGCCGGGAAAATGCTGGGCAGCATATCGGCCTGAATCTGCGTCGCGATCGAGAGCTCCGCGCCGATCCGCTCCTTTTCCGCCGTGACCGCGGTCAGATTTTCCATATACTTGACGATGTCGCTTTCCATCTTGTGCACGGCCTTTGCCAGCACGCCGATCTCGTCCGTTTTCTGTATGGAGAGCAGCGCGTCCGAGGGCGCGCCTGTATCGGCAAAGCGCTTCGCCTCGTCTGTGACCGCCAGGATGGGCGTGAGCATTTCCCGGTACAGAAAGGCGCTGTATGCGAGCAGGAACAGGCAGACCGCAATCAGGACTCCGGTCACCACATGCTTTACATACGTATTGCGGGCATTTTCCAGCCGGGTCATGGCCTTTTCCACTCCCAGGATCGCCACGATAGTCCCTTTGCCGTCCCGCACGGCCAGGCCGGCCGTCGTATGCGCCCCGGACTCCTCTGAATAGGCGTAAAGATATTCCGTGGCGCGCTCCCCTTTTGTGATGATATTACGGACGTTATTGACGTACTTTTCATCCACGCCGATAGCCGTATAGCCAAGCGGATAGCGGTCAAATCCGCTTTGGGAGTTCACGGAATCATAGATGTAGGTCAGCGTCCTGTAATCCGACTCATCCACCCTGGCGACGTAGATCAGCGTCGTATCCGTGGCTTCCACGAGATCGTCGAGCAGGCGCTCAATCCGCCTGTACTCCTCATCCTGCCGCCCGGTTGAGAGATATTCTTCAAACCGGTCGGGGTTTAAATACTGAAGCGCCGTCTCCGCGATCTCATAGGCGGAATCATTGTACTGCTGTTCCAAAACAGACGTAAATTCCCGGTAGCCGATCGCGCTGATGATCGCTCCCAGAAGGATACCAAAGATGATAACGCCCAGGGTGAGCTTTGCGGTGATTCCCGTCATCCTTTTTTTCATGCCTGACGTTCCTTTCTATTGCCTGTATTTCCAATAATGTACTCTCGAAATCAGGCGCAGCGGGATTCCGAGAGTACATAATATCTAAAGGGCGGCCGCCTGCTGCGATGCAAAAAACTGCTTTTTTTCCTCTGTGTCCAGGATCCGGATCCCCTTGTGCTGCCCCATCATGCTCCCGCCCGCGGCCAGACGGGCCTCGTAGCGCCTGAAACTCCCCGCGCAGAGACGGGAAATGCGCGGCCGGCCAATCTCATGCATGAGCCTGCAGCCTTTATACTCGAAATTTGCCCGGCACAGGCAGGAATCCAGCCGCTCTTCGGCTCCCGCGGCCAGCGCGCCCTCGTATTCGATGTAAAACAGATACCGCGGCAGCGCGCCGGACAGATCCTCCTGAACGGAATACCCCGCGATCCGCAGGCCCGCCCCGCGGGCAAATTCCTCTACGGCCGCCTCCAACTGCTCCTGATTGCATTTCTCCCCTGCGATGTTTACGATCTGGTGCTTCCGGTAGCAAAACCGCACAACCGGGGCCTGTCCATGAAAGCCCGAGACCTCGATTACATCCCCCATCTCATACCGGTATAAGCCGGAATGGCTGGTAAACAGCAGTTCGTACCGCATTCCTTTGCGAAGCTCCCACATAAAAAGCGGACGCCGGTTTCCCCCCGCCTCCCTTTCCAGAGGCAGAAATTCAAAAAAGCCTGTCTCCGGAAGCAGGATGTAAGCATCCGTCCCGTCCATCCGCTCCGCCAGGCCGAAGATTCCCTCCGAGGCCGCATACGCGTAGGAATGGATGGGTATATTCCCGGCGTACTCCCTCATGCGCTCCGTAAACCAGGGAAAGGTTTTGCCGCCGATGGCCAGCACATAGCGGACATCCGGCCATATTTTCTGTATCATCCCCCTCCGGAGATCCTCTCCTGAACAGCGGCCAAGCTCCCGCGCCCGCTGCGGATCCGGCGGAAGGCTTTTTTTAACAAAATCCCTCCATCTGCCGCTCAGAGGAATCCCCGCATCGACGCCCCCGGTCTCCATATCGCGCAAAAGCGTATCCCAGTTGCGCCGGATATAGTCCATCGCGCCCGCCACCCGGTTGACAAACACGCCGTGTATGGCGCGCAGCCCGCGCTCCGCAAGGGCAAACCGCGCCTTCACATAGAGCAGATCCTCCAGCTCGTCCGGAAACAGAACCTCTTTGGGCGCGCAGTAATCCGACGCGTCAAATCCCCCGTCCCGGTCCATCCACTGATAAATACAGCCCGAGCGGATACCGTTCATCGTCCCGTCTTTCATGCAGGTGCGGGCAAATTCACCGATCTGAAATATTTTCCCAAAAATATCGTCCTCCGGCCAATCTTTGTAATACTCCCGAACCATCCCGAACACGGCGCTGTAGGCGTAAATACACTGGATATTCAGATCCGTTTCCGTAAGCGGCACATACTTCGCCTCCCCCGTCGTCCCGGAGCTGATGCAGTAATAGGCCGCCCTCTCCGCTGTCAGAACCCGTTCCTCCCCGTCAATCATGCGCAGAATGTACGCCTCATAATCCCTGTAAGAAGAAACCGGAACCCGCCTCTGGTACTCCTCTGCGCTCCGGATGGAGTTAAATCCGTATTTCCTGCCGTACACGGTATCGCGGTTACGGCGCAGCAGGCCCTCCAGCAGCGCCTGCTGTACAAACGCCGCCCGGCTGCATGAAGCCTCCAGGCGCGCCATGGCCTCCTGTCCCAGCTTTGCGTAATTGGTTTTCATCGCTTCCTCCGTTCCTTTGCCGCATCGTCCGCCATATCCGCCGTCATATGTAAATCTGAATGGTATTCATGCCAAAGGTCCGTTGGTACACCGTTGTCTCCACCAGATCCTCGATCATCCGGACGCCCATATACATGTCGTCCTCCGGCGCTTCTCCCCCCGCTGTTTTGCTGAGCGGGTTAAATTCCATGCCGCTGTAGCGGATGCGGATCCCAATCACGCCCTCCAGGGAATAGACCCTTAAGTCAAATTCCACGCGTTCCTGGTTCACGGACGTGATCAGGGTCATCAGCTCCTCCATTGCCAGGCTCACGCGCATGACCTGTCCGGGAACCATCCCGTTTTCCTCGCAGAAAACCGTGATCTTGCCGCTGGCGTCACAGATATCCTCCGCCTCTCCCTTAACAGAAAAATTGATCACTCTTCCCGCCTTTTCCAGCGCATGATCCATCAGGAGAAAACGGGAATATTCCGGGCGCAGGCGATGGTAAACCCCTGTCGCCGCCGCCCACAGAAACAGCGTCAGAAGCTCGCCGGAGCATAAAAACCACCACGGGCTCTGCCCGGCGCGAAACAGCAGAACCAGGCTCACGCACGGCGCAAGGAACACGCGCAGCAAAATGACGGCGTTAGACCACATCGTCCGGCCCGCGACATTGTAATACCCTGACAAAATACTGTTGAGAAGCGCCGGAATCATGCCAAGCGCCATACAGGCAAAAGCAGGGAGCAGAGATACGGAAAGGCCGTACAGAGAAGAAACCGTCTCCGCTCCGGCAAGGATCACCGCGCAAAACACAAGGCACCAGAAAATCCCGCTCTTGACCTCCCTGATAAGCAGCAGCCGGGCGCTCCGGTTATCGTGCTCCCCGCTGTAAATGCCGAGCATGGCGGACGCCGCCTGCGGCACGCCGCCGGTCACGCTCTCCTCAAACGCGCCGATACAGCTCACCGCCGTAAACGCCGCCACCAGGGCGCTCCCTCCGTGCCTGAGAAGCAGCGCGTTGACAGCCGCCACGCGCAGGGTCTGGAATACGTTATTTAACGCCGACGGGCTGCCCGCCTCTGCGATGCGCGCAAAGGGAACTCCCCCGCCGGAAATGCCAAAACCGAACGGAAAGCTGCTTTTCGCATCGCAAAGGCTTAAAAAGCCCAGCGCGCAGGCCGCGGCGGTTGCCAGGACGCTCGCCAGGGCGGCCCCGAAGACCCCCATATCGAACACATACAGAAACAGCAGATCCAACAGCACATTTCCCGCGCCCATCAGAACCATCATCGCCGTTACGCGCCCGTTTTTGCCGTCCAGCCTCAGGTACCAGAACGGAATATAAATCATGATTTTAGGCAGCGCCCCTGCCAGAGTCACGCCCACATAGTGTGCTGTCAGACCTGCCACAGCCTCCTCCCCGCACAGCAGCCCGGTCAGAGGCTTTAGAAAAAACAGCCCTGCCGCTGTAATCGCCGCGGATGAAACGGCGCACCAGAACACAGCAGCCCGGTACAGGGCCTGCGCCCTCTCCGCCTGGTTATTCCCAATGGCCTCCGACGCGCAGATCGCGGTTCCCGAGACGATAAAAGAACCCGCGATGCAGAGCACAAGATACACGGGAAGGCTGAAATTGATCGCGGCCAGAGCGTCTGTGCCCAGCCGCTGCCCTACCAGAATGCCGTCCGCCAGAATATTGATATTGCCGCTTAAAATGGACAGCATGCAGGGGATCAGGGCTTTTCCGTAAGCTTTTTTTAAAAATTTTTCGTTCTGCTCCAGAGAGACGGAGGAGGTTACCGGTTTACTCATTTTTCTATGGTAAGAATATCCGCGAAACCGGTCACCTCAAAGATCTCCATAATCGTTTCATTCACATGAACCACCTTCATGCTTCCCTGCTTATTCATGCTCTTCTGCGCTCCCAAAAGCACGCGCAGCCCGGCGGATGAGAGATAATCCAGGGCGGTCATGTCAAAGACCAGCTCCTTCACGCCGTCCAGCCCGGCCTTTAAAGCCTTCTCCAGCTCCGGCGCTGTCGTTGTGTCCAGCCTGCCCTCCAGGGCAATGCACAGCTCATTTCCGTTTACCGTTTGTTTCATGTTCATACCATCTACCTCATTTCCTTATAATTTTATTATCAGATGGTTTTCACCATCCTGATAGCTGTGTTGCAGTTCCTTTGCGACCGCCTTCAGTATCCGGGCCGACAGATCCTCCGGATCCTTAAAGGGGTGGAACAGGGCGCCTCCATATATAATGCGGATAACTGCCTGGCCCTCCCGCTCGCTGTACTCCAGCGCAAAGCTCATATCAGGGGGCGCTGCAGGCAGAAGCTTTTGCAGCAATACTTCTTCGGCCGCAAGCTGCGCCGCATAGATCTGGCGCTGGGAGAGCTGACGCTTTCTTCCGAATTCCTCTATCTGTGTCATAAAGCCCGGGAAATCAAACGTTCCGGGCGTAATATCCGCCTTCAGCTCCTTTAGCTGGCGGATAAACATCCGCGTCAGCTTCTTGGAGGGATGCCCGAAAATCTGCTCCGGCGTCCCCTGCTCGTAGATCTCGCCCTGATCCATATAGAATACGCGTGTGGACACTTCTCTCGCAAATTTCATCTCATGCGTAACGATCAGCATCGTTAAGCCCTCTCCGGCCAGACGCCGCATCACGGAAAGAACCTCTCCCACCATCGTGGGATCGAGCGCGCTCGTGGGCTCGTCGAACAGTACGATCTCCGGATCCATGGCGAGTGTTCTCGCGATGGCAACCCGCTGCTTCTGCCCTCCGGACAGCTCGTCCGGATACGAAAGCGCCTTTCCGGCCAGGCCCACCATGTGAAGAAGCTCCATCCCGCGATCGTATGCCTCCTGCTTCGGCCTGCCCAAAAGCTCCATGGGAGCGCACATGAGATTTTCGATCACGCTCAGATGCGCGAACAGGTGGAAATTCTGAAACACCATACCCATCCTGCGCCGCAGGGCCGGCAGATCCGCATTCCTTTCTAAAATATCTTTCCCGCCCACGAGAACCGTTCCCGAGGTGGGCGTTTCCAGACGGTTTAAGCAGCGCAGCAGCGTGCTCTTTCCCGTGCCTGAGGGCCCGATGATGGAAATCACGTCCCCTTTATGAATATCCGCATTGACATCCTTAAGCGGCGTCGCGCCGGGGTATTCTTTTCTCAAGTTTCTGATATGGATCAATGCGTGTTCACCCCCTTTAAAATCTCTCTGCGCCGCTTCGGATCCAGTGAAATTTCCACGCGGCCGATCAGGGAGGCTGCAAGCCATGACGCCAGAAAATACAGCACGGCTGTGACGATCAGCGGGAAAAACGCCTCATAGGTCCGGCTCCGGATGATATCCGACGCCTTGGTCAGATCCTGTATGGCAATGTAGCCCACCACAGACGTCATCTTCACCATGGAAATAAATTCCCCCTTAACGACCGGAAGGAAATGCCTGGCGGCCTGCGGCATTACGATCTTCATAAACGCCTGCTTTCCCGTATAGCCAAGCGCCAGCGCCGCCTCGGTCTGTCCCGGATCCACGGACTCGATCCCGGTTTTCATCATTTCTGACACATAGACCGCGAAATTGATGGAAAATCCGATGATTGCCGCCGCCATCGAAGGAATGTCCACCCCGCCAAAGACAACGTAATAGATCAGCATTAACAGCACCAGCACAGGCGTTCCCTGTATGGCCCGCACAAAAGCCGCCGCCGCTCTTCTAAAAAACAGCGGGCCGGAGCGCCGTATCATACAAAGCCCGAACCCGAGCGCCATGCCGATGCAGCCTGCGCACGCAGAGATCACAAGCGTCACCCCCAGGCCGCCTGCCAGAAGCTTCCAGCGCATCTCTTTGACGAAATTATTATAAAAGCTGTCCTTTAAGGCGCCCACAAAGCCTTTCTTCTCCCCCGCGGCGCCGTTTCCGCCGTCCTTGTTTAAAACAACCAGCACAACGCCGCCCGTGTAATAGCTCTCCGACATATCGATGCTTTTTTTCCGTTCCTCTGTGATGCTCATACAATTGCTCACAATATCCGCTTTCCCGGAGACAAGCATGGGAATCAGCGCAGATAAATCGGCCTGCACAAGCGAAAGCTCCATATCCAGCTCACAGGCAATACGCTGCACGAGCTCCACCTCGTACCCCGTGCCCGCGCCGCTCTCTGTTGAATAACACATCGGCTTTGTGGTCACGCCGTGCACATAGCGCAGCACGCCGTTATTTCCGTCCGCCCGCAGATCCTCTGGTATCGCCATCTGCGCCTCATCCCCCGAAAACCATCGCCGGGCCATATCCTCAAGCGTCCCGTCCTCTCTGAATCTCCGGATAATCTCATTTACCTGCTCCGTAAAGCGGCTGTCCTTTGCAAGACCCAGACCGTAGGCGTCGTCTGCATAGACATACCCCTCCATGATCCGGACCCGGGGATTCTGCGCGGCCAAAAGCCTTGCCACCGGTTCGTCCAGCGCGATTGCATCCACTTTGCCGTTTTCCAGCGCCATCACCTCATCCGCGACATTGCTGTAATATAAAAACTGAGCATCCCCGATCGCCGCGCTCACAAGCTGGTCAAAGACCGCGCCGTCCGCCACGGCAAACGTCTTTCCTTTCATACCGGCAAGGCCGGCGTCCTCCTTAGCAGCGCTTACGTCCGCCGTTTTCTTTTCCCTGTCTTCTCCCCCTGCCTCCGCTGCATGCGCGGCAAATCCGCCCCAAAGGCAGGCGAAAAGCAGCAGCGCCGCCAGAACAGCGCGGCGCGCATGCCCGCATCCCGCTGTTCCAAATGCCCGCCGCGCCCGTTTTCCGCTCTCTTTCATTGAACCCTCTCAATTCTGTCCGTTTATCCGTCCCGCTCTTTATATCTTACCGCAGCGCGTTATCCCTGACTCATATACCGGTACGCATCCGTCCCGCCGTACATCATCCCATACTGCATGATCTTCTGCCGGATCTCTTCGCTTCTCTTCAAATCATCATCCATTTTCCCGGAGAAATCATCCAGCAGAAAACTGATATTTCTCTGCATCACCCGAATCGTATGCGCCATATTCTGCATCATATCCACTACATTTCTGGGGTTCGTCCTGATAAACTCCTCCAGCGCGTCTTTTGTGATGCGCATCACAAGCACCTCATTATACGCCACCACTGTATACACCCCCGGCAGATCTGACAGCACATTCAGCTCCCCAAAGCACCGCCCCTTTGAATAAATCCCAATCAGATGTTCGTCCCTCTCCCCATACCGGTTGTAAACTGCCACAGAACCGGAGATAATCTTATACATCTCCCCGCACACCTCCCCCTCCCGGAGGATCACCTCATCCTCCTGAAAGGTCTTAAGCTTCCACTTCTTCCTTGAGTCCACACTCCAGTCATCCATTATTCAATTCTCCTTTTTAAGTCTGCTCATAGCGTCCTTCTCACAGCCGCTTCAGGACTGCCCCCGCAGCCTGTCCAGATTCAGCATCCCCAGCGATCCCGACGATTCAATCAGCTCCGCCTGCAGGCAGAACAAATTCACCGCCGTAGCCGCAAACTCCAGAATCACGTTGAGAGCCAGCGCCAGCGCCGCCGCCCCGGACGGGATCCCGAGCTGGAGAAACAGGATCGTATAGCAGGTCAGCGCCCCTCCTGTGATCGGCGGCGCGGCGATGGAAAGCACTACGGATATCAGCAGATCCGCCGCCAGAAGCGGCGCGGAAACCGGCACGCCGTGCATCTCCGCCATACACAGCCCCGCGGTCAGGAACAGCACCGCGACTCCCGGCATAAACACGATCTGCCCGAGCGGAATTCCAAAGCTTATGATCCCCTTATCAATCCCCAGCTCCTTTTCGCAGCACTCCATGTTCAGCGAAAGGGCCGCTGAGGACGACCCGGTCGTTAAGCCGATCAGAAAAACCGGAAACATCTTCCGAAACAGCACTGCAGGCCGCACCCGTTTTCTCACACAGATCAGAATAAAATAGAATGCGGAAATCACAATATCCCCCAAAAGCATCAGAAACAGCCACTTATAGGAGCGGGCAATCATGAAAATACCGCCGCTTTCCATCATCTGAAAGATACTGCAGAATATAAAAAACGGCACAAAAAAGCCGACGCCTTCCATGATCAACTGTATGACTGCGTTCGCCTGCCCGGCAACGGCCGCCGCCGTATCCGCCCTGTTTCCCAGAACCAAAAGGGCCAGACCAATCAGCGCGCCGAGAAAGACGATCTGCATCGGGTTTCCTTCCGTAAAGGGCGTCAAAAAATTATCCGGGATAATATCAAGCGCCATCTGAAGAAGCGCCGATATGTCAAGCGAACTGCCCCGGCCTGATGTGACTGTAAAAAACGGCAGAATCAGCGCCAGGACAACGGCTGACGCCAGAAACGAGACAGACAGAAAGCGCAGAATGATCCGCTTGCCGATCCTGCCAAGCGTAACGATATCCCCCATGCCGTAGATGCCGCACAGCACGGAGAGAAAAATCATCGGTCCCGCAACGGCTGACAAAAATCCCATACAGGTGTTAAAAACAGGTCCGAACAATTGTCCGGATAGAAAATCCCTGACGCCTGCCGGTGAAATCCGGCAAAGCCCGCCGCCAATCGCTCCCAGCGCAATCGCCGTCAGCGTCGGGCCCATCTGGAAACGTTTCTTTTTCTTAGGCGTATATACAACGAGGTTTACCCCGTTCTTATACTGCCAGGCAGGGGCCGCCCCCATGCCGGACAGGATTCCCCGCAGGATCTCGCTGTCCATTTCCCCGCCTGTGCTGAATATATCCAGGCTCATGCCCGGAACCGACACCTCCACGCGCAAACGGTTCATGCGCTTTGTACACCGCTGCCAAAATACTGCCCCGCTGCCAAATGCCTCCCGGTACTTTAAAAGCGTCTCCTCCACCGCCAGTTTCACGCGCAGAATGTCCGTGGAGGCTGCGCCTGCCTCCCTGAGAAATACCTCCGCCGCGGCGGCCGCAGCGGCGATGTTCTCATTCGTTAATTGTAATTGCTCCATCATTTTACCTGCCGCGCTGCAAAAACGGCCCTGCACAAAACGACAGGCTCCCGTCTGCCCGGACCACCCGCCGCCATGTACGCCCGTGTCTAATCCCCGATGTCCGTATGCCCCTGTTCAAACTCCCACTGGAGGCCGTATTTGTCAATAAAATAGAAATACTTCGTATTTCCCAGGATATCCGCCGCCTTTTTCTTGCCCTCAGCGTCCTTTTCCTTTGCCTCGTCAAAGAAATAAAAATCTGACGGTTCGGTTTTGCTTATCTGATACACCTTATAATCGTCTGATGTATTGATCAGCGTTACATCCGGCTGTGCTTTTATATACTCAAACGCTTCCTCAATATTGACCACCTTTAAAGCGACATGCCTCGCGCCGCTGATATCATTCGCCTTAAAAATCACCGGCTCCTGGCGTCCCTTGGGATTGTGGTAGCACATCAGCTCAATTGTAAACCTGGTTCCCGGCACATCCATAAAGCCAATCGAAACCTCCGCCTGCTCTGCCTCTTCGATAAAGCCGCCCGCCTGGAAAAATCCCTTATTCTTCCAGTGAGGAATATGCTGGTTCGGAACCGCGCCCAGAATTCTCTCATAATATTCAAATGCCGCCTTCACATCGTCCACAAATATGCAGACATGTGAAAGTCCTGTAAAAACTGGTTTTTTCATATGTATCCGCTCCTTTACTTTCATGCTGTCAAATTGCTTCATCCGCCAGACCTCCGGGCAGGCTGAACGCCTCCTGTCCGGCTTTGTCACTTGATAATGCCCCGATCACGGCACAGCGCCTCAACACTTCTGTCGTAGGAAGCCTCTGCTTCCTTAGAAAAAAAGCATCCCGGAACTCCCTCGCCGTGATCCCGGTGATGCGCCACGCACTCACAGCATTTCCCATGTCTTGGGCAGTCGTACGTACACGGACATGGCCTATGGTTACCGCAATTTGCCATTATCGTCCGTCCTCCTTTCATATCCTGCACAAACAAAATTCCGCGCTGTTATTATAACAGATCTCGTTCCGTAATAGCGGTGTCTGGGACAATTGGCGTCTATTTTGGGATGATTATACCTTTGTGATGGCCAGTACAGCATGATATGAACGGGCTGCGCTGACGCGATCCGGATGAAAGACATACTGGAAAAGGGCCGTCTGAACCGTATGACATATCAGACCGCCCTTTTCCTGCCCTGTTTTCCATTTTCCCGCATGCTTTCAATTTTCCCGCATGCCGCCGTTTACGCTTCGCCATCCGGCGGATCCTGCCTGGCAAGCGGCAGGATCATCTGCGCCGCAAGCTGATCACCGTCCATGCGGTACTGCAGCATTCCTTTATATTTTTCCAGAACCGCCCGGATGCTGCCGATCCCGATCCCGCCCCCGTCTCCGGACGGCAGGCCGCCGGGCCACCCATCATTGCGGGCTACCGTATTTTTCACCTCCAGGCAAAACTTATTGTTATAGGCCCTTGCATAGACGAAAAGCTCTGGCTTCCCCTGCGGAAGCCCGGGATCCTTCGCGCTGGCCTCACAGCCCTCCCATGCATTTTCCAGAAGGTTCCCAAACAGCAGGCCGGCCTCCGGCGCGCTTAATGGCAGTTGCTCCGGTATCTGTGTCTTTGCCTTAAAACAGATGCCGCCCGCCTCACACCGTCGCTGCGTGATGCACAGCAGGGCATTCGCGACCGGATGCGCACAGAATTCCCTAGAGCGTGTTTGAAAATTGCTTTCTGGTAGCTGTGCGTGCCACTTTGTGGGAGATTTGTGCCAAATGAACGCGGCGTAGTGGGCTACGTTAAGTGAATTTGGCCCAAATATACCGCGAAGTGGGGCGTGCAGATGCCAGGAATGAATTTTCAAACACGCTCTAAGCCGCGCTTCCTGTGTGGACGCCTCATAATCCCGCAGATACTCCGCCGCCTCCTCGACCCTGCCCTGGCTTAAATATTCCGCCAGCAGGCGGTTATGGTGGCGCAGATCATGCTGAAACCGTCTGGCCTGCGCCACATATTCCTTCTCCGCGCACAGCTCATGTTCCAGCATCTTCTGCCTGAGCTGGAGCTGCTGCTGGCTGTTTTCCTGATTCAGATAGCCCACCAGACGGAAAATAACGACATAGGAGGTTGAAATAATCGCCAGAAGAAGCACATTCATAGTCAAAAACGGAACCTCTGCTTCCATAAATGCAAAGGATTCGCCGGCCGGCGACGTATCGCGCAGGCCGAATGCAGAGATAAATATCAGGTACAGCGCGGACACGGCGGCAAGCATCCCCCATCCATGGCGGATATTTCGGCTGACGTTCCGGAATGCAGGCAGAATATACCGCCAGAGCAGACAGACGGAAAGCCCGTACACACATACCCCACTGCGAGAAAAAGGACGTCCGATTCCCCCGGCGGCGCCTTTACAGCTCCCATACAGATACCGTTGAGGAGCAGGAAGAAAATCACATAGGTGACAAACAGGAAGACATTCTTCCACACGCCGCCTGTGGAGGAGGCAATGAACGCCACCATATAGGCGAGCACAGAGAATACATACACATATCTGTACACAATATACGATTCCGGATGGAGGCCGCCCATCACGATCAGAGCCGACCAAATCAGGGCGTCAGCCGCCCATATGAGCAGGGTGGTTTTTCTGCCGTATTTGTGTTCTGACATCAAATAGCAGATAACAGAATGGCAGGGATATACCGTCGCCGGTCTTAAAATCTGCAGGAAATCCATGGGATGGCGTTCTCCTTTCTACTGTTTATATACTCACTCTCGGAATCCCTCCGTGCTGCTCCGGGCAGGGCGCCGGAAGCAAACCGCCGCGCGGTACTGCCCAAAGACGTATTCCCTGAACCGATATTGTGCATCATCCACGCTCTGGCAAACACCCGCCGTCCCCTCCGGGCCAATTTGTATCTCATAGGCGTCCAAATCGAGCGACAGCCCCAGCCCCGTGGCCTTGGCAAAGCTTTCCTTCAGCGTCCATATGCGGTAAAACGCCTCGTTCCTCTCTTTCTCCCCCGCCTGTCCCGCCACATATTCATACTCGCCGTGACAGAAAAACCGCCGCGCCAAAGCCAGATCCGCCCCGCGGATCCGCTCCACGTCGCATCCCGCCTCCACATCCGCAAACACCGCCAGAACCATCTGCTCCGAATGCGACAGATTAAAGTAAAGCTGCGGCGCATCCGCCAGATACGGCTTTCCGTTTTCCCCGCAGACGAGCGCCGCCCCCGCCAGTCCGTGATCCGAAAGCCCTCTCGCGAGCAGCATCCCCGCCCCCAGGGACAGACGCTTGTCCTTCATGAAACGGAACGAATCAATTTTAGCGCGGCGCGCAGGGGAAACAGAGCTGTAATTTCTCCAAAAGCACGCTTCGTCCTCAAGCTCTCCCACATCCATCAAATAGAGGCTGGCAGCGTGTTCTTCGATTATGAGCCGATCCATTTATCTCTCTCCATCATAATGAGCCGGAACGTATGGAAGCATAACGATTGTATCTTTTGAAATTTCATCATCGATGATCTGCATTTTTGGGGAATCTTCATATGTTTTATCCTTTCATGGGGCTTGTATTAGTAATCATACGTTTGAATCATACGCTTGTCAACTATTAATGGTTTTTACTCTGCGGTTTACCGCCGCCCCCGGGTTTGACCCAAAGAGGCCCGCTGTCTGTGACCTTTGCTCACAAATAACACCACGCGGAATACTGCCCGGGAACAGTAACCGCTTATCAATTAAAAGTGTGGATTTCCAACTTTTTACTTGATTATATGTGTGAAAAGATGTAGAATTATGTATTATTACATGTATATAGTTTATAAAATTCATTTTGCCAAAAAAAGGAGGTAACTAAGATGATCCTGGATATATTATACGGACTGATGTTCATCTACATGATCATAGGGATGGCCTGGAGATTTATCTGTCTGTTCCGGAAGAAAGGAAGCTGTAAGTTCACGCGCTGTCCGTTTCGCCGGGACTACACCAACACCTCATGTGTATATTTCCCGCCGTCAGGATGCACCAAGTGCCCGCCCACGGAGAGTGAACGGGCTATATATGAGCATTCGATTTACGGGGTTTTCGATGCCATGAAGAAAAATAAGAAATAAGATTCTCAGACTCTGCAACCGTTCAGACGGCCTGAAGCGCTGCAGAGTCTGTTATAATGTAATCATTTCATATTATGCCGCGCGCTTAATATCCAACCGCCTTTCCGTCGCGCCTCGGATCCGCTCCGCCGCGCAGCGTTCCGTCCGACAGCATAACTACCGCCTGCACGCAGGGATAATCCATCCAGTCTCCTGTCTCCAGAACCGGGTGTCCAAGCTTTTTAAGGCCCTCAATCACATCCTGCGGGATCCGCGTCTCGATCATGATTGTCTCGTCGCTCGTCGTCCAGTCTGAGCCCGCGTGGATTCTGGGGGCGCTGATGGCGTCCTGGATATCCATGTCAAAATCAATCACATTGGAGATAACCTGGGCCACGCCGGAGATAATCCGCTGGGAGCCCGGCGCGCCGACGGTCATGACCGGTTTTCCGTCCCGGAGCACGATGGTCGGCGACATGGAGCTCATGGGCCTCTTTCCGGGCTGTACCTCATTGGCTGTGCCTGTCTCCGCGTCAAAATCATCCATTTCGTCATTCATGATAAATCCATACCCTGCCGGAACCACGCCGGATCCGAACACGTAGTTGATGGTCTTTGTGACTGCGACGATATTTCCGCTTTTATCCATAATCGAATAATGCGTGGTATCCGTGGATTCATAGCCCCATGCGTCCCCGTGGCCGAAGATCTGCGCTTTGTCCGGATCAATCCGGGCAGCCAGGCTGGCGGCGTATTCTTTGGATGAGAGGCCGCCCAGCGGCACATCGATGAAATCCGTGTCCGCCGCAAAGTACCCCCTGTCCTGATAGGCCATTTTCATCGCCTCTGTCAGCGTGTGCAGGTGCTCGGTCGAATTGTGCCCCATTTTCTTTAAATCAAAATTTTCGAGAATATTTAAAATCTCCACGATCGTCGTTCCGCCGGATGACGGGGGCGGCGAGGAGAGCACCTCATAGCCGCGGTATGCGCCGGATACCGGCGTCCTCAGCTTTACATCATAATTTTCCAGATCCTCCATGGAGAGCACGCCCCCGGCATCTGCGACGGCCTTAACCATGGCCTCTGCCACCTCGCCCTTGTAGAACGCGTCCGCTCCGCCGTCGCGGATCATGGAAAGTGTCTTGGCCAGATCCGGGTTTTTCAGCGTATCGCCCACTGAATAGGGGTATCCGTCCTTTAAGTACAGCTTTCCGCACTCCTCAAACTGCTGCAGGACTTCAAATTCCTCCATCATATCCCGGTTTAAGACTGCCGATACCTCATAGCCCTCTTCCGCCAGGCGGATAGCGGGATTCATGACCTCTTCCCTGCTCATGGTCCCATACGTGTCCAGCGCGTATAAAAGACCCTTTACCTCGCCCGGCACAGCCACGGACGGGCCGCCCAGCCATTTTGTCTCATCTGTCAGTTCCCCGTCCTCATCCATGGGCCACATTCCCGCCCATGCGCCTGCCGGGGCCGGCTCGCGGAAATCGACAAATACATTTTCCCCTGTCTCTGCCGAATGGATCAGCATGAACCCGCCTCCGCCGATACCCGATGACTGCGGCTCACACACGCCCAGGGCAAAGCCTACGGCCACGGCCGCATCCACGGCATTTCCGCCGGCCTCGATGATATCCGCGCCGATCCGGGATGCCTCATACTTCCCTGTTGACACCACGCCGTTTTTCCCGGTCCCGTCGCGATCATCGCGCTTAATCTGCCCGTTTTCATCATACGGCTTCCACTCTCCGCTTTTTCCGGCGTTTTCCGCCCCGCTCTCCTGATCCGCTTCCGGCGCGTTTTCCGCAGACGTCTTCCCGGCGGACGTCTCTTTTGCAGACGCCTTCCCGGACGCGTCAGCCTCTGTCCCGGCCCCTGTCCCCTTTGCCGGGGCCGCGCAGCCGGCTGACGAAATGCCCAGAACTGCTGCCAGTACGAGTGCTAACTGTTTTTTCCTCATTCCCATTCCTCCTTCTTTCATTTGCTGTTTTGCAGTAACCGTTGAGGCAGCCTGAACTGTTACGTCTCGTAAGCCTCCCTCCCGTCAGCCCGCATCCGCCTGCCTCGCGGGAGTCCGCACAGACCAGTCTTTATTCCTGAATAAACGCCGCTCCAAGCTTTGGAACCGCCTCGGCCATGCTGTCCACGATGTCGATCGGTATGCCATTTTCCGCTGCCAGACCGGCCATAAGCCCGTCCTTGTCCCCGTCTGCCACAACAAGCGCATAATCCGCCTTTTCAAAGCTGGGCGCAATGAACTGATCCGATAAATCGCCGCGCCTTGCCTCGCCCCCGATATGGACGGCCAGAATGGCAAGTCCCTTTTCATCCGCCGCGCCGATCAGCTCCTCCACGCGCTTTAACTCTGCGTTTGCGTCAATTCCCGCCGCTCCAAGGCCCTTGGAGGAACCGCCCACAGCCAGCACCAGCGTCTTCGCATCCCCCAGATCCCCCGATGTGGCCAGGCTGTTTTTTTCATACGCGATCTCGTTCTTGTCGAGCATGGTTTTTATGATTTCATAATCCGCGCTCTGCCCCACGGATGTCAAAAGCGCCGGCGGCTCTGCCAGCGGTTCGGAAAGCCCCTCCGGCATTTGCGCCGCGCCCGCCTGCTTCTTTTCGTCCCGCCCTGATCCGCCGCTCCCGTTCTCAGCGCCGGCCGTCCCCCGCCCTGCCTGCGCCGCCTGGCCTGATGTCTTCCTGTCGCGGATCAAAACGCCGCCGCTGCACCCCGCCAGCGCCGCTGACACGGAAAACATGGCGGCCCATACCATCCATCTTTTTTTCATACATATCCTCCTTATGTGTTTTTCGTAAAAATATGGTATCATACCGTAATCGAAACTTCTATTTTCTCTCTTATTTATCTTTCGTTAAAACGCACAAAAAACGGGCGCCTGTTTTGTGATTTTCGACAAATATAATCGCAAAACAGGCGCCCGTTCCGGCTTGGGAACCTCTCTTCTTTCTGTTCTCCTTCTGCGTCATATCATCCGGTAGCTCTGCTTGGGCCTGCCCTTTTTTCCGTAGCTGTTTCTCACATCCACCAGCCCTGCTGCAGTGAGGTACTGCAGATAGCGATAGGCGGTCTGGTTGGCCAGCCCTGATTTTGCGGAGATCTCCTCCACAGTCAGGTAATCCGCTTCCCCCCGGAGCGCGCCCTCGATCAGACGCATCGTGCCGCTCCCGATTCCCTTGACCGGGTATGGATATGGGTACGGATACAGGGCAAACTCCCCTTTTCCTGCGTCCGCCCTCCGGCTCTTTAACAGCTTCATATGAACCCGGATCCGGGAGAGTATGTCCGGCGTCCGTATGGGCTTTATGGCAAAATCGCTGGCTCCGGCCTCCAGAAAACGATCCGCGACGGCCTGATCCTCATCGATGGTAAACACAATAATCGGTATGTCCGGATCCTGCCTGCGAAGCAAACGCACGCCGTCTATGCCGTTCATATGCGGCATGTGATAATCAATCAGAATCAGATCCGGAGCCTCTCTCCTGTACAGCTCCATGCCCTCCTTCACATTCCGGGCCATAAGCGCCCCCCAGTCCTGTGTTTCAAACACGGCCTTAAGGGCGTACAGGATCTCCCTGTCATCGTCAATCGCCAGTATCTTCAAGCTCCTCTTCCTCTCCTTCCTCCGCGGGAACCATCAGTCTCACGCGGGTTCCGATCCCGGCCCGGCTGTCAATCTCAATCGTTCCGTCCGAGTCGTCCACCGCCTTTTTCACAAAACTCAGCCCCAGCCCGTGCGAACCCCGGGCCGAAAAATCACGTTCCCAGATAAGCTCCATGGAGGCCTCGTCGATCCCCGCGCCGTTATCCTCGATCGTAAACAGGATGAACGGTTCGCCCCTGCTCTCTTTTTCGTCCGCCGCGAAATGAATCCTCCCCGCGCCGTCCGGCAGCGCATAGTATGCGTTCTCTAAAAGATTGATCAGGGCCCGCACAAAGCGGATCCGGTTGACACAGATAACGGCGCTTCCCGCCCGGTTTTCCACATGTACCAGAGACGCATAATCCGAAACCGATATCTGAGACATCAGATAGGCCAGAATCGCGTCCACCGAAATACGTGTTCTGTGATTTTCATATAAAATTTCCGAGATCATACTGCTCATTTTCTCAATGGAATGTTCGGCGCGGTTTAAATACTCTGCCTCTTTTTTCCACGCCCCGTCCTCGCATGCCATGCGCACGACTCCCACCAGGGCCTGGGCCGACGTCAGCGGCGATTTCAGATCATGCACCAGATGGCGCATCTCCAGATACGTCCTGTTTTCCAGCACCCCGAGCCTCGTCTCCATAAGCATCCGCTCATTCTGCGCCTTCAGCTCATTCATGGCCCTTAAACGGTTTTCGTCCCGGATCAGAAGGAAGAGCAGAAAGCCCATGAAAAGCAGCACCAGAAAAAACACGCCGAATACGCCGTTCATCTCCGGATCCATCTCCAGAAATTCCGCGATCTGCTTGATATTCCTCGACATCTCGCCGCGGCCTGTGGGAAAGCCCTTTAAGCACGGCATCAGATCCAGAACCTGAAGCGCGGTTAGAAGCACCAGAATCATCATGGCCTTTTTCCACAGGCTCACATAGCCATATGCGCTTTTCCCCAAAAGCACCAGCAGGATGATCACCGCCATGGCCGGGAGGCCGAAATCGTAGCGGATATGGTGGACGGCCCCTATCAGCGCGTATACGGCCGGGATCAGGATACACACAGCCGCCGCCTTCAGCCAGGCCGCCGCCTGCCCGCCGCCTGCAAGCTCCACGGACTCCGCGAGCGTAAACGCGCCCAGATAATGGGGAAAGGCCCGGAGCGAATTCATCCCGATCAGGCGCATGGCCGCAATCCACAGCGACAGTTCATTCTTCCCGCCGAGCGCCGCATAAGCCCCCTGTGGAATCCCCCAGGCGTCAATGGTCACGAAATACGGCATCGCCACGCCCAGCGCCATCAAAAGACAGCCAAACACACATTTTGTCTTGTGAATATGCTGAATCCGCATCGCGGCATTCCTCCTCTGCTAATCTATGTGCTCCCGGAGCCCCGCCGCGCCTGCCTTGGCGGCTGAGAGTGCAGATCTCTTTCTGCGGCGCTTTAAATGATTGGGATTATCATAACACAGTTTGCCGGAAAAGGCACTTAGAAATTTATGTATCCACAATCTGATTGTGAATGTCTGAAACGTCTGAAATATATAGAAAAAAGAAAATTTACAGGACTGTTTTATGTGTGTCAGCCCCTCTGTCTTAAATCGCCCATCCTCTGGTTTTTTCGCGTCTGTCGGAATCATCCAGATACGTCCTTCACGGGTTACTCCTGGTATTTTACCCTCTGAACATAATATACGAACTCTCCTGTCAGAAATTTTTCATTTTTCTGCGGCCTGTTTTACGGTCATATACATTAAGAACGCACCTCGCTTTCCTAAACAGTATATCCCATTTTGGGAATGGTATCAATTCTAAAGGAATAAAATTTCCTGCTTTTCGGAATAACAAAGTTACTGTTCACCCCCCTGCCGGGCTGTGCCCAGTAACACGCTTCGCGATGCGCACAAACCCCAAAAAATGCGGTTTGGCCGGTGTGTGAACAGTAACATAATAAAAGCCCCGCTAAAGAAAACCTTTCGGAAAGCCGCATTATGTATACAATAGAATCCTCACAGAGCGTGGATTCTATTGTCAAGAACAAAGGCTCCTGAGGAAAAACCCCAGAAGCCCCATGTTACCTAACTTTTTCAGTTTTGATGTTTTTCAAATCTTAATCCCCAACGCTGACGATCTCTCTCTTATTATAAGAGCCACAAGCCTTGCAGACTCTGTGAGGCATCATCAAAGCGCCGCACTTGCTGCACTTTACCAGATTCGGAGCGCTCATCTTCCAGTTAGCCCTGCGGCTGTCTCTTCTCGCTTTGGAAGACTTATTCTTAGGACAGATAGACATGGTTACACCTCCTTCATTTCATTAAAAATCTCCTGAAAAACCGACATCCTTGGATCGAATGGCCCAGTGTCACAGGTACAAGTCCGAAGATTGAGATTTGTACCACATCTATTGCAAATCCCCTTGCAGTCTTCTCTGCACAGGACTCTCATAGGCAGACTCAATATCAGCTCATTGCAAACCAATTGATCCACATCCAGCTCGCAGCCGTTCAAATACGGCTCTTTTTCCTGATCCGCATCCTGCGCCGCCCCGTCCTGATCCGGAGTAAGCTCCTGATCAAAATGCAGCTCACAGGAAAATGTAACAGGCTCCAGGCATCTGGCGCACGGGGTGCGAAGCACAAGCGAGGAATCCCCTTTCATGGAACACTTCCTCCCGCCAAGGCCCGTAAACACAAGTTCAAAGGGCTCTGCCTGTACCACCTCATAAAGGCCGGAGCCAAACGCCACGGACGAAAGCCCGAACCGGGCGATATATACCTCCCTTTTTCCCTCGCGGGTAAAAAGCTCAGATAAATGAATCAGCATACTTCTCTCCTGATACGCACTTTGATATTATACAAAGAGGAATGCCTTTTGTCAATCCTTTATTTTACAAGAGCCAGCGTCTCTCTTGCGATGGCAAGCTCCTCATTTGTGGGCACTAACAATACCTGCGCCTTTGAGTCGTCTGCTGAGATAATGCGCTCCTCGCCTCTGACATCGTTCTTTTCCGGATCCAGCTTTACGCCAAGATAGGAAAGGCTGTCGCACACGGCCTGACGCATCGCCTTATTGTTCTCGCCGATGCCGGCCGTAAAGGCGATGGCATCCACGCCGTTCATGACAGCCGCATAGGCGCCGATGTATTTGATCACCCTGTAGTTGAACGCGTCAAGTGCAAGCTCCGCCCTCTTATTCCCGGAGGCCGCGGCAGCCTCTAAGTCGCGCCCGTCGCTTGATACGCCGGAGATGCCCAGCATGCCGGACTTCTTATTGAGAACCGCCGTCATCTCCTCTATGTTCTTGTTCTCCTTTTTGGCGATATACTCCATAATCGCCGGATCGATATCGCCGGAACGCGTTCCCATCACCAGGCCCTCCAACGGCGTCAGTCCCATGCTGGTATCCACGGATTTTCCGCAGTTTACGGCGGAAATGCTCGCGCCGTTTCCTAAATGGCACACGACGATCTTCATCTGATCATAGGGCTTTCCGGTGATCTCTGCCACACGCTTTGATACATAGCTGTGGGAGGTTCCGTGGAAGCCGTATCTTCTCACCTTGTACTTCTCGTAATACTCGTACGGAAGGCCGTAAATATAGGCCACCTCCGGCATAGTCTGATGGAAAGCCGTATCAAACACAGCGACCATCGGCACGCCCGGCATCAGCTCCTCACAGGCGCGGATTCCGATCAGATTGGCCGGATTATGCAGCGGAGCCAAGTCGTTGCACTCCTCAATGGCCTTGATGGAGGCTTCGTTTATCAGGCAGGAGGAAGTAAATTTCTCGCCGCCATGCACCACGCGGTGGCCGACCGCCCCCACCTCGGACAGGCTCTTAATCACGCCCGTGGCCTCATTCGTCAGCGCGCGGATGACCGCATTGATGGCCTCTGTGTGGGTCGGCATCGCAATGTCGGAAGTTTCCTTTTTCCCGTTCTCCGGCTGGTAGGTGAGCTGGCCGTCAATGCCGATCCGCTCGCACAGCCCCTTTGCCAGAACCTCCTCGGACTCGGAGTTGATTAACTGATATTTTAATGAAGAGCTTCCGCAGTTGATAACTAAAATATTCATGGCTGTTTCCTTTCTTTCACACATCGTTCTCTCACAACGCACGCCGCCATGGGCCCTGCTCTCCCATGGCGGCATGTCTCCTAAGTCTTAAACCATCTGCGCCTGTACGGCGGTCAGGGCGATCACGCCCACGATATCCTCTGCCGAGCAGCCTCGGGATAAGTCGTTGACCGGCCTTGCAATACCCTGCAGCATCGGGCCGTAAGCCTCTGCCTTGGCCAGCCTCTGAACCAGCTTATAGCCGATGTTGCCGCAGTCAAGGTTCGGGAAAATGAGCACGTTGGCGCGTCCCGCCACTTCGCTCCCTTTCGCCTTTGTCCGGGCCACCGCCGGAACAATCGCGGCGTCAAGCTGAAGCTCGCCGTCCAGATCAAGCGACGGGTATTTCTCATGGGCAATCTCGGTTGCCTTTACCACCTTGTCAACCAGAGGATGCTTGGCGCTTCCCTTGGTGGAATGGGACAGCATCGCGATAGTCGGCTTCTCTCCCACCAGGGAACGGAAGCTCTTGGCGCTGGAATCCGCGATCGCGGCCAGCTCCTCCGCCGTCGGATCCTGGTTTAAGCCGCAGTCTGCAAAGAGGAAGGTGCCGTTGCTGCCGAATTCGCAGTTCGGAACATCCATGATAAAGAAGCCGGAAACGAGCTCCGTCCCGGGAGCCGTTTTAAGAATCTGAAGCGCCGGCCGCAGCGTATCCGCCGTCGCATGGCAGGCCCCTGCCACCAGTCCGTCGGCATCCTTTTTCTTAACCATCATAACGCCGTAGGTGATATAATCCTCCTTCAGGATCTCCTCCGCTTTCTCAAGGGTCATCCCTTTGTGCTTTCTGAGCTCGAACAGGGTGTTGGCATAGCTCTCAAAATTCGGATCCAGATCCGGATCCACCACCTTTAAGCCCGCCAGATCCACTTCCAACCATCCGGCGCCGTCCATGATCTTCTCTTCCTTACCGACCATGATCAGATCCGCCGTTCCTTCCTTTAATACCTGGGCCGCCGCAATCAGCGTTCTCTTGTCCTTGCTCTCCGGTAAAACAATGGTCTGCTTGTCCTGCTTTGCCTTTTCTTTCATCAAATCAATAAATTTCATGAATCAAAAACCCCTTTCCTGAATGTGTAATGTACTGCGCGCCTCTGGTGTGCGAACCGTAACTGCTGCGCTCCACAGCTATGCCGGACTGTGGAAATGCGCGCATCCGTGTATCCACTGGTATTATTATATACCACCTGTTTATTGTATACAAGCCATAATTTGTTAATTAAATTTTTAACAGGCGGCGGGCTGTAAATCATGGTTTTTCCGGATAAATTGTTTCAGTAATCATGTTCGCGGGAAGAGTTGAGACAATGCTGCCAAAAAAGTACGGTAAACCCGGTGAAACCGCGCTTCCGCTCCGAAAAAATGCCGGACTGCGCGGATCCACGGCCCTTCCCCAACGGCTCTCGCCGTCTAAATATCTTTACCTTTACGCGCCTTCCATTTCCCTATATAATAGAATACGCAATCCTGATATAAATTTTAAAAAACAGTAACACAATCCTTCAAAATAATTCAAAAAAGTGAGAATTCAACATGAACGTTATTGGCTTTATCACCGAATACAACCCATTCCACAACGGCCACCTGTACCACCTGGAGCGCTCAAAGGAGCTGACAGGGGCGGATTTCTGCGTTGCGCTCATGAGCGGAAGCTTTGTACAGCGCGGCGAGCCGGCTGTGTTTGACAAATACGCGCGCGCCGCGATGGCCCTGCGGGCCGGCGTGGATCTCGTCCTTGAGCTTCCCGTCGCCTTTTCCACCGCCTCGGCGATGGAATTTGCCTCCTTTGGCGTGGCCCTTTTTACGGCTCTTGGAGGCGTGGACTGCCTGTGCTTCGGAAGCGAGTGCGGAAGCCTTGACCCCCTTGCCCGGGCGGCCGGCCTTATGGAGCGCGAGACGCCGGAGTTTAAGGAGCTGCTCCTTGAGGGCTTAAAGCAGGGCATGAGCTACCCGACGAGCCGCAGCCGGGCCCTCTGCCTCCTGGCCCCCTCCCTTTTTGACGAAAAGAAGCGCGAGCTTCTCCAATCTCCGAATAACCTCCTTGGCATTGAATATATCCGGGCCGGGATCCGGCAGAAAAGCCCCCTAAGGTTTGTCACCTTCCTCCGGGAAGGCAGCCATTATCATGAGAACGGGCTTCCGGACGCGTCCTTTCTTCCCTCCGCCGCGGCCCTGCGAAGGGCGCTGAAAAGCGGGGATGCGGACGCGCTCGCGCCGTTTATCCCCGTTTCCTCCCTGGACGCCGTCCGGGGGGAGCTTCCCCTGTTTGCGGACGACCTCTCCTCCCTGCTCAATTACCGGATCCTTTCCGGCGCCTTTTGCGATATCGCGGATCTCGCGCCCGAGCTTGAGAAGCGCCTGCAAAAAAGCGCCTTCTTCCCCGCCTCCTTCACAGAGCGCATCCGCCTGCTCAAAAGCCGTTCCTTTACGTACAGCCGCATAAGCCGCGCCCTGCTGCATCTGGCACTTGATCTGCGGGCCGGCGATGTCCAGGCATTTAAACAGGCCGGCTACGCCCCCTATGCCCGTATCCTGGGCTTTCGCCGGCAGAGCGCGCCGCTTCTTAAGCATTTAAAAGAAACCTCGTCCATCCCGCTCCTGACGCGGCCCGCGGCCGCAAAAAAAACACTCCCGCCCCTGGCCCTGGCCATGCTGGAGCAGGAGATCCGCGCCTCCCATATCCGTGAAACCATCCGGTATGAAAAGGGGGGGAATTATAAAAATGAATATCAGCAGGGGGTTGTGATTGTGTAGAAAACGGCCCGCGTAATTTGTCTGCCGAATACCATTTACTCAAAGCATCCGGTAGACAAATTATGCGGGCCGTGGTTCATGAATTCCTTTTTCATGTTTTTGGCGGGTCCCAGGTTCAAAAATCCTCATTCAAGCGAGCCTGCATCGGATTTTAGACCTTTTGCCCCTGGTATCTTTCATATAAAGATCAACAATAAAATTATTGACGGCTTTTTTTATGTACATTCCAATAAGCAAATCTCACCATATATTACTCTCTTTCATTTGCTGATGATTACCTGCCTCTGTGCTTATCTTTCTTTATCGTTTTTTACTTACATGACGCCAGCGTATCACCGCCCTCCTTAAACAGCCGCCAAAGCGCCGGCTCCACATGAAGCTCCTTAAAAAGCCTCTCAAGCTCATCCCTGCCGCCGCCGTCACGCTGTTTCCCGCGCCGCACCGCGCGGATCATAATATTTTTCGGCGTATGCTCCATATCGATAAATTCCAATAGCTGCGTCCTGTACCCGGCCTCCTCCAGAAGCCGCGCCCGGATCCCGTCTGTCAAAAGAGCCGCCATCCGCTCCTTTATAATACCATACTGAAGCACCGGCCCCAAAAGCTCATTCTCAAGCTGGCGGTTCAGCTCATGCTGGCAGCAAGGCACAGACAAAATCACCTTAGCGCCCCACTTCACAGCCTTTGCCAGGGCAAAATCCGTGGCTGTGTCGCACGCATGCAGGGAAACCACCATGTCCGCCCGCTCTGCGCCCTCATATCCGGCGATATCCCCATGGCAGAACCGCAAATCCTCAAACCCAAACTTCTCCCCAAGGCGGCTGCAGAGATCAATCACATCCTTCTTCAAATCCAGCCCCGTTACCCGGATCGGATACCCCCTAACCTCTTTCAAATAATAATACATGGCAAACGTCAGATACGACTTCCCGCAGCCAAAATCCACAATCGTATTCGTCCTCTCCCGCGAGAGCTCCGGAAGAACATCCTCAATAAACTCCAAAAACCGGTTGATCTGCCGGAACTTATCATACTTCCCCTTCACCACCCTGCCGTCCCGCGTCATAACTCCCAAATCCACCAAAAACGGAACCGGCTCGCCTTCCCTCAGAATATAATTCCTGCTCCGGTTATGACTGAGACAGGTTTTTTCCCAGCCGCACGCTCCGCTCCCATTTTCCGTTAGGGAACCGTTCGCGCCCTCATACCCCGGCGCCCCAATACGCGCAGGCCCCGGCCTCCTCGCCTCTGCCTTCGCCGCGCCCGCACGCTCCCCGGAAATCCCCCTCATCTTAACAGTCATCTTCCCCTTTTTACTCACCATCACATACAGCGACGCCGTTCCCGAAAATCCTTCCGCATTGCGGTAAAAACTCCCAATCTGCCCCGCCACATAGCAAGCCGCCTCATCCCTCCCCAGATTCTTCTGAAAAGCCTGTCTATCCGTAAATTCCTCCACCTGAAACAACAGCCTCCCCTTAATTTCCACCGGACGGACCGTCAGCTTAATAAACTCCCCTCTCCCGTTCGGATTAGAACACGTAATCCGCTTAAGCTCCCTGTTCAAAAGCCCGCGCACCGCATCCTCAAGCTCCTCCCTCTGCGTCATAGCCCCTTCCCCGCTCTTCTCCCCCGTCAATCCCGAACCAACCTTCATATATCCTCGTCCATCTCCCCGAAACCGCCAATAAAGCAGCCGGAAACAGACCATATATCCGTAAGAAACCCATAAAAAACCGCCGGTGCTTAGCGAGGTCTTTTCGAGCTTAGCATCCGCTGCGCTTTTCTCTGAGCGAGAGCGCGGTTTCGTCGGATATATGGTCTGTTTCCGGCGGCTCTTCTACGATCCGCCTCAAATCACGGTCATCCCGCTAATTTTTAAAACTATGCACCGGCGCCGGAATCCTCCCCTCGCGCCCCACAAATGCATCGCACGCAAAACGGTTCACCGGCATAATCGGCGCATACCCCAAAAGCCCGCCAAACTCCGCCGTATCCCCCACATCCTTCCCGATCACCGGGATCAGCCTCACAGCCGTCGTCTTCTGGTTCACCATGCCGATCGCCGCCTCATCCGCGATGATACCCGAAATCGTCGCCGCCTTCGTATTTCCCGGAATGGCAATCATATCAAGCCCCACGGAGCAGACGCACGTCATGGCCTCCAGTTTTTCAAGCGTAAGCGCGCCCTCTGAAACCGCGTCGATCATCCCCTGATCCTCGCTGACCGGAATAAACGCGCCGCTCAATCCCCCCACATACGAAGAGGCCATGATCCCGCCCTTTTTCACCTGATCATTCAGCATTGCCAGGGCCGCCGTGGTCCCCGGCGCGCCGCTGCGCTCCAGGCCGATCTCCTCCAGGATCCCCGCCACGCTGTCTCCCACAGCCGGAGTCGGCGCCAGGGACAGATCGATAATCCCGAACGGGACATGTAAGCGCTTGGACGCCTCCTGCGCGACAAGCTGGCCCACGCGCGTGATCTTAAAGGCCGTCTTTTTGATCGTCTCGCAGAGAACCTCAAAGCTCTCGCCGCGCACCCTCTCAAGCGCGGTCTTCACCACGCCCGGGCCGCTGACGCCGACATTGATGATCGCGTCTGCCTCCGTAACCCCGTGGAACGCGCCTGCCATAAACGGGTTGTCATCCGGCGCGTTGCAGAAAATCACAAGCTTGGCGCATCCCAGGGAATCCTGCTCCTTCGTGGCCTCAGCCGTCTTAAGGACAATCTCCCCCATCAGGCGCACGGCGTCCATATTCAGGCCCGTCTTTGTGGAAGCCACATTGACCGAGCTGCACACCCGCTCCGTTGAGGCCATGGCCTGCGGGATGGAGCGGATCAGCCGCTCGTCCGCCGGGGTCATGCCCTTGGATACCAGCGCCGAATAGCCTCCGATAAAATTCACCCCTACCTCTTTGGCCGCCTTATCGAGCGTCTTCGCCACCTCCACAAAATCAGCGGAATCCTTGCACGCGTTTCCGCCAACCAGCGCAGCCGGCGTCACCGAAATCCGTTTATTGACAATCGGCACGCCGAACTCGCGCCCAATCGCGTCCCCGGTGGAAACCAGATCCCTGGCAAAGGTCGTGATCTTATTGTAAATTCTGGCGTTCATCCGGTTTAAATCGCTGTCCGCGCAGTCCAGAAGGCTGATTCCCATAGTAATCGTGCGCACATCCAGCTTCTCATGCGCGACCATATTGTTGGTTTCCAGTACCTCCGAAATATTAATCATTTGATGTTCCGTCCTTTCTGCGTCTGCCGCCCGTCAAATCCGGTGCATGCTGGTAAAGATTTCCTCCCTCTGACAGCGTATCGCCACGCCGATCGACTCCCCTACCTCAGACAGCTCCCTCGCCATATCGTCAAAGGATTTCTCCGCCCTGGAAATATCCACGATCATCATCATATTAAAATAATCCTGCAGGATCGTCTGTGTGATATCCAGGATATTCATCTGGTTATCCGCCAGATAGTTGCAGGTTTTGGCAACAATGCCCACCCGGTCCTTTCCTACTATTGTAATAATAATCTTGCTCATACCGCCTGTTCCTCCTTAAATCGTAACAATCCCGGACATCTCATCGCGCCTCGCCACGCTGATGGGGAAATCAGCCGCCGTATACGGCCCGTCTCCCTGCGTGATCTCAAACCGCACCGTCTCATAGGCCAGCTCCTCATAATTATTTTCCTTACTTAAATGGCCCAGAAAAATATGCTTTAAATTGTCGTGCAGGATACAGTTCAAAAGCCGCCCCGCCGTCTCATTCGATAAATGGCCGTGATCCCCGAGAATCCGTCTCTTTAAATAGTAAGGGTACGGCCCGGCTTCCAGCATCCGCACGTCATGGTTCGATTCCAGCAGAACCGCGTCAAGGCCCTGCAGATGATCAATGATATATTGGGAATAATGCCCCATATCCGTGGCCACCGCCGCTGACTTTCTGCCGTGCTGGATCCGGTACGCCACCGGATTGGCCGCGTCGTGATCGATCCGAAACGGTTTGATCTCCAGATCCCCGATCATGAAATCCACATCCGGACAGATCGGGCAGAAGAGCTCCTTTGGAAAATCGCCCAGGCTTTTCACACCGCTTATCTCCTTAAGCGTCTCCTTTGCGCTGTAGATCGGGAGCCCGTATTTGCGGGCCAGGACCCCCAGGCCCTTTATGTGGTCCGAATGCTCATGGGTGATCAGGACTCCGTTCAGCTCGCTTCCCTTGACGCCAAGCTCATTCAGTCCCTTTTCGATCCGTTTGTTGCTGATCCCGGCGTCCACCAGGATATGCGTCTTTTCGCTTCCTATGTAAATACAATTTCCGCTGCTGCCGCTCGCAATACTCACCATCCGCATGTTATGAATCCTCCTCCAGCAGCCGCGCAAGGAGGGAGCGCAGCTCCCCCACTGTCCCGTTATTGTCCAGCACATGATCCGCCAGCGCCCCATACTCCTCCTCGGACGCCTGGTTCGCCATGATTTCCAGGCACTTCTGCCTCGTGTATCCCCGGCCCTCCATCAGGCGGCGGATCCGCGTCTCCCGCTCGGCCCGGACATACCAGATCTCATCAAACATGGCGTTGTGCTCCTCGTCAAACAGAGCCGCCTCCACCACGATCAGGTTTTTATCGGAATGCGTAATCGCATACCCGATCTCCTTCCAGGCCATGGGGTGGATGATCGCATTCATTTTGGCGACCGCCTCCTTATCCTGGAAAATCAGTTTCGCAAGCTCTCCGCGGTCAATGCTGCCGTCCGCGTTCAAAAAGGAGTCCCCCAGGGCCTCCACCACGCGCTTATATCCCTTTTTCCCCGGCTCCATGAGCTGGTGGGCCACCTGATCCGCTACGATCACCTCCGCGCCGTACTCCTCGCGCAGAAGCTTTAAAACCTCGCTTTTGCCGGAGCCGACGCCCCCGGTCAGACTGATGATTTTCATAATTCTTCTATTCCTTCCCTGACAACGGAAACCGCCGCCCTATTTCGTCTCAAACCAGGAATTCCCTGTTTTCATATCGATCTCCAGGGCCACCTTAAGGCTTACGGCCCCCTTCATCTCCTCCTCGAGGATCCGCTTTACGCCCTCAAGCTCTTCCTTCCTCGTCTCGATCAAAAGCTCGTCGTGGACCTGCAGCACCAGCCGCGAGAGGAAGCCCTCCTTTCGCAGCCTTTGATCCACCCGTATCATGGCGATCTTGATGATATCCGCCGCCGTCCCCTGGATCGGCGAATTCATGGCCGCCCGCTCGCCAAAGGAGCGCTGCATGAAATTCGTGGATTTTAACTCCGGTATGGGCCTGCGGCGGCCGAACATCGTCTCCACATAGCCGCATTCCTTCCCGCTCTCCACCAGGCCGTCCAGGAATTTTTTGACCTGCGGGTAAGTCTCAAAATAGCGGTTAATATAGTCAAGCGCTTCCTTCCTCGATATGCTTAAGTCCTCGCTAAGGCCAAAGGCGCTGATGCCGTACACAATCCCAAAATTGACCGCCTTGGCATTTCTGCGCAGCAGCGGCGTCACCTCGGAAAGCGGGACGTGGAACACCTCCGAGGCCGTAATGGCGTGGATGTCCTCCGCCTTCTGGTACGCGCCGATCAGGTTCTCGTCCCCTGACATATGGGCCAGCACGCGCAGCTCAATCTGCGAGTAATCTGCGTCCACGAGGACGCACCCTTTAGCGGGCACAAACAGCCGTCTTATCTCCCGCCCCAGCTCCATGCGCACCGGGATATTCTGGAGGTTCGGCTCCGCGCTGCTGATGCGGCCCGTGGCGGTGATCGTCTGGTTAAACGTCCCGTGGATCCGCCCGTCCTCCCGGATAAAGGCGGCCAGGCCGTCCGCATACGTGGATTTCAGCTTCGCCACCTGGCGGTAATCCAGGATCTTCCTCACCACCGGATAATCCGGCGCCAGCTTTTCCAGCACATCCGCCGCCGTGGAGTAGCCGGTCTTCGTCTTCTTCCCGCCCGGCATTTTCATTTTCCCGAACAAAATTTCACCGAGCTGCTTGGGGGAATTGATATTAAATTCACAGCCCGTGTCCGCGTAGATCTCCTGCTCCAGCCGTTCTATCTGCACCTTGAGGCGTTCCCCGTACGCCTTAAGCTCCTCGCGCCGGACCGTGATTCCCTCCTCCTCCATATGGTACAGGCTGTAGATCACCGGCATCTCGATCTCATAAAACAGCTTCCTCATGCCGGCCTTTAAAAGCCGCCCCTCCAGCGCCGCCCGGCTCTTATAGGCCACATAGCCCATGTAGCAGACAACGGTTTTTGCCTTCTCATCCCCGGCCGCAAACGCTTCCTTAAAGGACGTCTTTCCCAGCAGATCCGCCCTGGACGGAACCGTCATCCCCAGGTAATCCCTGGCCAGATCATCATAGCCGTAGGTATCCTTTAAGGGATTGAGCAGGTACCCCGCCACCCCGGCGTCAAAAAGCGCCTCGCCGCCGTCCATATTCCTCAGCCCGTCCGCCACGGTCCGGTCCCGGCTCTTCAGATACGGAAGCTGCGCCTTCAAATCCAGCGCGCTGACCCGCGGCGCGCTCCGGCAGATCTCCTCCAGCTTCCCCGCCAGATACGCCCCTGTCATAAAGCCCGACGCCGGGATCGCATAGATCTCCTCCTCGCCAAGGCAGAGCGCCAGCGCCTCCACCTCCCCATCCTCTGTCACGAGCTGCGCGCCGGCCTCCGGCCCCTTAAGGGCTTTCTCAAACACCGCCTCCGCCGCGGAAAGCTCCGATATCAGGCAGAATTTCGTCTCAATCCCTTCTTCTGAAACCGCGTCCTGCCCGAATTTCTGGAGAAGCGATTTAAACTCCAGGCGCTTCATATGGCGGTACGCCTCCGGCGTAAACAGGTTTCCGACTTTTGCCTCCTCCAGCGAAAAGTCAACCGCACAGTCCGTGCAGATCGTGGCCAGCTCCTTGCAGAGCCTTGCCATATCATAATGCTCGCCAAGCGCCTTCCGGGCCCTTGGCGGCTTCACCTCATCTATATGGGCATACGCATTTTCAATGGAACCATAGGCGGCAATCAGGCTCGTCGCCGTCTTCTCCCCAATGGCCGGCACGCCGGGAATATTGTCTGACGCATCGCCCATCAGGGCCTTTACGTCAATGAATTCCTTTGGCGTCACCTGATACTCCCGCTTTACATCCTCCGGATAGTAATCCTTTATCTGCGTAACGCCCTTTGATGTCCGCGGCATGCGGATCTTGATCCGCTCATCCGCAAGCTGTAAGAGATCGCGGTCGCCGGACACAATCGAGACATCCGCCCCTTCCTGCGCGCACCGCCTGGCCACGGTCCCAAGGATATCGTCCGCCTCATACCCCGGCTTTGTAAGCAGAGGTATTCCCATCGAAGCCAGAACCTCTTTAATCAGCGGAACCTGCTCCCGCAGCTCCTCCGGCATCGGCTTTCTGGTTCCCTTATACGCCTCAAACATCTTGTGGCGGAAGGTCGGTTCCTTCAAATCAAACGCCACCGCCAGATAATCCGCCTTCTCATCCTCCAGCACCCGGAACATAATATTCAAAAAGCCGTATACCGCGTTCGTGTGAAGCCCCTCCGAATTCGTCAGCTCCGGCACGCCGTAAAAGGCGCGGTTTAAGATACTGTGCCCGTCTATCAATACGATTTTGCCCATTTTTCCTGTCTCCTCATTTTTCCGGCCGGGCCGCCCCGGCAAACAGCCGCGCGTCACGGCCAAAGCCAGATCCGAAACTGCAGAAGAACTGTCACAGCCACAGCCATGGCCGCCAGCGTCCGCACCGCATAGCTTAACGTCTTAAGCGTCCTCAGACGGCCCACTCTTGCATAGGAGTCCTCAATTCTCTCCTTCAGCGCCCCGGCGATGTCAAACGCCCCGGAATCCCTGTCAAGCTGTTTTAAGCCCACATCTACCATAAAATAGATCTCAAGCTCCTCCTGGCAGTTTTTGCACGTCTCCAGATGATGCAGAAACGCGTCCACTTCTTCTCCGGACAGATTGTCGTTTATATAGGGCGTCACCATGCGCTCCGCTTCCTGACAAGTCACGGTATTCACCTCCATATGCAATGTGTTCGCAAAGCCGGCCAAAGGCGGCCTGCCTGCCGGTTTCGTTTATCATACAATATTATGGGCGTTTTTTCAATCTCTGATTTTCTGCATGTGTGCGAGTTGTTGTTTTGAGCTTTGTCTGTTGCCGCTGATCGTTGAAAAATACGGTGGCGGCGCGGGCGCGGGCTGGTGGGTGTGATCAGGGCGGATTTTGAATGTTTTTGAGGATTGCGGGAGCGCAAAGTGCGGAGCAATCCGGTATCAAAGGGGTCAAAAGACCTTTTGCCCCCGACATCATGATATTGAACCGCACATAAGCCTAATCTCCGTAACAATTCAGATGGCCCTGAACTGTTACAAATCCCTGGCTAAAATCTCTTGGCTAAAAGCAAAAAAACAGTTGCAATTCCCCTGAAGATTTGGTAATATAAAATAGCTTAGTAAAAATGCCGGCTTGTCGGAATGGCAGACGAGGTGGACTCAAAATCCATTGGTGGCAACACCGTGCGGGTTCAAGTCCCGCAGCCGGCACTTTTAAAACGTATTGAAAACTTGAATGATCGGGTTTCGGTGCGTTTATTTTTTTGTTGTTTTTTCTATGAACCGTATCCTCACAGAATCAGGATCCGAAAACGCAGCAGCAGGTAATGTTTAAGACTGCCTGTCCCTGACATCTATTATCTTCCTGCCCTGGTTGTTCCTAGAGCGTGTTTGAAAATTGCTTTCTGGTAGCTGTGCGTGCCACTTTGTGGGAGATTTGTGCCAAATGAACGCGGCGTAGTGGGCTACGTTAAGTGAATTTGGCACAAATATACCGCGAAGTGGGGCGTGCAGATGCCAGGAATGAATTTTCAAACACGCTCTAGCTATCCGGACAAGGATGCCGAACTGCCCGCGCAGATCAGGGCGACCGCGGAAAATAAGGTCCGTTGGAATGGTTGGTAAAGGCGGGCTTGGCTATTGAGGGATGATGACGCCATGCAGCTTCCCTTTGACGCTCCTCCTGTGATGGTTCATTACTACTCTTATCACGGGGAAGCGCGAAAGCCAGCCAGAAGCCTGATCACACAGAGAAAGGAAAAAAATGCCTGAATTACCTGAAGTAGAAACCATTAAGCGAGTCATTGAGCCGCAGATACAGGGGCTTACGATTCAACATGTAACGGTAAAACGCCCGGAAGTGACGGCTTACCCGGCGGCCCGCGAATTTTGCGGGCGGCTGACAGGACAGACCATCTCACACTTGACGCGCAGGGGGAAATTTCTCTCTGTCCACCTAGACAGCGGCGACCGTATGATCCTGCATTTACGAATGACAGGCTGCCTTCTGATTACCCCCGCCGGCTGCCCGGAAGAAAAACATACGCACGTCATTTTCAGCCTGAACAGCGGCAAAGAACTGCGTTTTTCTGACACGCGCCGTTTCGGGCGGTTCTGGCTCCTCGGAAAAGACGAGGCTGACACGTACAGCGGGATCCGCAAATTAGGGGCAGAGCCGCTGGATGAGGAGCTTACCGCCGCATATTTGAGCAGCCGCCTGGGGAAACGGAGGAAAGCCATAAAAGAATGCCTGCTGGATCAGCACATTATCGCAGGCATAGGAAATATCTATTCTGACGAAATTCTGTTTACTGCGGGGATCTATCCGGCGCGTCCGGCAAACAGCCTGAATATGGACGAATGGGAACAGCTTACGGCAGTTATCCCGGAACGTATTTCTTTTTTTATTGATACGAATAGGATAACGCCGGAGGACTATTTAGAAACCAAAGGACAGGATTACCGCAACACGCCATACCTGCAGGTCTACGGACAGGCTGGAAAACCATGCCCGAAATGCGGGGAAACGCTCTGCCGTATTGTAGTGGGCGGCAGGAGCAGCGTGTACTGCCCTGCCTGCCAAAAGGATTCAGGGTGATAAATTCCGCGATTGTTTCATCTTACCCGGCGCCTCCTCTGAAAACCAGCGTATCTTTCATTTTTCCGGTGTGTCCAACTGATACAGATAGCTGGCCGCCGAGGTGTCCGGATAAACCTTCAATTTACGCATCGCATGCCTCCCATCTTTAATTCTATTCTGCCATGAAATACCTGAAAAATCATTCCCCGTATTTTTTTATTTTATCGTCATCGCCCTAGAGCGTGTTTGAAAATTCATTCCTGCCATCTGCACGCCCCACTTCGCGGTATATTTGTGCCAAATTCACTTAACGCAGCCCACTGCGCCGCGTTTATTTGGCCCAAATCTCCCACAAAGTGGCACGCACAGCTACCAGAAAGCAATTTTCAAACACGCTCTAGAGATGATCGATTATGCCATTGCCATCCCGGATGAGTACCAATCCGAAGCGCCCAAAGCATATACTGTACAAAATAAAGAATCATAAGCGAGGTTTTGGGATGAAACATTTTTATAAGAGCCTGTTTCTGTTTTTTGTGGGCTTTACCGCGTATCTTGCCATTGAGGTATGTTTTAAAAGCGCTATGTCGCATGGGGGACTGGGGTGCAGCCATCCTCTGTGCGGCATCATGGGCGGTCTTTCGTTTTTGATTTTTGACCAGTTTAACAATGAGCTATCCTGGCATCTGGATCTCCTTTTACAGGGGATGCTTGGCGCCTGCGTGGTGACTCTGCTTGAGCTGACGGTCGGCCTTTGGGATAAATATTTTCTTCATATCGGAATGTGGGACTACAGCGGCATGCCCTTTAATTATCAGGGCGTCATCTGCCTGCCATTTTCGCTGATATGGATTGGCGTGGCTGTGATTGCGATTCTCGTGGCAGACGCCATCAATTATTACATACTGGATGAAGAGCCATGCCCCCACTATCATGTTGGAAATTTGATTTTCAGATTTAAAGAAAAAAACAGAATAACTAAAAATTAATCCGGTCCTCACGAATTTTCAATGGGATATGCGGCTGAGCGATATGACATAAAAACGCCCCTTTTCAGCTATATGCATATGCAGGCTTCAAATTGCGCGCCGGGCAGGGGGAATGCGTTTCCCCCGCCCGGCGCGCGGCCCGCAAAAAAATAACAGTTCCGATAACCCGGACTGTTACAAAATACAGGCGTTTCAAAGAGCAAGCTCCTTAAAACGCCTGTATTTGCAAGTATTTTAAAGCTGCTGACGGGAATCGGACCCGTGACCTCCGCACTACCAATGCGACGCTCTACCGACTGAGCCACAGCAGCAATAACGGCAAATGAAGGTCTAAACAACGCGCGCTTCATTCAAGCCTTAGATAGTTTATCACGCCCCACCGCTTTTGTCAACCATTATTTTTTCGATGACATCGCCGCCCATTCACCGTAACCGTTCAGGGGTATCTGAAGGGTTACCATTCATCCCGCCCGAAGCGACCGCTTCCTTTTCTCCGCTGTCCTCCGCCCTTTCCGGTCGCGCTGGATTGCGTAGTAGCAGTACAGCGCCGCCAGGGCGTCCTCATTCGCGTCGTGCGGCTTGTAATCCGTATAGCCGTAATACCAGGCGCAGTAGGTCAGAGGCTTCCAGCAATAGTCCCCGTACTCATCATTGTATTCCCCGGCAATATAGGCAAATTCCAGCATGACATCATAGAGCCTGGCCTTTACCGCTGTATTGATGCCCTTGGCCGCCAAAAACGGCATATCAAACGCCTTGTGGTTATATCCCACGATCAGATCCGCCCGCCGTAAGATCCGCTCGATCTTACGGCGCTCGTGCCGGAGCGCCGGCGCGTTTCTGACAGCCTGCCAGGCGGCCTTGCGGGATCCCATCCCTCTGTCCCATGCGCGCCCGTCCTCTGGCCTGATGTATGAATTATAAAGAGTTTTTCCTCTCCCGTTGACAATCGAAATCTGCACGATCTCGTCCTCGGTTGCGTCTAAACCGGTTGTCTCTATATCAATGGAAATAATCCTGTTCTTCCACAGCATGGCCTGTATCCCGCCTCTTATGTATAAAATCGTAACTGTTCAAATTGTCTGAATCAATGGCATTTACTGTATAAGCCTCATGCCTGTTTACAAATCACCGTGTGAGCTATATTATCGATTGTTTTTTATTATAGCTTACCGGGTGTGCAGCCAGAGCCAGATTCTAAATCCATAAGGAACCCGTAGAAAACCGCCGGCGCTTAGCGAGGTCTTTTCGAGCTAAGGAACTGTCAAAAAATAACTTTTCATATTGCTTGTTTTTTTCTCCGATAGTACTACTCAAAAATCAGTTACATAGCCCACTATGCGCCTGATTTTTGAGTGGCACTCTCGAAGAAAAATCCTGCGCACTATTGAAAAGTTATTTCTTAACAGTTCCTTAGCGTCCGCTGCGCTTTTCTCCGATCGGGGGGCCTTATGGATTTAGAATCTGACTCTGGCGGCCCTCTCACGACAAACAACGCCTGATTCAACGCAGCGTCCGCATTCCGGCCGCCCCCTAAAACTTCTGGAAATCCTCCACATTCAGCACAAAAATCGTAGAGCCGCCTGTCTTCATATTCATCGGCACCGTCATATTCACGGTCGGACAGCAGTTCCCGGCCATGGTCGGCGGCGTATAGACAAGCTGCTCCCGGCTCCCGCACATCTTTTTAATAATGGAAATCGCCTCCTGCACCCGGGAGTCGTCCACTCCCAGCATGAGGGTCATGCTCTTTTTCTTCAGAAATCCGCCCACAGTGGAAAGTTTGGTTACAAAAAATGAGTTCTGGTTCAATTCATAGACCAGATCCTCCGCGTCCTCGCTTCCAATTACTGCAATGATCATTTTCATATGACTGTCCCTCCCGTCTGAACTGTTATAATCTGCCTGTGTACTACGCCGTTCCCCGCGCCTGCAGGGCCATCCTCTGGCGCACAATCTCATAGGCCAGCACGCCGGCCGCCACGGAGGCGTTTAAGGAGTCGATATCGCCCTTCATGGGAATGGATGCGCGGAAATCGCAGGCTTCCTTTATCAGGCGGCTCACGCCCTCCCCCTCGTTTCCTATCACCAGGCCCATGGGCCCGGTCAGATTCAGGCGGTACATAAGCTCGCCCTCCATATCCGCACAGGCGAACCAAAATCCCTTTTTCTTTAAGTCCTCTATCACAGCGGACAGATTGGTGACCTTTGCCACCGGCGTATAGCACAGGGCCCCTGCCGAGGCTTTCACCACCGTAGCGGTCAGGCCCGCCGCCCTGCGCCTGGGGATAATCACGCCGTGCGCCCCCGCCAGGTTCGCAGTCCGGATAATCGCCCCCAGGTTATGCGGATCCTCAATGCCGTCCAGAAGAAACAAAAAAGGCGGCTCCCCCTTTTCCTGCGCCAGCTTCAGCATATCGTCCACCTGCGCGTATTCAAACGCGGCGGCAAATGCGATCACGCCCTGATGCTTTCCTGTCGCGGACATCTGATCCAGGCGCTCCCGGCTCACATAATTGATAATCGTATCGCTCTTCCTGGCCTCTCTTGTGATGGTCTTTACCGGGCCGTCCTGGCAACCGTCCAGGACAAACAGCTTATCTATGGTTTTTCCGGAACGAAATGCCTCCAGCACGGCGTTTCGTCCCTCAATCGTCATCTCCTCATACCGCATCCCGCGTCTCCTTCCCCTGAAGCGTGTTTTAAAATCTTTCCCGCCATCTGCACGCCGCGCTGTTACGAAATCTCCCCCATTTTACGCAGGCCCTCGCCCAGAAGCTCCGACATGCGGGCAAACTGCTCTGTCAGATAGAGGTAGCCTATCAGGGCTTCAAATCCCGTGGCCATCCTGTAATCGTGGACCGTCGCATTCTTCGCCACGCTCGCCGGTTTGGCGTTCCGGCCCCGGCGGTAAACGGCCTTTTCCTCTTCGGTCAGGCTCTCCTCTATGAGCCTGTAAAACGCGGCCTGCGCCTGGGCCTTCACAAGGCTGGCTGTCTTTTTATGCATCTTATTCACCTGGACATTGCCCCGGTTCATCACCATCCCGCGGATCGCCAGCTCATACGCCGCATCGCCCAAATAGGCCAAAGCCAGGGGGGAATACTCTCCCGCATCCCTGGCCTTGAGATGAAGCGCCTTATTCCACTCGCTTACGCACGCTTCCATTTTACGCCCTCTCTCGTATCCTCTAGCAAAATTCCCATTGAAAGAAGCTTCCCGCGGATCTCGTCGGCAAGGGCAAAGTTCTTATCCTTTCTCGCCTGCTGCCGCATGGCGATCATCTCCTCGATCTCGCTGTCGAGCGCCTCCTTCTTTGTCTCTGTGATAATGCCCAGCACATCGCAGAGCCGCTCAATCGTCTCCTTCACAAGCGTTAAATATTCCCTTGAGGATTCGCCGGAGGAGGTGGAATTCCCCAGCTTTACGAGCTCAAACACCGCGGCGATCGCGTCCGCTGTGTTGAAATCATCATCCATCGCCGCCTCATATTTCCCGACAAAGCCCTTCACCTCAGCCGCCAGCTCCTTCTCCGCACCGGTCATTGACCCGGCGGAGGCTGTTTTTAAGCCGTCATTTAATCGCTCTACAGCGGTGCGGATCCGCTCCAGGCCGTTCTTTGAGGCTTCCATCAGATCCGCGCTGAAATTTAAGGGGCTTCTGTAATGGGCGCTCAGCATAAAGAAGCGCAGGACCTGAAGGTCGTATTTTTCGCTGATCTCCCGGACTGTAAAGAAGTTCCCCAGAGATTTGGACATCTTCCGGTTATCGATATTCAAAAAAGCATTGTGCATCCAGTAGGCCGCAAACGGCTTTCCGTTTGCCGCCTCGCTCTGCGCAATCTCGTTCTCATGATGCGGGAAAATCAGATCCTCCCCGCCGGCATGGATATCAATGGATTCCCCCAGGTATTTCCTGGACATGACGGAACACTCGATATGCCAGCCCGGGCGGCCCTGGCACCAGGGCGACTCCCAGTAAGGCTCCCCCTCTTTCTTCGGCTTCCAGAGCACGAAATCCGTGGGATCCTCTTTGTCCTCCTCCCCGGTCACCTTCAGCTCTCGAAAGCCGGAGCGCAGATCCTCGAGGTTCTTGTGCGAAAGCTTCCCGTACTCCTTAAAGGAGCCGGTCCTGAAATATACGGTCCCGTCCTTGGCGACATACGCATGCCCCTTTTCAATCAGATCCCCGATCATATCCAGCATCCCGCAGATCTCCTGCGTGGCCTGCGGATGCACGGTCGCAGGTTTAACGTTCATGCCCTGCATATCCTTTTTGCACTCAGCGATATAGCGCTGCGAGATCGTATCCGCGTCCACGCCCTCTTCAATGGCCTTTTTGATGATCTTATCGTCCACATCCGTAAAATTGGACACAAAATTCACCTCATAGCCCTTGTACTCAAAATAACGCCTCACGGTATCGAATACAATCATGGGCCTTGCATTTCCGATATGGATAAAATTGTACACCGTCGGACCGCATACATACATCTTAACCTTGCCCTCCTCAAGGGGAATGAATTCCTCCTTGGTTCTGGACAGCGTATTAAATATCTTCATCCTGAACATCTCCTATTCTATCGATTCCCAGTCAGGCAGGCTGCGCGCCGCGGCCGCAGCATCCGCCGCAGCCGGGCCCCGCCATCATCTCTCTATCATAACAGTAATTTTCCACTGCCGTCAACAAAATAATCGCCTGGGCGGCGATCCCTTCTCCCCTCCCGGTAAAGCCCAGGCCCTCTTCGGTCGTGGCCTTGACATTGACCCGTCCGGGTTCAATCCCCAGCGCGGCCGCTATATTTTCCTCCATCTGCCCGCGAAAGCCCGACACTTTTGGCCTCTGGGCAATGATCGTGGCGTCAATATTCTCAATCACATACCCGCTCTCTGCCAGAAGCTCTCCCGTCTTTTTAAGCAGTATCATGCTGGAAATCCCCTCATACGCCGGATCCGTATCCGGAAAATGCCGCCCGATATCTCCCAGGGCCGCCGCCCCCAAAAGGGCGTCCATCACGGCATGCGTCAGCACATCCGCGTCCGAATGGCCCAGCAGCCCCTTCTCATAGGGAATCTTCACGCCCCCCAGTATCAGCTCACGCCCCTCTGCCAGCCGGTGTACATCATATCCCTGACCAATTCTCATTGATTTAACCCTCCAGTTGGATATCCCGCCGCCGTCCGGACGTCCCGGGCGGTTACAGGAACTGTATCTTAGGAACTATCGCAGATCACACAATCATCCGCAGCGCCCGCTCAATGCAGCGCACCTCCAGATCACTCTGGCTGGAACAGCACTCTCCGTCCACATGAACCGCCATCGGGCGCTCCATATGGATCCTGGCCTCCCGGCAGGAATAGATCCGCATGCCCTTGTTATAACTGCGCTTCTGCCATGCCCGCGTCAGGACTCCCAAAGCCTGCAGCTTGGAGGCATTGCTCAGCACGCACACCTCCAGACGGCCGTCGCTGCAGTCTGCGCCGGGCGCAATCCGGTAGCCGCCGCCCTCAAACGAGTGATTCTGAACCGCGACCTGATAGATATTGTTAAATTCCACCCGTTTCTCGCCGTCTAAGAGGATATAGCCCTTTGCCGGCCTGGCCTTTACATACTGCGCCGTCTCGCACAGGCAGTTCGGAAGCCTCTTTAAAGCCAGGTATCTCCAAAGCCTTGCCGAGCGCATATTAAGAAGGCTCTGACAGACCGCCCCGTTTAACCCGATGCCGGCGCTGACCATGAAGCGGCGGTGCCGGACCGCCTCGTCCCCATAGGTCACGACGCCGTAATCCACTAATTTATAATATTTCGGATGGAGAATTTTTTTCATATTCCGAAGCGGGGAACGCGAGAGCTTTAAGCTCCTCGCCAGATCGCCTTTCACCCCAACCGGAATATAGCCCAGCGTCACCGCGCCGCCAAAGCAGATCCCGTCCACCACCTCGTTGACCGTCCCGTCCCCGCCGACTACGACGATCAGCCTTGGATCACGGCTCCCTCTCGTAAGCTGCTGTGCAAATTCTGTGGCTTGTCCCGGGCGCTCTGTGAGAAACACCCGGTACTCCACGCCCCTGGGCAGCAAATACCGTTCCACTTTATTCCAGACCTTACGGCCCCTTCCGCTCCCGGAGCAGGGATTAATGATAAAGTAATACATCATGGCCTCCGTTGCTCTGTATGTTAAGGAATCGAATCCTTACATCCTTTGTTTTAAATAGTATAGCATACTTCATACTAAATGATAAGAAAATTTCTATAAAATATTTCCAAAAAAGTATTGACAATTAGAACAATACATATTATACTATCTAAGCAGTCGCAAATAAGCGGTGCGGACGGGGTCTTAGCTCAGCTGGGAGAGCATCTGCCTTACAAGCAGAGGGTCATAGGTTCGAGCCCTATAGGCCCCAGTCAAAACTAAATATGGCGGAATAGCTCAGTTGGCTAGAGCACACGGTTCATACCCGTGGTGTCGAGAGTTCAAATCTCCCTTCCGCTATTGGAAAAGCATATATCTTTTGATATATGCTTTTTTGTATACTTTAAATTCCGGTTGACTTTACCTTTTCTGCGTGCTATAACGAATTCGGTTGATAACAAAAAGGGAAATTTTTTCTAAGATAAGGAGCCCAAACCATGCTGATTTACATTCTCCTCCTGTCCATACAGGTTCCCGCCAACATCGTCTGTCTCATCATCGCCTCCTATTCCGTCGCCTCAGGCGGCCGCGCCGGGATCCCGGCGGGCGTCTATCTTTTGCTGGCCGCCCTCTACTGGGCCGCGGTGGCCGCCTTAGGCATCCGCTGCATCGTCCGATCCTTCCACGCTTTCGCAAGGCAGGATTCTGACGCCTGCTTTAAAGGTATGCTGACCTTAAAATACGGCCTGATTCCGTTTTTCCTGATCAATTTTATCTCCATAACCTTCCTGTTTCTGACCGCGTTTGTCGCCAGCCGCGGGACGATCCTGTTTGCGTTTCCGGTTATCGTCGGACTGATCGCCTTTGGAAGCCTCTGCACCTGGCTCGCCATGCTTCCCGGAGCCTTTTATGGGGTGCAGACGATCCGCATGGCCTGCAGGATGGGCAGGATCGGCCCGAAGGCGGCCCTCCTGCACGGCATCCTGCAGTTTATCTTTCTTCTGGATGTGCTGGACGCCGTGTACCTGTCCCTTGTGACCTTCCGGGCCGCACGGCCTGTGTCCCTTGCAGTCTTCGGCCTCTACCCGGCCGGATTTGCGTGCGGCATCCTCTTCCTCTTGCAGATCGCCTGACGCCCGGCCAGGAGTCCCACCAGACACATTCCCGGCCGGGATTCCCCGCCTGATACTTCCCGGCCGGCGCGTAATCACCTGGCCCGGCTCATTTACGCAAGCGCCGCGCCAGCCAGCCCCTCGACCGCGTGTGTGTAGCGCCCGGAGGCCACCAGGCTGACTGTTGACTCAATGAAGGCCCCGATGCTGCTGATCTTTTCCGGCGGCGCGGCGTAAAAGACCTGGAAGTGGTTCTCTTCAAAGTATTTTACCATCTGCTCAATGCGCTCCCTGGACAGCGCCGAGAATGCCTCGTCTATAAATACGAGCCTCGCGCAGCAGACCTGCCTGGGATAATACTGGAGCAGGCTTGCAGCCAGAATGATAAAGTACGGCGTCTGTTTTTCGCCGTTGCTGGCTGAGCCCTGCTTTTTGGATAAGTCGGCGGTGATCTCCTTTCCTCCCTGCAAGCTGGATATCTCCATGTCGTATACAAAATAATTGCGGTAATCCGTGTACTGCGTCTCGTCCTCCTCATCGAGGATCACACTCATAAATTCCCGGATATCCCGCTCCATCTCCTCGTCGTCCCTCGCCAAGTTCATGTAAGCCTCCGGCGTGTCCATGTATTCCTCAAGCCTTTCACAGATGCGGAAAAAGACATCCCGATCCGGCTTCTTTCTCATCACAAAACGGTACGTGTCGCTGCCGAAGGGGATCTTCTTCAGCTCACGGTTAATGATCTCGATCTCTGCCCTGGCCTCCCGCACCGTCTCATTGATTTCCGCCACAAAATCATTCATAAATGCGTTCTCAAGCTTTTCTCCCTGCTCCCTCAGCCGGTTGTGGACCTCTTCAATGCGGATATTGGCAATATTTCTGTATTCCTCCCTGTAAAACGGGATGTAGCCCGCCCCGCGCCGGTTGATGTCGGTCCCTGTCAGCTTACAGTAGTTAAGCTGCGCGTCCTCAAGCCGGCGGACGCATTCCTTTAACTCTCCCTCAAGCCGGCGGACGGCTTTCTGCGCCGCGGGCGGACGGGAATTCTTTACGAGCGATTCGTATTCCTCCAGCATGGGACGTTTTAATTCCATGTGCCGGATGCAGGCTTCGGAATAATCCTGATTCAGGATATACAGCTCCGCGGAAATCTGCGCGAGCTCCTCCTCTTTCCTCTGCCTCTCATTTTCACATGAGCCAATCTCCCTTGCGGCCGCCTCCACCGCGGCCTTAAGCCCGTCGTACTCCTGCCTGGCGTCCTGCTGCTCCTGCAGGATGGCGAGGAAATCGGGGTTGCTGCGGATTCTCTCCAGATCCGCTGCAAGCTTATCTTTTCTCTGCGCGCTCTCCTTAAGGCGGGCTGCCGCCTGGAAATCATAATGCCCCGCGTCCCAGTTCACAGAACCGATCCGCGCCCTTTTTCGCCTGATCTCATCCGCCTCTCTCCGGCTTTCAGAATGCGCCTCCTGCGTTCTCTCCTTTTCTTCCTCCGCCTTTTTAAGCTGCAGCCGGATCGAATCGCCCCCCAGGCAGGCGTCCGTTCGGCTCATGTCCATGCAGGATACCGCATAGCCCTTGGCCAGCATTCCGTTCTTCATCAGCCCGCCCTTTGGGTATTCGTGGAGCTCTTCCTCTGATTCGCACAGATGGATCGCGTTCAGCAGATAATTGGCGTATCTTCTGGCATAGACGTTGGGGATCTTGAGGATTTCCGCCGCGGAGCCGGGCGTGACGGGCGTATCGGGCAGTTTGTCTGTCAGAACGACATTTACGCCGTGAACCGCCTTTTTTTGCAAAATCTCCATGGCCTTATGGCAGACCGCCCCGTCCACGATGAGGTAAAAACGCTTCCGCCCGAGAAACGTCTCGACCGCGGTTCTCCACTCTGCCCGCGTTACCTCCTCCACCAGCTCCGCAAAGATCCGCACGTCTGTCTTAAGGCCCTGCCGCGTAAATTCCTCTTCCAGAATCCTCCTCGCCTGCTCCACACCCGCGGGGAATACCATCCGGTTCGCCTTTAAAAGCCGGATCTTTGTCTCCAGCCTGTCCATTTCCCTGTCAAGCTGTTCCATGCGATCCTCACAGTGGACCTCCTCCTTCTCCATGATCCGGCCCTGCTGCCTGAAAACCTCCGCGGCATGCAGAAACGCTTCTGTTTTTTTGTCCGCCGCCGCGCCCATTTCCGCCAGACGGCGCAGGAGCTGCGTCTCATCATCCGTAAGCCCGAAAAGCTCCCCTCCCCCCTCAAGAAGCTCAGAAAGCTGCGCCTGCAGCCTCCTTAAATCCTCTCTCTTCTCTTCATATCTGTGAATTTCCTCGTCCGCCGCCCGGATCCGGCCCTCAAGGGCCCGGATGCTGTCCTGCATGCCCCGCGCCATATCGTTCTGCTCCGCGATGCGGCAGCGCTCCCCGGCCGCCTCGTACTGTCCGTCCAGCTCTTTTCTGCGCTCCTCAAGAGCGCTCTGTCTGTGAAGCAGAGCTTCCTTTTGCTGCGTTTTTCTCTGCTGCTCTTCTTCCTTGTCGCGCAGCCTCTGGTAGCAGAGCATGAATTCACGGATCTGAAGGCTTTTCAGCTTTTTTTCATACTCAGCCGCCCTCTGCTCCACCTCCTCAAGCTGCTCCCGGCCGGCCCGCAGGCTCTCATACATGTCCTTAATATGCTCAAACTGGCGCTTCTGCTCCCGAAGCTCCCCCAGGGAATCCACCTTTCCGGGATCCAGCACGCACTCTTTAATAAACTGGTCAATATTATTTTCCGGGTTAAATGCCATCATTTTTAAGAGCCGTAAGCGGTATTTGGCCGCGTCGCACCGAAGGCCCAAAGCCCGCAGAACCTGCTCCACGCCCCGCTCGCGCCCCCAGAAATCAGCGGATTTAAGCTTCTGTCCGTTTACCGCAAGCTCCTGTTTCGGCGTGAAGCGGATGGTTTTTCCCTCAACGGCCGTAAAATTTAGCTGCTCCATGGCCGCGCCCCGGCAGACAAACCAACTGCTCTTGTAGGATAAATCATCCGCTGACTCAATGCACACGCCGGCCACCATGCTGGCGCTGTCCACCGGCGACCAGAATTCCATGGCAATGTAGCTGACGATCTCGCCGGTCCTTAAATACCGCTCCGGGCCGTTGCTTTTCGTATCGCCCCGCACATACGCGGCCACGGTCCGGTCGCGGTCCCTGGCGGCCTTGTTAAACTGCGTGTTCCCGGTCAGAAGATAGGTCATGGCGTCAAGGATCGTCGATTTTCCGCTCCCGTTTACCCCTGTAAACAGCGTCGATCCTTCCAGGCGGATACACACATTCTGGAATCTGGACCACTGGACCAGCAAAAGCTTTGTGGCTGTCTTTCTATTCGTCTGCATCGTCGTCCTCCCCATCTTCCTCCTCCGGCGAAAGCTCCATCATCCGCCGCGCCGCCGCGCCGGCAAAACGCCGGAATTCTTCCTCGCTTAACGCAAACTGGAGCGAGGGGTACAGGCGGATCATGCAGTCCGCATCCCCGACCTTTCCGTGCACGTCAATCAGGTTAAACCGCGAAAACAGGGCCAGGATATTCGCCATGGCGCTCTTATCTATCTGATCCCGGATCCCGTATTTCTCCAGCTCAAAGCGCAGATCGGTGATGGAAATGACCGCCGGCTGGGTAAGGCTGACCGTGCTGATCCGGTCTGTATACAGGATCCAGAGGCAGCACAGCACAACGCTCTCCGCCTTTTTAAGCATGAGCCGGTTTACCTGCGCCCTGCCGCCTTCTGCCGTCTCCCCGCGGCTGCGAAGCATCACGACCCCATTTTCCCGGTCGATCTCAATGTCAAACCCGATATAACTGAAATACGTGGAAAACGGCTCCGGCTTTTTGGAAATAAAATAATACGCTTTTTTGCTGTCCTCATCCTTTGCGCGCACAATAAACGTCTGCTTCAGCAGACGCCTGCATGACTTCTGAAACAGGGCCCGCTCCGACGAGGTGTATTCCTCCCAGAATTCCTCTATACTCATCCATGATCCTCCGTGATATCTCCTTCACCGCAGCAATTCACATCATCTGAATTGTTATTTTTCATCCCCTGCCCCGTCCTCCCTGACGATCTCAAACCGGCGCAGCAGCATCCCGTTCGTCTCCACGTAGCCGTCCAATAAGCGGATGGAAAAGCCGTTCTCCCTGCCATACGCCACGGCCGACAGGCTGCAGAGCAGATCGCGTTTGCTTTCAAGCGGCAGGGCGTCGCTTTCGATGCCCGCTTTCTCTCCCATCAGGCGATTTAAGTAGGCTCCCATCTTCTCCCGGGAATACGGATTATATGCCTCTCTCTCATGCGCTTTTCTGGCCTGCTCCATATCGTCTTCGCTCATCACCTCAAGGCCCGAGGCGGTCTCCCGGCGGACGCTCCTCGCCTTTCTGGGGAAACGCAGCGAGCCTTCGTCGATAAATTCATGCCGTTCCAGCAAAAACAGGCGGTTCACTTCCGGCGGCGCTTCCTCCTTAAAGCCAAGCTCCCGCATCTCCTCTGTGAGCGCCTTAACCGCCTGCTCCACATTGCCCCTCATATCTCCCCCGCGGCTTCTGAGGAAGCGAGCGCGCCCCACGGCAATCTGCAGGTACACATTGATCCGGTGCTTGATGTCCCGCATGATCCGGTCATAATCCTCGGAGAGGAACCGCTTCGTCTGCCGGAGCATATCCTCCGCGTACTCTTTTGCCGCCTCCGGCTTAAGCCCTTCCTCCGCGGCGCAGCCGGCTCTCAGGCGCTCAAAAAGCGCCCGGTCATTCTGCACGCGATCGAGCTCTGAGCGGATAAAGGAACGGTAAATATGGATATTCTGCTGCTTCGTGAGCCTCGCGTACTCACGGATAAAATTGCCGTCGCAGTATTCGATAATATTCTCGGTCAGGCTCTCCAGGCTCTCCTCCTTTACCATGCGCTCAATGATCTTCCTGATAAATGTGGCCAGCCGCTTGAGCGCCTTGGACAAAAGCTTGGCATTGCGGTAAATATTCTTAAGCCCGTCCACATACGGATCCCGCCGCCACTGCTCCTCATTCCGGAGAATATTGTAGATATTGTAAATATAGCTGGAAAATTCTTCCCTGTCCGGCCTGCGGATCTGCTGCAAAAATTCCGCCAGCAGGATCCCCTGTTCGGTCATAATGATATGCTTCTCATACGTCGCGTCGTCGTTTTCCTCCTCCAGCCACCCGATCTCCGCGGAGCAAAAACGCCGTATGATGCTGTTCGCCATCTCATTGTGGTTCTTCCTGGCCTCCGTCTCCTCTTCGGGATCGATAAAATCCACATGGTTTTCCAGAAGATAAGCCGCAAGCGCGTCGCGGATCCGCCCCCTGGCGATGCGGTAGGAGATCTCACGGTCATACTGCTCATAAATCACCTGGAGGCAGTCCGAGTAGATTCCCTGATTGCCGGCGCTTGATAAGCAATTAAAAAAACCGGGCGGTATGGTGTCAAATAGTCTTGTCATATGTTATCCTATGAGGGTTTACCCGCGCCGTACTGGCGGCAGGCTTCCTTATGCGGGCCTGTGCATAAAAAAGCCCCGGATACTTCCGGCGCTCTTTTAACCTTTTTGTCGTTGAGCCTGATCCGCAGGCGGCGCTCTCTTCGCGCCGCCTGCGCGGCCTAATTCTTAGCACGCAGTATGCCCAAAATCACTTTTGCAATAATCGCGAACTGCTTTCTCTTAATCCCGTTATCGGCCGCTCCCGATTCAAGGCAGCCCCTGTCGTCGTAATTGAACAGCATGTCGGTTATGATCATGCGCCACATGCGCTCGTTCGATACAGGCATCTCCTTTGCGAGAGCATAGAAATCTTCGCAGAAGGAATCGAAGGCTTCGTCTTTTACTTTGGGGTTGTATGATTGAAATATTCTGGTGAACATCTTTCGGATGGTTTCCAGATCGAATTCACAAAATGTCACGTTGTCCTGATGGAACTCTTTGCTGTAAGAATAATCGCTCATGTTTTTCGTCTCCTTTGCTATGGGTATATTTTACCATTATCTGAGGGGGAATTCAATCACTTATTTGCCTGGGGAGTTGTGAAAAGTTTTGGAAAGTCGTGAAAAGCCCGCCAGTGTCAGCTTCGATATCCAACAGAACCCCCGCTCCCGCTCGGAGAAAAGCGCAGCGGCACCAGTACAGCCCTGCGTATACAGCGGTCTGTACAGCCCGAAAAGATCCCGGTAAGCTATCAGTGTGATATCGGCCTGCGGATTGTAATATCCGGGATACGATTTTTGCCCTTATTGTAAAATAGTAAAAGGCTGTGTATAATATATGTATGAAAAAGCCGGCAACCGTTCAGGGGGTAGCTGAACGGTTGCGAAAGCTGTGCATTTAGAAGGAGAGGAATTGCCATGAACTATACAAAAGCGTTGGAAACCGATATCCCGGCCCTGATTGATATGAGGATCGCTTATCTGACAGAAGATTACCAGACCCTGGCTGCTGAGCAGGCGGATGCGATCCGCGCGCAGCTTCCCGGGTATTTCGCGGGGCATCTGAATCGGGATTTGATTGCTTATGCGGCGAAGGATGAGAGGAAAATTGCGGCGTCCGCTTTTCTTCATATTACGGAAATGCCGGCGAATCCGGCGGTTTTGACAGGGAAATTCGGCGTTATGCTGAATGTGTATACCCGACCGGAATACCGCAGGATGGGGATAGCAAAACAGTTATTGACTATGGCGATTGAGGATGGAAGGCGGCTTTCTCTGTCCTATATTTCGCTGGACGCGACTCAGGACGGGCTTCCCCTGTACCGGAAGCTTAAATTTACGGAGATAAAGCCGCGGTATACGGGGATGATTCTAAAGCTCTGATATGGACATGAGCCCGGAGCGCGCCTGAAACATAGTTCCGCTGTCCCGCATGCTCCGGGAGTATCAGCCTTTCATCCAATAATCCATATCGGGATATAGCTGTTCTCTTTCACTGTCATCGTTTTACAGGTGCGTCTGTATCAGCTCACCCATTTCAAAGTAAGACAATACAGACTGCCATCCGCCGGACTCCGGATGATATTTACGCTTTAACACCAGTTCTTTGGCCTGCATATACTCCCCATTCACCACTTCGTATACGATCACATATTCGTAAGATACGCCTGAGCATCCTCTTGTCACCACTCTCTGTCTGTCAGGTTCGATCGAAATGCTTTGGGCCGGAAATGAGGGGTAGTATGCGAATTCCTGTTTCTGCGCATCCCAGGCATCCCCGGCTTCAAAGATACAGCAGTCCAGCTCCCCAATCCGCTCCATCTGCATAAACCGCAGATCTCCGGACTCTTCTAAAAGAGCTCTTTCCATTATTTGCCCCCATTCACTATGATCAGGCAGCGAAAAAGAGAGAGCGGAAACCCGCGGCCGGGAATGTTTCTCAGGACGCGCTGCAACACGGCTTGTTTTGTATACTGAAAGCTCTCCTTCTCTGCTTTTTCCCATGGTCCTGTATTTTGTATGTGCGGCCAAGGTCCGGCATATCCTCCACGCAGCGTGCAAATTATCCCAGTTGTGATAGGAGTTCGTATCATCCCTTGCTTTATCATCCGTTTATTTACTCCCACTGTCCAATTTTCATATAAATGAAAAATGGCCGCTTATACACACCGATACGCATCACAACGGCTGGCGTGTAAACAGCGGCGCATATAGATTCATAACTCAGCTCTCCGGCACAGTGCTTCTCGAAAAGTGCATATAATCCGGCTCCCGCCTCCAGTCGCCTCCCCAGATAAAGCCGTGCTCCTTAAACAGGCGCACACACAGATCATTCTCATCAATCTTATGCGGAAAATCCTGCGAGCGATCCGCATAATCCATCCCGTTGGCCGGAAGGCAGCCGGTCACATTTCCCGCCTCATCATAAAATACATTCGGATTATACCTTGGATTGATGTCAATGGCGAGCCCCCTTGCGTGCAGGGACAGCGCGCTTTTTCCGGCCACGGTCCGGTAATTGAAGCATGATGTATTATTCTCCGAGCTGGACCTGTCGTCATCCGCGTCGTAATCGTCCACCAGCCGGATCTTCTCAATGCGGTATTTCTGATTGTAAAGCTCCTGGAAAATCTCCACCAGATCCCGGCTGATGGCCTTATTGCTGACCAGCTCCCCATACCGGCAGTTTCCGCTGAAATCATAGTAGAGCACGCGGATATAGCGCAGATCCTCTCTTGGAATGATACTGTTTTCCTTATATGATTTTCCGTATATTCTCTGGAACAGGCTGTCGCTTATCTCTGTTTCCTGGAAAAATGAACTGCTCCCCAGAGCGTAGACCGCATCCTCCCCCACCAGATCGCCCGGGCCGTAATCACTGACCGCATACTGCGCCGGAGCTGACCCGGGCTTTGCCTCCTCAGTCTCAGGGGCGGCCGGCTTTGTCTCATCCACGGATTTGCTGCCCGGCTCCTGCCGTTCTTCCGGGCCGTTTCCGGAGCCGTCCCGGCTTTCTGGCGAACCGCTCCCGGAATCGTCCCGGCTTCCCTCTGTGCCATCCCCGGATCCATCCCGCCGCTCTTTGCGGCCGCTTGCGGAACCGGCTTCTTCTCCTGTTTTCTCCTCCACTTCTCCCGCGCCCTCTGAAGCCGCGCCGCTATCCGGCCCGCTCTCATGGTTCTCTCCGCTTTCAGCGGCCGCCGTCTTATCTTCTGGCTGCTCTTCCACGCCGCCCTCTCCGGCGCGCTCTCTGTCCTGTCCCTTTTCTGCCTCTGAGTCCCCGGACAATTCGGAGGGCGCCGCGGCTCTTGAGACAATGGTTTCCTCTTCTCGGTTTCCTTCGCCCTGCCGCAGGGCGCTCATGTCATGCTCCCACGCATACTGGATGAAAAACGCGGCTATAACCGCCAGCGCCCCGGCCGCGAAGGCCCATTTCCTGTCTCTGCGCCCCGGGCCGCCCGGCCCGTTTCCCCACAGAACTCTCATGTCCACATCTCCTTAAACTCTCTGCAATTCACCCGTTCATTTTACAATCAAACACGAAAAATGTAAATAATTGCTGGAAATTTTCTTTGCTTAATTATCTTTATACAGAACAGTTCAGGCAACCTCTGAACCAATGGCATTATTATAAGCATCCATAGGTGGCAAAAGAATCAATAATCCCGTCATCTATGTAAACGCTGTCTTTGATACAATTCGATTTTTCCTTATACATTTTGATTTGGGCATACTTTTTGATTTTGCCCCCAAGGGGAGATTTCAAATTTGGAATAACTAAAACGATAGTATAACTTCGATTTCAAGGTATATAGTATACTGTCCCGATTATATTCAGGCAAACCTCCTTGCCTGAATTTCCTCCTCAGCTTCATAAGCCACCTGATACACACTCCCAGGGCGAACAAAAACCCGGCACATGCCCTTTGGGTATGATGAGGGAAACGCTGCAGTCATTCTTCGTTAGGAACTGTTAAGAAATAACTTTTCAATAGTGCGCAGGATTTTTCTTCGAGAGTGCCACTCAAAAATCAGGCGCATAGTGGGCTATGTAACTGATTTTTGAGTGGTACTATCGGAGAAAAAGACAAGCAATATGAAAAGTTATTTCTTGACAGTTCCTTACCCCTATAAAATATTAGTTAATTTTAACTAACCAATAAGAAAAATATAATAGAAAGCCCGCAATGCAAACTTTCTATATATTAGCTGTTGGATCAGATCACTGTCCCATGATTTTCATCTGCCCTGCGGCATAAAAATCATTTAACTGCTGCAAAAACACCTTTGCGTCGTCAAAAGGCATCCTATGGAGGACCATTTCAAAAAAAGCGCCTATCATCCCCGTTGCCATGATATTGTTCCAGTTTTTCGTCAATTTTGGGTGAAGGAGCCCCAAGCTGCTTTAAGACTTCATAATAATGATGGGCAGCCTCCACCTCAATCTCCACCATGTCATCAATCATAGAAGCGTATTTCGTACCCGCCGAACATTTCAGGAGCAGGGTAATCTTTATTTGTCATTGCGTCCCTTCCCGATCTTTCAGCGGCAAGTGGCTTTCTGATTTTCCGATTGCCGCCAAACTGTCTCCTGCACATCCAGACAGCGGGAAAGGAATCCTTCCGAAACCGGCGTGGAATACAGTACCCGATCCAGTTCAAACCACACACTTACACATTTTCTACAATATTCAGCATATATAAAACCATAAAAAAGCACATACCGTACCATATTCCTTAAAAAAATAATAACGAACAGACCTCTCTTTTTTTGCCTTTTTGGTAAAAAAGTCCTTTGAAAAGAAATCTGTTTTTCACTATAATGTATTTACAACGTGTAGCTTTTCGGCGTAATTCCAGTTGCATATAAGCTGCGCTTTTATTTTTGAGAATGGAGGGAACGCACATGAAACGAGTAAAAGCAGCCTGTATTTGCCAGACTCTGCACTTTATGCTGAAAGAAGATGTCGGGCATGATGATGCGGTAATGCAGGTAGAACAGGAACTTGAGCATTACAAGAAAAATCTGGAACGGAATCACATACAATATAAAATTACGGAACAGACAAACCAGCCGGACGGTTCGATTATCATTAAAGTGATTAAACAGTATAATTCCAGCCCTGTTGGAGATTATCTGGATCAACAGTCATAATTAACATTCAAAATTTGCTTTCCTGACTTTTAAAAACGGATTTTGATATGATCATCAAGGTTAAAAAATAAATACAGCCATTCAACGACACATGTGATGCTTTGCACGTAAATCTGATTACGGTACAGATAATTACTGCATGTGGTGCGTGGTTGATTTATGTGGCACATGCATGCGCATGTGCCGTTTTTGTCTATAGAAAAATAGTAGGAAGTTATTATAAAGCAAAACAATTATTTAAACTCAGGACTTACATGATAAGATTCAGGACACGTATGTCTTGCTGAAATTTTCCTTTATACCGCAAATCCGGCATACTGAGTCATGTAAAGTTCATAATATCTGTCCTTTTTCGCAAGCAGCTCCTCATGGCTGCCGCTCTCCGCTATCTCCCCGTGATCCATAACCACAATCAAATCGGAGTCTCTTATCGTCGAAAGGCGGTGAGCGATCACGATACTGGTGCGTCCCTGCATAATGCTGTGCATGGCGTCCTGTATCGCCTTCTCCGTGCGGGTATCCACATTGGACGTGGCTTCATCCAGAATCAGGATTTTGGGGGCCGCCACAAAAGCCCGGGCGATGGCTAAAAGCTGCCTCTGCCCCTGACTGATATTTGCGCCGGACCCGGTCAGCACCGTATCATAACCCTGCGGGAGAAGCCCGATCATATCCCGGCACTGGCTCATTTCCACCGCCGCCGTAAGCTGCTCCTCCGCAGCGCTGCCGTTTCCGTATTTCAGATTGTTCCGGACGGTATCGGAAAACAGGACCGTATCCTGCAGGACAATCGCAATATTCCGCCGCAGGCTCTCCCTGGACACATCGCGGATGTTCTGCCCGTTTATGCGGATTTCCCCGCTTTCTATGTCATAGAACCGCATGAGCAGGTTGACGATGGTCGTCTTCCCGCTTCCGGTAGCGCCCACCAGCGCCACTTTTCTGCCATTCGGAACAGCCAGGGTAAAATCCCGGATCACGGGAGTTCCCGGTTCATAGGAGAAGCATACATTTTGAAAAAACACGGCCGCTTTTTCGCCTGTCTCCAGCGTCCCGCCATTTTTATCCTCTGTTTCCTCATCCAGCACGGCAAAGACCCTCTCCGCACCGGCAACCGCTGTCTGGATCTGTCCGTAAATCTGAGCGATTTCATTAACGGGCCGGCAGCTCCACGATTTTTCCGAACAGCTCCTCCCGCATCCGCCTGACCACATTCTGGCTGAGCCTGGCGCTGCACAATCCCTGAAGCAGTCCGCAGATGCTGTAAAGCAGATAGACGGAAAGCATCAGCGCCAGTGTATGGGAGAGAACGCCCTGTTTCTCCCCCGCGATGATGTCAACGGCTCCGCTCTGCAGGCCCGGCGCCAGAATGCCGCACACGGTACCGGACAGCACAACCGCCAGCATCCCGGCAGCCAGCCTCTTCTCCTTCACAAAATATACCGCGATCCGCGTGACTGTGGCTCCGATATTGTCGGCGTGTTCCGGCTCCGCAAAATGCTGCTGCCGATTCATCATTCCCGGAATATTGCGTTCGGCAAGTTTGAAATCCGGTTCTTTGCTCATGCCTCTTTCGCCTCCTCTCCCATCTGGGAATGCCAGATATTCTGATAAACCCGGCAGGACCCCATCAATTCCTCATGGGCGCCACAGGCCAGGATACCGCCGTTTTCCAGTACGACGATCCTGTCTGCTGTCCGCCTGCGCGATGAATGCCGCAGATGCAAGCAATGCCTCATCCGCTCCCGGCATCCCCCAGGTAATATTCTCCCCCGCTGTCATGCTGAACAGCTCGCTTTTCTGCATGGCGACCGCTATTTTTTCCCGAAGCGCCCGCTGCCGGTATTTTCTGACATCAACCCCGTCCACCAGAACCGCGCCGGAATCCACATCACAAAAACGCAGCATCAGCCCGGCCAGGGTCGTCTTTCCGCATCCGGTAGCTCCAATGACCGCCACTGTCTCCCCTCTATGTATTTTTAGATTGATATGGGAAAGCACGCTCCGGGTGCTTTTTGGATAAGTAAAAGAGACATCGCGAAATTCGATCTCCCCTTGTGCCTGAACCGCCCCGCCGAAAGAGCCTTCCTTCAGTTCCGGCACGCTTTCCAGCACTTCTTTTACCCGTTTCCAGGAGGTAAGTCCCCTGGAAATATTCTGAAACAGCATGACAAGCATCAGAATACCGTTCAGAAGCTGTGTGGTATAGGTCAGTGCCGCCATAACATTTCCCGGTGTGAAACTGCCGTTTTCCACCGAAAAAGATCCTGACAGTAAAATGGCCGTGACAGCCATGTACATAATCGCATTCGTAAGGGGATTCATAAAGGCAAAGATCACAAGAGTTTTCAGCTGCGTCCCGACCAACTCCTCATTTGCCTTACCGAAGCGCATTTTCTCATAAGCTTCCCGGACACAGGCTTTCATAATGCGGATACCGGACACGTCTTCCTGCATGATTTGATTCATAGCATCCAGATACGCCTGCAGCCTGGAAAACAGGGGATTTGCTCTCCACAGGCAGAATCCAATGACGCCCACCAGAAGCGGGAAAGCGCACAGTACAATGAACCCGAATCCCAAATTCAGCCGGAACATCAAATACATGCTCCCGAAGGTAAGAAGCGAAGTGCGGATCAGCGCTGCCCCCGTTGCTGACGCCAAGGACACCGTCATCCACGATCCGGCTCATGAAGCCCGGCTGCACAAGATCCATCATCACCTCGCCGACCATGAACAGGCCGGCGATAATGGCAAAGGACAGATACTTTCTGACATACTTCCACATGGTCAGCGTCCTCCGCGCCCCCTTGAAGCCCCGTGGTGTCTGTGACTGTCCTGATGTCTGTGACTGTCCTGATGTCCGTGTCCGTCATGATGTCCGCTGTCATCCCAGTGTGCATGTCCGTCATGGTGTTCACAGTTATCCCGGCATTCATGCCAATGTCCGTTTCTGGATGTATTCTCGTTTTCTTTATACCGTTTTTTCCAGTCACCGCGGACTCTTTCCAGAAGGGACAGCAGTTCCTGCTTTTCCTCTCCCGAGAGACAGGAAAACATCTCCTCATGCCGCTTTCTGCGCTGCTTTAGTGCCTCTTCCGCAATTTCCCTGCCGCTGTCTGTCAGGGAGATGTCTGTCGTCCTGCGGTCGGATTCATTCTGAGTCCGAACGACCCAGCCTGAGCCTTCCAGCTTGGACAGGATCTCACTGGCTGAACCCGGCTGGATCCCCAGGCGCTGTGTCAGGTCCCTCTGAGTGATTGCTCCCGACCCGTTCAGGATGATCAGGATGCGCTTCTGGCTCGCTTTCCCCTCATACAGAGAACGCATGGTATGATATAAATCCCGCAGACTGATGATCAGCCTGTCATTGATACTCGCTGCCGGATCATTGGCTGTATACATTTCCTGATCCCGCAGTTTCACCTGCTGCTCCGGCATTTTCCCGGTGCGGCGGTATTCCTCTCCTCTGCCGCAGCGAGGCTTTTCCAGATTACAATGCCGTCCACAGCCCGGACAAATGGTATTTTCCGTCATAAATCATTCCTCCTTTATTTAGGTACCTTGATTTTATCACCGCAAAAGCAAAATGTCAAGGCGCCTAAATTTATTTTCTGCTGCAGTATACCGAATTCTCCACCGCTCTTCCTTTAGCTGTACTCAGGCTTTGGCTGCTGCCGGATATGTTTCCCGTCCAACTGCCTATAAGTTGCTGCTATGACAACAACGGAAAACAAAAATGTTAAAATGTCGGATACCGGCATGGAGTACAGAACTCCATCCAAACCATAAAAACGCGGCAGAAGGAGCGCAAACCCAACGCCAAACATGATCTCCCTTACCATAGACAGCATGGTGGACGCCGCCGCCTTTCCCATGGCCTGCAGGAAGATGAATGCCGCCTTATTCACGCAGGCGAACACAACCATGCAGAGGTAAATCCGGAATGCCCGGACTGCAAATTCCGTATAATACGTACTCTCATTGGCCGCACCAAAGATGCCGATCAGCAAAGCCGGGAAAAATTCTACAATGACAAACGCCAGGATGCCAACCGATGCCTCTGCCGCCAGCAGTTTTGTAAACAGCTCTTTTACCCTTTTTTTCGCTCCGGCGCCCATGTTATACCCAACGATGGGGATGCAGCCTGCAGCCATGCCGACCACAATGGATATTACGATCTGGAAGAACTTCATTACAATCCCCACCACGGCCATGGGAATCTGTGCGTAGTGCTCCTGACCAAATACGGCATCCAGAGCGCCGTACCGCCGGATCATGTTATTAATGGCGGCCATTGCAGCCACAAGAGATATCTGTGACAAAAAGCTGCAGATCCCCAGCATCAGCGTTCTGCCTGCAATGTTCCATTTCAGTTTAAAATCCTCTTTGCCAAACTTTACGGTTTTGGTATGGGTGAGGTACCACACTGCCAGGACAGCCGTCACCACCTGGCCGATCACCGTCGCCACAGCAGCGCCCATCATGCCCCACCGGAACCTAAAGATAAATACCGGGTCAAGGATCACATTCACTGCCGCCCCCGCAAGCGTAGATGCCATAGCAAATTTCGGGCTGCCGTCCGCTCGGATGACAGGGTTCATTGCCTGCCCGAACATATAAAAAGGAATCCCCAGAGTGATCCAGAAGAAATATTCCTTTGAATTGCGGAATGTTTCTTCATTCACAGTACCTCCGAACATAGCGATGATCTGGCTGCTGAATACAAGATAGACCCCGCAAAGCATAAGGCTGAAAATAACCGTGAGCAGAATGGAATTTCCCATACTTCTGCCTGCATCCTGCGGCCTGCCTTTCCCCATGCTCAGGCTCACAAACGCACAGCAGCCATCGCCCACCATCACCGCAACAGCAAGAGCGATCACTGTCAGCGGAAATACCACTGTATTGGCTGCATTTCCATAAGAGCCGAGGTACGATGCATTGGCTATAAATATCTGGTCAACGATATTGTACAGCGCGCCCACGAGGAGTGAGATGATACAGGGGACTGCGTATTTCCCCATCAGCCGGGAAACCGGCTCTTCCATCAGAAATACATTGTTTTTTGTTTCCATGTCTGTCTCCTTTCATGCAAAAACAGCGCATAACCCCGGCCGCTGGATTTACGCCGAAGGCTACACGCTGAATACCTATTACAGTATGTTTCTTATCAAAAAAAACGCATGGCATGTAACCGGATTTACGCAGTTTACGCCACACGTTCTTACATATATTATATGTTTTTCAGGAAAAAATTCAAAGGTGTTTTTGCACAAAAATATTATTGTTTACACTTGTATAATATGTACAAAGCACCCCTTTTCTGCCGGTGAGGCTGTTTCCCGCTCAGCCTGCTTTATGCTGCACCTCATAGAGGATGCCGGCCCGTCTTACGATCTCCCGGCACACATAGCTGATATGCTATAATAGAGTTGTAACAGGAGTGGCTAATCAGATATAATCAAAATCACAAGAAAAGAGGTACTCATTATGTTACAGAATTACACTCCCGAATTTAAAAAGAAGATTGTCCGTCTCCATGTGGAAGAAGGACGAACCTACAAAAGCATCACCGCTGAATATGGTGTATCCAAAGCCAGCATCTCCAAGTGGTGCAGCGAATTCAGCAAAGAATGCCGGACAGACCCTTAAGCGAAGGAAATCGGTTAGAGGCTTACCGGTTTATCGACCAACATTATGAAGAATTCGGCGTTCGCTGGCTGCTCAGGCGGCTGGAGATCTGCCCGAATGCCTGCTATAACTACCGGAAACACCGGAAGGCTGGTTATTATACTCAAAAAGCAGAAAACTCATGAAGCAGATTGCCGAAATCTGCCGCAGCCACAGCGGAGTGGACGGCTGCCGCAGCATGACGGCCTGTCTGGAGCGCCAAGGCTGCCGCTACAGCCAGACGACCATTCATAAATATATGAACACCGAGCCGGGGCTGCATTCCGTTGTCCGTCCTGAAAAGCCGGGGACAAAGTCCGGGAGGCCCCATAAGGTATTCGAGAACAAGCTGAAGCAGGACTTCCATGCGGACAGGCCGAACCAGAAATGGTGTACGGATTTCACATATCTGTTCCTGAGTTCGTCGCCGTCGGTATTTTTCCGGCAGCATCCCTTTGGGCAGATATCAAGGGTGGTGGAAACTGCGGAATTATGGAACAGCGCATTCTTCCTTCCGATCGCATAGCTTTTGCAGCGGCGCTCCTCCCGGTTGTTTGATATCCCGCATCTGCATGAAGGACCTCCCTCAGAAGGAGTTGTTCATGCAGCCATCTCCGTCTTTTTTACATTCCGGACAGATCACGGTCTCCTGCAGATAACGGACCCTTTCCACTCTTGCCGGTGTGATGCGCAGTTCTTCCCTTACGAATCGATAGCCCAGGGGCTCCATCGGGGCGTTGCAGTAGGGACAGTTCTTCTCTTCTTCCGAAACCGGACACCGGATCTCCCTTACCGGAAGTGCGGCGTACAGGTCGCCGCGGACTGCTTTTTTCTTTCGTTCACGGGTGTGGCTTTTTACTTTGATTTTCTCTCCGACCGCTTCCTGCTCCGGATCTTCGGAAGAAGGAGATGCCTTTTCGCTGCGCACCCCGAAAAACTTCCGGCGGAATTCCCCGATGGTTTCCTCCAGGTTTGCCTTCAGGACGCGCAGTTCCCCGATGACCGCCCGCAGTTCCCTGATCGTCTCTTCCTGTTCCCGGATTCGCGCAGCCTGCTGTTCATTGATGGTTTTTATAGTAAACGACGTTAATTCTTTCCGTTTGACTCTAGAGCGTGTTTGAAAATTGCTTTCTGGTAGCTGTGCGTGCCACTTTGTGGGAGATTTGTGCCAAATGAACGCGGCGTAGTGGGCTGCGTTAAGTGAATTTGGCACAAATATACCGCGAAGTGGGGCGTGCAGATGCCAGGAATGAATTTTCAAACACGCTCTAGGAAAAAGAGCATAAAGTAGCAAGCTTGTCATTGGGCTTCTTAAAAGTTGAAAACCAATTATCAAGGACTCCAACTACCTCTTTAAGTCTGTTTTTAAATAATTACAAAATTTTCTCAAGGTATAATCTCCTTCGCTGTCTGTGCATCTATAATGACCTGAATATCCTGCTCATGCTGTTCACTTTTTTCAATCCCCTTCACGATCCAGACAGGCTTTACATCATATACGCCTGTTCCTGAAGATAAATCAACATAATAACATAATTCTGCTTCTGTCATTTCATATGTTGAGCTTCCGGGTATTTGGTTATACTTATGAGCAACCGTTTCAGCAATCACATCCATAGGAGATAAAGAGACTGCCATTCCTTCATCGGAAATTTCAAATACTTTTTCAATGTCCAAATACTCTATTCCATCTTTTGATATAAATGCCTGTACCGGAGCATTTACATCTGCTGCATCTGAAAATATCTCACAATACACATGATAAAGCGGCAATTCTCTGTATATCTGATTGACACAAAAATAATAGCCTTCATCTGAGACAGACCACCCGTTTTTATAGTTTGCCCGGTCAATATTTCCGTCCATATCTTCGTGATATTCCTGTGACTGCATACAATCGTAATCTAACGCATATCCCGTATAAACATGCTCAAATTTAATATTCACTTCTGTTAATGCGTTATCAATTATCTGAAAAGCCTCCTCACGCGTCATAAACGACAATTGTTCTTCTGTAGAATACAAACCTGCATTATATCGCTCATCTGCCGGATCAAGTACAAAAGAGCTGCGTATATATGGCATTAAATCTCTTTGCATATATGACATCTGACTGGAAAGCGGACCATAAGATAACGTTATTTCCTCTGGAGTGACATAAGTTGCCGTATCTACTTTTTCCCCATATTCGTTTTTTTCTTCATAACTGTATACTTCGTAATCATCATTACCGCTGAATAATGATTGAAATGCCCGCTCCTCATTTACTTTCAACATTCTTGCTTTCGCGGTAATTGGAAATTTCTCTCCTAAATCAGCACCAACAATAACATCCATCTTAAAATCAACATTTTCTATGGTGTTCTCGTAACTCGCTGGAAAAATAATTTTCTCATCAGGTATATCGTTTTCTACATAAGGTTCTTCTGTTTCAGAACCCGCTTCATTTTGAACATTTGATATTTTACTTCCAGAATCCTGTCCCTGTCCTGAATTTCCACACCCAAATATAGACATAGAAAAAATAACAGTCAACATCAAACATAGTTGCCTTTTCATCCGACTTTCTCCTTTTGCAAAAAACTTCTTTCCACTTAATTTTTTTGTTTTTACCATATTAAATTTCTCCATTCTGTATTAGGTAGTGAACTTTTGTGTAGCTGTTCTTTGAAATCAATGACACTTCTTATTATTTTTTATTCCGGTCATAATTTCAACCCCATTTGCACCAAACGACATTTTTTTCATTCATTTGGTCATTCTGGTAATTTTTTCATTATTTTTTGTAAATGCAAGGAAACTGTAACCCTGCGGACAACACAATGCCGTTCCCAAAATCCACAAAAAAATGTCTTTTCATGCAAAGCTTTTGTATTTTCCTGACCGCTATTGTATAATATGAAGGGTAAATGTTATAAATTATTTGAAAAGAGGTATGAATATGCGAATACTCATCTGCGACGATGATGCGCTGATAATTGAACAGCTTCAGAAATATATAAAAATTTTTTTTGAAAACATTGGTGTGAAATGCCCGGAATTAATTTGCTTTTCTGACGGGGAATCCCTGCTGGCAGATAAAGGCGAAAAAGACATTCTGTTTCTTGACGTAGAAATGCCCGGAATGAATGGCATCTATGTGGGAAAGGAATTAAAAAAGAAGAATGAAAATATTATTATTTTTATTGTGACTTCTTATTCCGAATATCTTGATGAGGCAATGCGATTCCATGTATTCCGATATTTTTCAAAGCCTCTGGATAAGCAGCGGTTTTTCCGTAATATGAAAGATGCGGTTGACCTGTATAACACCATGACAGTAAAAATCCCGGTTGAAACAAAACAGGGCGTGCATACACTGCCTGCATCCTCCGTCATAGCAGTAGAGGCACAGGGCAGAAAGGTAACGGTACATACCACTCTGTGTGATTTTGAATCCACCCACAATATGCAGTACTGGCTGGAACTTCTCCCTAAAAACCGTTTCTTCCAGACACACCGCAGTTTCATTATCAATTTTGAGCATGTTACAGATTTTGACCGTAATCTTGTCCATATGGCTGATAATCAATCTGCTTATCTGACAAAAAGGAAATACAGTTCATTTAAAGAAGCCTATCTCCTTTATTTAGAAAGTACGAGGTAAAGCAAATGATAAATACAATCTGTTATTTTTTCAGTTTTCTTGTAGAAGCAATTATACTCTGGCAGTATTCCTCCGATTTATTTCCTGCCAAGCGCACCCCTCAAAGAAAACTGGCTGTACTATGCAGCTTATATTTTATCCTGTTTTGCGTGTCACTGTTTGAATCTATATGGCTCAATATCATTTTATATTTTTTTCTGAACCTCATTTTTTTAATGACCCAGTGTTATCTGAATTGGTACACGGCAGTATTTCATTCTTCCATACTGACGGCTGTTATGACAATGAGTGAATTAGTTGTTTATGGAATTACCAAACGGTTTGCCCCTCATTTCCTTGATAATGGCAGGGAATTTTATCATCTTTTATTTTTTTCGGTCTTTAGCAAACTCATATTCTTTGCTGTTGCTTATATACTGATGCACCTAATGAGAAACCCGAAGAAGGATACAGGGCAGTATGACAAGTCGGTTTTTCTTCTTGTTTTCATTCCCCTGACCTCAATCTTTATTATGTTTACTTTCATAAGTATTGGCGAATCCGTTTCCTTCCCGGCGTCACTTGACTGGATGGTTGCCGTGGGCGCTGTTTTTTTGCTGGCAGCAAATCTGCTCATGTTTGAAATCAACCAGTATCATCAGAAAAAAAACATGGAATTTACAGAAATACAGTTATTGCTCCAAAAAGAGTCAGATTTGGCTAGATATTATAAGATGCTGAATGTACAGAATGAAAACCAACGTATTTTAATCCATGACATAAAAAAGCACCTGCAGTCCATTGATATGCTGAATGAACAAAAAGAGTATGCTAAAATAAGCGCCTATATCCGGCAATTGGTACTCTCCCCAGACCTGAAGGAATTTTCCAGACTATGCGACCATGAAATGCTGAATTCCATTCTATGCCGCTATATGCAGCAATGCACTGACAGCCACATAACTTTTCATGCTGACATACGCAGCGGGACAACGGATTTTATTGCAGACAACGACCTTACCTCTCTGTTTTGCAATTTGCTGGATAATGCTATAGCGGCAGCAAGTAATATCCCCGGCTCTTTTATCGAGATCAATACAAGCAAACATGAAAAAACACCGTTTTTCGTGATAACAGTTATCAATTCCTGCCGAAAAAATCCTTTTCTCTGTAAGGACAGGCAGCTAAACGACAATAAAAACGGACATGGGTTTGGATTAAAAAGCATTCGTAAAGTGGTAGACCAATATCATGGCAATTTACAGATGTATTATAATGATGATGCGCTTACTTTTCATACCGTTATTACCTTAAAGCAATAGTGAACTGCGAACTACTAACGCAGTTCACTATTATAACAGTTTATGCCCCAAACCCTTGTGCCTTATAATATATATCTTTTGGTTTCACTGTATTCCTTTTTCATCTATAACTACCTTTTCCCCATATTGCTTTAATTTTATAATTTGACATACATTTTTACTTTTCCATAATCTTCCTTTACTACCTTGCCCCCTTATCTTTCTGTCTTGACTGATGCGCCCTGCTCGTCTCTTTTTCTTTTACTATCTGCTCTTTTTGCCTGAGCCTGTTCCTGACGCTCCTTGCATCCACTACTTTTTCTCCGTAAATTTTTTCATACTCTGCGCAAGCTGTCTCATAATCCTGATTCTCTTTCTTTGCCGCATTAAGTTCCTTATAAAATGCCTGAACAGAATCAAAATGATATTCTTTCACAATAAAAGAAAGCCTTTTTTTCATATTGGAAATCTGATTGTCAAGATGGTCCATCTCCTGCTGTAACTCCTTACGCCTGCCGCCTTTGAAAATGCCCGTGCATCCTGACAATTCCTTTTTTAGTTCATCCCCCTTTTTCTCACGTCCGAAGATTGCCTTGTTCTGTTCTTTCAGCCTGCCCTCGATCTCTTGCAGGCTGGGATATTTACTTGCAAGCACGGAAGGTCTTGGATATGGCGGCCTTTCCGCTATCTGTTCGGTTTCAGTCGGAACAGGATTCTGCTCAGTCTTTATCTTCTTAATAATACTTTCTTTCCCTGTGGACACAACCGCTGGATATTCTGTATTTTTTTGCATATCCGGTTTCCGATGCGGATTTATGGGAAATGGTATCTTCTTCCTTTCCGACTGGACTGCCAGAGTATCTCCTGCATGGATACAGTTTTCCGTTTCTCTTGATGTTTCTTTTATGCCGTCAACAGCGTTTCTGATAACTTTCTCCGCTATATCCATTACCTTCTGCATAGCTTTCGCAATCAGAAGTTCTAATAACAGAATCGCCGCCCTGACAATCTCTCCAAACAGCTCCGGCTTTTGTCCGTTCTGCTCCACGGATTCCTTTACCCTGTCTGTGATTTCCGTCTTTTTTAGTTCCAAAATCTCCGTATCAGGTACACCGCTTACAATCGCACGGTCAACAGTTCTGTTCCATTCCATGCGGATTTCATTGTCTTCCTTGATTTCCTCCGCCTTCGGATTATTTTTGCCGACTTTCTTAGTTGCAAGATACGGACCGTTTTTGTCAAATATGCTGAACCTGTCTTTATCATCAATTACCATCTGATTGATCAGATCCGTACAAAATACTTTTACTGCTCCAGCCACTATATCAACCGTGACACCTTTCATCAGGCAGTGCTTGAGGACATCCGCCGTAACGCGAAATTGTTCAGCAAGGATGCGGAGAAAGCCGCACAGCGGCTCATGGAACTGAAATGCGCCGATCAGCAGAAACAGACCGCAACGATGAAGCGCGACCTTGCATCGGCAAAGAAGCGGCTGGCTGACCTGGATGTGAAGCTGAAACGCACCTACGAGGACAATATGAGCGGCAAGCTGCCCGACCACATCTTTACCATGTTTATCGCAGATTACGATACGGAACGGGCAACGCTGAAAGCGAACATTGCAGAGATGGAAAAGGCGCTGGAAAAAGTTCGGGATACCAAAGCCGATATTGACCGCTTCGCAGCCCTTATCCGAAAACTCCCAGTTCGTTTATTTGTTACTACTGACTATTTTCACCACACACCGCTTATATTTATACGAAAGGTGAATATCTCACTCCCATTAAATCACAAAATAAAAGACACCCTTTAATACTTGGGTGCCCTTTACTTCTTCTTATTAAATATCACCTGAATCCGTGAAATTTAAGTCGGTACTATTTCCTTTAGAACCATATTTTACAAGGTCTCTTGGGATTTAGAAGTACCAAAATTTCTTCACCCATTGGGTGATAGAATTTTAGCATCTCGAAAAGCTGGAATACAGCATAAATCTTGGTTTTCTATGCCTAATTATGCAATTGAACTTCACGGATTCAGGATATAGATACTTGAAGTCTCACATTTATGGTCGCCGTTCGTACAATTCTCAAAACCGATTTCTAAAATCTCTAACATATTTTCGAGATGCTCAAACTCAATCAACAAATCTTCAACTATGTCCATTACTCTCATACACATTACCCACCTTTCAAAATTTTGGTGGAGGGTAACGCCGAATACATATTTTGTCAATGACTTTTAAACCTTATTCGGAAAATATCCTTTTGTATTTAATTGCAGTTCTCTGCTCTTTATCTTCTCATATAATGTATCTACGGTTATATGTTGGTCTTGAATAATCTCATATAACTTTTCTACTTTTTCATTTGTTGTAAGGTCTTTATGTTTTCTCAACCACCACATAAGCATTAAGCTCAAATCCATGTATTTTGTTGATGGTATTCTCTCTTGTTGTTTAGGCCAGTACTTGGCTATATCTGAATGTAATGCATTTACACGGCCAAGGTTAAATGCTCCTTTGGCATGTTTATCAGCCTCAATCTGCTCTAATTGTATCTTTTCCCTGTCTGCAAAACCTGGATATGCATTATGGCTGTCAGTTACAAGAATTGCGTCTTTTTCAAATCTTCCATGCAGATTCTTATTTACATCATTTGTCTCTAATCTTCCAACACAGGTTGGATTCATGTACAAATTTCCGCTGCGGTCTTGACATGTCAATATACAAGTCTGGTCTCGACTGATTCCTCGTAGATATCCATCGTTGTATAACAGTTGCTCTAATTTTTCAGGGTCTTCCTCTAACAGTTTTTCATATAAGCCTGCTTTCATAAGCCACTCTATTTTTTCTTGTAGATTCATATGGTGTCTTGGCAGCCTTCCCAATGTATATACAAAAAATTCTGGGTCACGTTTTCCTTTGAATGATACAGGAGCATAATATTCGTCACATTCTGCTATGTCTATAAACCTGTCCTGTTCTCCATACAATGTCATTATTGCGTAGCAGACTTTTTGCTTGTTTATCCATGCTGATGATTTTGCTATACCAACATTTTTAGCGATATCTTTTATGGAAAGGTTGTCCACAACCCCACGTAACAATTCTTTCCACTGTCCTACTGAAAGCCGTGAATTACTTGTGATTGCACCAGTTGATGAGTTAAATGTCTTACCACAATCCTTACACTTAAATCTTTGTCTGCCACATGCTTTTCCATATTTCTTTGTATTGACGCTTCCACAATGCACACATGGTTGTTTTGTATCTGACGGTATTTCCTCTTTTTCTTTCTCTGGTTTCAACTGTCTCGCATTGATAATTGATGCCAATTCAGCAAGCTGTTCTGGTGTAAGAGTGTCAATACTATCCAGTAATTGCTCATACAAATCTGCCATGGTTAAACCTCCTAACACATGGTCGGAGACTTTTGAGCTAAAGACAGTTGAGGTTTCTAAGAATAGCCTCTTTCTGTAATGACATTGCCTGTTGCTGACACGCATTTGCCCTCATTTGGAGTTCTGCTGATTCTTGCAAAAGCAGATTAGCTTGGTCAAATGTATTTATCAGTTCGATCTTAAGTTCTTCTTTATCACTCGCTTCCTCAATTTTAATGGGTTCTTTGTTATAAACCTTGACAGCCTTTTCAAATAAATCTATTCTATTTGCCATCTTTCCAATTATAATACCCATCAAACCTGTATGAGTTTCATTTATCAGCTTGCCTGTCTTAAATAAGAGTGAAAACTCATTTAATTCGTATTCGGTTATCACTTCGACACCAAGCTGTTTTGCATATGCCCTTGTCTCACTTGACATACGATTATTTGTTATTACTACTGGATATCCGTCATTTCCAAAATAGTTACATCCTGTATATATTTCTTGTACAGGAGCTTTTCCTACTGGTCTGTTGTGAAATTTACATTGTATGTAAAATTTCAGACATTCCCCCCTTTCATCCAGTGTTGCTATAATGTCAACACCGTTGTCATTTCCTTTTGTTCTCCGTGTGTCAAATTTTAACGTGGTCAGTATGCCTTGCACCCATAGTTCAAAATCATACCCCGACATACAATTTTTTGGCTTAAAGCCATCCATTCTGTCAAACATATGTTCGATCTCCTAAAAAGTACTCACAGTTTTCCTGTTGTACTTTTAAATATTTGAATGTATGAAGCCATTAGATGGAGTGCAATAACTGGCACGTATGCAACTCATTGGTAATGTATAGCCCTTTTTGTCTCCGAACCATATTCAATTTTAATCATATTGTGCATTGTGCATAAAATACGGGTTAGAATTTCGTAAACGGTAGATAGGTTCTTTCCAGTGTTTGTTGAATGCACCATATAGTAACCGCTGCTTTGTTAAAGTAAAAGCATATAGCGATATTATTTTGGGGGCTAAATAACCTGATTGTAGCAGAATATTGCTGCCCAAAAAGCAAATCAGGTATCGTTTATGCATAGCAACTGTCACTTTTTTAAGCTAAAGTCAACAAAGCTTGGAAAGAACCGGTAGATAGTGCGTACCTCGACTATGAGGGCAAAGTGTGTGACAATAGACTATATTTCTATCATGAGTATCAAAAGTTAAGCCTGAACTTTTGATACCGTTATGCGGAGGTAAGTCTATGAACTCAGCAACAACAGCAATGGCTGTACAATACCGTTTACAAGAGTGGGCAGAGCAGATCAGGGAATGCCAGAACCGGCCCGCAGGCATGAGTGTCATTGATTGGTGTGCCAGCCACGGCATTACAAAAGCGAACTACTATTACAGGCTGCGCCGTGTAAGGCAGGTGTGCCTGGAAAACCTTCCGCCGGAGACTCCGGCGCAGCAGATCGTCCCGGTAACCCCCTGTCTCCTGCATCAGGAAACACAAGACGATACAGATACACGGCTGGGGCTTTCTGTTTCTGTAAACGGTCTTTCCATCCATGTAACAGAATCCACACCCATGCCGCTGCTTGCGGCAGTCCTTAAGGTGGTGCGGGATGCTCAATGACGCCACCTGCTTTAAAGCCGTCTACATTGTCTGCGGCTACACGGATCTGCGCGCCGGCATGGACCGGCTGGCGGCACTCGTGGAAACTCAGACCGGGAACAAGCCATATGTCCTGGATACCCTCTATCTTTTCTGCGGAAGACGCACAGATCGCATTAAGGGACTTGTATGGGAAGGGGATGGCTGGCTCCTGTTATACAAGCGGCTCTCGGAAAGCCGCTTCCAGTGGCCACGCACCCCGGAGGAGGCGCGTGAATTAACGCCGCAACAGTTCCGATGGCTGATGGAAGGGCTGACAATCACCCCGAAGAGATCGGTCAGGCCGGTGGAACCGCCGGAATACATGGGATGATTTTGTGCAAAACGGAGAAATTTTCAGACGGTCTTCCTGCTGGAAAAAATGTCCCGCCTTATCCCTGCTAAACCGCGCTGCACACCATAAAGGAGTCCAGGATGAACGCAGGCATGTTTCTCCTAGTATAATATGTAGCGCCCCCTCACCGAAGGTTCGGCGGCAGGACGTTGGAAGGCCTTTATAAAATGCTGTGCATTTGCCTTCCTCCTTGTATATGGCCCTGGTACTCCAGAACAATCCTCTGTACCCTTTCCCTGATCATTTGAACCAGACCTTCCACCTTCCCCATATCCGGCTCCTGAAAAAGAGCCACACTCAGCTGGTGTTTTACGCCTGCCTCATTTACCACGCCGTTTAACTCCCTGCACAGGTCCGGAACTTCATCCCGGCAAAAATACCCTCCCATGCCGCTAAAAACAGCCTCTTTCATATAGGTCTCCGCCTTTGCCTGAATCTCCCTCAAAAGCTCCCCATATCCCTTCCTGTACGCGCTCTTAAGCACTTCCACTCCAACCTGGTCCAGATTCCGCTTCAGCCGCTTTAACAACACCTCCAGCTCCAACCGTAAAAATCCCTGCTCACTGGCAGTCAAACAATCCCTCCTTTCTCTGCCTTTATCCGGCCTTCTCCTGCTTAATATAAAAACTCCGGGACACACTGGTCTTTGCGTACTCCTTGCAGATATCCGGGTGCAGAATCCCCATGGCCTCCAGACTCTCCTTGTTAATGGAAGTAGTCACCCGCCTGGTATACCCTGCCTGATACCGCACGTCCCCCAGAACCAGCACGCCCCTCTCCGCCCCTTTCAAAGCCTCCTGAACCGGGGCATAGGCGCTTTTCATCCGTTCCTCAATCTCCTTAGACTGCTTATCCAGCTCCGATTTCCGTTTCTTCAAGTCCAGGTATTCTGTCACACATCCCGAAAGCTCCTTTGGCAGCTCCACCACCTGGGAATCCTTCACCCCCATCCGGTCCCGGATACTCCGAAGCACCAGCTGTACAGGCTCCGTGTACTCCGGCGGTTTCCCTTCCCTCACGCAATGGTTCCAGAACCAGTCCTCCTGCTCAATCAGTTCCTCCTCCAGATCCAGGTCACGGACCATGCTCCGCATGATAAAGGCATTCTCATTGTTTCCATGAAGACACAGGAAAATGACGCCCTTCACATTGGTCACCGCCATATAATGCCTCCCCTGCAGCTCATAATGCCTGGGAATCCCGCCGTCCTCCCATTCCTCCATGTGGAAGGAAAAAGAAGTCTTACACTCAATAATGTAGATTTCCCCATTGACCTCCACAAAAAAATCCACATTTGCCAGCATAAACGGGTAATCCGGGTGGCGGAACATTTTCCGAACCGCATAAGGCCTAAGCCCCGTCTTTTTCATAAAAATCTGCACCACCAGTTCCTCCAACCGCTTCCCGATCTCCTTGGCGACCCACCCTTCATCTTCGGATTCCGGGTCCTTGCCAAACATCTTTTCCTCATATAAATCCCTGGCTGTCTTCCACGGCGAAATGCCAAACACCGCCGCCACGTCACTGCCGCCGATTCCCCGGTAACGGTACTCCTTCCACTCCTTTTCCGTCAGCTTTGTTATGTCCTCCACTACTACTTCCGGCTCATAGCTTCGGCCTGCCATGCCCTTTTGCCTCCTTTCCGGCAGAATCAGGCAGCCGCACTTGTTCCAATCCTGCGAACAGCCACAGCACGCCCCGACTCTGCCTTTTCTTTCTCCCTGCTATCCTGATAGCCGGAATGAAAATGCTCTCACTTTTCCAGCCACCCCGCCCTGATAAATCAGAACCAAACCACTGTCACTCCGTCCCAATAAACCAGGTCCAATCCATCACCACTCTGCCCTGGTAAACCAAAGCCAAACCTTCTCCACTCTTCCCAAAAATAACACTCAATCCACTTAATACCGTACTTCCCCAGGAATGTCATACTCCTTAAAAGGAAACGCAAGGCACCGTGACACCTTTTCTTCCAGATCCGTCAGCGCCCGGACGCCTGCCCCTTCGCTCTGGGCCAGAAATATGCACTCACAGATTCCGCAGTACACCTCATATCCGTTGCAGCCTCCAAACCCGTGGCCCGCCTTAAAAAGCTCCGCCGTCTTGGCCGTCAGTCCCACTCCGATACCTGCCTTTTTCATCACCCTGGCAATCACATTTGCCGGATAGGTCAGATACTCCGAAAACAGCCCTGAAAGTCCTTCCACTGCCTCCCGGTATCTGGCAAACACCTGGCTTAAATTCCGTGAGAAATCCGCAAGACTGACTCCGCCGGAATGCTCCAGCCGCAGCGCGTCCCCAAGAACCAACGGCCTTCTCTCCTTCCCCATAAGCAGGGAATAGAAAATATTTGCCCCACTGACTCCCACATCAGAAGAATGCACCTTGATCTGCGCCGACAATTCCGGGGCCGCCACCTGTCCATACTGCAAAAGCATGTCCCGGTAAGTGTCCAGCAGCTGCCTGTCCTGAATCTCCCAGGAAGCCGTCACCAGCCAGTGGTCAAAATACCCCGAAAGAAACCGGACCCTTTCATACTGCTCCTCCATGTGGATTGCCGAAGCCTCAAACAACTCCGGCATAGGCAGCACGGCATAATCGCTCTTGTCCCCGCCGTGGACTGCCCTGGCCTTTCCCTCATGAATTCGCACCAGGGCATTTCCTTTTGTCACCTCCAGACAGTCATTTAATACCCTGGCCAGCTTTCCTCTGCCTAAATCCTGAAGGGCATACCCGGAAATGCGAGCCCGGTTCTCCAAAGTCTTAATGGCCGTTGTCCCTAAGGGATAAGCTTCCTCCCCCACCTTTAAAAGAAGTCCCGTGTTGGCTCTGGTATCCTGTAAAATATCCGCCCCTTCCCTTTCTGCCTCAATCTCCCTGCAGAGTTCCGGGAATTCCGCCAGAGCAAACACCTGAATCTCATTGGTAGGAAACACTCTCCAGCACCCGCGCTCCTCAATCTCATCCAAAAACTCCAGGAATCCCTCCTTCTCCGGAAAAGCCGCCGAAAAATTATCCTGATAATTCATGTCATTCCCTCCGCTTAAAAGTCCACCAGCACCGCAACCACATGGCCCGCCTGGACAACAAACTCATAACCGTCCTCATACATTTCCATGATCTCCTGTATGGACAGACCGTCTCTCCCAGAGTTCTCCCATTTTGCTTCCCGCTTCATTCGTTTTCCCTTCCTTTCTTTGGTTTGATATGGTTTTTCAAAGACATATCCCAAGGTTTGAAATATGTCCAAAGCACCCTCTCTAATCAAAAATCATCTTGTAGTCATCCGTTGCAATACACAGCTTTCCTTCCTTATGGTCATAAAAATAGACACTGTCTGACAGTGCCATTTCGTTTTCAGGTTCCTCCTGATTCATTTCTTTAACAATCTCCCTCCATTGCTGTATGCTTTTTGTGCTTCCACAGGCGGGAACGATCATCACCTCATTGATACTGCTTGGAATCACAAGGACATCATCCCTCCATGCCCAGGAAATCCGTTCCAAAAGGCCGTCATACAGAATCACGGAAGCCCCATAAAAACCATACTGATTGGTGAGAACAAAGGCTGACACCCCTTTATAGGTATGTTTCAGCAGATACCCTTCCATGTCTTTTAAGGATTCTTCCTCCCCCTCTTTATTCTCCCCAACCGCGTCCTCCGGGGTCAGGAGTAAAGGAATGCCAAGCCTGGGCGTATTCTCTTTGGCAATCTGAAAAATCTCCTCCTTGCTCACCTTCCACACCTCCAGGTCACGATTGCTGATCACACGGTAATTGGTCTCCCCTCCCGGTGTCTCCACAAGGTAAAATACGATTGCCATATCCAGGTAAGGCTCCCAGGGAATATGCTTCAGAGCCTCCTCATTTCCTTCCCTTCGTTCCAGGGCATAGACGATCCGTTCCTTCATCCTCTCAAGCCATTGGCCAGACAGCAGTTCCCTGCACAGCACGCTCCGTTTCTCCAAGTATCTTTCCACAAGGACACCAACCTCTTCCTTAAGGCCGATTCCAGTCTTAAGCCGCTGGACCTTTCCCGGTTCCAGATTCAGAAGAATTCCGGTGCGCTCCCCGTTTTTCACAATGCCGATCTGGACTTTGCCCGAAGAGTTCAGCGCTGGCTTATCTACCTTCGTCACCTGGTACTCCTCTCCCAAACGTTCCCAGAGCTTGTTAAACAGCTCCTGTAACCATTTCTCTGATTCCATTTCTTCTCCCCTTTCTTTTAGGCGCAAAAAAATAAGGCACCAGAAACTCATAAAAATTTCTGATACCTTACTTAACAGGCAGACTTTCTGCCTGGTTTGCACATATGTAGGCTCTTTGCCTGAAATTTTGACTTCCGGCGTTTTACCGGAACAAAAGCATTTGGTGTGGTTCTTGTGAACACACAGAAATCAATGTCAGGTTTATTGTAACACTATATATTGTGTTTGTCAATTTTATTTTTCTATATATAGTATATACATATTTTCTGCGTTACAAAAAATTCATCAGTTGAATCAGTTTATGTGAATTTTCCACCCCCTCCGTCATACGTTCGCCAAATATTCGGAATCCATGTTTCTTCTGATAAAAACTCAATAACGCTTCTACATCTTCACATTCCAAATATACGAATAAGCCTCCCAATTCATATTGAATATCACAAAGTTTGCCAATAGCAAAATCCATTAATTCATCACCTGTAATCGGACAGGTTACACTCTCGCTGTAATTTTTTCCAAATTGGGCAATTAAATATGCAGCGACCGTATAAGTATTATCCTTTTCATTATATTTACTTATTCTGTCCAATTTGCGCTTGGCTGTGTTGCTTAAACCATTAGCAAAAATCATCACTGGCTTTACTGTAATAGAAAAATATCCTGCCAAATCCATAGTAGAAGAAGCAAATACTAAAAATGTGACCGATTGCTGCTTTTTAGTAAATTCTACGGCTTTCTCTCTTAAAAAAGATTCCACATCTATATTCTTTGGGCTTGAAAAATCGGAGAGTATTTCTTTCAAATCAACCTCTCCGATCACCTGATCCGGGCCAGAGCCCAGACAATCACGAATATTTAAACAGAAAAACCGATTTTTCCCTTGTAAATTATCCATGAAGTTCCTTTCTTTTTTTCATCAACTGTCTTAATTCTTCTTTATCATCCACAAACCAAAGATTCCTTTCGGGACGTCCCAAGGGATTTTTTGCCGCTTCTTCTACTGCATCCGCAAATCTCTCTGCCTGTTTTGGGTCAGTAATAATGATTGTATCTGTTATACTGGAAGTAGCCATAAGAACACCTCCTTATTCCTATATGCACAGACTGTTAAAAACTACTCTTTCCTATAGTTTAACATACAAAAAGACGTAAAACAAGGTTACTTTTTTTACAATTTTATTGCCATATACTTTATCGAATCATGTTTGTATTTCTCTGCTCATCCAAGTACCTTTAAAATTGCTTCCCTGGAGGCAGCGGGAAAATTTTGCCCGATCTGTCGAAAAATCTTATCTCTTGACTCCTCTGGTTCTTCTTTATAAGCCGCAGAAACCACATCATATCCCCACAAACACTCTGGTGTGGAATATACCGATACCGGCCACCCGTATTCTTGTCCCCTTTTATTCATCTTACGTCTGAAATCCCGCATAATAAGATAGGTCTGCATTTGCAGTTCTGTCACAACACCTTCAAAATTCTTTTCCCCATTCTTCCCGAATCCTGCCTCCTTCTTTAACTCAAAAGAATACAGTTCCTTTTGCTGTTCAAACTGATCCATAATCTTTTTACAGCGGATACTGGCCAGTTCATCTTCCCATCGGCTGTCAAAATCATACCCCTGCCTTCTGTAATTAGCAAAGTATGGAAACCATTTCTTAGAAATAACCCCGCCTTTTTATTAAAAAACTTTCCGTAGGCCACTGTCCCTGTCCTTGCAATAATCTCACGCCATTCCCAGGGGTCCTGTTCTTTGTCTCCAGTCCACCAAAACCGTGGAGACGTATGCTCTTCCGCCGAAAAACCTTCAATCTCATTTCTAAACAAAGGAAGGAATCCCACCTCGTTAATCCAGTTGATCAGCTCCTGAAAACTGCGGATTCGATAAGGATTGTCCCAGTCCAGCCCATGCATGACCCATACATCACCTTCGTCTGTCATATATCCTCTCCTAAATTCTCCCAATATTTATTAGATATCATGTACCACTCATCTAAATACTACTATGTATTTGTTACCATTTCAATTTTACTCAAATTGCATATTCCAGATTATATTCTAATCTTAAAATTTCCACAATATTCTGTATTTCTTGATCTATCGGTATAATTCTCGGAAAATGTTTTCTAGTTCTTCAGTTTTTAATTGCTGTCTCCAATCTCTGATAATATCTTTGATAACCTTTTTATGTCTTAAATATTTAACTCCTTGAATCTCAGGCAATAATGATTCTAAAAAATCCACTTTCCTTGCTATACTATTTATACCTGACCATGAATTAGAAACTAAATTCAACTTTTTAAATGTTTCAATAGACAAATTATATTTCAAAAAGCATAGAATAGCCTTTTTTCTTATTTCCTCATTCATATCCCCCAAGATTTTAAATAGCGTTTTAACAATATATTCATTATTATATTCCTTCTCTATATAATGAAGAATCCATTGTTCCTTAACAGCGTTTGTCTTTTCATCTCCAGAAGTAAAACAAAGAACATTCAACATATGTGATCTATCAACTCCATATATCTCATCATCACAAAATAACTCATCAAAATACAAATCAAATATATCTGAATAATTTTCTTCTTGCCAGCAACTCTTTATTCTATAATCTTCCATATTCGATTTACAATTTTTATATCGCTCATTAATATATGAAGCATAATTCCTTACCCACTGGATATCATCAGAAATAAATCCTCTTAAAATCTTTCCTGAAGAATCTGTAAATCGATCCTCCTCTAAGCATTCAAAATAGATAAATTTTAGCAGTTCTTTTCTTTTTCCAAATATTTTTAATATCTCATCTGGAGTATAACAATATGCATCAAATAAACTTGAAAAATACATATTTAATGTACAAGAATCATCTGGTACTTTTTCTATGATTTTTTCAGCAACTTCAATATATATATCCTGCGAATACATCTTAAATTTGTCTAAAAATCGAATGTTTATATCAAATATATCTTTTTTATCTATCGACTCTGTCTCATCAATAAACTTTATAAATAATTGATAGTTCTCTTGTGTAACTGTTTTGGGATCTATCATTTCAAAAAAAGCCATCTGCCACTGTCTTTTCTTTAAAAAATTAGCATTCCATATCATATTCTGTATGTTCTGATTTCCATAATATTTTAACAATGCGTTGACAATCCAAATTGGCCGTGTAATAGCAATTTCACCATATTTAAAATAGGCATAAGTAAAATCTAATAGACGTTCTTTATCAGAGTATAATATCTCACAAAGACTAGACACTCCTCGGTTAATATCTGCCCTGTCACTCCCTACCTGCCTAACAATGTTAATGATACCTTTAAACAACCTATCCATTTGATCAGAAGGATAAGCGAATATATAAGATTTCAAATTAGTAATAAATGCTCTTTCACACTCTTTATAATCCATAGTATCTCTATAAAATTGCATTGAAAGGACTTGATACAAATTCCACTCATCTGAAACAAATATATCTTCATACTTTCCGGCTAAATCAACAGAACAAATTTTTGCAACCCTTAATAATCGTGAACATATATAATCAAATTGAAATGGATGTAAATGACCTTTCAAAATATCCAAAATCAAAAGTATATATTGGAAATCAAATTTCATTTCTTCTACATAGTACTTTCCTTTTTCTCCATATTCATTAGGATAAGAAAGAAGCAGTTGAAACGTGTCCTTCGCATTTTCTGCATATTCTGTTAAAGATATAATCTCTTCCCAAATAGATGAACGATACCGCTTGCTTCCCTCTGATAACTCTACAACAATTCTGTATTGCGTTAGCAAAGCTTTTTCATCAACCTCCGCCCCAGTAAATGAAAGAGCCAGATAATGTTTTGCTATCTGATAAAATAACTTTTTAATAATAGGGACGTCTATCTTCTCTTTAATTTTATTAATGACTACTTCTTGCGATTTATAATTATCCGTAAGCGAAAATAAGTCTATACTATAGCAAGATTCTAATACGCTATAGACCTCTTTTACTATATCCTGTTTTCGTATACAATAGTTTATTATTAATTCAACTGCCTCTGATGAATAGCTTCCTTTCCTATAACCAATCAACAGTCCTAATATAGAATCCTGTAATTGAACCTTCCATTTTCGTTCATCATCTTCTAGCAAATCAATATCTATTTTAGAGCTATCCGTCAATTCGATTTTTTCATTCACATACAACAACGAATCCTCTGGATTTAAAACGTGAAATATTTTTACAAACTCATAGAAATTCCTATTCTTAGTTTTAAACTCTTCCCAAACCTCACGAACTTCTTCTGCTAAATATTCCTCTATTTCTCTTGAATAAAATATACTCCGAATCGTGTTTACAGTATCAACTATGCCTTTATTAAAAATGCCAAATCCAATTCTTAATAAATCTGAGAACCTAATTAGTTTTTTTACAAAAAAGGCATAGTACAATACATAATTTGACAAACACTGGTCAGAAATTTTGGCAACCAAATCCGATTTTATTTCTACATATTCCTGGCTATGTAAATAGTATATTCTATCAATAAACTCATCCTTTGTCATTCTAGCAATTTCAAGAAGGCCTGTTATCTTTTCTACATTTTCAAGATTTACTGCACCAAACATAGAAATAACTCCTGCCGCCAAGCAAACTTTTGGATCTGTTAATATAGCTGTTGTTTCTAAAAAGCAATTATAGTAGTTTTCATATAAACTTTCCACATTCATAATTGCCATTAAATCATTTTTTTCTTTTGCCAATTTCCCTGCCATATATGCCAGCCTTGGATTTCCCTGTGCTATTCGGACTACTTGATTTAAAAATTCAATATCATCAATTTCAAGATTTAATTTGATAAACTCTCGTATTTCTGCATCGGTAAACTTACGAATTACTAAACATTTAGGTATTGTTATTTTTTTAACTTCATTAATAACTTCTCTGCTTACATAATCTCTAACAGTCATTATAATCCGCACATCATATCTATCTTCACTTGAAACTATATATTCCAATAGGTAACGCAAACCTGTTAAATAATTTGCGTCATCAACAAAAATAAGATATTTTCCAATTTTTGTAATATAGCGACACAAATCTTCTGTTATAGGCAGTTGATTGCACTTGATACAAAGTAATTTACAGTTATGTTGTTCCTCATACTCCTTTGCTACCTCTAATGCTAATCTGCTTTTTCCAACACCCGGGTTGCCTAAAACAACAACTGCTTTTTCGTTTTCAAGTGCATTTAAAAGTTCCTTTTTTTCATCTTCTCTGTACTGAAAAATGGTATTAAGTGGGGCATTAACTCTATTTGCACTATCATACTTTTTAATAAATTCTTCTCTAGGAAATATTTGATTGCTATCCAATGAAAGATTTAATTTATCCTTTGCCAAATACGGATAATCTCTATAAATTTCATTTGCAATTTCATCTACTCCATATAACTCCAATTCTACCCCAAACGAATTACACAGTCTTATTAAGTTTTGATCTTCACCAGCTTTTAATGAAGATGAAGTATGGCAGCAAATAATTTTTTCAATGTCTTTTACATTCACTCCTGTTTCGTTCTCGTCTAAACACTTTTCAATGTCTTCTCTAATTTTTCTATATATATCTTTTTGTACTGTAGTGTACGCAACAAAAACATACTTTCCTGAATCTCCTCTAAAATATGTATCTGGATTCCCTATAGTAGTTTTTAATGTTCCCGCTTTCATTCCTAACTGTAAAATATTTTTATATCCTTTTGCATATAACAGAGAATCACATAAGTCCTGAAATCCACCACCTTCTAATGACGATAAAATACGATTTTTGATTTCTGATAACATAGCAATCCTCCTGCATAATTATATTTCAATTCTTCCTACAACTCATATAGTGCGCTTTGAACGTATTAACCTAATAATATACATAAATGCCAGTACATTTTCACACTTTATTATATCATACTACACCAGTTTACAACTTTTTGATTTTTGAAAAATAAAAATACAAACTCAGCCTCTTTGCGGTATAATTTAAGCGCTTAAACTAAAATCCACACGAAAAGAG
>CAJTGE010000008.1 GCA_910575795.1 Clostridiaceae bacterium | reverse complement strand
GTCAAGGATAATCGCGACAAATTAAAAAATTATCCTCAAAACAACAAAGCATTGCATCGGCAAATGAATATTTTCTTCGGAGATATCCATTTTATGTTAATTCCGGCAGAAAAAGCTTATAATTTATCAATTCGCTTATTAAAAATCCTTGGCGAAAATAAAACGGCCGTAGACGCTACTAAATCACAATTGTTTAAAATAATTAAATTTATCAGAAACAATCTGGAGCATATGGATGACAAGCTGACCAAGGAGGATGGCAAGTACACAGAGCCTTGGTATTCCAATACTGCCCATACATTCTGGTTCAACCGACAATGGGGAAGCATGGATAATGATACAATCAAATTAGGCGATAAGTCTCTCACTATAAACGAGCAGACATTTGAGCCATTAGAAAAATTATATGATATCATACTTTCCATAATAACAAAAAGATATGTTATTCCCAACAAAGAAATTGTTGACAGGATATTTTCTAGGCATATTAAGAAATGGGAATAACCCACATCGCACCGTGACAATATAATATGCTTACCCGGGGAACCGTTGGGGTGTTATGTCAGCCGCCGGACGAAAGAAAGGAGGCTGGTGCTATGGTTACATATTCGGATCTAATCCAGTTTGTAATTATGCTTTGCGCTGTTGTAACTGTTGTTATTTACGCAACACGCAAAAAGTAGCGCCCTCCGTCTGGTAAACTAAGGCGCTACTTTTTGTCGTAGAATACCGGCGGCCAGGCTTGATCTGGCCAACGGTTCTCCTGTTAAGCATATTATATGCCAGTTTGAATGATTTGTCAAATGTAAAAACCGCCCCTGCGCCAACAGGAACGGTTCTTACATAGATTCTTACCTCTGACAGTGGACAGTGCGTCAGAGATGATACAATCTAATATCCAAAAAAATTGTACCATCTCCAGCGCCTCCTGTCAAAGGTATGGCGTTATTTTTGTACAAAAAATTGTACCTTGATAACTTCATACGTGCGAAAAGCCCTGTAAATAGGGGAGCTTTTACTCTTTTATCTTGTCTTTTATCCTTGTAAATATACCTACTTTATACCTACTCGCTATAACACAAGAACCGCAGCCTTCAAAAAGTTGCGGTTCTTGTGTTAAGTATCTGGCTTTAGGATAACAGAATGGCCTGGAGAAGTCAATAGTTTTCTTCTGGCTCGTACACTAAGAAGTCGCCTGGCTGACATTGAAGCAGCTCGCATATTTTATTAAGAGTTTCTTTGCTTGCTATTTCACCATTGCGTATTTTTTGCATTTGAGCTTCTCCTATAAGCTTTTCTTGTCGGATGCGGTATGACGTATACCCTAAGTCTTTCAATGCAGCAAGAACGTCTATTTTGTATTTAAGCATATGACTCTACCTCCGCTATCACTATATCATTTCTGTAAAAACGTGTCAACTTGAAGTGAGTGTACAATATAAACAAATATATTCACTTAAAACAAGTGTATATTTGTTTAATATGTCAATATACATTCACTTGAAATAAGTGTATAATGGTACCATAAGGTTGATACAACAAATCAAGGAGGACACGGCAATGACAGAGAACATGAGAGAAAGAGTTGAAAGAGCAGTTGAAATGTCTCAGGGCAACTTAACCATCGAATTCGCAAAATCTGCTATTGAGATGAAGAAACGTCAGATTGCACACTGGGAAAACAGTCATGCATATGACGTAAAAAGATATTGTGAAATGCTGCGGGACGAGATCGCATACTTTGAAGCAGTAATCGAATACCTGACAGAGCGGGCCGCAGCGGAAGCAGTTACCGAGACAGTGGAGGCCCTGGCTGCTATCGTTATCGTAGCCAACAAGGTAAAAGCAGTTCGCAGAGCAGTAACTACCCTGGCTAACAAGCTCCACAAACTAAATTACAGCCTGTCAGATGCATTTAAGCGGGCCTGGGCGTTTATAAGGGCCTTTACCGGCTTATTCCCTCTCTGGAGTAAACATTTGCCCACCTTTTGATTTGTATCAGCCTTAAAATGCAAATAAGGAGGACAAAGTAATGGCAAGGACTGAAAACAACACACACCGGGAGATGGAAGACTATCCCCCCATCCTGCAGGCCAGACACATTCAAGAATTATTAAACGTCTGTGAAGCTGTAGCATACCAAGTAATGCATCATACAGACTGTCCCACAATCAAGATGGGGAAGAGGATGGTAGTTCCCCGGGACGACTTCTGGGAGTTTTTCATGGAGCACAGGGGGAAGAGCCTATGGTAAGTCAATCAAACGATATCATTCGGGTACAAGGCATTAATTCCTTGGGTTACGGAATTATCCCCAAAATGGTGATGCAGGACAAGCGGCTTACCATCCAGGCTAAGGCCATATACGGTTACTTCTGTAGCTATGCCGGGGCCGGGAAGACAGCGTTTCCTAAAAGGTCTAAGATACTGGCAGACTTGAAGGTCAGCACAAACACTTATTACAGACATTTCAATCTACTGAAAAAGTATGGTTATATTGAAGTCACCCAGGAGAAAGGAAAAGACGGTTTCTTTGACAGAAATATCTATACTTTAGTTGAATCAATTCCGTGTAGCAAAAACTGTGATACAGACCGAATTTTACCGTGTCTTAATTATGGGGATACCCAAAAACGGGATACCCAAAATGAAGACATAATAAAAGTAACAGATTCTAAAAGTAACAGTATTTATAATTATCAGTCTGTCAATCAGGATAAGACGGACGGACAGCCTTTTGCAGAGCTTTTAAGTCTGATAAGGGAGAATATCAGCTACAATGACTTACAAGCCGCTTACGGGGGTGATATGGCGCTTATAGACGAGTTTATAGTCATTATCCTTGATGCGCTGCTATCAGAGAGTCAGACAGTACGCATCGGCGGCGAGGATAAGCCTAGGGAACTTGTAAAGGCCAATCTGATGAAACCTTACCTATGCGGACATAGAACACGTTCTACGGCAGTTTAAAGAGCATGGAGAGCGGATCAAGAAGAAACCTCAGTATATACTTTCTATGCTATACCATTCTCCGATGGAACTAAACGCTCATTATACAAACTGGGTGCAAGCAGACTGGGGGAAAGGAGGTAAAAAATGGGCAGAAACTACTTAGACTACAATCTCAAAGATTTAATCCTTTACTATGACACAACAATCGTTCCATACCAGGGCAAGCTGGCCAGAAAGAGATTAATACGGAAACAGGATGTAATCAATGCCCTTATAACAGAATATCATGACAAAACTCCTGTTACCAGACAGGGATTAGAACTTCTGTATACCAGAGCTGAAAATCGCGGTTATATGCCGATGATGATTTATATAGGGCTCAAAACTATGATCTGTAAAAATTATGTCCGTAGCCAATACATACCACCCAACAATGATCCAATGCTTGAAGTTATACATGAGCGTGTCTATATGGAAGACTGGGAATTTTGCAGTTTATTTGGAAAAGCGAGGTGACTTTTATGAAAATCAACGATAACGAATACCCGGTAATCGACATGGTTAAATCAATATTTCTGGGAAAAGATATCCCATTGTTAGACATTCCGATGATGTCGGATGAAAGATGGAATGAGCTGGCAACAGGACAGAAAAAAGCCCTCAATTATCTAATGAGTAGATAAATCAAAGGCTTTCCAGACTATAATAGTCCCTAGACAAGATATATTATAGCCTGGAAGCCTTCTTAAAGTCAATAGGAGGATTTACATGGCTAAACGAGGACAAGGCGAAGGAACTATTTCTAAGCGCCCGGACGGCACGTGGTGGGCAAGGCTTACTATAGGAAAGACGCCAGATGGCAAACAGAAACGAAAGGCATTTTACGGAAAGACCAGAAAGGAGGTTCAGGAAAAATTAACCGCAGCGTTAAATGACATCAATAACAACACTTACATAGAACCAAGCAGGTTGACTGTTGAACAATGGATGTATACCTGGCTCCGGGATTATAAAAAAGCATCTGTAAAACCCAAAACTTATGCGGCATATGAATCACATGTAAAAAACCACATCGTTCCAGATCTTGGAAATTATACTTTATCGGCTCTCCGAAATGATACTGTACAACGTTTCGTAAATGGGTTGGCAGATAAAAACTTAAAATATTTAACCGTTGAAAGAATTGTAGGTACTCTTAAAACAGCTTTAATTCAAGCTGTGGATAATGAATTAATATCAAAAAGTCCTGCTTCTAGAATAAAAATGCCGTTAAAGCAAGAACAGACGCCAAGGGTTCTTACCATTGATGAACAAGAAAGATTTATGAAAGCTGCAAAAGAACATCGCAATGGCGAAATATTTATTTTGATTTTAGGTACTGGCTTGCGGATCGGCGAGGCTTTAGCTCTTACTTGGGACGATATCGACTTCAAAGAGCATATTTTAAGTGTTAGTCGCACTCAAATCGAATACTGTGAGCATACTAATGGCAAAACCATATATCATCGCGGATATGGTTCTCCGAAGACCAAAACCAGCAAACGAACCATTCCTATTATCCCCAGCTTGATGGGTATGCTGCAACAACTCAAAGAAGAACGGACACAGGAGAAAGAACGATTCAAGTTGGCATATCAAGATACCGGCCTTCTGTTCTGCAATTATTATGGTGTATCGTTGAATTATTCCGCAATCGAAAAGAAAATGCAAAGCATCTGTAAGAAAGCTGGTCTTGAAGGCGTGCATCCACATACGCTACGTCATACATTTGCAACCAGAGGGCTCGAGAATGGCATTGACTTAAAGATTATGCAGGAACTTTTAGGCCACTCTACCATTAAAATGACCGCCGACTTGTACACTCATGTACTTCCTGAAACAAAGAAAATTTCCATGATGAGGTTAGCTGATACGATTAATTTCTAGCAAGAGGGAGAGCCTATATGCATACGGATATCAAGGGAAGGAAAACGATTAAAGAGTACAAACAGGCCAAAGCAATAATCGAAAAAATAATTGCTGAATGTTCAGCATTACATAGAGTCGCTGTTGAGGACTGGACACACGGAAAGCCAGAAAAGGTCTGGGTGGATACGGATGGACATATCTGTATTGAGTATGAAAGTGGCCGCTGGTGGCATTATGGTAGTAATGGAGAATGGTGGTAAACTTAGTATCAATTTACACGGCACTCCAAAAGCCTAGCTACCTTTAAATTTCCCTTAGGCATATACCTACTTTTATACCTAAGGGAATAAAAAAGCATGAAATTCTTGCTTGACAATAAAGGAAATATGAAATTAAGAGTTACAGAATGTTGAAAATACGTGCATTTAACGCCTAATAAAACTAATAAGGTTTGGAGTATATAATGTACAAAAAACAGGAAGGATGGTACCAAAATGGCAAAAAAGAAAAAGAACGCGCTCCCATCCGGGAGCATCCGCGTCCAGGTATATGATTATACCGACGCGGAAGGGAAGAAACACTACAAAAGCTTTACGGCCCCTACAAAAAAGCAGGCCCAGGCAATGGCCGCCGACTGGAAAGCCAATAAAGATAAGGTCCCGGCCCTTGTAGAGGATATGACCGTATACGAGGCTGTAGGGCGGTACATGGATGTAAAGCGGGCTGTATTGTCCCCGTCCACCCTGCGGGGGTATGACAGTTTCCGGAGGAATTATTTTACCGGAGAATTAGGCCGGAGGAAAGTGGCTGATATAAACAATATCGCCGTACAGGCATGGATAAGCGATCTGGCCGCAGAATTAAGCCCCAAAACCGTCCGGAATGCCTACGGCCTGCTGTCGGCCACTTTGGATGTGTTCGCTCCGGAGCTCCACCTTAAAATCACGCTGCCGGCAAAGAAGCGCCCGGATCTCTACTGCCCGTCTGACGATGATATAAAAAAGCTTCTGAAACATATCGAAGGAACGGAACTGGAGATTGCCGTCCTGCTTGCGGCATTCGGCCCCATGCGCCGCGGAGAAATATGCGCCCTGACTTCTGACGATATCCACGGGAATGTTGTGACAGTCAGCAAGTGTATGGTACAGGGGCCTGACGGGCAGTGGTATGTGAAGCAGCCAAAAACTTATGGCAGTTACCGGGAAATCGAATATCCGGGTTTTGTAATAAAGAAGATATCTCATATTAAAGGCAAAATTATTAAAACTCCGCCTTACGGAGTTACCAAAAAATTCATTTTAAGTGTTGCCAAATTAGATGTCCCAAGATTCCGCTTTCATGATCTACGTCATTATGCAGCTTCCATCATGCATGCCATAGGGGTACCGGATCAGTACATTTTACAGCGCGGCGGATGGTCTGGGGATAATGTAATGAAGACCGTATACAGAAACGCAATTGATATAGAAACGGCAAAACAGAACAAAAAAATAAATGAACACTTTGAAACATTGAAAAGCCTGTAATTTCGTGTGATATTCGTGTGATACATACCCCAAAAAGGCTTTATATCCGGGGGCAGAATATTTTTAAATTTTCCCGTCCAAAACATCAAAAAACCTTGTAACTACAAGGAAAATCCTGTAATTACAAGGTCTTTTCAAAACTGGAAGCAATGGGGCTCGAACCCATGACCTCTCGCGTGTGAGGCGAACGCTCATCCCGGCTGAGCTATGCTTCCCTGTCTTCTATTGTACCGCATTTTTCCAAAAATGCAAGATAAAATTATCGCAAATCACCAATTTTTAATTATTTATATCAGTTTCCTCTCGCCTCCCGCTCCGGATACTCCTTATCCTTCCAGTACCACCACTTCAGCTTTTCCGGATCATGCTGCTCATGCTCTGCAAAATACACGGCGCAGCGAAATACGTATAATACACAGCGGTCGTCCTGAAACCCCTTTTGCAGGCAGTCCATGCGGTACAGATCTTCCGGATCCTTTCCCCTTAAATCCTCAATACAGCGAATTCCGATGTTCTGCAGATGCTGTTCCATATTGGCCCCCACGCCCGGTATCTTTTTCAAATCGCTTTTAAAATTGCTTTCCATATCAGTCCCTTCCTGCGGATTTCCCGTAGCATGCTGTTACTTCCTCTCCCCATTTTTTCCAAAAATAAGGTTTCTGTATTCCTTTGGCGTCATCCCGGTCTGTCTTTTAAAATACTGGATAAAATGGCTGGCATCATTAAAGCCCGTCTCCTGCGCAATCTCCGTCACAGATTCCTCTGTACTGCCAAGAAGCTCAATCCCCCTGGATATACGGTACGCCACAAGATACTGGTTCGGACTTTTCCGGATCATATCACGGAAGCAACGGCAGCACTCCCCCTCGCTGACGCTGGCTGCCGCCGCGATCTCCCTCAGCCGGATCGGATTCATATAATTATCATGAATAAACGAAAGCATAGCCTGAAGCCGCTCCTGTTTACGAATACTCCCCTTCGACGCGCCTTCTGCCCCATCCCCCAGATGTGAAATCACCTGATACCAGATCCCGGTAAGCAGCACCGCCACTCTGTACTTCGCCCGCGGGGCGCCCTGCCGCTCCTGCCCCTGACGGATTTCCCGGCAAATCTCCCCCCGGATCCCCGTCTCCGGACGCCGCTCCAAATTCCGGACGCCGTCCCCGCCGCTTCCGCCAAAATCCTCTCCCCAGATCTCCTGCAAAAACAGCCCCCGCATCTCCTCCATGCTCTCCAGAATCTCCCTCTGCCAGCAAACCTCCGGCTTAAACACCATCGCCGGAAAAGCGTACTGGCTGGTATAGGGAAGCACATCCTCCCGCTCCATCCGGCTCCCCGGAAAAAAGCCCAACAGCCTGTCCGGAAAATTATAGCTGACATACCGCCCTCCATCCGTCAGTCCGGTCGTGATATGGACAAAATTGCGGTTAATCAATATGCCCTCCCCTTTTTCCAGCCTGTATCCAGTTCCGTTGACCTGCAGCTCCAGCATACCGCTTGTCACATACGTAAGCTGCAGCTCCTCATGCCAGTGCAAATCCATATACCCCCGGCCGTGCGGGATAATCTGTTCCTTTGTGACAACATACATCCCTACCGGGAAGGCGCTGTCTTTATAACGGTTAATTTCCTGAAGGGATTTATTATGCTCTAAAACGCCATTTTCTTCCACTTTTGCTCCTTATCCGGCTCCCTGCTGTTGACTGTAGTAAGAAACATTTTCATGGCCTGCCTCTGACGTAGCCATAGCCAGCTTCTATATCCAAAAGAAACCTGTAGAAAACCGCCGCTTAGACAACCTCAAGCAAAACAGGAGCCGCCGCACATCCCCTGCCGGCAGCTCCCGCCCTGTTTTTAATTATCCTTCGTCTCTTATTCCTGCTTCATCCACTCCCGGATCTCCTTACAGATCCCCTCTGCATCCAGCCCGTACTTATGGAGAAGCTCCGCCGCCGGCCCTGACTCGCCAAAGGTATCCTTCATCCCAATCCGGTGAACCGGCGTGGGAACTGTCTCGGATAATGCCTCGCAAACCGCGCTCCCCAAACCGCCGATCACCGAATGCTCTTCCACGGTAACGATCCGCTTCGTCTCCTTCGCCGCCTTCACCAGCAGCTCCGTATCGATCGGCTTGATGGTATGGATATTGATCACTCTGGCGTTCACGCCCTCTCTGGCCAGCTCCTCTGCCGCCTCCAGCGAAGCAGATACGCACAGGCCCGTGGCGACGATGGTCAGATCACCGCCTTCTCTCAAGGTAACGCCCTTCCCAATCTCAAAATGGTAATCCGGACGGTCATTGATCACCGGAACCGCCAGGCGCCCGAAGCGCAGATAGACCGGCCCCTGATGCTCGCAGGCCGCCGCGACGGCTGCCTTTGCCTCCACGTCATCGGACGGATTGAGCACGACCATCCCCGGAATGGACCGCATCAGGGCAATGTCTTCATTACACTGATGGGAAGCGCCGTCCTCTCCTACGGATATGCCGGCATGCGTCGCGCCAATCTTGACGTTCAGATGCGGATATCCGATGGCGTTGCGCACCTGCTCAAAGGCGCGTCCCGCCGCGAACATCGCAAATGAACTTGCAAAGGGGATCTTGCCTGTGGCCGCCAGTCCGGCCGCGATCCCGACCATGTTGCACTCTGCGATTCCGCAGTCGATATGGCGCTCCGGAAATGCTTTTTTAAAGGTTGACGTCTTGGTGGCCTCTGCCAGGTCGGCGTCCAGGACCACCAGATTTTCATATTTCTTTCCCAGTTCCGCCAGCGCGCTGCCGTAGCTTTCCCGGGTTGCGATCTTTTTCTTATTTTCCATCTGCGCCACCCGCCTTTTCCAGTTTTTCTCCGATTGCCTCCAGATCCTTCATGGCAATGCCGTATTCCTCTTCGTTCGGGGCCTTGCCGTGCCAGCCGGCCTTATTTTCCATAAAGGAAACGCCCTTGCCCTTTAAGGTCTTTGCAATGATGGCTGTGGGCGCGCCTTTGGTCTGGCGGGCCTCTTCAAAAGCTTTCTCAATCTGCTCCATGTCGTTTCCGTCCTCTACGCGGATCACATGGAAATTGAATGCCTCAAACTTCCTGTCAATCGGGTACGGGGAACACACCTCGTCCACCGCTCCGTCGATCTGTAAGTTGTTATTGTCAACAATGACAACCAGGTTGTCGAGCTTTCTGTGGCCCGCGAACATGGACGCCTCCCATACCTGGCCTTCCTGAATCTCTCCGTCTCCCAGAAGCGTGTATACACGATAGGAATCACCGCTCAGCTTAGCAGACAGGGCCATGCCCACGGCCGCGGAAATCCCCTGCCCCAGGGAGCCGCTCGACATGTCCACGCCCGGGATATGCTTCATATCCGGATGTCCCTGCAGATAGGAGCCGGTGTGGCGCAGCGTCAGCAGATCCTCTTTAGGGAAATAGCCGCGCTCCGCTAACACAGCGTACAGCCCCGGCGCGCTGTGTCCCTTGGAGAGCACAAAGCGATCGCGATCCGCCTTCTTCGGATCGGCCGGATCAATGTTCATCTCTTTAAAATACAGGTATGTAAAAATCTCAGCCGATGAGAGCGCGCCGCCGGGATGGCCGGCCTTCGCCGCATGTACGGCTGTAACGATATTCTTGCGAACCTCGTTGGCTTTCTTTTTAAGCTCTAAAATATCCATTTTCCGTCCCTTCCTTATTTCCCAAATACCGCCTCATAATCCGCCTTGAATTTCTCAATGCCGATATCGGTCAGGGGATGCTTTACCATCTGCATCAGCACCTTGAACGGAACCGTGGCGATATCGCCGCCGGCCTTGGCGCACTCGGTGATGTGGAGCGGATGCCTTGTGGAAGCGCAGATGATCTCTGTCGTGATCTCCGGATAGTTGTCAAAGATCTGGGCGATCTCGTAAATCAGGCCCGTCCCGTCTGTGGAGATATCATCCAGCCTGCCCAGGAACGGGGATACATAGGACGCGCCCGCCCTTGCGGCCAGCAGGGCCTGGTTGGCTGTGAAGATCAGTGTCACATTCGTCTTGATGCCCTCTGCGGCCAGAACCTTTACGGCCTTTAACCCCTCTGCCGTCATGGGGATCTTTACAACCATATTCGGATGGATCTTCGCAATCTCGCGGCCCTCTGCCACCATGTCCTCCGCCTTCTCTGTAGTGGCCTTCACCTCTCCGGAAATGGGGCCGTCCACAATACCTGTGATTTCCTTAATCACCTCATTAAAATCACGGCCTTCCTTGGCAATCAGGGACGGATTCGTCGTCACGCCGCAGATAATTCCCATGGCGTTTGCTTCTCTGATCTCATCTACATTCGCTGTGTCAATAAAAAATTTCATAATATCTCCTCCTTTATTTTCCCTGCCCATAATAGGCATTAGGCCCATGCTTTCTCATGTAATGTTTATCCTGCAGGCATTTCGGCGCTTCCCCTGCCCTGGGGTTGATCAGCTCGCACAGGGCGGCCATTTTGGCCACTTCCTCTAAAACCACGGCGTTATGCACCGCATTGTCAGCGTCCGTTCCCCATGTAAAGGGGCCGTGGTTCTTGCAGAGCACGCCCGGGACGGCCATGGGCTCAATCCCTCTGTCCTCAAACAGACCCGCGATCAGGACGCCTGTATTCTCCTCGTAATCCTGAAGCTCCTGGGCCGTTAAATTTCTGGCGCAGGGAATACTGCCGTAAATGTAATCGGCGTGCGTCGTGCCGTAGCAGGGGATATCCCGTCCGGCCTGAGCCCAGGATGTGGCCCATGTGCTGTGCGTATGCACCACGCCCCCGATCTGCGGAAATCTCCTGTACAGGATCATATGGGTTTTTGTGTCAGAGGACGGGTTTAAGCTGCCCTCTTCCTTGTTTCCCATGAGATCCATAACCACCATATCGTCCGGCGTCAGTTTGTCATACTCCACGCCGGAGGGCTTAATGACAAACAGGCCCAGCTCCCGGTCAATGCCCGAGACATTTCCCCAGGTGAAAGTGACAAGCCCGTGCTTTGGAAGCTGCATGTTGGCCTCATAAACCTGTTTTTTGAGCTCTTTTATTCTCTGATCCTTTTCCATGTCTTTACCTCTCTGGCTGCGGCGTCATGCAGGCCGTCCAAACGGGAGCCGCCTTGCGCCCGCTTAATTTGCCTCCTTCTGCCGCCCTACATCTTCAGTCCGTCCACAGCGCCTCTCTCCGCGGCCAGTCCTGATTTGTAACTCCCGATAAATGCGTCGAAGCCCTTTACGTCCTCCGGATCCGGAGCCATGATTTCGGCCTTCCCGCCTGCAAATACCTGACGGTTTAAGTAGTCGTCCAGCGTCTCTTTCTCCGCCTTATTCTTCATATAAGAAGCCAGCACGGCGATGCCCCACGCGCCGCCCTCTCCGGCCGTTTCCATCACGGAAACCGGAACCGCGGCCGCGGCCGCCATGATCCTCTGGCCCACGCCCTTTGTCTTAAACAGCCCGCCGTGGCCCATCAACTGGTCAAGCGTTACGCCCTCCTCCTTGAACAGGATGTCAAGGCCGATCTTTAAGGTCGCCAGGGAGCTGTACAAATGCGTCCTCATGAAATTGGCGAGGCTCAGGCGGCTGTCCGGCATGCGGACAAAGAGCGGGCGGCCTTCCTCAAAGCCGGTGATCGGCTCGCCGGACAGATAGCAGTAGGACATAAGCCCGCCGCAGTCCGCATCGCCCTCCAGGGCTTTGTAATAAAGGGTGGCAAACAGTTCGTTCATATCAGCCTTCATGCCCATGGCCTCATAAAATTCCTTAAACAGGCCCACCCAGGCATTCAGATCCGAGGTGCAGTTATTGCAATGCACCATGCCCACCAGATGGCCGGTCGGAGTCGTCACAAGGTCGATCTCCGGGTAAACCTTAGAAAGCTTTTTCTCCAGCACCACCATGGCGAATACAGATGTCCCGGCCGATACATTTCCAGTGCGTACAGCCACGCTGTTCGTGGCCGTCATGCCGGTCCCGGCGTCCCCTTCCGGCGGACATAAAGCGATTCCCGGCTTTAAGGTCCCCGACGGATCCAGAAGCCTCGCGCCTTCCTCGGTCAGAACCCCGGCCGCCTCCCCGGCGGACAGGGATTTCGGCAGAATCTCCTTAAGCTTCCACGAATATCCTCTGGGAGCGATCAGCGCGTCGAACTTTTCCACCATCTCCTCGTCATAATCGCCGGTCTCTGTGTCGATCGGGAACATGCCGGACGCGTCGCCCACGCCCAGAACCTTCCCGCCCGTCAGCTTCCAATGGATAAATCCGGCCAGCGTGGTCAGGAAACGGATCCTTCCCACATGCTCTTCGCCGTTTAAGATCGCCTGATACAGATGCGCAATGCTCCATCTCTGGGGGATATTATACGAAAACAGCGCGGTCAGCTCCTCGGAAGCCTTTGCCGTGATCGTATTTCTCCAGGTGCGGAAGGGAACCAAAAGCGTCCCTTCCCCGTCAAACGCCATATAACCGTGCATCATGGCGCTGATGCCCACGGAGCCGAACGTTGTAAGCTCTTCTCCGTACTTCTCCTTTACATCCTCTGCCAGGCTGCGGTAGCAGCTCTGTAAACCATTTATAATGTCGTCCATGGAATACGTCCAGATATTATTTTCCAGACGGTTCTCCCACTCATGGCTGCCCTGTGCGACGGGCGCTGTCGTCTCATCCGTCAGCACCGCCTTAATCCTCGTCGAGCCAAACTCGATCCCCAGGGCTGTGGCTCCGTTTTTAATACTTACTTTAATTTCTTCCGCGCTGCGGCTCATTTTTTCACCTCTATGAATTCTGAAGATACCGGTACGCCTCCGCATAAATCCCGGCAGGTTCAACAGCCGTCATTTACGAAACGCCGTACCGGCAATGGTTATCAGTGAAATCTGTAATACGCCTCATTCCATCTAAGCTCATTGCGGAACTGACGGATCGTGGTGTCCTTATCAATATATACCGCCTCAATTCCCATGCACGCCGCCCAGTCGCCCATCTGCTCCGCAGTCAAATCGTACGAGAACGCCGTGTGGTGCGCGCCGCCCGCGTAGATCCATGCCGCCGCGCCGACCTCCAGAGACGGCTCGGGCGTCCAGAACGCAGTTGCCACCGGAAGCTTGGGCATCGGCTTCTCAGCCTTTTTCACATCCACATCATTGATAATCAGGCGGAAACGATCGCCCAGATCGATCAGGGACGTCGCCACGCCGTGTCCCTCTTTTGCGGTAAATACAAGCCTTGCCGGATCCTCCCTGTCTCCCATGGAAAGCGGGCACTCCTTAATGGAAATCTTCCCGTCCGCTATCGTGGGGCAGACCTCCAGCATGTGAGCCTGCAGGATCCCCTCGCGTCCCTTTACAAGGTTGTAGGTGTAATCCTCAAAGAAGGTGGTTCCCTTCGCATCCTTCGTGTTCGCGGCCATGATCTTCATCAGGCGCACCATGGCCGCCGTCTTCCAGTCTCCCTCAGCGCCAAAGCCATAGCCCTTTTCCATCAGGCGCTGGATCGCCAGTCCCGGAAGCTGCTTTAAGCCGCCCAGATCCCCGAAATGGGTAACAATCGCCTGATAATTCTTCTCCTCCAGGAAGCGCTCAAAGCCCAGCTCGATCTGCGCCTGCACCGCCGCATGAGCCCTGAACTCCTTCTCGTCCCTTCCCTCCAGAAGAATCTCATATTTATCATAATACTCCTCAACCAGAGCATTCGTGTCCGCCTCGGAAACCGCGTTCACCGCCTCCACAATCTCATTCACCGGATACGCGTCAATCTCCCAGCCAAACTTGATCTGCGCCTCAACCTTGTCCCCGTCCGTCACAGCCACATTTCTCATATTGTCCGCCACACGCATCACGCGGATATGAGAAGACTCCATCACACCCACAGCGGTGCGCATCCACGAAGCAAGCTGCCCCTGCACGCCCTCATCCGCCCAGTGGCCGACAATCACCTTTCTCTCAATTCCCATGCGGCTCACAATATGCCCATACTCCCTGCCGCCATGCGCAGACTGGTTCTCATTCATAAAATCCATGTCAATCGCGTCGTAGGGAATCTCACGGTTAAACTGCGTATGTAAATGGCACAGCGGCTTCCTGTACTCCTGAAGCCCCAGAATCCAGCTCTTGGCCGGTGAAAACGTATGCATCCATGTAATCACGCCCGCGCATTCCGGATCCTGGTTCGCCTCGTTGAACGTCCGGCGGATCACCTCGTTCGTAATCAGAGTCGGCTTCCATACTACCTCGAACGGAAAAGCGCCGCTCTTGTTCAGCTCCTCAACAATGATTCTGGAATGCTCCGCTACGTGCTCCAGGCACTCATCCCCATAGAGATCCTGAGAGCCGGTGCAGAACCAGAACTTGTAATTTTTTCCTGTCTGAAGCATAATATTTTCCTCCTTCACCTTAAAGGTATTATAGATCAAATGATAGTTGATTGCAAATGCGGGTGTGGTTGTCACGGCGTTTTTTTCGTTGGCTGGGGGCTGTCGTGAAGGGGCCGCCCGGGGCACAGTATTTGTCGTAAGGGGGCCGCCCGGAACAGAGTATCTATCCAACGGAACCGCGCTCTCGCTCAGTGAAAAGCGCAGCGGACACTAAGCTCGAAAAGACCTCGCTAAGTGCCGGCGGTTTTCAATGGGTTCCTTATGGATAGATACTTTGTTCCGGGCTACGTTACTGACAGGCTGGAGGGGAGCGTGCTTTGCCATATTTTTACCAGAAAAGAGCCTCCTGTTAAACCGCCGGAAAACTCTAAGCCATTTGCCTGGCCCTCTCACGATCCCCGGCCATCACAGCCAATAACGTAAAACTATTTCTTCTTCTTGATCATAGCCAGTACCGACTGCAGCACAATAAAGAAGCAGAGCAGCGCCGCGATCGTAATCCGCGTCCACCAGGAGGACAGGGTTCCCTGGAAGGTGATAAACGCCTCAATGGTGGCCTTTATAAGCACCCCGAACAGGGTTCCTATCACATTCCCGACGCCGCCTGTCAGGAGCGTGCCGCCGATAACGGACGACGCGATGGCGTCCATCTCAAAGCCCTTGGCCTGCTCTACGAAGCCGCCCAGTGTGTTCAGGCAGAAGAGGATGCTTCCGACGCCGCACAGGAAACCGTCGAGTATGTATGCTTTGAGTTTTACTTTCCTGACGTTTAAGCCGAGCATCAGGGCGGACTGCTCGTTGCCGCCTACAGCGTAGATGCTGCGCCCGAATTTCGTGTATTTCAGCATGATGAAAACTGCGATCAGGATTAACAGGGCGATGATGACGGTTGGATAGATGTAGGGGTAAATCATCACGCCTTTTTTGTTTAAGCGGCCGCCGAAGGGAAGGTATACCTTGGCTTTGGCCCATGCCATGAAGGTTACGTTGGTGATGCTGATCATGTCCTTGGAGATGATGGCTGTCATGCCGCGGGCGAAGAACATGCCTGCCAGCGTTACGATAAAGGGCTGGATGTCCATATAGGCTACCAGGAAGCCCTGCACCAGGCCGAATATGATGCCTGTTGCGAGTACGATTAAGACTGCGGGAACTGCGCCCACGCCGCCTTTTTCCATCATCCAGGCAAGCATCATGCAGCCCATGGCCACGAAGGAGCCGACGCTGATGTCAATGCCGCCTGTGATCATGACTACCGTCATGCCTACGCCGATCACGATGAGGCCGGCGTTGGATATGAACAGGTTTAAGAAGTTCTGTGTCTTGGCAAACCCCTGATCATTAAACAGGATACAGCCGATCCCGTACATGGCGAAGAACAGCACAATGGTAATCAGGAGCAGAAAGCTGGTCTGGTTTAATTTCGTTTTACTTTTCATTTATGCCGCCTCCTTTACTTTCTTCTGTGCCAGGGATTTTCTCCATCTTGCGAATCCCGGAGACTGCAGCGCTACGATGATAACTACCACGACAGCCTTGTATACGGGCACCTGGTCAGAGGATACGTGCATCGCGTAGAGCGTGGTGGTCAGGGCCTGAATGGTGTAAGCGCCGATCACGGAGCCCGCGATGGAGAATTTGCCGCCGCCTAAGGAGTTGCCGCCGATGGCTACCGCGAGGATGGCGTCCAGCTCCATGTTGAGGCCGATGTTATTGGCATCCGCGGAGTAGATACGGCTGGATGCGATCAGGCCCGAAAGGCCGGAGCAGAAGCCGCAGTAGGCGTAGGTCAGGAAAATGATCATGATGGCCTTGATGCCCATGAGGCTCGATGACTTTTTGTTGATTCCGACGGACTGGATGTACATGCCCAGCGCCGTCTTTTTGAGCAGGAGCGCGGTCGCGGCGACCACGATCACAGCCACGATAAACGGGGTGGGAACCGGGATTCCCGGAATGGAAGCGCCCAGGGTGCGGTAGCTGTCCACGCGCACATAGGTAATCTGGCCGTCTGTAATAAGCTGTGCGATACCGCGTCCGGCGGTAAACATGATCAGTGTGGCAACCATTGGCTGGATATTCAGCTTTGCAACTAAAAATCCGTTGAAGCAGCCGATCAGGATACCGACGATGATCGCTGCGATAAAGCCCAGGATCAGCGGGCTTGCATAGACCGTGGCCGCCCGCTCGCCGCCGGTTAAGATGTTGCAGCAGACCGCGGCGCTGACCGCCATGATCGCGCCCACGGAGATGTCGGTTCCGGCCGAGGAGGAAACCACCAGCGTCATGCCGACCGCCAGGATCACCAGCTCAGAAGCGCGGTTGATAATATCAATAATGTAGCCGTAAAGCATTCCGTCTCTCACTTCAATGGCAAAGAAGTTCGGCGTCGTAACGATGTTTACTAAAAGCACCAGGGCGAGACAGAACACAGGCAGGAATAACCGCTGTGACGTTATATTTTTCAATGATTCATTCTTCATATTACTGTCCTCCTGCAATGGTTGACATGATCGTGGACTGGTTCATTTCCGCGCCGCTCAGCTCTCCGACCTTGGCCCCGTCGCGCATAACCATCATGCGGTCGCAGGTACGCAGCATTTCCTCTACCTCGGATGAAATGAACACAACCGCCATGCCCTCTTTGGCCAGCTTTACCACCAGCTTCTGGATCTCTGTCTTGGTTCCCACGTCGATACCGCGCGTCGGCTCGTCAAGAATCAGGAAATCCGGATTGGTAAGGAGCCATCTGCCGATGATCACCTTCTGCTGGTTGCCGCCGGATAAGGACTTGATGGGCGTTTCGCGGCTGGCTGTCTTAATCTGCAGCATCTCAATATATTTATCCGTAAATTCCTCCTGCTGCTTCCGGCTGAGCAGGTGGAACATGCCTCTCTTGGCCTGCAGCGCCATGATCAGGTTCTCCCTCACGGACAGGTCTGCGATGATGCCCTCATTCTTTCTGTCCTCAGGCAGGTAGGCCATGCCCTCATTCATGGAATTAATGGGGTGCTTGGGGGATAAGCGTTTTCCCTTTACATACAGCTCGCCCTCGTCGGTCTTTTCCGCGCCGTACAGCACCCGCACCGTCTCCGAACGGCCGGATCCCAGAAGGCCGGTAAAGCCGATGACCTCGCCCTTGTGAATCACCAGATCAAAGGGCTTTATATAGCCTTTCTTTCCGAGCCCCACGGCCTTGATCACGATATCCTCGTCGCTGTGGGCCGACTGTTCCCCGCCGTCCTGCTTGATGGCGGCCAGATCGTCGAAATCCTTGCCCATCATCTTGGCCACAAGCTGTACCCGGGGAAGCTCTTCTGTGGTGAACTGTCCCACCAGCGTCCCGTTTCTGAGAACCGTGATCTTGTCGCATACTGCGTATACCTGCTCCAGGAAGTGCGTCACGAAGATGATGCCCACGCCCTGGGATTTGAGCCTTGTCATCAGCTTGAAAAGCTTCTCCACCTCGCTGTCGTCCAGGGAGGAGGTCGGTTCGTCGAGTATCAGCACCTTGGCTGACATATCAACCGCGCGGGCGATAGCAATCATCTGCTGAATCGCGATGGAGTAATTATCAATCGTCTTTGTCACATCTGCATTGATGTCAAGGTCGCCCAGCAAATCCGCGGCCCTTTTATTCATGGTCTTCCAGTCAATGAGACCTCCTTTTCTCGGCTCCCTGCCGATAAAGAGATTCTCCGCAACACTCAAGTTGGGGCAGAGGTTGATCTCCTGATACACGGTGCTGATGCCATGGTTCTGCGCATCCTGCGGGCTTCGGTTGATGATCGTCTGAGCGTATCCGTCGATGTGGATTTCTCCGGTCTCAAACTCCTCGACCCCTGTCAGGACCTTAATCAGCGTGGATTTGCCTGCGCCGTTTTCGCCCATCAGAGCGTGTATTTCCCCCTTTTTGAGAGTAAAATCAACATTCTGCAGAGCTTTTACACCCGGGAATGTTTTATAAATGTGCCTCATCTCCAGAACAGAATCCTTCTCCATAAAAGCTTTGCCTCCTTTTCATGGCACAAAAAGGAGACGCCAAGGGGGGAAACTAAAGCCTCCGGCCCTGCGCCTCCTGATTCATCAAATCACTATTGGCATTTTACCTTGCTTATGTAATATATATTAGTATGCTCTTTCTGCTAAAATGCTCTCCAGATCCATGCTTGTATCAAAGTATGCCTCGTCTACGTACTGAACCTTATCAACCGTCTCGCCAGCCTCAAGCTTCTGGATGATCTCAGCTACGCGCGGTCCGTGAAGCGGGTTGCACTCAAAGGTTGCGTTTAAGTCGCCGGCGATCATGGACTCAAATGCCGCCTTTACGGAGTCGAAGCTAACTACGATGATGTCGCCTTCCGGTCCGCAGGTCTTGCCGGCAGCCTTGATAGCGTCGATAGCGCCGAACGCCTCGTTGTCGTTCTCGCAGATAACCACGTCGATGTCGTCATAGCTCTTTAAGAAGGACTCCATAACCTCCTGGCCCTTTGCCTGTGTGAACTCACCGGACTGCATGTCAAGCATCTTCCAGTTGGGGTGCTCCTCCATCTTGTTGGCCATTCCCTGAGTACGTCCTACCTGTGCGGAAGCGCCGATCGTTCCCTGGATGGTCACGATGTTGATCTCCTCTTCGCCGCGTCCCTGAGCCTCTAAATACTCAGCCAGCCAGTCGCCGCAGGTCTCGCCTTCCAGTACGAAGTTTCCGCCAACCCATGCCTCATATAAGCTGTCGTCGGATAACTGCATCTGACGGTCGGAAAGAATAACCGGGATACCGGCTTCCTTTGCCTCTTCCAGAACCGTCTCCCAGCCTGTCTCAACTACGGGAGCCACTACGATGTAGTCAACCTCCTGCTGGATAAAGGAACGGATTGCCTTGATCTGGTTCTCCTGCTTCTGCTGTGCATCATCAAAAATCAGCTTGTAGCCGTTTTCTTCTGTAAAGGTGGATTTGAAGGACTCTGTGTTCGCCGTTCTCCAGTCAGACTCTGCGCCTACCTGTGCATAGCCAACGGTGATAAGATCACCTGAAGCCGCATCTGCCGCTGCGGGCTCCTCTTCCTTCTCCTCTTCCGCTGCCGGAGCTGGTGTCTCAGCCGGAGCCTCTTCCTTTGCCGCCTCTGTGGCCGGAGCCTCAGCCGGCGCGCTGGAACCGCCGCCGCATGCCGTCATGGATGCTGCCATTGCTGCTACGAGCGCTACGGATACTAATTTTTTTCTCATACTTTTCTCCTCCTTATGAAGTATGTTTGTTTTGTAAGGACATTATAACCGATCTTTGATGTTTTGGCTATGGAGCATCTTTGGAAAAAGGTATAATTTTTTTTACCCTTTTCCCCTGTTTTTGTCCTTTTTCGCCAATACAGGAGGAAAAATTTGTGATTTTTTTAGAAAAGTTTATGATTTTTTACGATCCGCGTCCGGCTCGCCTGCCAGGAAAACTCGGATGCAGGTTCCCACGCCTCTCTCGGACTCCGCCGTGATCTCAGAGCCGGGCCCATAATACATCCGGATCCGCTGGGCCACATTTTTTAAACCAAAGCCTCCCTTTTTCGGGGCTTCAACGCCGCCTCCCATGCCCACCAGCTTATTCTGCAGAGCCCTTAAAGCCCGGCCGTCCATCCCGATCCCGTTGTCCTGTATCTCAAATGCAACCCCTTCCCCGTCTTCATAGCCGCGGATAACAATGCGTCCTCCGCCCCGCTTATTTTTAATTCCGTGGTACAGCGCATTTTCCACAATGGGCTGGAGGATCATTTTCAGGACGATCCGTTCCCGGAGCGCAGGCTCTATGCTGATCTCGTAGTCCAGAATATCCTCATAGCGGATTTTCTGGATCTTTAAATAGCTGCGGATGTGCGTTTCTTCCTCTCCGATAGTGATAAAATCCTTGCCCCCGGACAGAACCGTGCGGAAAAAATCGCTCAGATCCGTGGTCATCTCCACCACCTGCCGGTTATTCCCTCCCTCTGCCATCCACACAATGGAATCCAGCGTATTGTACAGAAAATGAGGGTTGATCTGCTCCTGATGGAGCTTTAACTCCGCCTCGCGCAGGTTTTTCTGCTCCTGTCTTGTTTTCTCCATCAGATCCGTGATTTCATCGCTCATCTTATTAAAAGCCCTGGCCAGGTCGTTGATCTCCTCCAGGCTGCACAGGCCGGCCCTGGCCTCAAATTCCCCGCAGCCCAGACGCTGAGCCGTCCTCTGCAGGTCGTGAATCGGGTTGGTTACGGAACGGGTGATCGTGGCGGAAAGTACCGATCCCCCTAACAGCACAAATCCTAAGAGGGCCATGAACCAGCCTATCATCTGGCGGGTATGGATTTCCAGCTCCTTCTGGAGCTGTTCCATATTCATCATCTCATAATACGTATACTGTGTGATGTAATCCTGAATCATGGAGCACAGGCCCTGGATGTCATTCTCCCAGATAGACGCATTCTCCTCATATGTCCCGGGCTTGCTGGAATTCCCAATCATGCGGCTGACCGCCTTTTCCAGCGAATCGAGACAGGATAGAATACCCCTGATTTTGATGTCCCCGTCCGACCCGGGCTTGCGTTTAATAGCGCGGCCAAACGCATACCGCGCGGAATGGATCAGGCTCAAAGGGTTCTTCACCACCGTCGCATACTGTGTTTCTCCTTCCACGATATCCCCGCTGTCAAATTTCGATGCGTCAATCAGGCCGATCATTACACGGTACATAGAATATTCCATTTCTTCTTTAAAAGTAATGTTGTATTCATTGGCTGTCTTTAAGTTCTCCATAATCCCATTGTATGAAGCCGAATAATCCCGTATCATTACGATAATCATCAGTATCATGCCAATGAGGGGAATCGCCGTCGCAAAAAGGAGCAGGGACAGCCGCATCTTTAAGGTCAGGCGGCGGATCCCTTTGCGCTCCCCAAAATCCCTCTGTATCTGCGAATTCTGATTCATGTGTTCATCCATCCCTGTCTTAGCTCTCCCCGGCCTTATAATCCTTGGGCGACTGGCCCATGATTTTCTTGAAGGTGGCGCTGAAATAGTGCGGATCATTGTATCCCACGCTCTCCCCGATCTCCGCGGTCCGCAGGTTCGTGCATTTCAGAAGCTCGCAAGCCTTGTCAATCCTGACTTTTGTTAAATATTCCACAAACGACTGCCCCATCTCCTGTTTAAAAATCGAGCTGAAATAGCTGGGGCTGACTCCGATATGGGCGGAAATCATATTCAGCGAGAAATCACTCCTTGCAAAGTGCTCTGCAATATAAGCCCTGGCCTCCCGTATCAGATTGCCGTAACGGTCGTTTGAACATTTATCCCGCGCGCTCAGCGCGAAATGGAACAGCGCCTTTAAATAAGCCACCGTTGTCTCCACGCCCCCGATCACTTTGGGGATCTCCTTGATATCCCTCAGCGTCTCCGGAATCTCATCCGTCTCAACCTTCAGGGACTTGAGGAATTCCTGGACGCAGTAAAAGATATCGACGGTCATATACTGCCTGAGCAGAAGCGATTTGTAATTGTGCTCCCCCACCGCCGCGAAATATTCGTCAATGAACGGGCCGCATTCCTCCACAGATCCCAGCTTTAAAAAGTCCTCAATCAGCTTCCGGTCCACGCCGCTGTAATCCGTCTTGTCCAGAAACTCCGTATATTTTTCATAGCTGACAAAATACCGCTCCAGAAGCCTTGTCCGCTCCCGCTCCTCGCGGATCGTCTCCGCCACCCGTTTCAAGGCGTCCACCAGGCTGGCTGACGTGATGGGCTTTAGCAGATAATCACTGATCCCGATCTTGATGGCTTCCTTGGCATAATCAAATTCATTATAGCCGCTCAGAATTATAATTTTGATATTCGGAAGCGATTTCTTGACCAGCCGGCTCAGCTCCAGCCCGTCCATAAAGGGCATCTTGACGTCTGTCAGGAGAATATCCGGCTCTGTCTTTAATATCAGGGGATAAGCGTATTCACCGTCGCCGGCCTCGCCCACGAATTCCAGCCCGTTTGCCTCCCAGTCAATGCTGTCGCGTATTCCCCGCCGGATGATGGCCTCATCCTCTGCCAAAAATATTTTTATCACAGCGTATCCCTCCCCTTTTCCTCTGCGCAGATCTATGCATAAAAAACCGGAGCCTGGCCTCATCCGCCGAACTCCGGTTTTATGGTTCAATTGCTGTAACAGTTCAGGTTATCTGAACCGCTGCCAATCATTTGCGTTTCTCACAACGGCTTCCAGAACTTCTGACAGCCGCGTGATTGATTCTATCGCATCCTGATTCTCAGCCAACCGTCCCGTGCTCTCCGTTCCGGTTAGTTCATCAGCCTGCCTACATTAAGCTTTACGCCCGGCCCCATGGTGGAGGTCAGGGTCACGCTCTTTAAGTAAGCGCCCTTAACGGCGGCCGGCTTTGCTTTCAGGATTGCATCCATAAGCGTCTGGAAGTTGTCCGCTAACTGCTCCTCTGTGAAAGAAGCTTTACCCACTGGCACGTGAATAATATTTGTCTTATCAAGCCTGTACTCAATCTTACCGGCCTTGATATCGTTGATCGCCTTGGTTACATCCATGGTTACGGTGCCTGCCTTGGGGTTCGGCATTAAGCCTTTGGGTCCGAGGATACGGCCCAGACGTCCCACAACGCCCATCATATCCGGCGTGGCTACCACAACATCGAAGTCCAGCCAGCCCTCATTCTGGATTCTCGGGATCAGCTCCTCAGCGCCTACATAGTCCGCGCCGGCAGCCTGAGCCTCGTCCGCCTTTGCCCCCTTGGCAAATACAAGGATACGAACCGTCTTACCTGTTCCGTGCGGCAGTACAACCGCGCCGCGGATCTGCTGATCCGCATGGCGTCCGTCGCATCCGGTTCTGATATGGGCCTCAACAGTCTCATCAAATTTAGCTACAGCGGCCTTCTTCACAATGGAGATGGCCTCCGCAGTGTCGTAAAGATTCATGCGGTCTACTAACTTAGCAGCCTCTGCGTATCTTTTTCCTCTTTTCATTTCTAACATAACCTCCTAGTGGTATTGTCGGGAATTCCCTCCCACGTGATCGTCCTGATCCGAAGAACGTCTCTTACTCAACAGTGATACCCATACTTCTTGCCGTGCCTGCGATCATGCTCATGGCAGCCTCAAGGCTGGCGGCATTTAAGTCCGGCATCTTTAACTCAGCGATCTTCTGGAGCTCTTCTTTGGAAATAGAAGCTACCTTTGTCTTATTCGGAACCGCGGAGCCGGATTTAATCTTGCATGCCTTCTTTAACAGAACGGCGGCCGGAGGAGTCTTGGTGATAAAGCTGAAGCTTCTGTCCGCATATACGGTAATCACAACCGGGATAACCAGATCGCCCTGATCCGCTGTCCTCGCATTAAACTCCTTTGTAAACTGTACGATATTCACGCCGTGCTGGCCCAGAGCCGGGCCGACTGGCGGAGCCGGTGTTGCCTTGCCTGCAGGAATCTGTAATTTGATATAGCCTGTTACTTTCTTTGCCATCGTTTGGCACCTCCTAATAAAATGTGGTAATTGCGGGGATGTTTTGCCGCTGTCCGAACAAATCAGACTCACAGCAGCCTTTTTCCCTCCCACGGCCTTTATAAAAAGGCTGTCTTACATCTTCTTTACATCTGTGAAGTTTAATTCAACCGGCGTTTCGCGGCCGAACATTTCTACATTAATAGTCAGGGTCTGCCTGGGCTCATTGATGGAGGTAACGGCGCCGACCGTATCCTTCCACGCCCCTGCGGTAACGCTGATCATATCGCCGACCTCAAAGCTGGCTGCCGTTATGGCCGCCCTGAAACCGAGATTGTTCATCTCCTCTTCAGTCAGCGGAACCGGCTTGGAGCCCGGACCGACAAAGCCTGTTACACCTCGGGTGTTCCGCACGACATACCATGTATCGTCGTTCATGACCATGTTGATCAGCACATATCCGGGAAACATCTTTTTGGCAACCAGCTTGTTCGCCCCGTTTTTAAGCTCCTGGACATCCTGCATCGGCACAGACACCTCCAGTATCTGATCCTGAAGCTTACGGTTCTCGATGGTCTTCTCAATATCGACCTTGACCTTATTCTCATAGCCGGAATACGTATGCACTACATACCAATTTGCTTCTGACATATTCTCTCCCCTGCCCCTTTTTACATTACAAAGTGCAGCCCGAACACGATCACCGTGTCCAGCGCCGCAATGATCAGTCCCAGAGCAACGGAAACAGCGATTACGGCTCCCGTCTGCTTCATGACCGTCTCCCTGTCAGGCCAGATGATCTTTCTGTACTCAGCCTTTAAGCCTTTCCAAAAGCTCTGTTTCGGAGCTTTTTTGGTATTTTCTGTATCGCCCATTACTGTCCTCCAAAGTCTTTACGCGGATGCCCGGCTTTTCGTCCGATCCGTAACGTTACTTCGTCTCCTTGTGCAGCGTGTGTGTTCTGCAGAACTTGCAGTATTTTTTGGTTTCCATTCTGTCAGGATGAGTCTTCTTATCCTTGGTCATGTTGTAATTGCGCTGTTTGCATTCCGTACATGCCAGTGTGATTCTTGTGCGCACGACTTCCACCTCCATCTGATTCTTTGTTCATTTGCAGTCTTTTCTCATGGCTATGAAAACGGCTGTTGGGGGCTGTTTTTGAGCATAAAAAAAAGACCTTTCTTCTTCCATTCGCCCGTATACTATACCATAGATTGGGGGATTCGTCAATGTTTTTTTCGTGAGGCGGGTGGGATAATGCTGGCCGGAGAGAGTTGTGAGCGGGCCGCCAGCGTCAGGTTCCATATCCAACGGAACCCCGCTCCCGCTCGGAGAAAAGCGCAGCGGACGCTAAGCTCGAAAAGACCTCGCTAAGCGCCGGCGGTTTTCTACGGGTTCCTTATGGATATGGAACCTGACGCTGGCTACGTTACTGGAAGGCTGTGAATTATATGTATTCAGATGTGTCTTCATCAAAATTATATTGTCGAATTATGGAACATATTTTATAGTAAATTTATGGGAAACCAAAGAGCCTCAAGGCGGCTTACCCTCCAGATGAAAGAACGGAGGGATTGCGAATGTATATTACATATCAGGATCTGATCCAGACTGGAATATTCATTTGCGCCCTCATGGTTGTGCTACACAATCTTTAAGGGCGGAAAACAGCCGCCACTACCAATCGTGACGGATTGCGGATGGATATATAATCCGTAATGCAACCAATATTGAGGGTAGGCCAATAGATTTTTTATAAAAAAATATGCCGTAACAATTCAGGATTATCTGAACTGTTACTGTATATATTTTAACGAAATTTCATATGAATCAGCTAAAAAGCTAATTAATATGTTATAGAAACGTTCTCGTAATCTGATAACCATGTGCAAATTTCGGAATAATTCATTATCCGGACAATTTCACCATTTTCTATAAATACAATGCCGGGAAATGAGGCGGTTTGAAAGGTATTTACAAGTTCCCTGGCAGGCATTTCATCACTGAACATGTAGTATACTTTTGTTTGTTCGGAATATGCATAATTTCTGACAAGTGAAAAAGCATGTTCCTTCTCTTCCCATCCGCCCGCATAGATATATACAGCCGCAGACGCGCCGTCTTCTAAAAAGCGCCTGTAATCCCCCATATCGATATTTTCTGCATAACGTTTATTCAATATCCTGATTTCCTCTGAATAATAAATATAATTTTTAATCGCCGTAATTGTAACAAAACTAAGCGTCAATACAAATAGGATCAAGCTTCTTTTGAGAATTTTTTGTTTCCTGTTATAGTCAATTAGTATGAATAAAAACGCAAAAATTATTATAATAAAACAGTTAAATGTGTTCATAAACGAAAAGGGCATGTCTCTTAAAAATCTATGCGCATCCCGTATGTCAAATTCGCGGTTCCAGCCAATCATGCAAAAAATAAACATGATTACCAGACTGGCTGTTAAGGATAAAAATAAACGAAATTCTTTTTTCAATTTTGTCCCTTTCTGTATGATGTACTCCCAGAGTCTCTCCGCGCCTGCCTTTGCGGCTGATTTCACTTAACAATGGAAGACATTTTTATCTTCTCAACAGTATATATTATACAATAATTATACCATCATTTCAATCCTGATATTAAACTATATCGTTTTTTGTCAGGTATACCACTCTTTGAAACTATACATCCTTAAAATCTGCTCCTTATTCTGTTATTGGATTACTAAAGCTCCCAAAATCCCGCTCTGACTTTTTTATCAGCGCATCTTTGAATCTGTAAAAATACCCTATTACACAGACCAGACATATATTATGTGATACACTGTGCAGATTCAAAGCCTGCCAGTAACGTAGCCAGGGCCGCTACCGCGCCCTTCATGTCGCTGGTTCCCCGGCCGTAGATCTTTCCGTCGTGGATTTCGGCGGCAAAGGGCGGATACTGCCACTCCTTTTCCTCTGTCACCGGAACCGTATCGATATGTCCGTCAAACAGAAGCTTTTTTCCCGGCCTTTTTCCTTTTATGCAGCCGATGATATTTCCGTACGTATCCACTGTCACCTCGTCAAACCCCATCTTCTCCATATGGGCGGACAGCACCTTTACCACCCCGGCCTCTTCCCCGGAATAGCTCCTCTGCTGAATCATTTCCCGGCACAATGCCACTACCTGTTCCTCACGCGCTTTATTCATATTCATACCTCCTGATTATATTTTTTTCTTAAACTTAAGCCCGATCCGGAGCGCATTTGAAACATGCCCCGGCGGGCGCATCAGCCCTGCGTTAAACTGGCCTTCCGTAGATCCCGTCCCAGACGATGGAACGGTAATTTTCCCTGTCCGTGTCTCCTTCTGTGTTAAAGAAAAGCGCTCTGGATGTTTTATTAAGCTTCAGTCGTTCTTTGATTTGTGCATACCGCGGATTTCTGAGAATCTCACTCACGCAGCCAAACGCCGCCGCGCCGCTCTCCCCGGCAATCACCCGGCTGTCACCCGCCGCGGGATTGCCCAGAATCCGCATCCCCTGCGCCGCCATATAATCCGGGCAGGAGATAAAATAATCCGCATAATCCTTGAGGACATTCCAGCCGATGCTACAGGGCTCTCCGCATGCAAGCCCGGCCATGATCGTATCCATATCCCCGGTGACAAAATGGAGCCTGCCATCGGCCGCTTTAGCGGTGCGGAAGATGCAGTCCGCCTTGTCAGGCTCTACAATCGTGATGATCGGCCTGTCTTTCCCGTATACTCCGGCAAAGAAGCCCGCGACAGCGCCCGCCATGGAACCCACTCCTGCCTGAAGGAAGATGTGCGTGGGTTTCTCAGGAAGCTGGGTATATGCCTCATACCCCATGGTTCCGTATCCCTGCATGATCCACTGCGGAATGTCCTCATACCCCTCCCACGCCGTATCCTGCACCATGACCCAGCCCTTTTCCTGCGCCTGCCGATTGGCCAGGCGGACCGCCCCGTCGTAGTTTAAATCTGTGATGGAAGCTTCCGCCCCCTCTGCCCGGATATTTTCCAGTCTCTCTGCGGCGCTTCCCTTTGGCATATACACAACCGCCCTCTGTCTGAGCTGGCCGGCCGTCCAGGCGACGCCCCGCCCGTGATTTCCGTCTGTGGCTGTCACAAAGGTGATGTCTCCCAGTTCCTTCCTCACCTCTTCTGACACCAGGCGTTCATACGGCATCTCTGAGAGCGTCTTTCCCAGCTTCTGCGCCAGATAATTGCCAATCGCATAGCTTCCGCCCAAAACCTTAAAGGCATTCAGGCCAAAGCGGTACGACTCATCCTTTACATAGATGTTATCTATTCCCAGAAGTCCTGCCGTTTCCCTTAAGACTGCCAGCGGAGTCTCCTTATAGACAGGAAAGCTTGCGTGGAAAGCCTGAACCTTCTTTGCATTCTCCAGACTCATAAAATCCAGGTTGTACTTCTCATCGGAATTCTCCGGATACTGAATCAACTGTAATTCATCTTTCATAGCTGTTCCTCCTTGTTGTTATACTCTTAGTATAAAGCATGATCGATGCCAAACCGCGTTTTTTTGAGCTTGAAAAAAAATATTTTGTGTAATTTATATGTTTTAAACTTTTATTTTTGTGCAATTTGTATAAAAACTAAAAGGAGAGACAGCAAAAAACGATCGCTGTCTCCTCTTTTCTTTTTGACTCAATTCTTATAACGAGAAAGGGGCATATCCCCAATCTCATCGAGAAAAATCACCCCTTTGTCGGCCAGCTCGAATTTTCCCATCCTGCCGTTCGGATCCGCCCCGGTAAACGCCTCTTTCACATAGCCGAACAGCTCCGACTCCAGGAGAGGCTCCGGGATCGCGCCGCAGTTAATAGCCACAAAACGGTTTTCCTTCCGGTCGCCGGCCGTCCAGATAGCTCTGGCCACCATTCCCTTACCCGTTCCGCTCTACGTGGTTGATCACACAGTCCGGCGTATTCAGGAGCGAGGTGCGTTTTTTCAGCTCAGCCGCTTCCGCGGCTTTCACGGATATGAAATCAGCGATCTGATCCAGAAGCTCCAGATACATTTCCTCATTGTCCAGAATCCGTTCTCTCTGCTCCCGGCCACCCGGAACAGGTTTTCATCCGCCGCCTCGACCTCAACCTGAGCTACCTTTGACATGATATCCGCATACTTTTCCACTGTCTCCTGAATTTCCAGAAGCATGCCGGGCATAACCTTCCCCTCCTGTTACATCATAACGGCCATTTAGAATCACTCCGCAGCGGGGCCGTCCGGCGAACCGGCGTCCGGCGTTTCCTCCCTGCCGCTTTCGTACTTCTCCGGATGCGCCTTTGCATCCTCAATGCGCTCTTCCATAAAGGCGTAAAACTCCTGCATCTTTTCCTGGCTCTCAAACGCTGATTTGGCGACAAACTGCCATGTCTTATCCTTTGTCTCCAGGAGAAACAGCCGCTCTATTTCCAGAATCCCCAGAATATCCTTAAAGCTGTACTCATTCCTCACGCCCTCGGCCGCCACCTCTATCGTAATGCCCTTCTCAAAAATCGTCAGCTTCACCTCCGGAAAACGGCCCGCCTTCTCCAGGCGGCCAAGCCCGCTCCTTTTCCAGATCACCCTTTCCTGGTTCTGCGGGGATATGGTATAGTACATCGCCGCGCCTACCATCGTCAGCACGAGAACCGGACCGATATTGGCTTTAAAGTTTCCCGCCAGGGCAAAGCTCCTGCCCAGAAACAAAAAAGCGAAGATCACAAAAAATATGGCTGATGCGATCTTCAGCTTTTTCGAGTCATGCCGCGCCACATTCCAGCGGATCCAGTTCTTATAGTCCTCCTTTATCAGGCGGTAATTTAATTCTTTCATCGATTATACTCCTTCTCTGCAGGCGCTCAGGCAGCCTGATATCTGAATATCTGCGACACTCCGGCGCGCCCGGATAACTGCCTCTTTTCCTATTCCCCCTGTCCGATACAAAGCGCAAAAAAATACACCCTCTCCATCCCGGCCTTTTTCAGGGCCCGGGCGCATGCCTCTATCGTGGATCCTGTCGTATAAATGTCGTCAATCAGGATCGCGCTGTGCGGAAGTTCACACTCCCCTCTCACGCAAAACGCCTTTTCAAGGTTCCGCAGGCGCTCCGAAGCGCGTAGCTCTTTCTGCGGCTCTGTGTTCCGGCTCCGCTCAAGAATCCCGGCGCAGACCGGGAGCGAGAGAGCCTCCCCGAGTTTCCGGGCCAATACCTCCGCCTGGTTAAATCCCCGGGTTCTGAGGCGTTTCGGGTGGATCGGCACAGGGATCAGCGCCCCGGCCTTCATGGAGCGCAGAAGCGGCCCGCAGCGCCTTACGCTCTCCTGTGCATAGTAATCCAGGTATTCCCTTTTGTTTTTATATTTCACAGCCGCCATGGAGCGCGACGCCGTCTCGTTATAGTTCAGGAGGGCCGCGCCGTATTCAAAGGAACGCTTCCGGCGCGCGCAGTCCGCGCAGTATTCCTGCGTGTCGCTCATGATCTCCTTGCCGCATCTCTGGCAGACAGGCCCTTTTACGAATGAGAGCCGCGGGACACACGGCGGGCAGATCAGGCTGCCCTTTGGCATCACGATATCCCCGCAGACCGGACAGCGCCTTGGAAACAGGGCGTCTATTAGCATGTATTCTCCTCTCCCTGAAGCGTGTTTGTAAATGCCGCATCAGCCAAGCCCCAGCCCGTCCGCGTCGCCGCTTTCCGCGATCTCCCGGATCCGATCCTTTAAACCGCAGTAGCGCTTCTGCTCCAGGGCGTTGTCAACCATCTGCTGAAATACGCCGGGCAGGCCGACCAGGCAGACACAGGCGCGGGCGCGGGTTACCGCCGTGTAGATCAGGTTTCTGGTCATGAGCATACGCGGGCCGCTGTAGGTTGGAATCACCACAGCCGGATACTCGCTTCCCTGCGATTTATGGATGGTGATTGCATAGGCAAGCTCCAGCTCCTCGAGCTGCTTAAAGCTGTATTCCACCCGTTTTCCCTCATCAAATTCCACGGTCAGAAGCTCTGCGAACAGATTCAGCTCACGGATCACGCCCATATCCCCGTTAAATACGCCTGCGCCCTTGTCAGCCGGGATATTATTTTTATACATCGTCCACTCGATCTGATAGTTGTTCTTGATCTGCATCACCTTGTCCCCCAGCCGGAACACGCAGCCGGCGGCTTCCTTTTCCGGTTTTTCCGGGGAAGGCGGGTTTAGGAATTCCTGCAGGATGGAGTTCAGCCGCTCCACGCCCAGCGCTCCTTTGCGCATGGGAGTCATGATCTGGATGTCAAATACGTCTGCATGTACATATCTGGGAAGCTTTTCCCGCACCAGCGTGATCATGGCGTTTATGATCGCGTTCGGCTCATCGCGCCTGATAAAAAGGAAGTCTTTACTCGGTTTCCCAAGGGGAATGCGCTCTCCGCCGTTGATCCGGTGGGCGTTGACGATGATATCGCTCTCCGCCGCCTGGCGGAAGATACGGGTCAGCTTTACCACCGGAAAGCTGCCTGATTCGATCAGGTCGCGCAGCACATTTCCGGGGCCCACGCTGGGGAGCTGATCCACATCGCCCACCAGAATCAGGCGCGTTCCCACATTGACCGCCTGCAAAAGGGCGTTCATGAGGTGGATATCCACCATAGACATCTCGTCTATAATCAGCACATCCGCATCGAGGGGATGCTCTGCGTTCCGCTCAAAATGCATATGGCCGCCCCGGGCCTTATCATTCTCCTCCGGCATTCCGCTGATCTCCAGAAGACGGTGGATCGTTTTGGCCTCATAGCCTGTGGCCTCGGTCATCCGCTTGGCCGCGCGGCCGGTGGGGGCCGCCAGAAGTATCTCCATATCCCCCAGCTCAAAATAGCGGATAATGGTATTGATCGTGGTGGTCTTTCCCGTGCCGGGGCCTCCGGTCAGCACCAGAAGGCCGCTGTTCACAGCCTTTATCACAGCCTGAACCTGCAGCTCGTCCAGCTCAATCTTCTCCTGCGCCTGGATGCGCGCCAGGTTCCTTCGGATCTCTTCCTCCGGCTCGGCGCCGGAAATATTCAGATCATACAGCATGCGGGCAATGTTGAGCTCCATGTAGTAATACTGGGCGGCATAGACATTGGCCCTCTCCCCGTCCGCGCCCGTCCGTCTGACCACCAGGCGTTTGTCAATCTGCATGTCCATCAGACAGCCGCCGATGGAGTCCGGGCTGACCTGCAAAAGCTCTGCCGCCTGCTGTGCGAGCTCCTCCTGCGGCAGGTATGTATGACCATTCGCCGAAGCCTGCAAAAGCGTATACAGGATACCGCTTTTGATGCGGAAATCAGAGTCAGGGACAATGCCGATCTTCGCGGCAATCTCGTCCGCCATCTTAAAGCCCACGCCCGGAATATCATCCGCGAGCTTGTACGGGTTCGCCTCCAGCACGGTGTAAAGGGCCGGCCCGTACTCCTGATAAATCTTTACGGCCAGATTGATCGAAACGCCGTAATTCTGCAGATACATCATGGCCTGGCGCATATCCCGCTTGGCATCGACCTGCTCGCCGATCGCCATGGCCATCTTCTCGCTGATTCCCTTAATCTCTGCCAGCCGTTCCGGTTCCTCCTCCATGATGCGGAAGGTGTCTGCCTTGAATTTCTTAACGATGCGGGCCGCCAGGGCCGCTCCCACGCCTTTTATGGCCCCGGATCCTAAGTAGCGCTCCATGGAAACCGTGTCCTCCGGCGCTTTGAGCTCGTACGCCTCAACCGTAAGCTGTTCCCCGTAAACCGGATGCTCGGTCATGCGCCCCTCTGCCTCGATCAGCTCGCCCTCGGTGATATAGGAAAACGTGCCGACCAGGATATACTCCTCCCCGTCCTCTGCCCCCGAAACGCTTAAAACCGTATAGCCATTGTCCTGGTTGCGGTATTTTATCTTTTCTACGTATCCTTTAACTGTCGCCATAAACTTTCATACGCCTAATCGAAATTCTTCATTCCCTCTCCGTGGGCAAATTCGATGAATTTTCCGGTCCCAATCGCCACGGCAGTCAGCGGATCCTCTGCTATCATCGTGGTAATGCCTGTCTTCTCCTCGATCAGCGCGTCCAGGCCGCTCAAAAGGGAGCCGCCTCCTGTGAGCACGATACCCCTGTCAAATATATCGGCGGCCAGCTCCGGCGGCGTGCGCTCCAGCACATTGTGTACGGCGTCCACTATCTGAAGCGCCGGTTCGCGCAGCGCCTCCAGCGTCTCGTCTGACGTTACCATGATGGTCTTCGGAAGACCTGTCACCAGGTTCCGTCCGCGCACCTCCATTGTAACCGGCTCCGGACGGCGGTACGCGGCCCCGATATTGATCTTCATCTCCTCAGCCGTCCGCTCCCCGATCAGGAGATTGTGTTTTTTCCTCATATACCGTACCAGCGCCTCGTCAAAATCATCTCCGGCCACCTTGATCGAAGCGCTCACCACCGTGCCCCCTAAGGAAATCACCGCAATATCCGCCGTGCCGCCCCCGATATCCACAATCATATTCCCGCATGCCTTTGCGATATCGATCCCGGCCCCGATCGCCGCCGCCACCGGCTCCTCAATGATCGTGACCTCCCTCGCGCCGGCCAGGTACGTCGCATCCTCCACGGCCTTCCGCTCCACCTCCGTGGCCCCGCTCGGAATGCAGACGCTGATCCGCGGCTTGCGCAGCGTCTTCTTGCCCACGGCTTTATTGATAAAGTATTTCAGCATCTTCTCTGTCACCGTATAATCTGAAATCACACCCTGGCGCAGAGGGCGCACGGCGACGATATTGCCCGGCGTCCTGCCGATCATCAGGCGCGCCTCCTCGCCGATCGCCTTGATCTGATTGCTGTCGCGGTCAATGGCCACTACGGACGGTTCCTTTAAAACAACGCCCTTGCCTTTGATATATACAAGAATGCTGGCTGTTCCCAGATCAATCCCAATGTCATTAGACATCATCATACTTGTTCATCCTCCTGCTTGTATTCTCTATCATTATTATCCCATTAACATATCCTGTTTAAACGAAAAAAACTGTAACAGTTTATTTATACCCGCCGCCGATGAAATCGGCAGTGAGTATCGTGCCAGCCGCAGCCGCGAAGCGGCATATTTCCTTATGCGGCTGCGTGCATCATGTTATACTGGATAGCAGATTCATCCGGTGTCCAGTATAACCTTACCGTTACAGGCAGACTATACCATTTACTATTATATACAATTTCAACCCCTTTTCAAAGGGTTTTTTGTTTTTTTATTATCTTTAGATTTTTTTAATTCCCGGTACACATTTTTGTCACAATTTTCCCCTATAATGCAGATATGTTACTCGAAAGGGTAACAGGCCTTTGTTTCAAGGAACACTTGAAATAATAAAGCTTTTTCATACTCATACCTGCTAAGGATAAAACCTTAGCAGGCCCCCCTAGATTATAACCGCTTTGGCGCTTGGCCGGAGCGGTTTTTTCGGTTGAATAGCATAAAAACTAAGCAGGGACAGAACAACCTGATCCGCAAATCATCACGAAAAGTTTATCAAATCGAAATTAACTTTAGTTTTATTTTATAGAATATCCACATTTTCAACACAATTTACTGGCATAATAAAAGCACAAACATAAATAAAGTATTTTTATACTACCTGCCAGAGAGGAAACTCCTGGCAGGCCCCCCTAAATAAGCCAGTTTCTTTTTTATATACCTACCATTCCCAATAATAAGCAACGGACAAGCCCCCATCGGACTCTCAGCCGATGGGGGCTTGTTGTTTACTGCCCTCTTATTTACTGCCCGTTTATTTTAAAATCTGTTCCCTGACATAATCCACGCTCCCGGCGGACATGCTGAATTCGTCCAGTCCCAGATCAAGCAGGAGCTTTGCGGCGTCCGGATCGCCTGCCATCTCGCCGCACATCCCGACCTTGATTCCCTTTTTGTGGCCCGCGGCGATGATATGCCCCACGGCTTTTACGACAGCCGGGTGGAAGTAATCGTATTTTTCCGCGATCCGCTTATTCCCCCGGTCCACAGCCAGGAGATACTGGGTGAGATCATTGGTGCCAATGCTGAAGAAGTCCGCTTCCTCTGCAAATTCCTCTGCGAGAAGGACGCTGGCCGGCGTTTCCATCATCATACCCATGGGAATTGCCCCGTCAAAGGCGATACCTTCCGCGGCCAGCTCTCTTTTACACTCCTCTGCCAGAGCTTTGGCCTCACGCAGCTCTTCAGGGGAAATGATCATGGGGAACATGATGCGCACATGGCCGAACGCGCTTGCGCGCAGGATTGCCCTGAGCTGTGTTTTAAACATATCCTTCATATCGAGCGAGACGCGGATGGCGCGCCAGCCAAGGAATGGGTTTTCCTCCTCGTCGAAGCTGAAGTAGGGAAGTCCCTTATCCCCGCCGATATCCAGCGTGCGGATCGTCAATTCCTGCGGGATCAGTTCCGCCGCCTCCTTATAGACCGCAAACTGTTCCTCCTCGGTGGGGAAATGGTCGTTTTCCATATAGAGAAGCTCGCTCCGGAACAGTCCCACGCCGTCGATATTCATCTCCAGGGCGCGCCGGATGTCCTCTGCGTTTCCCACATTGGCGCACAGGGCGATCCGTTTTCCGTCCTTTGTGACGGCCGGCTGCTGCCGCAGGGCCTTTAAGCGCGTACGCTCTCCCTCATACGCCTCTTTTTTCTGCTGATACCCGGCCAGTGTCTCCCTGTCCGGATCCACCACGATCACGCCGTCCCCGGCATCCATGCAGACCAGAGAGCCATCCGTAAGTTTTCGCAGGATCCCGCTCACGCCGACCAGGGTGGGAATATTCAGGCTTTTGGCGATAATGGACACATGGCTCGTCACGCCGCCCTCTTCGGTGATGATTCCTTTTACGACCTCCGGGCGCAGCTTTACCGTGTCCGACGGGTAGAGATCCCTTGCGGCTACGATAACCTCTTCTTTTATACTCCCCAGATCAGGCCGCTGTATGCCCTTTAACACAGCCATCAGGCGCTTTCCGATGTCGCGCACATCAGCGGCGCGCTCTCTCATATACTCATCGTCCATCATTTCAAAAATCGCGGCAAACTCCTCGATGGTATTGTGTAGGGCAAGCTGGGCATTCATGAGCTCTTCCGTTATCTTTGTCTCCACGCCCTCCTGCAGGGTAAAATCTCCTGCGATTTCTAAATGGGCCGCGAAGATCGGGTTTTCTTCTGCCAGAAGCTCCAGTTCCTTTTGAACATCCTCTTTGGCCCTGATAAATTTTTCACATTCCATTCCTGCCTGATCGGCGGCGATCAGGCCGCCGTCAGGGCTGAAATCCGGTTCCAGATATTTGTATACCGGGGCGACCGCGACTCCTCTTGAGGCGGTCTTCTCAACATCGATCCGCTCCATTCCTATTCTCCCAATCCACTCTCAATCAGAGCCGCTACGGTCTGTAAATCTTCCTCTTCCGTTTCCCCGCTGCACTCCAGGACAATCTCGCTGCCATTCTTGATGGCTGCCGCCATGATGTTTAACACGCTTTTTGCCTGGATTCTCTTTTCCCCATATACCAGTATAACGTCTGATTTACACTTTCCTGCCGCCTGGGCCAGAAGGGCTGCGGGTCTCGCATGAAGGCCGGACGGATTGGAAATCACCATGTTCTTTGATACCATACTGCTTCTCTCCTCTATAATAAATGAATGATCGTTTATGCTTTTACCCCGAATGGTCTTATGCCTCTACCCCAAAATGCTCAAACAGGATCCGTTCTGCCTCCGCGTTCCAGAGCCCGCGGTTCTTTTTACACGCCTCGTCAAGCTTTTTGAACAGAGGATCCGTCTTCCCAAGCTCCTCAAAATCCTCAATCGCAGTCAGCGGCATGTCAAACTGGGTATAGGTCAGCTTCTTTCCGCCCGGAATATTCGGAAGGTTTAAGGTCGCGTCTGCGATGCTGTCGATTCCGCCCACATGCGTTACCATAACCGCCGGCTCAATCTTTCCTTTGGCTGCCAGCTCGTTTGCCTCAATTAAGTCGTCGTTGTTTCCGCCCGTGGTTCCTAAAATGTGGGCGCTGGTGTAGTGGACATTATATAAATTGATCTCGCCCTTAAACTGATTATCCGTCGGCCCTGCAAAGAAGTTTAAACAGCCGTCGAACGCCAGGAGCTGATCGCCCATCTCCGCCACCTTGCGATTGGGGATGTAGACAAACACGTCATCATATCCCTTTCCGCCTGTGATATCCTTGAGCTCCTTAACCGGATCCGCCATTTTGGCCGTATTGACATAGAGAAGCTCAACCCCGTTCTCCGCGGCCTTTGACTCCGGTATCACCTCGCGGGCCCGGGCCAGCTTGGCGTCGTCGATGTCTGTCACCACGATGCGCTTCGGCTTGTTCTCAAACTGGATGCCGTAGCTGACCGCGCCCAGCCCCATGGGGCCGCAGCCGCCCAGAATGATGATGTCGCCGCCTTCTTTTGTGCCGCCCGCCAGATCATGATTCCTCTTATTTGTGTGGTAATTGCCGTGATAGCCGCCGATGATGCAGCTCATCGGCTCGCCTAAGGACGCCTCAAAGAAGCTCTCGCCTTCATACGGCATCAGGCAGCCCAGCTCCATTACCTCATGAGGGATAATGCAGTACGTACATGCCCCGCCGAAATACTCGTAAGAATAACCGGGGGACGCCAGGCTTCCCTTGTAGTTGAGCGCCGGCTGCTGCGCGAATTTCATGCCCGGCTTAAACTGATCCTTCCATTTCTCCCCTGCTTCAACAATCACGCCTGCAAATTCATGACCGATGATAACTGGGTTGGTGTCGATATTTTTCGGCGCTCTCTTATGGTTCTTGCCCTGCTCCGCCAGCTTATACGTTGACATGCAGATACTGTCGCTCATCACTTTGACAAGGATCTCGTCGTCCTTTATCGGCGGAAGCTCAAACTCCTCCAGGCGCAAATCTCTGGTTCCATACATTCTGACTGCCTTTGTCTTCATTTCCTCTATTCTCCTATCTCTTCCATAATAACCTGTTTCTTCAGTTCCTCAACGGTTTCGCGGGACGGCGGCTTTGTGCCGATCGTGGTCACAGCCCCTGCGGAAGCGGCCATGCACAGGCGGGCTGTCTCCACGCTGTCAAGCCCCATTTCCCAGGAATACGCCAGTGCCGCCACCATCGCATCCCCGGCCCCCACGGTCGAATGGGCCTTCACCGAAAGCGCCGGGCACCGGACCGAACGGCCCGGAAGCAGAAGCACCGCGCCGCTTCCCCCCATGGATACCGCGACCGTCCCGATCCCCTTATCCATCAGACCTTTCGCGATATCATAAAGCTCCCGGTCAGACGCGCGGTAATCAATCCCCGCATACCCCTCCAGCTCCACGCGGTTCGGCTTGATAATATCCGGCGCGGCCTCCAGGGCATATTTAAACAAATCCCCGTCCGCGTCCAGAAGCGCTTTAGCTCCCTTTTCGTGCACCAGACAGATGATATCGCGGTAAATCGTCCTCTCCACACCGCTGGGGATGCTGCCCGAAAGGACGAACAGCACGCCGGGCTTCGCATATTCCAGAAGCCGCGTCTTCAGCTCCTCCATCTTTCCTTCCCCAATCACCGGGCCGGGTTCATTTAACTCCGTCACCTCGCCGTTCTGCTCAAACACCTTCGTATTCGTCCTCGTCTCGCCCTGTACCCAGACAAAGCTGCCCTGAATTTCCTTTTCTTTTAATACATTTTCTATCGTCCTGCCCGCATTGCCCCCTAAAAAGCCCATGGCAACGCTCTCACCGCCCAGCTCCTTAATGGTCTTGGAAACATTGATTCCCTTTCCACCGGCATCATATTCCACCTTTTTAATGCGGTTTAATCCCCCCGGCTGCAGGGAATCAATCTCCACAGTCTTATCAATCGCGGGATTCATCGTCACTGTTACGATCATGGCCTTACTCCTTTTCTGTCAGTATGCTGTAAATCGTATCCGCATCGCCCTCTGTCAGCCTCTTAGCCGCTTCATCATCCAGCATCTTCTCCGCCACGGTAGAGAGGATCGCCAGATGCTCGTCGCCCACTCCCGCAATCCCGATCACCACATGAACCTCATTCCCGGCCCAGTCAATCCCCTGCGGAAATGTCATCACCGCAATCCCGGACGCCTTGATCGCCTTCTTCGCCGCCTCCACGCCATGCGGAAGCGCCAGCCCATTCCCCATAAAAGTAGAAAAAGATTTCTCCCTCTCCAGCATCGCCTCCACATACGGCTGATCCACATATCCGCTGTCCACCAGCATCTGTCCCACCTGGCGGATCACCTCCTCCTGCGGCTGCGCCTCACAGTTCACCCGGATATTCTCACGATACAAAAGCGCCTTGCCCTCCGGAGCCTTCTCTTCCTTTTTTTTCTTGAAAAACATGGATGTTTCCTCCTTTTCGTTTTCATGTACTCTCGGAATCTCGCTGCGCCTGATTTTGTGAGATGATTTTAGATGCGCACAAATTTATGAGGCGTACGTGGAGCGTACGTTGATTAAATTCGGGTGCATCTGGCGGAAAATCAGCCGCAAAGGCAGGTGCAGAGAGATTCCGAGAGTACATTTTCGTTCTGCATCTCTGTATACATTATATAATGAACCGTTTCAATATTTCAATTCAAAGAAACCGGGATTTGGCGCCATCCAATAGCGCCGTCAACGGGGCAGGCCGCCGCATCCTCTTTACGATATCCCCCCAACCAGCCTGTTAAAAAACCTCTTCAAATGAACCGCCAGCGCATCCCGTATCTCTTCCCTGTCCCCGCGCCTCACAATATCCATAAACCCATATTCCTCCACCAGCATACTGCTGATCGACCCCAATATCTCCGTATTCAGCGCCGCATTCTCATCCTCCGGGGCCAGCATTATAAACGCCGCTGAAATCCCCTTAAAATATTCGTCCCGGAACGCCCCCAAATCCTTCGTCATACACACCGAAAACCCAGGCCGGATCACCCCTCTGGTCCTTGTATGAAACAATGCAAAGCCAAATTCCGCAAACACCTGGCTGGAAATCTGTTCCCGCCTTAAAATATCCCGCCGTATAAGCTCCCTGCGGTCCGAATACGGAGACAGCTTCTCCCCAATCGCTATCAAAAGCTCGTCAAAGGTAATATGATTATCCACCTTAAAAAATTCCATGTATTTGATAATTCCCCTGATCTGGGCAGCCGCCAGGTTGACTCTCTCAAGCTGGCCGGAAAATGCGTCCGATTCCTTTTGCTTTCTCGGCAGCCGCTCAAACTGGTAAATCATCTGCCGGATCTCTCCCATATCCGTTTCACTTAAAAGCGGGCTCACATAAATCACAGGCGGGCCCGCCACCTCCAGCGGCACGCTTGACACAAAAAAATCTGCCTGCGCCGCCACATAGGGCGTGATATCGCGCGCCCCGTACGCGGAAAGAACAGCCCGGTCCTTAAAGACTTTTTCAAGCTTTGACACCATCAGCCTGGAAATACCGATGCCGCTGGAGCACACTACGCCGATTGCGACCTTGCGTATCTCCTCCCTGCGGCCTGCCAGGCGCACCATCGCGGCGCCAAAATGGACGGTGAGAAAGCCTACCTCCTCATCCGGAACGCTTTTTCCCGTAAATTCCTCCAAAAGCAGCGCCGCCTGCCCGCATCTGTCATAGATATCCGGATAATTTTCCCGGATCTCCTTTAATACCGGATTGTGGATCTGCATTCCGTGGTTCAGCCGGATCAGAGTTGGCTGCAGATGGGCCAGCAGACCCTGCAAAAATTCATCGTCCTGCTTTAGGAGGTATGACTGCTCCCCGTCGAAGGCGTCAATCATGCGGTTGACAAGCTGCTGGAGCTTCCGGCTTTTCAGATCCAGGCATGTCTTTTTATCCCACTGGATCTTTTCATGCTTGGAGCCTTTGATGTGAAGGCAGATATACGAAACCTCCACCTCCGGTATCTGAATCTCAAACTCCTCCTCAAGCTCCGCCACGATCGCCTTTGCAAGGCCGTAGTCCTCATCCTCCCGGATGTTCTCCTTCCACCTCTCGTCCGCCTCAATGACCTCGTTTTTCAAAATCCGGTTGACGGCGATGGAAATATGGATGATCAGCCCCATGTAAGAATTCTCCGTCAGTGTCAGGAAACGCGCGCTGTCTACTGCCAGAATACAGTCCACAACACGTTCCATAATCTCATCGTTGAGAATCCTCCCGATATTGCTCTTTTTGAGAAACTGCCAGGGCGGGCCTTTTTCATCCGCTTCCTCATAAGCCTCCCGGAACGCATGCGTATCCATATTTTCGCTTATAAAGGCGCGGATGGCCCTTCTGTAATCTTCTTCGCTGCCCTCTACCGCCACGCCGCTGCCGGGCCTGCGGCTGACGGTAAGTCCGTACCGGCCAAGCCAGCCTTCAACCGACGCCAGGTCAGAGCTGATAGTCGCCTCGCTGACGCCGAACTGATTGCTGTAATAAAACAGCTTTTTAATGCCCTTTTCCTTCAGCATTTCAAGGAGCAGCCGCTTTCGCCGTTCTTCCCGGTTTCTGACATCGTAGTCGTCATCCGCGCTCTCCAGCTCCTTAAGAAACCGGGCTCTGTCACGTTCATCTCCTTCCAGCCAGACGCCGACGCCTGTCCTGGACAGAAAACGGATCCCGCTGCCTTTTAACGCGCTGTCCACGGATTCCATCTCCCTTTGGACCGTCCGCTTGCTGACTCCCACCTGCTCCGCCAGATAGCGGACGGAGACAGGCGAGTTTTCTCTGAAAAGCACGCGGAGAATCTGTTTCATACGCGGTGTAATTTTCATTCTGATATGATTCCTCTTAAGAATTCTGTTTTTTCACATCCTCAACCAGTCCCTCATACTCCGGGGCCGCGAGGAAATTCGTGATCAGCACCAGACGCGCATTCGGATTGCTGTGCGACGCCCGCTCTCCCAGCTCCTGATGCGTGACCACAATCTGCACATCCGCCGGAATCGAGGATACCGGGGTGTGGATGACCTCAATCCCTGCGAGGCCGGCTGCGGTCAGCTTTTTCTTTAAGACCGTAGCTCCCATGGCGCTCGATCCCATACCGGCATCGCACGCAAAGGCAATCTTTTTGATTCTGCCGGCCGCCGCGCTCCCTGGAGCCGGCGCCTGCGCCTGCGTTTCTCCTTCATCCTTTATGCCCTTTGCCTGGCGCTTCATGGCGTCCTTCTTCTGCTGCGCCTCTTCCAGCGATGTATCTCTGCCCATGAATTTTAAGAGCGGAAGGGCAATCACAAACGAAACAGCCGCCGCGACAATCACGCCGATGCAGATGCCCTGATAGCTGTGGCGCTCCGCCATCATCATAATCGCCAGAAAGCTTCCCGGAGACGCTGCGGAGGTGAGTCCCACCTGAAACAGCGTAAAGCAGAATACGCCGCTCGCCCCGCCTGCAATCACAGCCAGGAGCAGGAACGGGTTCATCAGGATATAGGGGAAATAAATCTCATGAATCCCGCCGAAAAAGTGGATGATCGCCGCGCCCGGAGCAGAGCTCTTCGCGCTGCCCTTTCCCACAAGGCAGTACGCCAGAAGGATCCCCAGTCCCGGCCCCGGATTGGCCTCCAAAAGGAAGAAAATCGACTTGCCCGTCTGCTCCACCTGCTGGATTCCCATCGGGGATAAAATTCCATGGTTAATGGCATTATTTAAAAACAACACCTTCGCCGGCTCGATAAACAGGCTGGTAAGCGGAAGGATGCCGTGATCCACAAAGAAACCTACGCCGGCGCTCATCGCCTGGTTTAACATACTCACCAGCGGAGTAACGGCTGCCATGGACACCAGCGCCAGAAGCGCTCCGATGATTCCCAGTGAAAAGTTATTGACAAGCATCTCAAATCCGGCCTTAATGCGCCCCTCTACAGCCTTATCAAACTTCTTAATAATCCAGGCGGACAGCGGCCCCACTACCATCGCGCCGATAAACATCGGCACATCGGAGCCTGCGATCACCCCCATGGCCGCGATGGTCCCAATCACGCCGCCGCGCTTTCCGGCCACTACCTCGCCCCCTGTATACGCGATCAGGAGCGGAAGGAGAACCGACGACATAGGACTCACCATTTTGGCAAAATTTTCATTGGGCAGCCAGCCCGTTTCAATGAACAGGGCCGTAATCAGCCCCCATGCAATAAATGCCCCGATATTCGGCATTACCATTCCGCTTAAAAAGCGGCCAAAAACCTGTACCTTCTCTTTCATGAATTCCACACCTCATTCAGTTTACTTAAAAACAGCATTCCCTGTTTTTGCCTGAAATAGACTGGCCAACCTATTTTAGCACTTGCTTTATGCCTATTATAGCGGCAGAGGGCTTCCTTTTTCAAGAAATAGAAAAACAAATTTGACGCCAATCCTTAGCGCCAAATCTGTCTGTTATCTGTTAGTGTTATTCTCCTCTATGATGAATCCTTCTGGAAAAAAATATTTAAAAATTCAGCCGGCTGATATATCCCAACCGGCGGCTTCCCGTAGTCTTTTATATTTCTGGTAACAATACAATCCATTCCGCAGCGAAGCGCAGTTTCAGCCATAACCGCATCCTCGAAATCAGACATTCCTGAAGAAATTGCTTTCCGGCAGTCAATCCCTGCCGTGTCCAGCAGATCAAATAACATATACAGTCCGCTTAATACCTTCCGCGTCTCCCTGTCGCTGTGGAGATATTTAAAGGTTACATAATAAATATCCGCAGATGCTTTCGCTGTGATAAATCCCTCAAACTGTCTGTTAGCGGCAAGAAGAAAAATTTCCTGCGCATTGTCTTTGAATGGAATTCGTGACTGCAGGGCGTCTATAATAATACAAGTATCAATCAAAGCCCTCATATTCTCCCCAGCCTTTCCTCACGGGCTTCTTCCAGTGTCATTTCATCAGGAATAATCCCAAACAGGGATTTTGCCACATCGACACGATCCTGGTAAGGATTAGAAAGCTTCGCCACTATTTTTCCATTCCGTGTAATATAGATGTCCTCTTTTTCTGCCATAAGAAGATATTTCCCCAAATTCATTTTCAATTCGGTTGCTGTAATAGACACAAAATCACCCCCAATCTTTCTTCCTGTTATAAGTATACACATATCGAACGGTAATATCAATAAAATCGTGCGATTTTTTTACTGCATTCCCATACCCTCCCCTTGCGATCCCCGCCATAATCAGCTATGATTAGTTCACCACAAATGAAACGCATAAAATCTACAGGGAGAACCGATACATGTACACATACAACACATGGCAATGGCTTGCCTTCTTCTACCTTTACTGCTTCTTTGGCTGGATATTTGAGTCAGCCTATGTCTCGTTTAAGGAACGCCGTCCCGTAAACCGGGGCTTCCTGCGCCTTCCCCTGCTGCCGCTTTACGGCTTTGGGGCTGTAATGATGCTCTGGGTATCGCTTCCTGTAAAGGACAATCTTTTACTTGTATACTTCTCCGGCGTGATCGCGGCAACGGCTCTGGAATATATAACCGGCTATGTCATGGAACGCCTGTTTAGGGTGCGGTACTGGGATTACAGTAACAAGCGCTTCCAGATACACGGCTATATCTGCCTGACCTCGTCCCTTGCCTGGGGGGGTCTTACGATTTTGATGACAGAAGTGATCCACCAGCCCGTCTCCCGGGCCGTGCTGGACGCTGATCCGCTTGTTTTAAAGCTGGCCCTGAGCGCAGTGAGCGTTCTCTTTGCAGCGGATTCCTATGAATCTACGAAGGAAGCCCTCGCCCTTGGGCAGGCTCTTGAAGCTATGACAAAGATGAGGGGAGAGATGGAAGAGATCCAGATGCGCATGATGGCGTTTAAGGAGGAAGCGGCAGACAAGGCCCGCTACGTGCGCGCAGAAGCGGTAAAACACCTCTCAGCCATGGGACTGGAGGCAGAAGAGAAATCTGCCGCTCTGCTTGCGGAGCAGAGCAAAAAGCTGTCCGCCGCAAGAGCGGAGACAAAGGAGCTGGCTGCTTCCTTTTGCCGTGAGGCGGCCGAACGGCTGGACGCCATTCACGAAAGCAGCCGGGAACATCTCATGCTTCTTGCCGGACAGCTTGAAGATATAAAACAGAAGCGGCTGGCCCTGCACCCCAAAAAGGGACTGCGCCATTTTTACCGCAAAGGGCTTCTTCGCGGGAACCCGGGGGCCGTATCCCCGCGCTTTTCAGAAGCTCTTAAGGAGCTGCTCAGACTTCACTTATAAAAGCTTATTTACCTCTGCCATCACCGCTTCCCCGAGCTTTTCGGATTTCTTGGCGGCATCCTCCAGGGAAGCGCCTTTGATGCCGTAGTAGAACTTGATCTTCGGCTCCGTGCCGGACGGCCTTACGCAGAGCCATGCGTTGTCCTCCAGATCATAGTACAGAACATTGGAGGACGGGAGGCCCGTCGGCTTCACCTCTCCGCTCGCGATGTCTTTAATGGTATCCGCTTTATAGTCGCGCGCGGAAACGACCTTGAAGCCGCCGAACTCTGCCGGGGCGTCAGTGCGGAAATGCTCCATGATCTCCTGGATCTTTGCCAGCCCTTCGATGCCCTTTAAGCCGATGGATTTTACCTCATCCTTATAGTAGCCGTACTTCTCATACATCCCGACCATCGCATCCCAGAGCGTCATATTCTTTTCTTTATAATAGGCCGCTGCCTCGCAAAGGGCGGCTGTGGCGGAAATGGCGTCCTTGTCGCGGGCGTACGTTCCGATCAGGCAGCCATAGCTCTCCTCCATGCCGAACAGATACGTTCCCTTTCCTTCCTGCTCATTCTTAAGCACCTGCTTTCCGATCCACTTGAACCCGGTGAGAACCTCAACCAGCTCAGCGCCGTAGGCTTTGGCCACCGCATCCACCAGATTGGTGCTGACAATGGATTTGACCACCTGTCCGTCGGCCGGAATCGCGCCGTTTGCCTTCTTCTGGCTGAGCACATATTCGCACAGAAGGGAGCCGGACATATTTCCGGTCAAAGGAATGTAGTCCCCTGATTTGGCGTCCTTTACGTAAACGCCGAGACGGTCCGCATCCGGATCCGTGGCCAGAACCAGATCCGCATCCTTTTCCTTTGCCAGGGCAAGGCCCAGCTCAAAGGCTTCCGCGGCCTCCGGGTTCGGATAGCTGACGGTCGGGAAGTTCCCGTCCGGGAGCTCCTGCTCGGGAACTACGTATACATGGGTAAAGCCCAGCTCCTTCATCACGCGGCGGGCCGGGATATTGCCTGTGCCGTGAAGAGGCGTGTATACAATCGTAATCTGATCCTGCATCTTGTCAATGGCCGCCTGGTTTACCACCTGCGCCTTAACCTGAGCGATATACTTATCGTCGATCTCCCGGCCGATAATCTGGTACAGGCCCGCGGATACAGCTTCCTGTGCGCTCATGGTTTTCACAGAGGACAGATCCGTGATGGCCATAACCTCCTCTGTCACGCCCTTGTCATGCGGGGGCGTAAACTGCGCGCCGTCCTCCCAGTAAACCTTATAGCCATTGTACTCCGGAGGGTTGTGGCTGGCTGTGATATTGATTCCGGCGATACATCCTAACTCCCTTACGGCAAAGGAAAGCTCCGGCGTCGGGCGAAGCGTCTCAAAGCGGTATGCCTTTATACCGTTCGCCGCCAGCGTGCGGGCCGCCTCATCGGCAAATTCGGGGGACATACGGCGCGAATCAAACGCAATCGCGACGCCCTTATCCGCCCCGCCCTGCTTTATAATATAATTCGCAAGCCCCTGTGTGGCCCTGCGCACCGTATAAATATTCATCCGGTTGATACCTGCGCCGATGATCCCGCGAAGGCCGGCTGTGCCAAACTCCAAATCCATATAGAAGCGCTCTTTGATCTCGTTCTCATCGCCTGCGATCCCGCGAAGCTCTTCTTTCGTCGCCTCGTCAAAGTATGGATTATCCAGCCATTCCTTATAAATCGTCATGTAATCCTTCATTGTCTGATACCCCTCCTGTAGCTTGATAAATTTTTCTGTTATAACAGCCCGGACGCCGGCTGTGAACTGCTAAACCGGAAATCCATGCCGTTACTTCCTGTTCCTTTAATTATAGTATATTTTGCCGGAAAAGGGAAGGAATTTTAGTTACTGTACACGAGTATGAATTTTACGAGTTACTGTTCACACACCAGCCAATCCGGGGTGTTTTTTGTGAGTGCGGCGCAGCGAAAGTCACAGACAGCGGGCCCCCTTGGGTCAAACCCGCGAGCAGCAGCGCCAAACCGCATTTTTTGCGGTTTGTGTGCATTGCGAAGCGTGTTACTGGGCACAGCCCGGCAGATGTGTGAACAGTAACTTTTATGACCGAATCTGCTTAAGAAACGCCTCCCGCTCCTTCTGCTGCGCCTCCAGGTTTCTCAGTTTCTCCACATTCCGGGCCGGTATCCACGCTTTATTTGCATTATGGTAAAAATTAAGCTGCTTCCAGTATTTCTCCGGGTAAAGGAACAGGTAATACAGGTATTCCCGCTCCTTTTTTCCCATGGGCAGAACCCGGTCATAGCTGTCCAGCATTTTCATCCCCAGCCGCAGGTTCCAGCCGTGCTTTTCAAGCGCCTTCCTGATAAAATGATACAGATCCGCGGTCTGCACACCCAGGTGCATCCGGTTAAACTCAATGACTGCCGTATAGCCCGGCCCCATCAGAAGATGATGCTGGTTTAACTCTCCATGGCACAGAAAATGCTCCGGCAGGCCCTGCTGCGCGGCCATCCGGCTCAGCCCGTCCTGCGCCTCTTTTGCCTGCTCGAAAAACAGGTTAAAATTCCCCATGACGCACAGCTCAAAATCCGATTTTTTCCGCTTTCCGCTGATAAAATTCCGCGTCCGCTTCAGCTCCCGGTTGTGGCGCTCCATCTCTGTTTCCATTGGCTCTGCGAGGATAGAGCCCAGATTCCACTCCTCCTTCACCTCCACCCTGCGGAGCTGCTTATGTAAGCCTGCGATCTGTACAACCGCCTGCGCCATCTCCTCCTCATCCCGCACATTGTACTCACGATCCATGTACCAGTCCTTTAAAATATAGCGGCTGCCGTCCCCGGCGGCTGACAGAAGCCCTCCCTCGCGGTTTCTGACATACTGATCCACCCTTAAGCCCCCGCTTTCTTTCAGTAAGCCAAGCACCTCCTCCTCGAACTCCAGACGTTTCATTGTTCCCTTATATTCTCTCAGAAGCTTAATCCCCTGATCGGTTTCACAAACCCACGCCCCTCTGCCTCTGCGGAGCGATACTGCTTCCAGGTCATATTGTTCCAGCACTTCCGTATTTCTATCGTTCACACTTCACCCCTCCAGACAACTTTATTAAGCTACTTCTAGGGTATGTGTCCCGGACTTTAATTATGTACAAATCTGGCGTAACCGTTCTGACAACTTAAGCGGTTGCGGCGGGTTGGACCCAAGGGGGCCCGCTGTCTGTGACTTCCGCCGCTCTGCGCTCACAAAAAACACCTCGCGGAATACTGAATACTACCCGTGAATAGCAGCGTTACGGCGTCCACTCACTCAATCCTTAAAATAACGTGGTTGAAAAGGCGTTTCCAATATGATATATTACTCTCTATTACCTGCCGCCTGATTAGCGAATGGCAGATGGCGGCTGCGCGTAGATATTCATTCCTGTTGCCACGAGATTCAGGAAAAACAGGAAAGACAGCAAATCCACAATCTGCAAGGAGGAATAAATTATGAACCATAACCGTGCTTCCGGCGAAGCGGATCTTGGCCGTGATCCGATCGGCCGGCTGCTTTTTAATCTGGCGCTTCCGGCCATCACGGCCCAGATCATTAATCTTTTGTACAACATGGTGGATCGCATGTATATCGGGCATATTCCCGACATCGGTCCGGACGCCCTCACCGGGGTGGGCGTGACGATGCCGGTGATCATGTGCATCTCCGCCTTTGCGGCACTCGTCAGTATGGGCGGCGCGCCGCGGGCTTCGATTATGATGGGCAAAGGACGGCCGGATGAAGCGGAGCGCATCCTTGGAAACTGCGCTTCCATGCTCTTTTTTATCTCCGTCACTCTGACCGCGTTCTTTCTGCTGTTCGGCCGCTCTGTGCTTCTGATGTTCGGGGCCAGTGAAAATACGATCCTTTATGCATGGCCCTATATGCAGATCTATGCCTGCGGCACGATTTTTGTGCAGATGTCGCTTGGCCTGAATGCCTTTATCAATGCGCAGGGATTTGCCAAGATCGGAATGGTAACTGTCGCGATCGGGGCGCTGTGCAATATCGTTCTGGATCCGATCTTTATCTTTGCCCTGCATCTGGGCGTGCGGGGAGCGGCTCTGGCCACCATTATTTCGCAGAGCGTGTCCTGTGTATGGATCCTCCGTTTTTTAACCGGGCCGAAGACCACCCTGCGGATCCGTCCGGCCAATCTGCGCCCGGACGCCGGAACCGTCGGCGCCTGCGTCTCGCTTGGACTGTCCCCTTTTATCATGCAGTTCACAGAGAGCATTTTGTCTGTCTGCTTTAATACCAGCCTCTTAAAATACGGCGGCGATATCGCGGTGGGGGCTATGACAATCCTCACCAGCGTCATGCAGTTTTCCATGCTGCCTCTGCAGGGGCTGACACAGGGCGTGCAGCCGATCATCAGCTTTAATTACGGCGCGGGGAACATCGCGCGGGTAAAGCAGGCGTTCCATCTGCTTTTGAGAGTATCGCTCTGCTATTCCACTTTCCTGTGGGCGATCTGTATGTTCCTCCCGCAGGCTCCGATTGCGATTTTTACAAATAATGAACAGCTTGCGCAGTTTACCATGTGGGCTATGCGGATCTATATGGCCGCGTCTCTGATCTTTGCGATCCAGATTTCCTGCCAGCAGACTTTCATCGCCCTTGGAAATGCGAAAACCTCTGTGTTTTTAGCGCTTTTGCGCAAAGTGATCCTTCTGATTCCCCTGATTTTCATTCTGCCGGGATTTTTCGAGAATAAGGTCATGGCTGTATTTATCGCAGAGCCTGTAGCGGATGTCATCGCTGTGTCAGTGACTGCCTCGCTGTTCTTCTTAGAATACAGAAAGCTCGGGGAAACATGAGACTGGGGAGGTAAAAACTGATTCGATGATACGCATTTTAATTATAGAAGATGAAATCCGTCTGGCCGCCACCCTGGCGGATCTTCTGGAGCACGCGGGATACAGCGCCTCCTCCGTCCACAATGGACCGGACGGCCTGACGCTGGCCGCCGGCGGCGGTTACGATGCGGTTATCCTGGATGTAATGCTGCCCGGTATGGACGGCTTCCAGATCCTGCGCCAGCTCCGGGCTGATCATACGGACACGCCTGTCCTGATGCTGACCGCGCGCTCAGAGCTCCCGGATCGGATACGGGGGCTTGACGCCGGGGCCGATTATTATCTGACAAAGCCTTTTGAAAATGAAGAGCTTCTGGCGTGTCTGCGCACGATTCTCCGGCGCGCGGGCGATACAGCCGGCGCGCCGCTTCGGTTTTCGGATATAACACTTTGCCCTGAGACTCCGGCGCTTGTCTGCGGCGGGCGCGAAATCGCGCTCAGCGCAAAGGAGCTTGAACTCATGCGCCTGCTGATCGTCAACCAGGGACAGCTTTTGTCAAAGGAGACTCTGCTTTTAAAGGTATGGGGATATGACTGCCCGGTGAATCCGAACAGCGTTGAAGCCTATATGTCGTTTCTGCGCAAAAAACTTACGCTGCTCGGCTCTGCTGTCCGCATCCGCGCTGTGAGAAGCCTTGGATACAGGCTGGAGGAAACACTGGAAAAGGAGGCGGCAAAGTGATTGACGGGCTGAGAAGAAAAATGATTGGAATTATGATGGCAATTGCGGCCGTGATGCTGTCTGCCGTATTTGCCACCCTGTACGGCTCTACGCGCGCCTCCTACCAGAGCCGGTCCTATAATGGGCTGCGGGCCGCCATACGCCAGGGCGCCGCCGTCCGCCCGGACGGGGAAGAACGCGGGCCCCGCATCCGGGAATTCCCGGGAGAGGTATTTCCGGCGCTGGTTCTTGAGGAACACAAAAACGGCGAAATCCGGATCCTGGAAAGCCGCCTCTATCCGGGCCGCGAGGTTGAGCCGGAGGAGCTCGTCTCCATGATCCGCTCTTTAGAAAAGCCCTTCGGCCTGCTCAAATCAGAACATCTGCGCTATCTTCGCGAGCCCTTTGGACCCGGACAGACCATCCGCTATGCACTCACAGATACCTTTGCCGAAGAGCGCGCCCTGCGATGGCAGATCATTCATTCCGTCCTGATCGGCTGCGCCGCGCTGGCAATCTTTTTCTTTATATCGCTGTCTCTGTCCCGATGGGCCGTCAGGCCGGTCGGGACAGCATGGGAGCAGCAGAGGCAGTTTATCTCCGACGCCTCGCATGAGCTCAAAACCCCTCTGACCGTCATCCTCTCCAATGTAAATCTTCTGCTTGGCCAAAACGCGTTTTCCGGGGAAGCGGAGCATGCGTGGAGAACTCCCGATGACCGCGCCCGCCTGCGCCACATCGAAGCCGAAGCGCTTCGGATGAAAGAGCTGACCGAAGCCCTGCCCACCCTTGCGCGAAGTGATTCAGGGCAGAAGGCCGCTGCCTTCAGGGAGCTTGATCTCAGCTATGTGGTCAATATAAGCCTTGCCGCCCTTGAACCCGTCGCCTTTGAAATGGGGAAGAACATAACCGGAGAAATTGCAGACGGGATCATGATAAACGGCGACGAATCCAGGCTGCGCCGTCTAACAGATATTCTGCTCGACAATGCCTGCAAATACAGCCGGGAAGGCGGCTGCATCCTTGTATCTCTCTCCCGCTCCCTAAAACGCGCAAAATCGGAGGCGCTATTATGCGTGGCCAGCGAAGGCGTCCCCCTGAGCGAGGATGAGCTCAAACGGATTTTCCAGCGCTTTTACCGCTCGGATCCGTCCCGCGGGCAGGTAGGCGGATACGGCCTTGGCCTTCCAATCGCCCAGGCCATCGTGGAAGAACACAGGGGAGCGATCTGGGCGGAGTCAGATGGAGAGGGCAAAAACAGCTTCTTTGTGCGGCTGCCTGTGTAAAAATATGCATCAGATGGAGCCGAAAACACAGAACAGCTAAAAATGTGACAGCTTTGATGCCATTATTAGGCGATGAAGCTGAGCAGGGCTCTCCTTAGCCAGTAGAGCCCTTTTAACTATGATACTAATTTTCCAAAATCATATAATTCGTCCGGACATATGTCCTGTCCGTCCGGCCAAATCACTGTAAAACCATCTGTAGTAACACGTTTAAAATATTCAAAAGACCGCAATTGCCCATACCATTCTCCTTTTATATATGGCTCAACATCAAAATACTTTTTTTCACCATTATCAAAAACCACTAAAATCTGATACGCACAAACTGCTTCTACCTGAACAGCGGTTGGTCTTAACATAGCGGCGCCTCCTTTTACTAACGCAACGGTTCAATCTTAAAATAACCGTCTCCATTACTAAGCAGCTCCCAATTCGCCCGTAATTCATCTTCGTGAATCGCTGCCCACGCTAACAAAAGTTTCAATTGTTTATTCGGAAAGCTCCCCTCTAAAACTTCTCCGTCCAATCCTAGAGCGTGTTTGAAAATTCATTCCTGGCATCTGCACGCCCCACTTCGCGGTATATTTGTGCCAAATTCACTTAACGTAGCCCACTACGCCGCGTTCATTTGGCACAAATCTCCCACAAAGTGGCACGCACAGCTACCAGAAAGCAATTTTCAAACACGCTCTAGAACCAGTTCGTTGCCTGCATACAAAGCGTGAATATGTGCTTTATTATGCTTCCCATCTCTTTCACTCTGCATTCGTATAATAATTCCAAAAAACATGGATAATGCGGGCATTTTAACCTCCATTCAAAATGCTGCAAATTTTTTATTTTCCTTATTTACAGAATACCATAAAAGCTCTGATAAATAAAGAAAAAATTGAAATCTGCCGTCGTCCGGACTGTCTTGAGAGAGCCGCCATTGAGTGCCTCTGTATCCAATAACTGCGCTCATTCCCCACGCCGTCCGAATTCCCCCTCCGCTCCTTCCAAAATACCGCCTTCTCCAGGAGGCTCCGGCGCTCCCTCCGGCCTTCCCATGTCCCCATGCTCCTCCGGACGCCTGCCCCGCCCCGGCTCTCCATGTCCGCCCGGAAATTCTCCTCCCATCCGCTCTCCGGAATACGTAATAACTTCATCTGTCTGCGCCTGCGCGCTCTCCTCTCCTGCTATAATCCGGTAATTCTCTCCCAATTTAAGCTCCGGAGAACTGAAAATCAGGACGGAATACTCCTTCTGCGGCGCATATTCCAGGAGGGATGCCCCGTCAGAATCCTCTACCTTTAAGGCGCTTCCCCCCTCTTTCTTTGCCTCAAAAAAACGGACAATTACCGGCTGCTGCGAATCCTCTGAAAAGGTCTGCAGCATCCCCGCGTTTCCGGTTCCCACAACCGTTCCGCCCACAATACGCCCCTGCCCGTTGTAGTCTAAAATCCCGTTTCCTCCATCCAGCGAACCTTCCGCATACAGGATTCCGCCCTCCATGAAAAAATCTCCGTTGGAATCAATCCCATCCCCGGAAGCATTCACTCTCACCTCGCCTCCGGCAATGCGGATATACGCCCCTTCTGCAACAGCAAACGGATCATCTCCGCGGCCCCCGTTTCCGGAGCTGTCCGCGCCTCCGGCCGCATTGATGCCGTCGTCCTCTGAGACAATGGAAATCGTCCCCCCTGTGATATCCACAGACAGGCCCTCCAGCCCCTCATAGCTCTCCGTGACTGTAAGCTCTCCTCCTGAAACAGACAGCGACTGATCCGCATGAACCCCGTCGTCCCCGGAGCGCAGCGCCAGGCGCCCGCCGCTTATACGTATATCCCCGTTGCTGTGGACCGCGTCGTCCGCGGCGGCTATATCCAGGACGCCGTCCGTGATCTCTGCCAGCGTCTCCGCCTTGATTCCCTTTTCGGCCGCATCTATGGACAGCCCGCCTCCGGTTATCCTTACATAGCCCTTGTCAGCATCGCTGTCATTGCTTGCCTGCACCCCGTCTCCCCCGGCCGTGACGGTGATCGTCCCGCCTTCGATTTCCACAGAATCCTTTCCTTTGATTCCGTCATTTACCGCCTCTATCTCCAGTATTCCGGAGCGTATCGTCACGTCATCCTTGCCGCGGATCCCTTCCTGGTAGTTTCCGATCACCCGTAAACGCCCGTCTCCCTCAAAAATCAGATTATCATGGCTGAAAACGGCCGCGTCAGGCTCATCGTCCCCGTTCTTGTCATACTCATACGAAGCTCCGTCTGAGACGGTATTGTCACTCCCCTCCTCCAGTATAATTGTCAGGCTTTTGCACTGCTGCCCATATATGGGTGAAAAATCTGCGCTTGCTATGGATAAGCCGTCCATAATCAGGGCGACCTCCCCGTCTCCCGCGTCAATCACAATCCTGCCGTCTGAGACAGCGCCGCTGACGCGGTAACTCCCGCCCTGTGTGATTGTGAGAACCGTCCCGTCCGCCGCCGCTCCCGGGCCGTTTATTGTAAAGCCTGTTTCCGCGGCTGTAATCACGGTTTCTCCCATACTGCCGCCCGCGGTTTCCTTCTGCGCATCCGCCGTCTGCCGCCCGCACCCGCCAAGGAGCAGGCATGACAGGCCGAATATTCCCGCAGCCCCGCCCGCGCGCAGGAGATACGCCGTCCCGGCCTTCTTTTCCCACACATATTTTGCGTCTTTTTTCCTGTATAATCCTGCCTTCATCCTTCTTTCCTCCTGTCTGATTCCTCTCTGATAACCGTTCAGCTAACCTGAACGGCTGCACTCTCTGCCCTTTTGCCGCTCACAGCTCCTCCCTGCTCTCCGGAACGCGGCCGCAGACAATACCGAGATTTCCGTTTCTGCACCGGATCGCGTCCAGCATCTCCTTTTCCTGCGCCTCTGACCGCAGATCGATCCGATAGCACAGCTCATACAGGCTTCCCATGTTCACTGTCCTCACACGCTGAAGCTGGCTCCTGTATACATAGCGCTCAAAAATATCGTCAAAAATTCCAAAATAATCGAGATTTTCCGGTATCGTGACTTTCAGCTCCCTTGCGCCGCGTCCGCTTCTCCAGACAGGGAGCGAGACAAGGATAACCCCCGCCCCGCCGACGGTAAAGGCCAGCAGGGCCGCCATGGCCAGGTATCCCATTCCCGCCGCCAGCCCTACCGCCATGGCCAGAAAGACGCTGCCAATCTCCCTTGAATTTCCCGGGACGGAGCGGAACCTTACCAGGCTGAAGGCCCCCATTACCGCGATTCCGGTTCCCAGATTGCCGTTTACCAGCATGATAACCGCCTGCACGATCACCGGGAGTATCCCCAGCGTGACAATAAAATTTTTGCTGTATGTATTTTTATATGTGTGCAGAAGCGCCAGAACCATCCCCAGCGCAAGGGAAGTACCCATGCATAAAAGCATCTGTCCCGCGGTCAGTCCCGCCTCCCCTGTCCCTGTTAAAATACTGTCAAGCACAATATTCCCCTCCTTCTCTGCTATCGGTTTTACCGCATCTGTTCAGACGCCATGAACCGCTGCTTTTCATCATATCTTCTCTGTAAGATCCCTGTTTATAAATGTTCTCTTTATAATACATGCCGTATTTCGAGTACGAGACCGGAAATATGGAAAGCTCCGAAAGGCGCCGGCTCATCCAGAGCGGCATAGCGCCCGGGATTTTCACCTCCATCAGAACCTGAGCCGGCTGTATAAGCTCTGTCCCGAAATCGCCGCCGGCCAAATCAAGACGGTTCCTCCGGCCCCGTATACGGCGGTCAAAGGTCACGCGCAGCTCTGGATCCTCCCTGCCGAAAAAAGCCAGGCGGTCATAAGCGATAAAAGCCTTGGGCAGCAACCCCCAGCGCTTTATGGCGTAATCAATCTCCTTTATAATCTGGCTCCCCGGCTCCGGGCAGATTCCCCTGTACAAAAAATCCCTGGCTTCCTTCAGTTTCAGCGCCGCCCGGCGCTTATAGACGATCCCGCCCGCTTTCTTTTTAAGCTCCGCAAAGACTGTCGAGTCCTGCGATACCGGGCCATAGGCGCGCAGCCTCACCTTTTCTTTGTACTCCGGCTTTTCAATCGAGCGTCGGATCAGCTCAAAATTCCCCGTATCGCGCAGCCATACGGGTTATTTAAACCGCAGCCTTATCGTAACAGCCGAAGCTTAAAAAAGGCTTAAAAAAAGCCCCGGAAACCGTGATATTTCTGTGAACTCACGATTTCCGGGGCTTGATGCCCGTATAGCGCGGACTGTAAAAGCGCCCTGCATTCGCTCTCCGGCCAGAGCGCGTCAGAAAAGTCCCCTCCGCTGCAAGCATTTCTGCTTCGCCGCCCGCGGGAGTCAGTCTCTGTCCGACGCCGCCTTTAACAATATTTCCTTCACGTTATCCTCAGGATACTCAAGGACATGCGCAAACAGCTCCTTAAGCGTCTGCCCCAGAGCCGGACCCGGCGCAGCCCCGGCAGCGATTAAATCCGTCCCTGTGACCGCCAGATCCTTCATGCGGATGCAGTCTCCCTTCCCGCGGATCTCCTCTGCCAAAAGCTTAAGACGGGCCGCATGCCCCCCGTCCTCCCCGTCCAGAATTTCCTTCATCTCCAGCAGGCAGTCAAAAAGCCCGTCGTCCATGGCGGACATCGCCTGACGGACCGCGCGCGGATCGCCGGCTATCCTGACAGGGAGCCAACGGATCAGCGCCCGCGCGCAGCGGATCGTCTCATTGTCCAGCTTAAACTCCTTAAGTATCCGCCCGCCGGCGTCCTCCCCCATTTCCAGAAGAAACGCAGCCCAGCGGACGGCTTTGGCAGACGGGAGCGCGGCCGCCAGCCGAAGCCTTCTTTCAAGCCTCCTGGCTGCCTCCGTCTCTGCAAACAGGTCCGGAAAGGATTCCGACACATATGGAGCCATCCCGGCCTCCCGGATCATACACAGCCGCTCCGGATGGCGGGACAGTAGCGTCTTTGTAAGCTCTGCCTGCACCCGCTCCCGGCTCACACAGGACAGCCTGGGCGCTTCCGCGCGCAGCGCCAGTTTCGTCCGCTCTTCTATGGTAAAATCGAGCTGGGCCGCAAACCGGACCGCGCGCAGAAGCCGCAGAGCGTCTTCAGAAAAGCGCTCTGAAGGATCGCCCACACAGCGCACCACGCCGGCCTTCAAATCCTCCCGCCCGCCGAACGGATCCACCAGCTCCCCGCTCCGGCTTAAGGCCATTGCATTGATCGTAAAGTCGCGCCGCTTTAAGTCTTCCTTTAAGTCACGCGTAAACGCGACTTCCTTCGGATGCCGTCCGTCCTCGTATTCTCCGTCAATCCGGTACGTCGTAATCTCATAGCCTGTGCGGTCAAGCACCACGGTCACCGTCCCGTGCTGGAGCCCGGTGTCAATGGTGCGCGCAAATACCTGCCTGACCTCCTCCGGCCGGGCGGATGTGGTGATATCCCAGTCCTCCGGCTCACGGCCGAGCAGCATATCCCGCACGCATCCTCCCACTGCGTATGCCTCATAGCCATGTTCCTCAAGCTGTAACAAAATCCACTCTACCTGCTTTGGAATCTGCATCTTCGTATGCCTTTCTTAATACGCTTTGCCCCAATATACCATCTTCGCCGCGGGCCTGCCGCAGCAGACGCAGGTATCGCTCAAATGCTCCTGTACGAACGGCATGCAGCGCGAGGTAATGCCCACATCCTCCTTAAGCTTCTCCTCACACTCCTGCGAACCGCACCACATGGCCTTTATAAAGCCCGGTTTGTGATCCGCCGTATCCTTAAGCTCCTCCATATTCAGAGCCGCGTACGTATGGGACTCCATGTGCCCCTTCGCGCGCGCAAACATGTCGCTCTGTATCGTATCCAGGAGGCCGCGAAGCTGCTCCTCTATCCCGTCCAGCGAAACCGTAATCTTTTCATGCGTATCACGGCGCACAAGCACAGCCTGATTCTGCGCAATATCCCTGGGGCCGATCTCGATGCGCACCGGAATGCCGCGCATCTCTGATTCGCTGAATTTCCAGCCCGGAGACTTATCAGTATCATCCACCTTAACCTTAAAGCCCGACAGCCGCTCTTTAAGCTCAAACGCCTTGCCAAGAACGCCTTCCTTATTCTGCTGAACCGGCACAATCACTGCCTGTACCGGGGCAATCCTGGGCGGAAGCACCAGCCCGCTGTCATCCCCATGCACCATGATAAGCGCCCCGATCACGCGCGTGCTTAACCCCCAGGACGTCTGGTGGATAAATTTCAGCTTATTGTCGCGATCCAGGTACTGAATATTAAACGCCCTCGCAAAGCCGTCGCCGAAATTATGGCTTGTGCCGGACTGCAGCGCCTTTCCGTCATGCATCATAGCCTCAATGGTAAAGGTTGACTTCGCGCCCGCGAATTTTTCCTTATCCGTCTTCTGCCCGCGCACCACGGGGATAGCCAGGACCTCCTCGCAGAAATCCGCATAGACATTCAGCATAAGCTGCGTCCTCTCCTCTGCCTCTTCCTCTGTCGCATGCGCGGTGTGTCCCTCCTGCCACAAAAATTCCCTGGAGCGCAGGAACGGCCTGGTCGTCTTTTCCCAGCGCACAACCGAACACCACTGATTGTAATTCTTCGGCAGATCGCGGTAGGACTGCACATCCTTTGCATAAAAATCGCAGAACAGCGTCTCTGACGTGGGCCGCACGCACATCCGCTCCTGAAGCGGCTCCAGGCCGCCGTGCGTCACCCAAGCCACCTCCGGCGCAAAGCCCTCCACATGATCCTTCTCCTTCTGAAGCAGGCTCTCAGGGATAAACATGGGCATATACACATTCTCCACCCCTGTCTCCTTAAACCTCCGGTCCAGCTCCGCCTGGATATTCTCCCAGATCGCAAACCCGGCCGGCTTAATCACCATACAGCCCTTTACGCTCGAATAATCCGTCAGCTCCGCCTTTTTTACAACATCCGTATACCACTGTGCGAAATCCACATCCATGGATGTGATCGCCTCCACAAGCTTCTTTTCCTTTGCCATGACAAACCTCCTGACTGCTCCTTTTGTTCCGTCAACATCACTGCCGGCCGCGCGCCGTTTCCACAGCGGATCCTCTCGCGCCCCTGTGCATAAAAAAGCCACCCGATCCCTCTGAATCATCGCGATCAAAGGGACCGAATGGCTTAAACTTCGGCGGTACCACCCTGTTTAACCGGAACCTGCCGCACACACCTCTCTGCGGCCCGGCGGCTGTTCAGACAGCCCGAACTCATTTCCGGTTCACTCAATTTCCGTTAACGCCGGTATACGATACATCTTCATGTATGGCTCAGGGGCCGGTTCCATCCTCATGGACACGGAAACCTCGCACCAGCGGTTTCCTCTCTGGAAGTGTGTAAGAATCTACTAATCCCCTTCATCGCCGTAATTTTATATGTGATTTGACTTTGGTAAGCTGATTTTACGTCAGGATGGGCGGTTTGTCAACCACTGATTTCTCTGGCAGCCTCTTTAAGCCACGTTTTTTCCTCCTCGCTGAGGAATGGGGAAATCTTCTGATAAACCTCCTTATGATATGCATTTAACCGTTTTATATCCTGCTCATCCATAAATCCGGTGTCAATGGCATCCAAATCAATGGGCGCCCAGGTCAAAAATTCAAAGCGGAGGAACTGTCCATACTCGTTTTTCTTATCCGGCGCACAGAGAATCAGGTTTTCTGTCCGGGTTCCAAATCTTCCTTCAAAGTACATACCCGGTTCCACGGAACAAATCATGCCCGGTTCGATCACCGCGCTGTCCTGCCTCTCCGGCACGATCTTCCAAAGGAGGCCGTTGGGCCGCTCATGGACATTCAATACATATCCGACGCCGAGGCCGGTACCGTGGCTGAAATCCGGCCCCCTCTGCCACAATGCCTCCCATAAAGGGGAAATTTCCCAAAAGCGCCCCGTCTTCCGCGCGCATAACCGAACCGGAAGACGGATCCGCCATCTTGACCGCTTCATTCATGATTCCGCACAGGAGCGGTTCCAGCGTGCCTATCAGTAAGTTTGCAGAAAATTGGACACGCATGGGTAATCATATAGACAATGCCTTTTCCATTCAGTAAGCTTACCGCCCCATCCGGCCAGCGCGCCTGTCCCTGCCAAACATACCGCAAGGCGGGGCGTTCAGAGGGCGGGAATGATTTTAAAAACACCTCCAGGCCGGGCTACAGCCTGACAATCCCATTCTCCATCAATATTCTGCTATCTGCAACGATCGTTCCGTTTTTCATAATCACATCATAATGGCAGCTTGCTTTCACATTTCCTCCCAATGTAATACTGGCGCCAATTCCAATATGGCAGCTCCCAAACACCCCCTCATCCTCTAACATAAATCCGCAAAAACGGCAGTGCGTATTTAAACCAACGCCATGTTCCGCAATATTGTATACATTCGGATCCCGTTTTGCCTTCAAATCATCAGCCAGCATCTTAGCCTGCCTGCCTCCGGAAATATCGACGATACGCCCGTTTTCCACAATCAAAGTTACCGGCTCTTCTAACACGCCAATCCCAATGTACGGAATACTTGCGTCTGCCACAATAACTCCGTTCGCGGTTCCCTCCAGCGGCGAGACATTCGCCTCCACAGCCGGGAATGTTGAAAACTCTCCCTTCTCCACCATGCAGTAAAAATGGTTTCCCCGGCGCCCCTTTGCCGAATATTCCAGATGTGTTCCGCTTGGCGAAGTTAAAACGATCGTTTCCGCTCCGGCCATAGCCTGCGCCATCCCGATACAAATTGGTTTCAGCGCTTCAAAATCACCTTCAATACCTCCTCTCATCATCATCTCTTCTGTAAAACCAGTCAGTACCAATCCCCTGGCGCCTTCCGAAAGCGCTGTCTTTACTGCCTGTGTGTGCGTGATCGATTTTCCAACGATCGAGAAGAAGACATCGCTGGCTTTCATCGCAGCCGCAATATCCTTTGGCGGTTCCTCCCCATCCCGTTTACGCGGTTCCATTATACACAGCGCCGGTTCCGCGCCAACCCGATAGACTTCCGATGCCAGGGCCTGCGCAATGCTGAGATGCGACAACTCCGTTATGAGCAGCACCTGCTCCCCCTCTTTTACCTTGACACAGGTATTAATTACCTTACTTGCCCCTCTTGACATGTAAAAATTCGTCATATCCCCCTCCTTGACATATTGTATATTCTATAGAATGTATGATATATTATATAATAATCCCGTTTTTATGTCAAGAAGAATGCGGCGCGGCCTTCATCCGGTTTTTGTCATCAAATATCGCAGACAGCGGAGCTAAACTGCAAAAAAAGTTACGGCTCACAGCCTGGCCGAAAAACAGCCGTCCTGCGAACCGTAACCTTATTCTATGCACTTTATTTGTTTTCAATATATTTCCGCCCATTGCGGATGTGCTCGGAGACCGCATCCTGCGCTCTTTCTGCTTCCCTCTGCTTCAGTGCATCCACAATCTCCCTGTGTTCCTTCACAATCTCTTTCTGGCGTTCCACACTGCTGGAAGAATATTTGCGGTCCCTGCTGATCACTCCTTTCAGCATGCCCAGCAATTTACAGAGAGTCTCATTTCCTGACAGGTGATATATATACTCATCGAATTTCTGGCTGGCCTCCGAGACTTCAAGAACTCCTTTTGCCGCGTCGAATTCCTCAATTAGCTGATACAAATAATCAATATCTCTCTCGTTCAGCCGGTGAACAGCCTCCCTGACTGCCAGACGTTCCAGAGCCTCCCTGCATGCGTAAGCCTCCTGTATTTCTTTTTGATTTAATGTACGGACCACAGCCCCATGATATGGAACCGTCTCAACCAGCCCGTCGCTCGCCAAACGCCGGAGCGCCTCTCTCACAGGGGTCGCGCTTACATTCATTTGTTTTGCCAAATGCTGCTCCTTCAGCTCGGTTCCCGCCGGCAAATCTCCGCTCGCTATTGAATCTACCAGATTCTGATACACCTGCTCAGCCAATGACACCCTCGATACACTGGATACCTTTCCGTAACCCCTCATCTGTCTGTAACTCCATTCTGCTTTTGCTCTCCCTGCCTTTTGTATTCCAAATGCAGGATTCATTACTAAAATTATATCACCAATTTGCCTTTTATGGCAATAAAGATTCTATTATGCAGCCGTAATGTGATTTTTATGGATTTAAATCCCAATCCCCGCCTCCCTGTACATCTGAATAAACGAATGAAGAATTTTGGCCGTCATCCCCCAAATCACGGCCTCCTCATTCCTGTAAAACAGCACTCTGTATTCCCCTTTCCGCCAGCGGTATGCGCGCCCGCCCGGGACAAGCTCAAAGGGAAAGTCCTCCCCTGGCTCTGTCACGACGTCTGCGATATGTTCTTCCGGCTCATGCGCGGCAAACCAGCCGAGAGAGACGGTAAAAACGCGCTCCACCTCATCCTCTGAAAAACCTCCCTCATACCCGCGCAGCACAGCCAGAAAGGGATGCGCCATCTGGCCGGACGGCGTTATCAGCACATCCAGCGGGGCCAGGATTTCGATCTGGCTTTTGTCTGCCAAAAGCTCCTCCACAGTCTCCCGCACAGCCGCTTCCCTCCTGCTTTCCCCGGCCTCCACCGCGCCGCCGGGAAAGCATACCTCGCCGGGCTGGCTTTTCAGCTTTGGCGAGCGCACCTCAAAAAGTATATGGAATTCCCCGTCCTTTTCAATCAGAGGCACGAGCACAGCAAAATCCATCCCCGGCTTCCGGTCGAGAATACCGGGACGCCGATCGGCCCACAGGCATTTCATATGGGATACCATATCCTTTGAATCCGCCTTCGGCGGCCGCGCTGTTAAATCTTCAGATTCCTGACGATACAATTTCACGATAAAACCTCCGTTCCTCACCTTTTTCTCTATTTTATCACGCCCCGGCTCTTTTCTCCACTTTTCCTTTTTTATTGCTGCCGCGCAAACCTCATGTTACTGTTCACACCCCTGCCGGGCTGTGTCCAACAACACGCTTCGCGATGCACACAAACCGCAAAAAATGCGGTTTGGCGCTGCTACCCTCGGGTTTTCTGTGACTTTCGCTGCGCTGCACTCACAAAAAACACCTCGGATTGGCTGGTGTGTGAACAGTAACAACCACAGCCACTCTGAAGCGTTACATTCCCGTATTCTATCCTTTTCATTCATCCCTCTCATACTCCTCCACCAGATCCTCTATCAGCAAAAGTCCCACGGGGCCCAGAATCACGCCCAGGGCGCCAAAAAGTTTCAGTCCCGCATACATGGAGGCCAGCGTTTCCAGCGGCGAAAGTCCCATTTTCTTTCCCATCATCCTGGCCTCCAGAAATTCTCTCATAAAATAGCAGATCAGGTACAGCCCCAGAAGCATCAGTCCCTGATACCATTTCTTCTGCAAAAGAAGAAAAATCCCCCATGGGATTAAAATGGTCCCCGTGCCAAAAATCGGCAGGGCGTCAAATACCCCGATTCCGATTCCGGCTGTGATATAATACGGATTGTTAATAGCAATCAGGGTAAGTATGCACAGGCAGGAGGTCAAAAACAGGAGCGCCGCCTGCGTCTTAAGCCACGCGCTCCCGGTCAGTGTCAGGCGTCTGCGAAGCAGCGAAAACTCCCTGTGGAAAACGGAATGCCAGCGTCTTTCGCGCAGCTCATCCATTTCCTGCAGGGAAAGAATTGACGCGATAAACAGTATCACCACAAAAACGACAACTTTTATAAATGACAGAAACACAGAAACGGAATTAAACACCAGATTGGGCATGGCAACGGTTTTAAATGCCTCCGCCATCCCTAAGAGAACCTCCTGCATCATAGACACCAGCACGCCCTCGCGCAGCTGCAGGAATACTTCTATACCATGACAGAGCCCGGTCAGCCATTCGTCAAAGCTGCGGATCCAGCCCGGCGCGGCATTGACGAGCTGATTTGCCTCCATAAACAGCCGCCTCGCCCCGGTAAAAAATGCCGCGCCCAGAACGGCCAGGACAAGCACAAGCTCCACGCCCCCTATTACGCCCACCGGCACCCGCACGCTCCGGCTGCATATCCGGAAGGTCAGCCGCCTCTCCAGCCACACCGCCATAGGGCGCAGCATCAGGGCTATGACATAAGCGATAATAAACGGAATAAACAATGGGAGAAGGAATTTAAAGCTCAAATAAACGCCTGCGCCCACGCCTGCCGTCAAAAGCGCTCTCTTCTGTTTCCTGGTCAATTCCGGCATCCATTCACCTGCTTTCCTAAAAATCTCCTGTGGAGACTGAATCTTTCCGCAACAGTTCAGGCAGCCTCTGAACCGTTATATCTTCTCAACCGCGCCGCCGTAAAGCTTGCGTATAAGGAACTGTACAGAAAAAGGAAAAGCTGCAAAGGCGGGCATTCGGCGTCTTACCACGCCTGTCCCGTCTCTGCAGCTTCCTTCTGTAAGCTTCTCTTTTGTCTATTAAGGAGCTTACCCATGGGCTGGCCCATTTGTGTTTTGTACTTCTTTCGTACAGCAACTATTATTGGCCGATTCAAAAAAAATATTCTTTTTTCTTCTGTCATTAATATCCAGCAATGCGAAAACGGCTTTCCCGCTCCAGACAGGCAATCTCCTGCTCTTCCACATCTGCAATGCGGATAAAACGGCCGTTTTCCAGCTCTGACATAAGCCTTTCCATAGACGCCCTGTCTCCCTGGACCTCCATCTCCACCCGGCCGTCCGGCAGGTTTTTTACCCAGCCCGTAAGGCCCAGGCTCTCGGCTGTATAACGGGCGCGGCAGCGAAACCCCACGCCCTGTACCGCTCCGCTGAAATAAACATGTTTTCGTATCTTCATCCTGATCTCCTTAGAGCGTATTTAAAAATTGCTTTCTGGTAGCTGTGCGCGCCACTTTGTGGGAGATTTGGGCCAAATGAACGCGGCGCAGCGGGCTGCGTTAAGTGAATTTGGCCCAAATATACCGCGCACTATTCACAGGTTATTTCCGGACAGTTCCTTACCCATATCCCCCTGTAACTGCCTCCTCCGGCTATACCGTCTGATCCGCTTCGCCTCCCGGCCCTTCAAAGACGGCATCCTCCGGACTGTGTGTGAACTCCATCGCCTTTCCCGTCTCCGGATGCTCAAACGCGAGGTATACAGAGCATAGGGCCAGCCTGCCGCGGCGTTTTGGGCCTTCATGTATCCCCTTTTGCCGCTTTTCCCCTCCCGGAAACGGCAGCGCGCCGCCCCACAGAGGATTATACTTTGCATCTCCGAAAAGCGGCGTCCCATGCGCGGCAAACTGCGCCCGGATCTGGTGATGGCGGCCTGTCAGAAGCTCGATTTCCACCAGAGAAACGGTGAGAGGCTGTCCGCTCTGCGGATCCTCCACATCCATGTTCCAGAGTGTCCGGTACTTCAGCCTCGCGCATTTGCTCCCCGGAGTTTCCTTATCCACAACAACAGAGCGATTCGTTTTTCCGTCTCTCAACAGATAATCCACATAATTATCCACAATATCCACAGGTTTTCCACAAACTGCCGCCTGATATCTCTTTCTCAGCCTTCCGTCCTGAACCTGCCGGCTGAGCGAGGCCGCGCTCTTTGGGTTCTTTGCATATACCATAATCCCCCCAACCGGTTTATCAAGCCTGTGGATAACTCCCACATAAGGTTCTCCACCCTTTCCCGCGGTTTTTGTTGACATCCCTGTGGATAACCTGAGGTAATTCTTTATTTCGCTCACCATATCCGGGTCAAAGCCGCGGCCGGTTTGGGAATCCAGGCCGGGCGGCTTTTCCACTACCAGGATATCGGAATCTTCGTAAAATATTTTAACCATATAACATCCTTTATGCGTGTAAGTATGACATCGAAAAGTTGCTGTTTACAGGCGATTTACTGAATTTTAGGAACCGGGCGGCGGGGTGTGATGCGGTTTATTGCGGAGAAGGCCGCTGGCTGCGTTATTGGCGGGCCATGAATCTATACGCGTTTATCTTGGTATATCTGAAATGTAAAAAATATTTTCTTAAGTTCATGACATGATACCAGGGCCAAAAGGTCTAAAATCCGATACAAGCTCGCCTGGAGGAGGATTTTTGAACCTGGGACCCGCCAAAAACAGGAAAAAAGAGCCCGATCAGGGTGGATTTTGAATGTTTTTGAGGATTGCGGGAGCACAAAGTACGGAGCAATCCGGTATCAAAGGGGCCAAAAGACCTTTTGACCCCGACATCATGACATCAATTTCCCGCCGTCTGAGCTGTTATACAGGGTAAACCATTTAAAATAATTTACTTGCATAAAACGCAAAACAGGTGTATAGTATATTAAAATAGTTAATATAGTATTCAAAACTACATAATACAATATTTTATACCACAAGCTTCCAAAAAACATGTCTCATGAACAGGAGGATGCATTATGACCAGACGAATCAAGGATCCGGGCAGCGCCCTGACTCATTTTATTGCTATGATAGGAGCCGCTGCGGCCTCTGTGCCTCTTCTCATGAAGGCGGCCAGAGAGCCTGGCAGCGTCCACTTCACCGCGCTCCTTATTTTTATTGCCAGCATGGTTCTTTTATATGCTGCGAGCACCGTGTATCACACGCTCGATATCTCTGAGAAAACCAATCAGCTCCTGCGCAAGCTGGATCATATGATGATTTTTATTCTGATCGCCGGCACCTATACCCCGGTGTGCCTGATCGTGCTGGGCAACCGATCCGGTTATTTCCTGCTGGCTCTGGTATGGGGTATTGCGCTGGCGGGGATGCTTGTCAATGCGCTTTGGATCAACTGTCCGAAATGGTTTTCTTCCCTGGTCTATATTGCCCTTGGATGGATCTGCCTGATCGCTTTCCGCCAGATCGTCCTGGCACTGCCGCGCGCCGCCTTTGGATGGCTTCTGGCAGGCGGGCTGATCTATACGGCTGGCGGCGTGATCTATGCGCTGAAGCTGCCGCTGTTTAACTCCAGGCACCGCAATTTCGGCTCGCATGAGATCTTCCACCTCTTCGTGATGGGCGGAAGCCTGTGCCATTATATTCTGATGTACGCATTTGTGGCCTGAAAAACTGCCGCAGAAAACTTACCATGTTCCTTTTTTCTCCGGCTGCGCCTGTAAACTTTCTCACGCCGTTTACAGGCAATACCGCCCGCCAGCGTTTTCCAGCGCCGAATCCATGCTTCCGGAGCGAAAGCCGGCGAGATCCAGGGTGATATAGCGAAAGCCCAGCCCCTTAAGCATCGCGCAGATCTCCTCCCGGCGTTTTACGGCCGTCTCCATCTGATCCGGATCCACCTCGATGCGCGCTGTATCCCAGTGGACGCGCAGGCGGATATTGCCTGTAAATATCGCCTTCAGCCCTGTTTCGCCCTCCTCAATCCGGCGCAGGAGCGCATAGTCTAACGGCTCCCCATACGGAAGGCGGGTCGCCATACAGGGCGTTGAGGGGCGTCCGGACGTGGAAAGCCCATAGCCGGACGCCAGCTCCTTAACCTCCTGTTTTGTGATGTGAAACCGCGCCAGGGGGCTTATGATACCCAGTTCCTTAAGGGCCTTAAGGCCCGGCCTGTATACATGGAGATCGTCCTCATTCGTCCCGTCTATCGCGCACTGCGCCCCCCGTTCGTCTGCAAATTTAAGAAGCGTCTGAAACAGGTGGCGTTTACACAAATAACACCGTTCCGGCGGGTTATTCCGGAGCGCTTCAAGCTCCAGCTCATTGACTTCTATCACATGATGATCCGCCCCCACTTCCGCGGCAACGCGGCCCGCGATCTCCAGATCACAGGCCGGGTGCAGCATGGTCCAAAAGGTAACGGCATAGACCGGATTGTGAAATTTTTCCGCGCTCTCGCATGCCATTTTGAGGAGCAGGCTGCTGTCCACTCCGCCCGAAAAGGCCACGCACACCGGCCCTTTCGCGCATTGATCCATAAAATCCTTAAGAGCCTCAAAGCGCTCCCTCAGAGACTGACTCATTTCTCCCATCATTTTCCGCAGTCCCTTATATCCTCTGCCACGCCGGCAAATACCTCCTGGAATCCGAGCCCCTTTTCAAGGCAGATAGAGCGCACGCTCTCATATTCCGGATAGCAGGAAACCTGTTCCCCTAGGCGGCAGATCTTTGCCGCTGCTTCGCCGTAGCGCGTCGGGACGCGCCTCGTCTCCCGTTCCATCACTGTCCGCTCCACCGGATAACGGCGGATCCCGATTGTGGTTGTCGCTGCAAATACGATCTGCTCCATGCGCCCGATCTCAGACGCGCCGCATAACACATGGAGCGTATAGCCCGGACGGTTCTTTTTCATAAAAGCAGGCGTATACCACACATCCCTGGCCCCGGCCTCCAAAAGCCGCTCCATGGCAAAGCCCAGCGCCTCTCCCGTGCAGTCGTCCAGATTGGCCTCCAGCGCCCAGACGGCCTGCGGCTTTTCTTTCGGGCAAATAAGCATCGCCCGCAGGATATTCGCCTGTTCAAAATCCTTATTTCCCGCGCCGATTCCGATCTTCTCGATCGTATAACATTCAGGCATTGCCTCCTCTGTCCGCAGGGCCGCCGCAATCGCCGCGCCCGTAGGCGTCGCCATCTCGCCCTGATTCTCCGTAAAGCGGAGCGTCAGTCCATGGCCGGAGACAATATTGGCCGTAGCCGGAACCGGAACCGGCATCACGCCGTGCTGGCAGCGCACATACCCCTGCCCCTCTGCCAGCGGCGACACATAAACCCTGGAAATACCCAGATTATGAAAGCATACCGCCGCGCTGACAATATCCACAATCGAGTCAATAGCCCCTACCTCATGGAAATGAACCTCTTCCACCGGAATCCCGTGCGCCTTTGACTCCGCCTCAGCCACAATCGAAAACATCCTTCTGGCCAGATTCTTAACGGCATCATCCGCATCAAGACGGCCGATAATGTCAAAAATATCGTTCAAATTCCTGTGAACATGTCCGTGGGAATGCCCATGACCGTGTTCCTCATGACCGTGGCCGTCCTCATCCTCCAGATGCACGTCAAAATCAAAGGCGTCAATCCCGCATTTCTTCTTCCTCCCAAAATGCAGATGATATCCGCCCACTCCCAGGCTGTCAAGGGCCCTCTCCAAAACCTCTCTGTCCGCCCCCAGATCCAGCAGCGCCCCCACTGTCATATCCCCGCTGATCCCGGAGCTGCAGTCCAAATACAGATATCTCTCTTTTCTCTCTTCCATCATTCTTTCACCGCCAGTCTGTTAATCTGAGCCGCCAGATAGCCGGCTCCGTACCCATTGTCAATATTTACCGTTGAAATTCCGTTCGCACACGAATTAATCATCGTCAGCAGCGCTGATAAACCGTGAAAGCCCGCCCCATAGCCAACCGAGGTCGGAACCGCAATCACCGGATTTTCCACCAGCCCGGCCACCGCCGTCCCCAGCGCGCCCTCCATCCCGGCAACAGCAATCACGCAGTTTGCCCTCGCAATCTGTTCCCGCTTCGAGAGCAGACGGTGTATGCCCGCCACCCCCACATCATAAAACCGTTCCACAAAGCACCCGAAAAATTCCGCTGTCTGCGCCGCTTCCTCCGCCACCGGAATATCCGCCGTGCCCCCGGTACAGACCGCCACGCAGCCATACAGACGCTTTCCCTCCTGCTCTATCCTCAAAATCCGCGAGATCGGATCATACAGAATGCCGGGAATACGCTCCCGCACCAGCTCAAACTGGCTCCTTGACGCCCGCGTCCCCAGTACCTCTCCGTTTTCACGGTGCAATGTCTCAAAGATAGAAGCAAGATACGCATCCGGCTTTCCCTCGCAGAAAACCGTTTCCGGGAAACCGGAACGCAGCTTCCTGTGCAGATCCAGCTTCGCAAAGCCCAGATCCTCATAGGGGAGGTTCTTAAGTCTTTCTTCCGCTTCCTCGATACTCATATGCCCTTCACGGACATTATGGAGCATTTCTTTTATATCCATCTCCTGCCTCCTGTCGCGCTGTTTTAATTGTAATATGAATCACACTGGTTCGTCAATTCTTAATACAGGCGGGCTGTCGCTGGCCCCCTCTTACGATCTGCCACAACCCGCACACACATAAACCAAAGGCATCACCATTGCATTATAACCCGCCTCGTACAAACCCTCTCCAACACCCCCTCGCTATGACTCACCGCCAAAACCCCAATTCCCCGCCTCTTTGCCTCCTCCAGCACCACATTCCAAACCAGGCTCTGCGTCACCATATCCAGCATCGCCGTAATCTCATCCGCCAAAAGAATCTTCGTCCCCTCCCCCAGCGCCCGGGCGATGCAGAAGCGCTGCAGCTCGCCCCCTGACAGCTCTGACGGAAAACGTTCCATCCATTCTTCCCGGATCCCCAGCCGCCGGATCAGCTCCGCGGAGATCTCCCCGCCCTCTTTCAGAACATGCTTCATCCTCCATCTGGGATTTACGGACTGCTCCGGGTGCTGCCAGATCATCTGCACGGGCAGACGGCCTTTGTATGTCTCCACCGGCCTGTCATCGAGCAGCACGCGCCCTTTATCCGGCCTCTCATATCCGGCGAGCAGCCGGCAAAGCGTCGTTTTTCCAAATCCGCTCGGCGCGGTCAGTCCCACCCGCTCGCCCTCATCCACGCAGATGGAAATGCGATCCAAGATCTGTCCCTTTCCCCTCCCGTATTGAAAGGATATCTCCTCAGCCCTAAGCCTCATCGACCCGCCTCCTCCCATACTTGAAAGCCATTCTCCGGCATGGCATGGTACAGCGCCCGCGTATACGGCTCCTTCAGATTCCTTCCCGCCCGGAAATCGCCGGGATCCGCCTCCTCAATCACGTTTCCCTCATAAAATATCAATATCCTGTCCGCGCATTCCAGCGCCAGCTCCAGATCGTGCGTGATCAGGAGAACCGCGGCTCCCCCGCAGGCCAGCTCTTTAAAATGCCCGGCCACCCGCCTGGCCGTATGCGCGTCAAGCCCGGGGGTGGGCTCGTCGGCAATGATTAGCCTCGGATCTCCCATCAGGGCCGACGCGATCAGGATGCGCCTTGCCATGCCTCCGGAGAGCTGATGCGGATAAAGCCGTTCCGTTTCCGGACCCAGGCCGTAGCGTTTTAAGAGCTGCCTGCATTTTTCCCGCGCCGCCGAGTCTTTCCTGCCCCCGCGTATCTGCTCCCCTGCCCGCATCAGGGGATCCAGATAAGAAACGCCCTGCGGAACCAGGGCAATCTCATTTCCGCGAAGCGCCGCAAGACGCCTGCCGTCAAGCCGCTGCCCATCGTAATCGATCGCGCCCTCCATACGGCAGTTATAAGGCAAAATCCCCATGATCGCATGGGCCAAAAGGCTTTTTCCCGAACCGCTGGCCCCCACGACGGCTGTCAGCTTTCCCTTTTCCACATCGCAGCTCAGCCCCCGCACCGGGTGGAGCTCCCTTCTTTTCAGCCCCCTGTCATATTGTGTAAATCGGATATGCAGATCCCGGATTTTCAAAAGAATGTTTTCTTCCATTGACACACCCCCTGCTACTCATGCGCGCTTCCCGGATCCAGAAGGGCTTTTAAGCCCTGTCCCAGCCACTCGAACGCAAGAACCACTGACACAAGCGCCGCTCCCGGAAATACCGCCAGCCACCATTTTCCCGTCATCAGATACGACATGCTCTCTGACAAAATCACGCCCGCTGCCGGCGTCTCCGGAGGCAGGCCAAAGCCCAGAAAAGTAATCGACGCCTCATGGAGAATGGCATGCGGAAACAGGAGAATAAGACCGGTCAAAAACTGCGGCGCGAGCTGCGGAAGCAGATGACGGGCGGCAACCTGAAACGGACTCATCCCCAGCTTCTGCGAAATACCCACATACTGGCTCGTTTTGATCTGCAGCGCCTCCGCGCGCAGAAGCCTTGCCAGGGACGGCCAGTGTGTCAGGGCGATCCCAGCCGCCACCCCGCGAAAGCCCTTTCCGGCCGCATAGGAAATCAGGATCAGCAACAGCATATGGGGGATTCCCAGCATCAGATCAATCAGCCCTGAAATCAGCCCGTCCACTGCCCGACCCATGAGCGCCGCCGCTGTCCCGAGAGCCAGAGCGATCAAAGCGCCCGCCGCCGCTGTCACACAGCCCAAACGGATACTCAGGGAAAGCCCGGCTATTGTCCGTTTCATCATATCTCGCCCCAGCCAGTCTGTCCCAAACAGATACAGAGGGCCCGGCGGGAGATTTTTTCTGGAAAAATCCACGGCCATGGCATCCTCAAGCCAGATATTTCCCAGAAAAGCGATTGCCGTCAGAAAAACAGCCGCACATATGACGCCCGCCGCAATCCGGCCCCTCTGGCTGTAAAAAATCAGCCTGACCCATGACGTCCCCGGTCTTCTCTCCCCGTTTTTTTCCGTCTCATGAGCCTCCATGGACATGACGTCCGCCCCCTTTCCTGCCTGTGCCTGCGCGCATCCTGGGATCCGCCGCCAGATACAGCAAATCCGCGGCGAAATTTCCTGTAAATACAAGAACGGCGCTGATCAGCGTAATTCCCATAAGCAGCGGCGCATCGCCCCCCAGCCCCGCCGTGACAGCCGCCTGCCCGAGCCCCGGATAGGAAAACACCGCTTCCACCAGCACAGAGCCGCCGAAAATCTCGCTGATCGAGCCAAACTGCAGCGTGATCGCCGGGAGCATAAGGCCCCGCAGGCCATGACGCCGTATCAGCCGCCATCCCCGCTCCCCCCTGGCCCTGGCATAGCAGATGTAATCGCTTTCCATTACCTCAATCATCTTGCTCCTTGTATGCATGGCTATATTCGACACGCCCGTAAGCCCCAGCGCCAGCGCCGGGAGAAATGCATGGCTCAGACGATCCGCAAGCGTCGCCTCCTGCGCCGCCATACCCACGGGAAGACTGAAGCCTATCGGAAAAACAGGAAACCGGACAGCCAGAAGCATCAGAAGCATCATAGCCAGCCAGAACGCCGGCGTCCCGGCCGTCACCATACACCAGGCCGTGATCAGACGATCCTGCCACTGTCCCCTTTTCACCCCGGAAATGACGCCCAGCAGAAAACCGAGCCCTCCGGAAAACAGCCAGGCCGACGCCATCAGCCACAGGGAATTGGACGTCTTTTCCCCAATCACCTCCATCACCGGACGGCGGTAGAGAAGCGACATGCCAAAGTCCCCCTTAAGAACCCCGGACAGCCAGAAAAGAAACCGTCTCCCGGCCGGAACCCCCACGCCCCAGTAGGCTTCCAGCCGCTTAATCTGCTCCTGCGACATGGAACCCAGGGCCGCCTGGCCCACATTGCTCTTTAAGGGATCCACCGGAGAAAGCGACAGCAGGAAAAAAGAGGCGGCGCTTACTGCCGCAAGAAACAGCAAAAGCCTCATAAACCGTTTTCCAATATATCCCGTCATGCTGCCTTCCATCACCGCCACTCCCACTGATCCACATTGTTTACAATCGACCAACCGTGGCCGTGCGGGTGAATCTTCTGCTCAGCCACATGCAGGCCGTCCCGCACCCAGTATAAATGATCGATATTCACCAGCCACACCCATGGAATATCTCCCTGCGCCGTGATTCCGTTTTTCCCGTCCCACTGGGCCTTTTTCCAGAGCTCATAGGACGCCTCCAGATCCCGCGACGCGAGCGCCTCGTCCATATAGGCATCCACTGACGCGTTCGCATAAGGCGAATACGCCGCGAGCCCCGTCCCCTCCATGGTGTGGTAAATATTATATAACTCCATCGGCGTATGCGCTCCCCAGCCCCACATAAGCGGCTGTGACTGCGCCTCGTCGTACGCCGTATCCCAGCCAACGCCCCGGATCGAGGCGTCGATCCCGATCTCCTTTAGCTGATTCGCCGTATCCGCCGCCAGCGCCTGGCGGACTGAATCATTGGCCGCGTAGAGAAATGTCAGCTCTGCGCGCATCCCATCCTTTACAAGGATCCCGTCCTCCCCGGGCACCCAGCCGGCCTCTGTGAGCAGCCGCCTCGCCTCCTCCCGGCCGCCGGATGCCTCCGCCGCCTCATTGTACCATGGGGCTTTATCACAGACGCTCCAAGCCGGCTTCCCGTATCCGTTCAGCACATTTGCGATCATCTCTTCCCGGTCAATCGCCAGGTTGATCGCGCGGCGCACCCGCACATCCGCTGTAAAATCATTTCCGATTAAAAGCCCATTCCTCTCCTCCGCCTCAATCGCGGGCAGGTTAAAGCCGCGGTTATCCACTGTCTCGCACGCAAGCAGCGAATACCCGGCCGCCTCCTGATCCGCATACGAAGCCGCTGTATACGCTGCATCCGCCTGCCCGGACAGCACGGCCGCAAAAGCGGCGTCCTCCTCCATAAAAAGCACCGTCACCTGTTCCATATTCGGCGCATCGCCGTAATAATCCGGATTCGCCTCCAAGATCGCCTGCTGCCCCCTGTCCCACCGTTTCAGAACATACCGCCCGGAACCGATCGGATGGCTCCCGTAATCCGGGCCGTAGGCATGTTCCGGCACAATCCCGGTAATCGCCATAGTGTACGGCCAGATGGAAAACGGCCGTTCCATCACAAATTCCACGGTCGTATCATCCAGCGCCCGCGCCTCCTTAAGCATTGTGAAATCATTCACAGAGCTGCTGTCCCGCAGTAAATTATATGTAAAAGCCACATCCTCTGCCGTCAGCCGCTCCCCGTCCGAAAAACGCGCGTCATCCCGTATGGACACCGTCCAGGCCATCCCATCCTCCGACACCTCTATATCCGTCGCCAGGTCATATCCAATCGTCAGATCCGGCTTCGTCACCGTAAGCGTGCTCTGGATCAGCGGTTCATGCACATGCTCCCCCGCCCCCCATCCGTAAACCGGATCAAAGCCCGCCGCCGGCTCGGAATTCGGGGACATAACCACAATAACCGAATTCCGGCTTTTTGATGGAGCTCCGGCTTCCAAAGCCTGCGCGCCGTCCCCCGCGCGGGTTTCCCTCACCTCTTTAACCGGCTGGCTGTCCGCCGCGCCGCCCCCGCAGCCCGCCGCAAACCATGCGCACGCCGCCAGGCAGGCTGCCGCGGCGGAAACTCTTCGTTTTCTCTTTCCATGATAAAGCCGGATGTCTATTCGTTTTCCTGCCAAAATTCATGCTCTCCTCTCTCAAAGACTGTCCAAAGACATAAAAATACCAGAAAAGCCCCGCCCTTCCGGGCAGAAATACCTTCCTGGCATCTGTATTTGATCACTTATTAACTGATTTACTGGTTTCGGTAAACTGACTGTCTGCTTTGCAGCTATGAAAAAACTCCCCTCTATCTTCCCCCGCTTCGGCGGGACAGGGCAGCTTGGGCTGTCCGGATGTTTGGAGTGTAATGAAATTATAACCGCAGGGGGGGAATACGTCAATCCCTTTTATTTTGAGAATTTGTGAAAGCCTGTTAGTGTAGTAATGTAACAATCCAGACAATTATTCTTTCGTCTACCTCCCCCCATTCACAACCGCCCACACCCGCGGCGCGTATTTTCTCATAAACCGGGCCGCCTGATAGCACACGGCCACAGCCACAGCCGGCATAACTGCAAACAATATCCCGGCCGCCCACACATTTCCCGGGAATCTCGCCGCGCAGAGCTTATTGATCAGCCTCACCGGAATAAAGTGAAAGGCATAAATAAAAAACGTACAGGTCATAAACGGCCTGACCCGGCCCAGGATACGTTCCGGTACAAGAAGCCATGCCCCGGCCGGAACCAGAAGCTGGCACAGCACAATCGCGACCACCTGTCCGCTTGTGTAATAAAAATGCCCCAGCATCATCCCAATGCCAATCAGAAGCAATCCCGCCCCGGCGCGCCGTCCGTTCCAGGGCGCTTCCACGAGCCGGCGTCCGTGCAGCGCTGCAAATGCCGCTGCCGAATAGTACAAAACCGCGTCGGGATTCAAACCGGGAAACTGCCTCTGCTGGTAGATCCGGATGAGCACAAAGCAAAAGAAGGCCAGCCCGGTCCACACATTTTTTAATATCAGATAGAGAACCGGGGCCAGTGCTACCAGGAGGATAATCTGATACATAAACCAGAACACCGGATTAAAGGAATAATGCAGAACCGCCTGCAAAAATCCGCTCAGCGTCACCGCCAGCACCGGGCGGTTGATTACCGCCCTCAGCGCCCCAATCCGGCTGGCCGCCATATAACCCGCATAATAGGCCGCGTTCCAGAACAGATACGGAACCAGCAGGCTTTTCACACGCCGCGCCCATTTTTCCCGGAGCTGTCCCATATCAAATCCGCGGTAAAACAGATACCCTGTCAGCATGATAAAGCCGGGGATGCAGATACGGAGCAGCCTGGGCGTCGTCGTATACTCAAACACATAAAGCGGATGTCCGGCCGACGCCTCTCCCAGAAACAGCTCCGCATTTCCGGCATGATTCCATATCACGAACAGGCAGCATATAAAATTAAACCATGTCACCTTTTTACGAAAACTGCTCTCTTCCATCCAAAAAACCTCATCCGGCTATCTTCAGCACCACTCTGACAAAATTGGCATTCCCCAGCAAAGCGATAAAAACCCAGTAAAACCGATAATACTTTGCGGAACATTTGCCAAGTCCGGCTGCCAGGCAGAGCTCTGCCGCCAGGATCGTCAGATACATATAGTAGAACGTCCTCATATGGGATTCAAATAGGGTAGGAGAAAATCCCATCAGCACGCGGCTGGCAAATCCAATTCCCAAAAGGCCGATTATCGAGATTTTCCAAAATACGGTATCGAGATACTGCCATAGAAACAAAACTGCCGACCCGAGCACAAGAGCCTGCAAAAACAGAGGCAGCCCTGCGCCCAGGGGGCTCAGCTCCGTCCCAAGGCTTAAATCCTCCACTCCGTTAAACCAGCGCAGCAGATCGCGGCCAAGCAGTTTCCCCGCCGCCTTTGCCGCCAGGATCACGCCTTCCCAGAAAAGCGGAATCAGGCCGCTCAGACGCCACAGCACACTTTTCTGCGGAGAAGACAGCGCCAGAAGCGCCAGCAATACCGCAAAGCTCAGAAAAATCATATTAGGGATGCACAACAGATAATTCATTGTCGAAGCAACCCCGTTCCACAGCTTTTGCATCAGATTCAGTTCTGTAAACTCCGGCCAGTAAGCCTGCGCGGACATCTCCACCCGGACGGCGTTGCCCTGGCTCAGCAAAAACGCCATGGAACAAATGGTAAGTCCCCACAGGACGAGAATCCCCCTGCTTTTTACGCCTTTCCTGAACAGATAAACCGCCCCGGCCGGAAGAAAGAAAAACAGCAGCGCGGCCGGCTGCTCCATATTCGCGGCCGGGATGACGCACAGGGCTGAAAGAAGCCACAGCTTTTTGCTGTACACCCCTTCCCCCCGATTCATGAGAAGCAGGCACAGCGGAAGCAGCGCCGCCATCCCAAAGGTTCCGGACCACACATAGTTTATGAAGCTTCCCGGAACCCCTGCGACCGTCATATCCCCGAAAGGATAACAAAAAAACAGAAAAACGGTCAGCAGCCAGAAAAATGGCGGCGCTTCCTCCATGCGAAAACAGCGCTTGCCCATCTCCCTTCCATAAAAACCCAGCATAAAGACGGTCAGTATAACGACTGCTGTGTTGCATACATAAAACCATACCGGCGAATGCTTAAGAAAGAAAAACAGGATCGCCTCCAGTACCACACGGCTCGTCACATTCTCAAACCGGGACCAGAGAAGCTCAGACACAGAGACGCGGCTCAGCTCATTCAGGAAATACAGCGTATCCGAAGACGCCCATACGCTGGAAAAATGAAACCACGCAAAAGCCGCGGCCAAAATCCCCGCCGCCAGAAGGCATTCCCCGCTCTCTCTTCGTTTTCCGTCAAACCATTTCATCAAAACCTCCATCACGGCCGGCAGCCCTACAGCGTCTTCCTCACATTCGTCTCCAGAAGCCGGCTGTATCCCAGCCATCCGTTATTCTCACCGGCCCCTTTCAGAATCTCTGTCATGGTTTCCATCTTGGCATCCGTATTATCCGCAAAGCTTAACGCCAGCGCCTCCAACAGCGCCGGTTTCTTCGGAGAACCATACTCCAGCTCTCCGTGATGCGCCAAAATACAGTGCTTGAGCTCCACCGCTGTCTTCTCCGGGAAGCCCGGGATCTCCTTTATCCGCTCTGCCGCCATCTCCGTTCCGATAATGATATGCCCCAAAAGCTGCCCGTCATCCGTATAATCATTCTCCGGAAAAGCTGAGAGCTCCTTCGTCTTCCCGATATCGTGAAACAGCGCGGCCGTCAGCAGCAGATCACGCTTCAGCATCGGATACGCCTCTGTATAATAATCGCATAGCTTCATCACGCTCAATGTATGCTCCAGCAGCCCTCCCACAAATCCGTGATGCACGCTTTTCGCCGCAGAGTGGAAGCAGAAGCGCTTCACAAAATCCCTGTCTTCTATAAAATAGCTGGCTGAAAGCTGTTTTAAATACGGATCCCTCATGGACTGAATCAGCGCCTTCAATTCCTGATACATTTCCTTTATATCTTTGGAACTTACAGGCAGGTAATCCTCTTCCACATACTCGCCGGCCCCGGCCTGACGGATGCGCTTGATATTCAACTGATTAGATCCCTGGAATACGGTCACATCTCCGTCCACATGGACATACTGGAGCGGCTCAAAATCCCCAATCCCCGGAGAACTCAGATCCCAAATCTTGGAATCAATGGTCCCTGTTTTATCCTGTAAAATAACGGATGCGTATTCTTTTCCGTTCTTCGTCACCGCAAGCTGCCTCGTCTTGCACAGATAAATGTCCGAAATGCGCATTCCTTCACGGAATTGTTCAATATACTTCATACGATATGTAGTCCTTTCCTTTCTGCCGTAGTCTCCCATTCAGAAAGCCAGGCGCGTTTACCTGGCTCTGATATCTACCTTATACTCCAGCTCCGTATAGCCCTCGCGGCCACGGCGCATCACCTTCACGGCCACGGCTGTCCCGCACTGGCAGGTTTCGATCTGCGTCTGAAGCTCCTTAAATGTCAGGATCTCCTTTTCCCCAAACAGCACGATAATATCGCCGTTCTGAATCCCCGCGTCATAAGCCGGGCTGCCCGCAAGAGCTTCTGTCACATAGACGCCCCGGGGAATCCCCGTCTCGCCCATTGCCTCGCTGATCTCCTGCCCCCGGATTCCGAAATACGGCGCAGGGCTGTTGTTCGTCATCTTTTCCAGCACAGTCTTATAATCCGATATGCTGACAGCCGCCGTCAGTCCCCCGCCGTCCTCTGTCCCGTACTGCGCCGTCGTCCAGCCCACGATCTCGCCCGCTGTATTAACCAGAAATGTTCCCGCGCCGGAATTGCTCCTGATATCCGTATAAAGGACTCTGGTAATTCCGTCCGGAACCTGCACATCCCTGGCCACATAGGAGACAATCCCATATGTCAGGGAATGAACCATGCCGGACGGCGCTCCAACCCCGAGCACCATATCGCCAATCCGGACTGAATACGAATTGCCCAGATTCAGAACCTTCACTTCCGAGCGCGTCTCACTGTCCATGCTCGCGGCCTTCACAGCCAGGACCGCCATGCCGTTTACCCCGTCGATCTGGCGCACCTCCCCGGCCGCCTCCGTCCCGTTATAAAATAAAACCGAGATATAATCCGCCTGCCGCACAGCGTCCGCATACGTAAAAATCAGGTATTCCCCGCTGGTCTGCGCAATCACCGCGCCTGCATAGCTCGTAGTATTTTCCACCGGATTCCCGAATAAATCCGTCTGCTGCTTTCCGGGGCTGACCGTCACAATCCCCTTATCCGACTGCGTTCCGATATCACGCAGAACGCTGCTTAAAGAATCTAAGTTCTGCTGCGAAAAGCTGTAGCCGGCCATCACCTTTTCAACAGCATCCTCCAGAAGCTCCGCCTCAAACGTCTCCTCTTCGGACGGCTCCGGCGCCTCTGTCTCCGCCGGGGCGGCCGTTGTCTCCGGCTCGTCCTTTGTAAACAGAATCGTAGGGCTCTCGCTCGGCTCCTCCGCTCCCAGATACCGATCCGCCAGCGGTTTAGACAGCACAAAGCTAACCGCCGCCAGCGCCCCAAACAGCACTGACAGGCAGACAAACAGGCACAGCCGCTTTACAAGCTGCCGTTTCGATAAAGGCGGCTTCACGATCGTCTCGCGCATAAATTCACGCTTCGTCTTCTCTCTCTTCCCAGGCTCTTCTGTATCCGGCATACTTTCTTCTCCTTTGAACAGCATATCCTTATTATACTTTTCTTCCGGGCGATATGCAAGAGAAACAAACGTTCCCGTGGGGAGGAAGAAATTTAATGTGAATTTTATTGTATAGACAGGCTTTTTTTTGTATAATTGAAATGTTACAGGAGCAGGATACATTGTATCTTGTGTCACAGATTTTTAAAAATCGAGGTAAGAAAGTGTCGGACGATATAAAGCAGACGCAGGAAATTAAGGCAAAGCGCACCGCAAAAAACAGTGTGTTTTTAGACCTCTTCCAAGATAAAAAGAATTTGTTGAAACTATACAAAGCATTGCACCCAGAAGATACAGACGTAACAGAGAACACACTGGATATTGTAACGATAGACAATGTTTTGACAGATAATCTCTATAATGATTTGGGTATAATGGCAGGTAACAACAGATTGCTTTTGTTGTTAGAAGCGCAAGCCAGTTGGACGGTAAATATTTTAATCAGAATACTGCTGTATTTAGCACACAGTTACCATGAATATTTCGAGCGAACCAGCCAGAGCCTATATAAAAGCAAGAAAGTTAAAATGCCAAAACCTGAATTATATGTAATATATACAGGCAGCAAAGGCAGAAAACCCGATACAATATCTTTATCGCAAGAGTTTTTTAACGGTGCAGATATTGATATCGAGATAAAAGCTAAAGTCATATATGAGAGTGACAAGGACAATATAATCAATGAGTACATTGTTTTTTGCAAGGTTTTTAACGAGCAGATTAAAGAATACGGAATGACAAAACAGGCGGTTACAGAAACAATCCGTATTTGCAAGGATAGGAATATCTTAAAACAGTATTTAAGTAACAAGGAAGTGGAGGTCGTAACGATTATGATGAGTTTATTTGACGATGAGCAGATTATGAGGACTTATGCTAAAGATATTAAAAGAGAAGCTCTAATGGAAAAAGCAATACTTATGTTAAAAAAAGGGAAAATAAATATTGACGAAGTCAGCGAATATTTCCCCGAATTACCGGAAAGTGACATAAAAGAAATCAAATCTGAGGTTATTCAGTTAGTATAATCAATCATATCAATCAGAATAACATATAGGAACAGCGTTAGAGCATATAGGAACCGAAGTCTATATGCTCTATTTTTTTTACCATTAAGGAGGAACAATGGGCGACAACATTCAGGCCAAAATCACAGGGCGATTAACACTCGGTGATATATCCTGAACGAGATTTCCACCAAGGATAATTTGACCATATTTTTCATGACGCCGATTGCTGTGGTGTCAGCAATATCATTCCATTCTATCAGGCGGTCATTTCCCGGTTCTAATGAAACTTTATACGGCTGTTTTTTCAATTCTTCCCGCAGCCTGCCTTCAGCGCGCTGATGAATTAAATGACTGCCGCTGATAAATAATGCGAACATGAAAAAAGAATTCCTAAAATCATTCCAATTTTAAAGTTTCTTTTTGTCTTTGCTGCGAGCTTCTTTTTCCATAATGTTCCCCGATGATATGCTTATGCGTAATCAATATAAAAACAGATTACTCATCCATGATAATCTTTAAAAAAGGGTAATCGCGTTCCGTTTCCAAATCAGTAATGGGATTACCTGACAAATATATCGTGATGGGGGACTGAGGCAGCCTTATTTTTTTCCATTCCTCTGTTGTTATATTATTATCAGATAGGTCTAAATAACGTAAGGAAGCCATATCCGTAAAATCCGGTAATTCGGAAATATTATTATATCTCAAATCCAGAAACTCCAGGCGCTTTAATTTTTTTATTGCCTCTATATCAGTTATGTTATTATGGCATAGCGTCAGATCTTCTAATCTGCTGAAGTTTTCCAAAATGCTGATATCTTCTATCTGGTTCTCACTTAAATCTAAATACCACAACGTCTTTTGTGAACCTGCCAGGGGAGTGATATCTGAAATTTGGTTTCTCCGCAATGAAAGAAACGACGCATTTAAATTTTGTAATCCGTCCAGATTTTCAATTTCATTAAAATCCAGATACAGCATTCTTAAATACTTGAGATGAGACAAACATTTAAGATCCTCGCCCTTCATATGCGTGCCGCTTAAGTTTACGTATCTTAACCGTGATAATGCTTCTAACGGTGAAAATCCAGGATTGGATTTCCATGAAGCAATAATTTGTTAAGATTATCCATTGTAGCTACTGCGCTGATATCTGTGACTCGGTTAAAGTTTAACTGCAGACCTGTCAGATTTTTAAGTCCGGTTAAATCGCTGATATCCGTAATGAATTCCGGACTGGGAGAATCCAAATCTGTATTCAGCCACAAATCAGCGCAGTCCCAGAGATCGCTTAAATAAATACCTCCTTTTTCTTTCCCGAGCTGTTCTCTGATTCTGGTTTCTAAGACAGTATCCGACCATTCTGCTATATAGTCATTTTCCACACTGAACGGAAGAGGGCGGTACTCCAGAGCTTCGTCCAATTCAGTGCGATCACTGGCCTGATCTCTATTATATATATAATATCCGATAATTGTGAAAACAACAATCATAATAATCCGGATAATTACGAAGGTATGCGGTCTTTTTTGGGGAAGCTGTTTTCCGTCATTTCTGTTAATACTCCCATACCGCCTCCTCCAGCTTTACGGGGATATATTGGTCAATGCCCAAATACCACCCGTCTTCCAAAGGCATCAGTTGCTCCCAATTATCCTCATTCAACGAATCCAGCGGCGCATACAAATATGAAATGATTTCTTCCCCTTCATAACATCTCACTTCCAAATATCGCTTATTCTCATCATGAGGATCCAGCACATCCGCGTCGCCATGAAGAACAATGCTCCAGATTTCGTTCCCCCCGGCTGCAAAATCCAGAAATTCCTTTAAATTCTCAGACACTATAGATATCTCATCTTCCTCTAAAACATCATGATAATTCATCCATATATTGCCTCCAATTGTACGGTAACGATATGTCATATGCCCTCCGTGCCACTCGCTCTCGTATTGATAAAACGTAAACTCCCACTCCCTGTCCTCACTAAAATATGATTCCAAATATTCAAAATCATCCCTGTTATTTATAAAAAATGCCGCCATATCATCAACATTATTATAAAATTCCCCCTTCCGGCCTGGCTTCACAAAATGGAACAACGGCCATGCTGCAAACAGATACAATATTGCGCTTCCAGACAGAAATCCGGCTGTTGCTATACAAAATGACCATCTATGTTTTAATAAAGCATGTATCAATACTGTAACTCCCCTCCCTGTTCTGCGATAATAGAATACCAGCCATTTCCCAAAGACTTTATAGCCAGGCTTTCATATTCCCTCTCTTCTACGGCCGGAAAACCGTTCGGAGAATATAAATAGAAGAATTCCTTGTTTCCATACCTGGAAATATCAACAATTAATATCCTGGAATCCGGAGAAATATCCGCCAGGCTTATATTTAGAGAAAACTTCGGGCTTTTCCAATAATCTCCCTGCAGGATAACCCTGCATCCGTCTTTTGGAAAGTCCCCGCTTTTCAATGAAAATTCTAAAAATTCTTTAGGAACATAATCCTCATCTGTTACATATTTCCGGTCTAAATCCCCACTATAACACTGATACATGTGTTTACGTTCAGCCCAAAAGTAAACACATGAAAAGTCCCAGTTTTCGATACGGTTATAATAGTCCTCCAGCATCTCCATTTCTGTCCGGTTCTTTTCAAATATTGCGGGCCATTCTTCTGTATCATTTACTAAGCGTGATTCTTTTTGTGAACGGTTTATGGCCGGAATCACAAAAAGAGTCAATCCGGCAATGATAGCCGAAGCAAACACCCCTGATAAATATAAACCGATACCGCGTTTCCACATGGATGTGTCTTTCTTTCCCCCTGCCATAATCGAAACAAAGATCGCAGTAACTTTTTCCACCATGGAACCTCACCCCGCACAAATCGTCTCCACATTCCGGAACATCCCGTCATGTATATAGGCAGTCTTAGCCCCATCCCTCTCTGTCACAAGCGTGCGGTTTAAGTAATCCTGATAATCAAACCGCATTTCACTCCCATCGGCAAATCGCTGCCTTATTGTACGGCCGCGATTGTCATAAGTGTTTTCAACGACATAAACGCCTTCCTGATTGCGGATTCTGCGCACCCGTTTATCTGTCCCGTATTCATAAACAAAAACCTGCCCTGCCGCGTCTGACGCCTGTTTCAACCGGTTTATCTCGTATGCAAATGCCGCGCGCCTGCCCTCCTGATCCCTCACTCCTGTCAGATAACCGCTAAATGGATCATATTCAAATAGAAGGGAATTGCCTTCATGGCTGCGAACTCTGCTCAGCCTCCCGTTTTTGTCATATGAAAATAAAAGCTCCCGTCCATCTGGATCGACCCTCTTAAACAGCATTCCCCCGCGGTCAAAACAGTACACAGCGCCCTTCTGCGCCTCATAAATATATCCGTCCTTATCCAGCGTCAGGCGGCAGGGAAGGCCAAACAGCGGTTCAGGAGCGTCCCCCTTATAGCGCAGGAAAACTTCCTCGCGTCCGTCCTCACGGAGGATCGTGTAGCGATCCGTTTCAACCATCAGCCGAACCTCATAGTTATGCCGCCACCCCATGCCCATGGTTCCGGAGCGCTTATCCATGCTGTTATAAAAGATCCGGAAACAGAGCTGTTCCCTGTCGGAAATCAGCAAGTCCTCTTTTTCATAAACAAAATTTCCTGTATTGGCATTGACCGGATCTCCTGTCATCGCACAGACATCCCCCTGCAGTCCTTTCATAAAATCCGGGAGGACAGCCTTCTGCATCTGCCAGGCCAGAATCTGTTTATAGGATATAAAACCAGAACCCGGCTCCCCGAGCCATCCGTCCATCAAAGTCTGCAGGAGCTGGTTCAGCTCGTCCCCGCTTATCCTCCCGCTTCTGGCAACAGCTCCATTTACCACCTTCTTAAGCGGCAGGCTGTAGCTGCAAATATACCGGGATGTAAGTGAATCCTGCGTTATCCCGATTCTCCCGGCCGCGCTGACGGCTCCCATAACAGACTGTTCAAGCGGCGACGGTTCCCTGGCTCCGGAGCATGCCGGAAGGGCTCCCAGGATCAGCGGTACAAAGGAGGCGTTATCTGCAGGCGGCTCTGCCTCGCTCATCGAAACAGGGACACACGCCTCGCCCCTGCTTTTCATCTCTGTCTTTTTCCCTTTGAAATTAAACTCATTACTCATAGAAAAGCTGCTGCCGAATATACCTCTCCCTGCCATCCTGTTATACCTCCTCATACTCCCAAACTGTGTGCATTTCGCCCATATAGTCTCCGAAAAGGAACCGGAACGGACGGGCTTTTTTCAGGCTCTTAAATTCCCTGAGAGCCGTGATTTCACCAAGGCGTTCCTTCCAGTATACACCCGCGATGCTGCGGCATGAATAAAAAACAAACCTCTCTGCATAGGAAATCTCGTAATGGTTAAGACGCACAAACTGTTCTTTCAGAGCGCTTCCCACGTTTTGCTTTCCCTGCCTGTCCGAATAAAGAAAATCCGGGCTCCAGAAACGCGCGACCCGAAGCTCATCCAGATACAACTGCTGATCCGACACAGCCAGCTCATACTCATGGCTGCCTGTGAGCAGCCCTGTCATCAGGTGGAACAAACTCATATAGGACGGCTGCCATTGCGGCTGCGCTTCCTGGCGCTTTAAGGCCGCCAAAAGCAGATCCGCCGCCTGAGGAAGCAGACGATCCCTGTCCTTCTGCATACCCGCCGCCTCAGTTTTTTCAAACATGCGCCCCACCAGATAAGGCTGCAAATAGTCCCGTATTTGTTCAAGCCGATCCATTATTTTCACTCCCTTCGCTCATTCCTTTTGTTTCATCGCACGGATTGTCTTAAACGCCGCCCAGGCCATGTATTTCCATTCCCCCGCATCCTGTTCAGGGCAGATAAATGTTCCATGCAGCGTTTGCGGACCAAGCGGCGTAAAACACGTCATGTTGTACATGGGCCCGTCTACGCCAAAATTTTTAAAATCAAACATACAGAGCGGGCGCCCGCTGTCAAGAAGCTCTGATTCCTCTATATAAAAGACCGCAGCCGGATTGGCTGTTTTGAGCGTCTCCTTCATCTGTAATGTCAAAGTCCCAATCTGGCTGTCCGGCGTCCGGATATCCACAAGGCTGAAAGCAAAATTCACGCTGCTGTCCAGAGAAGTGAGAATCACCTGCGGCCTGCTGACTGAGGGAAATTTCATCCGCTGAACCTCCTTTGGCATCTCGATAAACGTGTCCGGTATATACAGCCGCGCCGCGCCCAGAATTTCCCTGGGACCAAAAGTTACAAATACATCGCTGATAAATACGCCCTCCCCTGTGATATCCGTATATTTCAGGCGGCGCCTTTCCCTCTTTAGTTCTGCAATTTTTTCATCCCTGTACTCCATGATATCCTCCTGTTTCTAAAATAACAGCAGCGTCAGCCGCCATCTTCCGTTTCATTTCCACCTTTTCTATTTTTAAAAATACCTGTATTGAACGTGTTCCCATTAAAAACAATATTAAAATCAGGATTGCCCGGAGCAGGTTCAAAGTCCGTAATCGGATTTCCGGAAAGATAAACTTCAAAGATCCCTTCCGGCAGCCTGGCCTTTTTCCATTCCTCTGTTGTTATATGATTATCAGACAAATCCAGTTGAACAAGGGCAGTCATTCCGGATAAATCCGGAAGCGTAGCGATCGCATTATCACTCAGCCAAAGATAGCTCACCCTGTCTAAATTTTTTAGCGGACCGATATCGGTAATTCGATTGTGGCGTAACGATAACTCCCACAACCGCCCGCACTCTGCCAGCGGGCCGATGTCAGTGAGCTGGTTTTCATCCAGCTCCAGCCAGCACAGCGACCTGCCCAAATCCGTCAGCGGCGATATATCCGAGATCTGGTTCTGATTTAAGGTAAGGCGGGAGACATTCATACCGCGCAGCGCTTCCAGGCTTTCAATCCCGTTCCTGTCAAGCTCCAGCATTCCCAAATTCTTTAAGCCGGATAAAAGCTCCAGATCCGCATCCCCTACATGCGCGGCATTTAAATTTAAATGGTAAAGCTGAGTCAGTGACTTAAGCGGCGATAAATCCTGAATCGGATTATGGGCCAGCCACAGATATTTTAAATGTATCAGGGAGCTGAGCGGGCGTATATCGGAGATCAGGTTTTCATCCAGGTTCAGGCTTCTCAGGTTTCGTAATCCCCTCAGACAACTGATATCCCTGATTGGCTTTCCGGAGGCATAGGCAACATCTGGATATTTGTAAATAACCCGCTGCAGCGACAGCTTCCTGCAGTCCCAGAGATCGCTCAGGAACATATCCCCTTTATCCTTACCAGTAACCTTCAGAAGCTTGCCCTCCAAAATCTCATCTGTGCATTCTATTCTGCGTTCAAGCATGGGATTAAATACTAAAAAACGCTGCTTTTGAAACATCGCCCGTTTCGCATCCTGAGCGCGGTTATCTCTATCTCTGGAGCCATATCCGGCGCTGAGCGCTAAAAAGGCGATAAGCCCCCAGACGGCCCATGTCCCAGATGTTTTACCCGGCTTTTTTCGCCAGGATCGCCTTTTTACTGATTGCATGACGTACTCCTTTTCCAGATGTAAAGCTGCATTGGAAGGCTGTTCAGACGTCTGAACGAACATATGTCGTGAAACGTTTAGCTCTTATCAATATGGCTTGTTTTCGCTGCTTGCTATTCGTCTTCAAAGACGATATGTAAAAAAGGATACTCGCGATCTGTCTCCAAATCAGTAATGGGATTACCTGACAAATATATCGTGATGGGGGACTGAGGCAGCCTTATTTTTTTCCATTCCTCTGTTGTTATATTATTATTCTGCAATCTCAAAACAGCTAATGAGGTCATACTGATGAAATCCGGCAATTCGGAAATATTATTATTCCTCAAATCCAATATCTCCAGCCGGTATAAATTTTTTAACGGCTCTATATCCGTTATATGATTATACGATAACGACAAATTCTCTAACCAATAACATTCAGCGAGCGGTTCGATATTCTCAATCTGATTTCTGTCTAAGACCAAGTACCACAAATGCTCTTTTAAACCTGCCAGAGGCTTTATGTCCGTAATCTGATTCCATTTTAGGGAAAGAAACACAATATCCAGATTACGCAAGGCGTCAAGGGACTCAATGTCATTAAAATCAAGAACCAGCATCCCCAGATTTTTCAGTCCTGACAGGCATTCAAGATCTTCTCCGTTCAGATGCGTGCTGCTCAGGATTAAAGTATCCAGCCGCGCAAGTGAATTGAGTGGGGAAAAATCCAGTATCCGGTTCCCGTGAAGCATCAGCGTGTCAAGATTTTCCATCGTGCTGACCGCGCTGATATCCGTAATGCAGTTATTATTTAATTCTAAATGCCTCAGATTTTTCAGCCCGGCCAGACTGCTGATATCGGAAACAAATTCCGATCTGGCTGAATAAATATCCCTGTTCAGGCGGAGAACCGCGCAATCCCAGAGATCGCTCAGGTAAATATCTCCCTGTCCTTTATCAATCACACCTCTGATTTTATCCTCCAAAATACGATCCGTCCATTCTATCCTGTGATCCTGTTCCGGCTCGAAAGGGACAGGATGATACTCTAAGGATTCATCTAATTCAGCCTGTTTCAGATATTGGGCGCGGTAATACATATAACGGCGGCCGACAATTATAACAGTGAATAAGAAAACAAGAGGAAGTATCCACTTTTTCAGGGATTTGTCCGGCTGTCTCCGGCGGGAACGGGATCTTTTTTCCATAAATGCTTCCTCTCTCTTAATGTTAAGCATGACGCAATAAGCAGGACCATCGTTTTCTCAGTAATAATTTGGAGCCACCGAGCTTCGCTCCAGCTCCTCTGTTGCTATCGGATTTCCGGTCAGATTGACAATTAGCAAAACACAAAAAACACTCCATTTTTAATGATTTATTTTGTATTTGATTCGTCTCTCCATTTTCATAAATGTTCCTTCAGATTATTTTTGTTTGCCATATTTCACATCTTTATAGAACTCTGTTGCCGAACAAAAATATTATTTTATAATTAATACCTTATTGATAAAAGCTTTTATATAACTGAACTTATCCGTTCTTTTTTTGTCTGGCAAGTTCCAGATATTCCGTCCAGCCAAAAATAGCCGCTATCTTTTCAAAAGATACTACAGGAGGATTTCCAGCTAAGATTTGTAGATCTGTTTCAAAGATACCTTTATAAAATTTTGGTCCCTGTGCTGTTTTTTTTACTAAATTACCCTCTTTTCCTTCTTTCCAAACTTCTAAACTATTTGTATCCTCATAACCGCTGGTTTGTAATAATATTTTTGTTCTAAATGTAATTATCAAACCTATCAATCCCTCAATATTTGGAGAACCCGTTTTGGGGTTTTCTATGAAATGGATCTCGTTTGGATTGCCTAACAACTCGTCTAATTGCGTGTCAAAGTTATCCTCAGGATCACGGATAATATTGTCATAATTACTTATTCCAGATACTAACAAACTAATCACAATTCCCGAAAAAAAATCTGCCTTTCCTGCTGTTGAAATTAATGATGAAATTACATTCACTAAAATATCTTTTCCTGAAACAGGATCCTTATTAGACAGTTTCTTATTATTGATTTCTCTTGTAATAGCAAGATAGGAATAGATAAATGCCCCAACCTGTGTCCTGTCCAGATAAAGAACCTTATCAACTGCCCCTTTTGACTTGGGAGAACTTGTTATATAATTATAATACTCAATTGGCGTCTCCCTCACCCATAATGCTGCGGAATACATATCAATTACATCCTGATATCCATCTATCATGTGGAAAAACAATTCTGTAGAGAGCTCTTTGCAGTTAAACTTTACGTAATAAAGATTATCATTATTATACACCTCATCATAAATTAAGTTCATAAGTATTGTCGCTTTATAATATCCTGACTCGCCTTTCCACGTATACTTTTCGTTAAACTCAAATGTATATTTTTGAGCAAACTCCATTTGCGAAGAAGGATTAAAAAATCCCGGCTTGCGTCTGTACAGCTCCAAAAAACAGCGGGGGACTACAGATATTGGATCATTCGATTGTGGTTTTTTATACCATAAAGATATTATAAATGTCCCGCACTTCTCTTCTGTCGTCTGTATATAAAGCCACGGATTGCTCTCATTCTTCACAGGATCATTAAAAGCAACATTTAAAGTATACTCTCTCGCATTCTTTGGACATTCCATTTCCTCAAATCTGCACTGGCCATCCGAATCTGCGACAATTATACTATATTTCCCGCCCATATGTTACCCCTTTCTGGCCGCAGTACAAACCATAAACCCAACATCCTTCTGAACAGACGCCTCCATCATCAGTGTGCTCTCATCAAACATCCGATCCGCCTCATTCCCGTTAAACCAGTCAGACAGCTCCGCCTGGCAAGGGCCCTCCAGCTTTCTGCAGTAGCCGAAGAATGCGTTTTTTCCGTCTTTGATATCAATTTGCGCATGCGTGCCCACATATTTTCCGTGGCTTTTCGGCAGATTCAGCACGCACCTTTCCGAACCATGCTCACATCTCAGGATAGCGGAGTGGCAGATACTTTCTTTTCCCCGCTGCGCCATGATTTCCTGATAAGCAAACATCCTCTGAAGATTATTTTCCATCATGTCTCCCCTCCTTCATATCCCATTCCTTTAGCGCAATGCCCACAGCTCCCCGACGCAAAATGCTTTCCGCATAATCCTGGCTTACCACGAGCTCTTTTTGTTTATCAATATTCATGTAAAAGAGATGGCTTTCCCCGAGCAGGGCGCTTCCATGCCCGATCGCTTCGGGCAATATCAGGTGATAATGCCTGCTTTGTTTATCCCGTTCATTGATAATGATCACGTCTCGTTTAAATACCGGTTCTCCGTACATTTCCGCTACTTCGGCCATCAGACGGCTTATCAGCAGGAACGGAACTGTCACAATGTCAGGAAACGGCGTAAATTCTCCCATGGATGCACTGATAACGCACCTGCGGGGCGTCTTGTAGAATTCCTCCATGCAGATCCACTTAGGCTTGATTACCTCCTGCCAGCCGTCCAGGCGGAAGCTTTCCGAAAAATACGGATGCTGCCGCAGTATGAAATATTTCATATCCCCACGCCCCCCTGTGAAAACACCGGAGCGGTCCACTCTTAAACCGCTTCCAGCGGCAACAAAATGAGCCGTTCATGCGTCGCCATACAAATGTATGGCTATTCTGTCGTTGCCTTTATCTCCGTTACTGCATCCAGCGAAATCTGCGCTGCCTGGAGCTTCACCTTCCCGACTGCCTCTATCCCCATCCGGCCTCCTCTGAAATCAATACCGCTGGAATCGTTTAATTCCATGATTTCATCCTTTTTGCGGAAATTCAATCTGCCGGTGAACAGCTCGATTTTTCCGTCTGCCGGAATAACGATTGATTTATCCTTTGGCTCCTGGTTTTCAGGCGGCTGTCCCGAACAGCGCACTGCAAACCCGGATCCCTCATTATGGTTTGCAAAGCATACCGCCGCTCTGGCTCCGGTCTCCGGCATGGCGTACAGCGCATTCCCGGTTTCCGGCCGCCATGGAAAAAACCACTCGCCTTCTTCATTGTCTATATCAAAGGCAACCCGCACCGCCTCATTTTTCGTCTCCTTTACCGTACACCACAGGCTCAGTCCTGTAAACGCTTCGTTATAATACGGCTTTTTTACCAGATCCCTCTGCGGCGACATCTGATAAGAAAATGTGATATCTCCTCTGTCCATTTTCGCTTCTGCCGCATGAATGACAAACGTTTCTCCCTGGCTTACAGCCCAGTCTCCCAGGGAATAGCTGGCCCTGCGTTCCAACCCAATTGTCTTTACGGCCCTGCTCTTACCGCCATTTCCATAGCGTTTGTGAATATGTACCCAGGCCGAATCTCCGGCCAGATCCACATCGATCTGCTTTCCGGATCGCATCCCATACCACAGATTGGGGCGGCCCGTCTTTATATCCGGCACGAGAAACGCGCCCTGACAGCTTGCGAGTCTCTTAAGAAATTCCCATATGGTTTCCCGGTAACAGATAAACGGCCGTTCTATCTCCTTTTTCTCCACGGTGCAGATCAGCTTCCCGCCTCCTGTCTCTGCTATCAGCTTCGCTGCGTCGGCATAGCTTAGCGAAGGATTCTGGAAGGAACGGCACAGCCTCTGCTCTTCCTCATCCAGTTTAATCGAAGCTGACGATGCGGCTATACGCGCCATGCCAACCCCATGGCCCCAAAGCAGCTTCACATCCCGTATAATCCCCCGGAACAGCGCGCCGCCTGTGCTCTGCTCAATACTGTCTGCCAGAAACACCGCTATTTCTGTTCCCACATAATCTCTGCCGCAAACCTTGTCCCAGTGATCCTGCCGCAGTATGCCGTTCAGCTCCAGCCATGCATGCTCGTTTATTTCCCAATTCATCGTAAAATCCTGTACAGACTGAAACGGGAGCTCCGTTTCCAGAGAAATCTCCTGATTGATCTCCATGTTTCCTCCTTTATTTTGGCAGTAATCTGTAGCCGCATGTGAACCGCATATTTGCCAATCCAATACGCGCCAATAGCCTTACTGTATCTTTACCGTAAAACAGGATCGTTTCCTTCTCTTCCTCGTCATAGCCCAGGATTTTAACCCAAGTTTCCTTTGCCGCCATTTTCAGATACTCATCCCTTTTATCATATGGAATCAGCCCTGATATACGCGCTGATCCGTGTTCGTTCATCTGCTGAACCTCATCATATTTTAAAATGGATATCATTTCAAACGGTTCGACTCCAAGCTTTATTATCCTCATATCTCCCTCCTGATATATTACATTTTGATTTATAGAGCTTTTATAACTCATTTCTACATATGCAAATATTATGTCCGAAACTTGCATCCTGACTGCCCCGATAACCGGATGGACAACTACGGCTGCGGACGGATCGCATTTTCTCCCTCCCTGCTCCGGACGCATATTCGCCCATTGAAGCCCGGAGGAACACCCACTGTCCGCATCTTCTTTAAACAGGAACAGAACTGACTATTTACGTCACCATTATCATAGCATTTTTTTCGTCAGTAATGTGAATTTGTCCGCGAATTGTCACTTTTTGTCCGCGAATTTTTCTTACCATCCCATAAATATCACTTTTTTTATTTTTATATCGTTATTTAACAAATATAGCTTTGTATTTTGTTTTGTCATACCATACTATCAGAGGAATTCCAACCAAACCCCAAAAACAGACACTTTTCACCCAAAAATTTGCATTTTTCTTATCTTATCACTCTGATATTATGCAAGCTCAGATATAAAGCAGAGATCTGCGAATCTTCTCCCTCAGTTATAATCTCCCCGTCTCTCCGGGCATGCCTCATTGCAGAAGTCTGCAAGCCCCTTCTTTGTATTCTCTTAGAAATAACATCCGCATCTATTTGCTACTTCTTACCATATTTACTGCCACAATTCAATAGGGATGTCGTTTTTTGTAACGTTTTTGTCAAAAATTGTAACGTTCACTTGTATTTATATTTAAATATTGTGAAATTTTAGACAAATAATCTTCCTGATAAATGATTTTTTCTCTTCATGATACCTTACTTTTAAATATCGCTTATTCTCATTATCAAAATCAGACTTATAAAAAATATCGTCATATCAATAGAACTTTGGCAATTGTAAAAGACCCGGAACAATTATTTGATAAAAAAGCATTCTGGCGCAGGAACAGTTACAGGAACCGAAATACATACAGACATAATAAAAGGAAGGCCGAGAAAAATTTATTTTTCCTCTCTGCCTTCCCCTTTTTTGTTTTCTTTGGCTTCGGCGTCAGCCGGTCATATCAGTGCAGCATTGCATTAATAATGGTAAATTCAGCGCCTGGAAGAGCGTCATTTTTCACCATGGAGCCTTATTTATAATTGCTTAAAAATCATTTAACCGCCCTATAAAATAAAAGCCGTTTGATTTATTCCCATTCATTGTTGTAAATGTCAAATGGCTGTATTCCTGTTCCGAAAAATCCTTCAAAAGTTGTTTTATCCATGTTTCATCATGATGCCGGCATACCGCGCCTTCCGGAAGTTCAAACACACCGTATATGCCATAAGTTTCTTTGTATTTTGCATATCTTGTGAGATTACGTTCATCTGTATTCAGCAGGAAATCATTCACATACAAAATCCCCTGCGGTTTCAATATCCGTTTAATTTCCGATAATAGCTGCTCCTGCCCTTCATTTGTCCGTATGCAGGTTAAAACTGCAAAGAGAATTACGGCGTCAATACTTGCGTCCGGCAGGGATATTTTAGCGTCGTCTTTTACACGTAAATCAAGATACGGAAACTGCTGTTTTCCCCTTGCTATCATACCTTTTGAAAAATCAATGCCAATCAGGTTGCGATAGCCGTTATGATACAGTTCGCCAAGCGTTCTTCCATATCCACAGCCTACATCAAGAATACTATTATCCCTTTTCACATATTTTGAAAATTCCCCGGCCTGAAAGGGCGTAGTAAATTCCCTTTTTTTCTGATACACGGTTCCAATATTCTTCCTGTTTCATTTTCATCTGACCTCCTTTTCTTGAATTATATAAAAATCTGTGATAATCTGATATGAGAAATTCCTTTACCCTCTTTCAATCAATACCCGCTTACCGCAAAAAGCAAAACCATAGATCCTGATTTTTTCTTTTGTAACGCCCTTCTCTATCAGCATTGTTGCATATTTCTTTTCTTCAATCTGTCTCAGCGCCGCGTTTGCCGTTTCAGAAAGTTCTTTTTCTTCCGAATTATCCTGTACCTTAAACTCTATAATAATTCCGGCGTCTCCCGGTTTTCTTGGTTCCAGCATTACATCATAACGCCCAAATCCACTTTCCCGGTTAGAGGCCAATACATAGCGATCTGCAAGCTCTACCATCAAGCCTAAAACAAAACCATGATAGAAGCGTTCGGGCGCTTCTTCTGAGGGGTTCTTTCCGGTATCAAAATAACTAAACGTAGTCATTGCCACTTTATTTATATATATGTTCATACCTTTTACATCATCAAGCAGCAATGCTTTGATAAAATCGTTATACCCTCCCGCCGCGCGGCTGAACCATTTTCTTATCATGTGGCGGAACATTGCCCCTACTTCAAAATTCGTCAATTCCAGCTCATATTCCTGCTTCCATTCTCCAAATTCTGTCGCATAGGTCTTCAAATCTTTCACCTTTAAATAGCCGCTGGCAAGCAAAAGGCTCCATATCGCCTGTTCATCATCGCCTAACTGATCATAAACAATCTGTTCATCCAATTCCATAATGATTGATTTTCCCCGCAAAAGACACTCAAAATCCCTCTTCAGATTTTGGCTCCCTTCCCGAATCAGTTTACCTGCCAAATGATTGGAACTGGAGTTTGCCCAATATGTCCCTGTCTTCTTTTTATCCAGGTAATTCAGAATCGACCATGGATTATAGATATCTTTTTGCCCGCCAAATACAAACCCGTCATACCATGTTTTCACTTCCTGCTTCTTTTCAGATAAACCATATTCAGCCAGGGCGGCAAAAACTTCATCTTCACAAAAGCCGAAACAATCCGCATACTTGTCGGAAGTGGCAGTAACCACTTCCAGATTATTCAAATCAGAAAATATGGACTCTTTGCTTACCCTGGTAATCCCTGTCATCATTGCCCGCTCCAGGCAAACATTTGTTTTAAATGCCGCGTTAAACATACTTCTGGTAAAGGAAGCCAATTCATCCCAATACCCGTTTACATAGGCTTCCTGCATCGGCGTATCGTACTCATCCAACAGAATAATTACCTTTTTTCCGTAATATCGGGATAAATAGATGGATAACTGGTGAAGCGCCATCGTTGCCGTCGTTTCGTCCATGTTCACATCCACAGATGAAAAAAACTTCTTTTCTTTGTCATCCAAATTCCCGTCTTCCATAAGAAAACGGTTTGCTGAATACAGATTTGTCAATATCTGATTGATTCGTGAGATTGTCATTGTATAACTTTTTTCTTTAACCGCTGCAAAAGATAAACTAATCACAGGATATGTCCCCTGAATCTTCCTGTATTTTTCATTTTTCCAGATTGCAAGTCCCTGAAATAAATCCTCTCTCCCCGCATACTGAACAGAAAAGAATTTCTCCAGCATACTCATATTCAAAGTCTTTCCAAAACGCCGGGGACGGGTTATCAGAGTTACATCATCCTCGCTCTCCCACCATTCACGGATGAATTCTGTCTTATCCACATAAAAGACCTTTTTTTCCCGTATATTTTCAAAATCCTGCTTCCCTATCCCCACTGTTCTTGCCATATCCCCGCATCCTTTCTGACCTTCCCCAATTTCATGTCTGCCTCCCCTCCATATTGAGCCATCAAAGACTCTGCTCTCTGAGGACATAACCGTTCGGACAATCTGGACGGCTGCCTGAGAATCCACATCAAATGTTCCTCTTAACATTTAACACATTCATCAACGCTTCCTGCAGCACTCTGGAAACATTGATTCCGGCATGTTCGGCTTCATAATTCAGCCAGCCTGGCAGCGCAACATTTCTTCTGACAGTCTTTGTATCGACTCTCTTTCTATATTCCGTGAAGTCCACGTCCACATATGTCAAAATACCTTTGGAAAAATCAATATCCTCTGCATTTTGTTTTACCTTTTCCATGGCGGCCGCCTGATCCGACGGCGCAGGAATCTCTTCTTTATGATCTTCCATAGAAATTCCTGCCAGTCCTATCGCATCTCTTGCCATTTCAATGGAATCTGCAAGGGAATCCCCTTCTGTAAAAATTTCCATATCAGGAACATATACCAAAAAAGGATGTTCTGAACCGTCCTTTGTATTTAAGATAAATGTTGCGTAAACCTGTTTCATATACTCTGCTCCTTATAATAGTTTCCACTTCCTCAGTATCATTCTTGCCAAATTCTCATTTACTTCTTTGTGTCGTGGGATCTTTTCTATATCATTTCCTCTTCTGTATATATCATGATTTCTCCCATGCCTCTCAAAGGAAAAACCTGCGTCTTCAAGCTTCTTTACCAAATCCCTCTGTTTCATCCGTATTCCCCCGATATCAGTATTATACACACTAATTACACAACAATCAACCATTTTACAATAACACAGCAATCGTTCAGACAACCCGAACTGTCATATAACATCCCCCTCTTCCCCCAATATTCCCCTTGCAAAAAACCACGATACCCTTTATCATAAGAATAAACGCCTCACATCCGCACGCGATGCGGCCGTTTTTTAATCCCACAAACCACCCGCCACACGATTTAACAGGGGATCGAAACATGAACAAAAAAGCTTTAACTACATTAGAATACAATAAAATCATCGATCAGCTCACGGAATACGCCTCCACCGAGATGGGCAAATCCCTCTGCCGGGATCTGGTTCCCTCCTGCAGCCTGGAGGAGATCCGCCAGAGCCAGACCGAAACCAGCGACGCGGTGACCCGGATCCGCATGAAGGGAAGCCTGTCCTTTGGAGGTGTAAAAGATGTCCGCGCCTCCTTAAAGCGGCTGGAGATCGGCAGCTCCTTAAATATCCTGGAGCTTCTGGCCGTCAGTTCCCTGCTGACGGTGACAGCCAGGGCCAGGGCTTACGGCAGGCATGAGGAATCCGAGCTTCCTGACGATTCGCTGGATGAGATGTTCCGGACTCTTGAACCGCTTGCGGCTGTCAACGCGGAGATCCAGCGCTGTATCCTCTCCGAGGACGAGGTGAGCGACGACGCGAGCCCGGGGCTTAGCAAGGTGCGGCGTTCCATGAAGATCACCGGAGGCCGTATCCACACCCAGCTCAATTCCATCTTAAACTCCAGCCGCTCCTACTTACAGGAGGCGGTCATCACCATGCGCGACGGGCGCTACTGCCTGCCGGTCAAGGCAGAGCACAAGAGCCAGGTTCCGGGCATGATTCATGACCAGTCCTCTACGGGATCCACGGTTTTTATTGAGCCCATGGCGATTGTGCGTCTGAATAACGAGCTGCGGGAGCTGGAGATCCAGGAAAAGCGGGAGATCGAGTTTGTCCTGGCCTCCCTGTCCTCCGGCCTGGTTCCCTATACGGAAACGATTGCCCTGAATCTGGAGCTTTTAGCCCGGCTGGACTTTATCTTTGCCAGGGCCGCCCTGTCAAGGCATTACAACTGTACGGAGCCGAAATTCAACGATAAACGCTATATCAATATCAAGGACGGCCGCCATCCGCTCCTGAACCCGGATCAGGTAGTTCCCATCAATATCTATCTGGGGGGCGATTTTGACCTTCTGATCGTCACCGGGCCCAACACGGGCGGAAAGACGGTTTCCCTAAAAACTGTCGGGCTCTTCACGCTCATGGGACAGGCGGGGCTTCATATCCCTGCCTTTGACGGCTCGGAGCTGGCCGTGTTTGACGAGGTGTTCGCAGATATCGGGGATGAGCAGAGCATTGAGCAGAGCCTGAGCACCTTTTCGGCCCATATGACCAATATTGTCTCCATCCTGGGGCAGGCGGACAGCCGCTCCCTGTGCCTGTTTGACGAGCTGGGAGCCGGAACGGACCCCACGGAGGGAGCGGCGCTGGCGATCGCGGTCCTAAGCTTTCTCCACAATATGTCCTGCCGGACCATGGCGACCACCCATTACAGCGAGCTGAAGGTCTATGCCCTCACAACGCCGGGCGTGGAAAATGCCTGCTGTGAATTCAATGTGGAGACGCTGCGCCCTACCTACCGCCTTTTAATCGGCATTCCGGGCAAGAGCAACGCCTTTGCCATCTCCAGAAAGCTGGGCCTTCCGGACTATATCATCGACGAGGCGAAAAAGCACATCGAAAAAGAGGATGAATCCTTTGAAGATCTCCTCGCCGGCCTGGAGGACAGCCGCGTTACCATTGAAAAGGAGCGAAAGGAGATCGAAGCCTACAAGGCCGAAATCGCCGCCTTAAAGGGCCGCCTGCAGCAAAAGGAGGACCGTTTCCAGGAGCAGAAAGAGCGGATGCTCTCCAAAGCCCGCGACGAAGCGCGGACCATCCTGCAGGATGCCAAGGACACGGCGGATCAGACCATCCGCAATATTAACCGCCTGGCAAAGGAATCCGGCGTTACAAAGGAGCTGGAGGCCGAGCGCAGCCGCCTGCGGGGCAAGATGAACGATGTGGAGAAAACGCTGGCTGACAGAGAGCCGAAGCTTCCGAAAAAGGCCGTTTCCCCGAAATCCCTGCGCCTGGGCGACACGGTGCGGGTGCTGTCCATGAATTTAAAGGGAAGCGTGAGCACCCTTCCAAACGCCAAAGGCGACCTGTACGTGCAGATGGGAATTCTGCGCTCCCTTGTCAATATAAAGGATCTGGAGCTTGTGGAAGAGGAGTCCATCACCGGCCCCAGCCTCTCCGGCCAAGCCAAAAAGGGAGCGGGACGCGGCGCATCCCCGGCTTTTAGCAAATCCGGGGGCAGAAGCTCCGGCGGAAAAGGGCTTAACATGGCCAAGGCATACTCCATTTCCCCGGAGGTGAACCTGATCGGCATGACCGTGGACGAGGCGATCCCGGTTCTCGATAAGTATCTGGACGACGCCTATCTGGCGCATCTTCCCCAGGTCCGCGTCGTACACGGCCGCGGGACCGGCGCATTAAAGGCCGGCGTGCACCGCCATTTAAAAAAGCTCAAATACGTCGGTGATTTCCGGCTCGGCGAATTCGGCGAGGGCGATACGGGCGTTACGATTGTCACATTTAAATAAAATATAACCGTTCGGGCGGCAGCCGCCAAATGTGCATGCAGGCATGCCCGGCTCGCTGCCCGCAGGAATCAAAACCGCACGGGAGGAGACAACATGGCAGAAAAACAGCGGATTTTAATCGTAGACGATGACAACAACATTGCGGAGCTCATTTCCCTGTATCTGACAAAGGAATGCTTTGAAACGCAGATCGTGGGGGACGGCGAGGAGGCGCTGAACATTTTCCCGATCTTCCACCCGCACCTGATTCTCCTTGATCTGATGCTTCCCGGCATGGACGGCTATCAGGTGTGCCGCGAGCTGCGCTCCAGCTCCCAGGTCCCGATTATCATGCTCTCCGCCAAGGGCGAGATCTTTGACAAGGTGCTGGGGCTTGAGCTGGGGGCTGACGACTATATGATCAAGCCCTTTGATTCCAAGGAGCTGGTGGCCCGGGTAAAGGCCGTGCTGCGGCGCTACCAGATGATGTCCCAGGCCCCGGACACGAAAACTGCGGATCAGCACGGGAATTTTGTCGAATATCCGGATCTCATTGTAAACCTGACGAACTACTCCGTCATTTATAACGGCCATTCGGTTGAAATGCCTCCAAAAGAGCTGGAGCTTCTGTATTTCCTCGCCTCCTCCCCCAACCAGGTATTTACCAGGGAGCAGCTTTTAGACCATATATGGGGCTATGAATATATCGGCGACACGCGCACCGTGGACGTACACATCAAACGGCTGCGCGAAAAGATCAAGGATCACGCGAAATGGGCGCTGACGACCGTGTGGGGCATCGGCTATAAATTTGAAGTGAAAAGGTAAACAACCATTATGACGCACACACTTTACTATAAGCTCCTTCTGGGTTATCTGCTGTTCGGCTTTCTGGGCTTTGTCACCATCGCCACCTTCTCCTCGGATATGACCTACCGCCATCTCCTGAGGGAGGAGGCCGAAGCGCTTTATGACGAGGCGGTCCTTATTGCCGACAACTGCAGCATGGCCTATGAGGGAAAGCATGTGGATCTCGATTCCTCCTATCCGCAGATGGATGCGGTGGCGGTGTATTTGAAGGCCGATATCTGGATTTTAGACTCCCGGGGCCGGATTATCGCCGACACCCGCCGGCAGAGGGTGGGCGCTGTGATCGAGGACTTTGACCCCGTTACGCAGGGGAACCGCCTGTATACTCTGGGCAGGTATTTCGGGCAGTTTAAGGAGGATGTTTTGTCCGTATCCGCGCCCATTACCGGAAATATGAATACATACGGCTATGTTGTCATCCATCTTCCGGTCAGTGTGGTCAGGGCAAAGCAGAATGATTTTCTGAATATTGTATACATCACCTCCCTCATCCTGTTCGGATTATCCCTGATTATTCTCCTGGTCTTCACAACGGCGGTCTATCTCCCCCTCAAAAAGATCACCTATGCGGCCAATGAATACGCAGCCGGAAACCTCTCCCATCACATCGAGATTTCCAGCCGGGATGAGATCGGGTACCTGGCCCACACGCTGAACTATATGTCCGACAAGCTCAACGAGATGGAAGAATACCAGAAGAAATTTATTGCAAATGTTTCCCACGACTTCCGCTCTCCCCTGACCTCTATCAAGGGCTACTTAGAGGCCATCCTGGACGGGACGATCCCCCCGGAGCTGTACCAGAAATATCTGGGAATCATTATTACAGAGACAAAACGCCTGACAAAGCTGACGCAGGGCATGCTGACCTTAGACTCCCTCGGGAGCAGCGGCTACTTATCGCGCAGTAAATTTGACATCAACCGGATCATCAAGGATACCGCCGCCGCCTTTGAGGGCGCCTGCAATGCAAAAGGCGTTACCTTTGACTTGACCTTCTCCGATACATCACAGATGGTTCATGCGGATCTGGGAAAAATCCAGCAGGTTCTCTATAACCTGATCGATAACGCCATTAAATTCAGCCTCAATGATTCGGTCATCTATATACAGACCTCGGTGCGGTATGAAAAAGTCTTTGTCTCCATCAAGGATACCGGCATCGGCATCCCGAAGAACAGCATTAATAAGATCTGGGAGCGTTTTTATAAAACGGATCTGTCGCGGGGAAAAGATAAGAAGGGAACCGGGCTGGGGCTGTCGATCGTGAAGGAGATCATACAGTCCCACGGGGAAAATATTGATGTGGTGAGTACCGAAGGGGTGGGCACGGAATTTATCTTCAGCCTGCCGAAGGCGGGGGCGGCGTAGAGAGGCTGAAGGAGCGGCGGGCGGCGTTTTTACAGATATCCTCCTGGCTGTCCACAAAAATTCGATGGAACTATCCCTAAAAATATGATGTACTCTCGGAATCTCGCTGTGCCTGATTTTGTGAGATGATTTTTTGTCAGATGTGCACAAATTTATGAGGCGTACGTGGAGCGTACGTTGATTAAATTTGGGTGCATCTGGCGGAAAATCAGCCGCAAAAGCAGGCGCAGAGAGATTCCGAGAGTACATTATGGTAAACTAATGAAAAGAAGTAACAGAGAAAGCCAGGTGATACAGTCATGCAGAGATTGAAACCTTTGAACGATTTTATATTTGGGAAAACTTTTTGGGAAAAGGGCGACGAATAGCAACTGTTATCGCTGCTGAATGCTATTTTGGCAACGGCGAAACACAAGACGCTGGTCAGAATTGAGATTGCCGAGCACAGAACATTTACAGCGGAGGTGAGCGTGGATGATTTCCATACGGTATTCCATCTCTGGGAGGATTCCCATAAAGACTGCCTTTTGACCGACGCCCTCGAGATTCATTTCATTGATGTGAAAAAATTCAATGCCCTTCCGGAAAAGGACATTAAGAATGATTCGCTGCACAGATGGCTGACATTTTTTGACCAGAGTATTTCAGATGATCTGTTAAAGGGGTTGATTGATATGGATGCCGCAATTTATAAGGCTAACGAAAAGATGATATTTCTGGCTAACGATAAAGAAGTCCTCCGGTTATATAATATGCGTGAAATGGCGCAAATTGATTACAATAGCGGCATGAAGAAAGCAAGGGATGAAGGTAAAGCAGAAGCGAAAACAGAGACAGCCCGAAATCTTTTAGAAATGAACATGACTCATGAGCAAATTGCAAAAGCAACTGGTTTAACTCCGGAAGAAATTAACAGCTTATAAGATTAATTGAAACAAGAAGGTAACCGGGCTGGGGCTGTCGATCGTGAAGGAGATCATACAGTCCCATGGGGAACATATTGATGTGGTGAGTACCGAGGGAGTCGGTACGGAGTTTATCTTCCGCCTGCCGAAGGCCGGGGCGGCGTAGAGGGGCTGTGTAATCGAACAGAAACGGATTGGCGGGCTATGTTTTATTGTGAAAGGGCCGCCAGAGGCAGCTTTTGTATCCAACGAACCCCCGCTTCCGCTCGGAGAAAAGCGCAGCGGACGCTAAGCGCCGGCGGTTTTCTACGGATTTCTTATGGATACAAAAGCTGCCTCTGGCTACATTACCGGAAAGCCTGGGATCAACGCCAGGGCCAATCAGCCTGATTCTTCTTATCTCTATACTCCCTCTGAGAATTTTCATTTGACTGGAATAGTAAACAGCCTTAAACAGAATGAAAAATAAATCCTTGCAAAACCTTTGGTTATGAGTAATGCAAGGATTTTATAATTTGAAACGTAAAACTCAGCAATAAATTAAGTAGTTTGTCAATATTTTATCCCAAATTACATGATCTAAAAAACTAAAATTATGAGTATAGCCAGTAAATAAAAAAATATATTTAAATAACTATATAAAGTAAAATTATTTTTAGTTTTTACGAGCGAAATTACAGTTGTTATAATCACAGCTATAATAGCTATAAATAATCCTAATTTATATGGAGTTGTTCTTAAAATGGAAAAAACAAAAAAAGTTAATCCTGGAATTATTTCATAAATCATCCATTAAACTCCCGTTTCAAGATCCCAACATTACTGATAGATCGGATACTGATCGCACAGCTTCGTCACCTCTGCGCGTATATAATCCGCCTTCTCCTCAAACTCCGTAGCCGCCAGCCAGATACACTCCGCAATCTTCGGCATATCCTTTTCCGTCAGCCCCCTTGATGTAACAGCCGGCGTTCCAATTCGCACACCGGAAGTCACAAACGGGCTTCTCGGATCATTGGGAACCGTATTCTTATTCAGTGTAATATACACCTCGTCGCAGCGGTTCTGCAGCTCTTTCCCGGAAATATCCATGCCCCTTAAATCCACAAGCATCAAATGGTTGTCCGTGCCGCCTGTCAGGATCGTAAAGCCCTGCGCCTTCAGCGCTTCGGCCAGCGCCGCCGCGTTTTTCTTTACCTGCGCCTGATATTCTTTAAACGCAGGCTTTAACGCCTCCCCAAAGCAGACCGCCTTGGCGGCGATGATGTGCTCTAACGGCCCGCCCTGGGTTCCGGGGAAGATGGCCTTGTTAAAGTTAAATTTATCCGCCGCTTCTTTATTGGCCAGAATCAGGCCGCCTCTGGGGCCGCGCAGCGTTTTGTGCGTGGTGGTGGTGACGACGTCCGCATACGGGATGGGGCTGGGATGAAGCCCGGCCGCCACCAGCCCGGCGATATGGGCCATGTCAACCATCAGATACGCGCCCGCCTTGTCGGCAACCTCTCGGAACCGTTTAAAGTCAATCTCGCGGGCATAGGCGCTCGCGCCCGCCACAATCAGCTTCGGCTTTGACTTAAGGGCGATGCGCTCCAGCTCGTCATAATCAATATATCCCTCGTCGTTCACGCCGTAGGGGACGATATGGAAATACAGCCCTGAAAAATTGACCGGGCTCCCGTGTGTTAAGTGCCCCCCGTGATCCAGATTCATACCCATCACCGTATCGCCCGGCTTCAGCATGGCCACAAAGACAGCCATATTCGCCTGCGCGCCGGAATGGGGCTGCACATTGGCGTAATCACAGCCAAACAGCTTTTTCGCGCGCTCAATGGCCAGCGTCTCCACCACATCCACGCACTCGCAGCCGCCGTAATACCGCTTTCCGGAATAGCCTTCTGCGTATTTATTTGTCAAAACCGTACCCATTGCCATCATCACCGGCTCGGAAACGATATTTTCTGACGCGATCAGCTCCAGGTTCCGTCTCTGGCGCGCCGCCTCCGCCTCAATCGCCTTTCCCACCTCGGGGTCGCTCTCTGTGATAAAGCGCATTACTTCATTTACCATGTCCGTATTCTCCCTTTTCTGCCGCATTCACCCGGCCAGAGCCTGTTTGAAAATTGCTTTCTGACATCGCGCTCTACGCCAGCAGCGCGTCCGCCGCCGCCTCGAGCGCCGCAATATCGCTTTCTTTAAACGCGCCGCGGATCGTTACCGCCGGCTCAATTACCGTAATTTCCTTCATCTGTTCCAGCATCGCCCTCATGGACTTCGCCGCGGACGGCGCCCAGGATCCGTTTTCCACCAGCGCAACTGTGCGCTTCTGATAATTCTTTCCCTGTAAATGATGCAGGAAATCCTCCATAAACGGCATCACCGACGCATTGTAGGACGGGGCTGCGAGAACGATTTTTCCATAGCGGAACGCATCCTCCAGCGCCTCTGCCATGTCTTCCCTTGCCAGATCCGAGATCGCCACCTTCGGGCAGCCCTTTTTCTCCAGAATCTCTGCCATCTTCTTCGCCGCGTCCTCTGTATTGCCGTGGAAGGACGTATAGGCAATAAACACACCCTCTGACTCTACGCCGTAGCTGCTCCAAATCTGGTATTTCTCCACCACATGGGCGATGCTCTCCTTTAAGATCGGGCCGTGAAGCGGGCAGATCACCTGAATATCCAGCCCGGCCGCCTTTTTCATAAGCGCCTGCACCTGCGGGCCGTATTTGCCCACGATATTAAAGTAATATCTCCTGGCCTCGCAGTCCCAGTCCTCATCCGCGTCGAGAGCGCCGAACTTGCCGAAACCGTCCGCGCTGAACAGAACCTTGTCGCAGCTATCGTAGCTTACCATCACCTCCGGCCAGTGCACCATCGGAGCTGTCACAAACGTCAGCTCATGGCGGCCCAGCTTTAAGGTATCTCCATCCTTCACGGTCACCGCGCCGCTCAGATCAAGGTCAAAATACAGGGAAAGCATCTGGAAGGTCTTCGTATTTCCCACCAGCTTCATCTCCGGATAACGCTCCGTAAGCGCCTTTACGCTGGAAGCGTGATCCGGCTCCACATGGCTGACCACCAGATAATCCGGCGTCCTGTCCCCCAGCTCCCGCTCCAGGTTCTCAAGGAATTCCGCCGTCTTTCTCTTGTCCACTGTATCCATCACAGCAATCTTCTCATCCATAATGACATAAGAATTATAAGCAATTCCGTTTGGAATTATGTACTGTCCCTCAAAAAGATCCAGATCCCTGTCATTTACGCCAATATAACGAATGTCTTCCGTAACCGTAACCATGTAGGCACCTCCAAAAATAGATTATTCAGGCTCTTAAGCCCGTCTGAACATACTGTATACAGCCTTCGGGCTGCACACAGTAACAGCATTAATATAACCGCCCGCAAAACCCGGAACGGTTATGATTTACCCTCGATTTCCATGATCTGATCCACACGCCTCTGGTGGCGGCCGCCCTCAAATTCGGTTTCCAGCCACACCTGCGTGATCATCTTTGCCAGCTCGCTTCCGACCACACGCGCGCCGAAGCAGAGCACATTCGCGTTATTGTGGAGTCTCGACATCCTCGCCGTGTACGGCTCGCTGCACACACAGGCCCTGACGCCCTTTACTTTGTTGGCTGCCAGAGAAATCCCCAATCCTGTCCCGCAGATGGCAATCCCCAAGTCCGCCTCGCCTGATACCACGGCGCGCCCCACCTTTTCCCCGTAAAGCGGGTAGTCGCAGCTCTGCGTGGTATCGGTTCCCAGATTTATTGCCTCATGCCCCAGCTCCCGCACATAATCCGCAATGATCTCTTTGAGCTCTACTGCGGAATGATCATTTCCGATTGCAACTCTCATGGTAATCTCCTCTTTTCCTGCTCCGGGAAAACGGCGTCCTCCCGGCCATATTCATGTACTCCCGGAATCAGGCGCAGCGAGATTCCGAGAGTACATATTTGTCCAGAGTCCATTGTAGTGGAGATGTGTTTTTCTGTCAAGCTGTTGTGGGATTTTTTGGCGTTCCTCAGTTACTATTAGTTACTGTTCACGCGATACCGCCCTGGCCTTAAGCTCCCCGGCCTCAAGCCCAATCTCGATCGTATCCCCTGCCCGGACCCCGTCCGCCAGGATCAGCCTCGCCGCCAGCGTCTCCACATGTTTCTGGAGATACCGCTTTAAGGGCCTCGCGCCATACACCGGGTCATAACCGTTTTCCACAATAAAGCCCTTCGCCTCCCCGGTCAGCTCAATCGACAATTCCCGGTCTGCCAGACGCCGGTTGACATCCGCTGTCAAAAGCTCAATAATGCCGCCGATATTCTCCTTTGTCAGAGGCTTAAACAGGATCGTCTCATCCAGGCGGTTCAAAAATTCCGGACGGAAATGAGCCCTTAAGTCCTGCATCACAGCCGCCTCGGCCTCCTCCTTAATCCTGCCCTTCTCGTCAATCCCCTCTAACAGATACTGCGAGCCGATATTGGAGGTCATGATCAGGATCGTATTTTTAAAATCCACGGTTTTTCCTGTGGAATCCGTGATCCGGCCGTCGTCCAGCACCTGCAGGAGCACGTTAAATACATCCGGATGCGCTTTTTCCACCTCGTCGAACAGAACCACAGAATACGGTTTTCTGCGCACCGCCTCCGTGAGCTGTCCGCCCTCGTCATAGCCCACATATCCCGGAGGCGCTCCGATCAGGCGGGATACGGAGTGTTTCTCCATATATTCGCTCATATCGATACGCACGATATTGTTCTCATCATCAAACAGGCTTTCCGCCAGCGCCTTGGCCAGCTCCGTCTTGCCCACGCCCGTAGGCCCTAAGAACAGGAACGAACCGATCGGCTTCGTCGGATCCTTGATCCCCGCTTTAGAACGGATGATCGCCTCGGTCACCTTCTCCACGCCCTCGTCCTGTCCGATCACGCGCCTGTGAAGCAGATCATCCATGTGAAGCGTCTTGCTCCGCTCGCTCTCGGTGAGCTTCGCCACCGGGATCCCGGTCCATTTGGAGATAATGCGCGCGATCTCGTCCTCGGTCACACTCTCGTGAACCAGGCTCAGATCCTGGCTCTTGATCTTTTCCTCCTCCTCTGCAAGCTGGCGTCTCAGCTCCGGAAGCCGGCCGTACTGCAGTTCCGCCGCCTTGTTCAAATCATACGCCTGCTGCGCCGCCTGGATCTCGCCGCCCACATGCTCGATCTCCTCACGCAGCTTTGACAGATGTTCCACGGACGTTTTTTCATTCTCCCACTGCGCCTTCTGCGAGGCAAACTGATCCTTCAGCTCCGCCAGCTCCTTCTGCAGATCCGCCAGACGATCCTGGCTTAACCGATCCGTCTCCTTTTTGAGAGCCGCCTCCTCGATCTCAAGCTGCATAATCCGCCTCGAGAGCTCATCCAGCTCCGCCGGCATGGAATCCATCTCTGTCTTAATCATGGCGCACGCCTCATCCACCAGATCAATCGCCTTATCCGGCAGGAAGCGGTCCGAGATATAGCGATCCGACAGAACCGCTGCCGAAACCAGCGCGGAGTCCGTGATCTTCACGCTGTGGTACACCTCATACCGGTCCTTTAAGCCCCGGAGAATGGAAACCGTATCCTCGACCGTCGGCTCATCCACGCGCACCGGCTGGAACCGCCGCTCCAGGGCCGCGTCCTTTTCAATATACTTCCGGTACTCATCCAGAGTCGTTGCGCCGATACAGTGAAGCTCGCCCCTGGCCAGCATGGGCTTTAACATATTTCCGGCGTCCATCGAGCCTTCCGTCTTTCCCGCCCCGACAATGGTGTGAAGCTCGTCAATGAACAGGATAATCTGCCCGTCGCTCTTTTTCACCTCATCCAGGACTGCCTTTAAGCGCTCCTCAAACTCGCCCCGGTACTTGGCCCCCGCCATCAGGGCCCCCATATCCAGGGCAAAGAGCCTCTTATCCTTGAGCCCCTCCGGCACGTCGCCGCGGACGATACGCTGGGCCAGCCCCTCGACCACCGCCGTCTTGCCCACGCCCGGCTCGCCGATCAGAACCGGGTTATTCTTCGTCTTTCGCGAGAGGATCATGACCACATTGCGGATCTCGCTGTCGCGGCCGATCACCGGATCCAGCTTCTGATCCCTGGCCCGCTCCACCAGGTCATAGCCATACTTATTCAGCGTATCATACGTGGCCTCCGGATTGTCGCTCACCACCCTCTGATTTCCCCGGACCGTGGAGAGGGCCTGCAAAAAGCGATCCCGCGTAATCCCATACAGGCGCAGCAGCTCCTTCACCGCCCGGTTCGGCTGCTTTATCATGGCCAGGAATAAGTGCTCCACTGAGACATACTCATCCCCCATGGCCTTCGCCTCATCCTCCGCGTTCACCAGCACCTTATTCGCGTCATTGGAAAAATAAAGCTGCCCGCCGGAAACCTTCGGCAGCTTTTCAACCGCCTGCCGCGCTTCTTCCGAGAACTGCTCGCCGGATATCCCCATCTTCGTGACGAGCTTCAAAATCAGGCTGTCCTCCACGCCCAAAAGGCTTAAAAGAAGATGCTCCTGATCAATCTGCTGGTTCCCGTATTCGTAAGCCAGCTTCTCCGTGTTCTGGACAGCTTCGATCGATTTCTGGGTAAATTTATTGATATTCATAAATCACTGCCTCCTTTACAGGCTGACTGTAAACGTAAAACTATACGGTTACAAGTAATTTCTTTTCTTTGTTCTATTGGTAATATAACACTTATTATTAGCCACGTCAAGGATTGAGTGCTAATTAAATTATAAAATATTTATAAAGATATCCGCTTATGAGCGCGAAAAAAATAACTTTACCGTTTTCTCTGTTTTTTTCTTCAAGCGTGAATCTAACAAAACAACGCGTTCGCTGTAAATTTACATGCAAATTTTGTTGCAAACTGTATACGATAACTGGTATAATAAAAGAAAACGATTGGAGAATGTGAAATGCCAAATATAAAACCAATATCCGATTTGAGAAATTATACAGCAGTTATAAATGAAGTATCTTATGGCAATAGAGTTTATCTTACCCGCAACGGACATGGCGCATGCGCTATTATTGATATGTATGAATTGGACGAATTAGATAAACAGAAAGCATTAAATCAATTACTCCTAAAATTACAGGAGGCTGAAAATTCCGCCCTTACCGAAGGAACGATATCTGCAGATGAATTGGAAAAAGAACTGGAGGTATAATGCTTTGGTTAAAGTGGAATATTCACAGATTGTCAGAAAAAAGCTGAAAAGATTACGCAATGACTTAACACAAAACTATGGTGAACATACTTCAAAAAAGGTTATGGGCAAAATGATGAAGGAAGTCAGGCTGCTTGAAACATTCCCTCAATCAGGCGTAAAAATTTCATCACAATATGATATAGATTGTGATTACATGTATATTTTTATAGAACATAATTATTTCTTTTACCGTATAAAGGATAGCGATACCATAATTATTTTGGAAATGTTTCATGAAAACGAAGACTTTATGCGCAAACTTTTTGGAATCGTTACAACTTCCCAGGATACTATAGATTATTGGGGCGAATAAGGAACTGTTAAAAAGTTCTTTCTTAACAGTTATTTACTGCCGCCTTCCTGAAAAACAACCCCTCCGAAGCCGTAATCCCTCTCAGCCTCCTCTGCATCGTATCATCCGGATTATACACAGACAGATATAAGTCCCCGCCCTCCAAAACAATCAGCGCGTCCTCCTCCGGAAACAGCACATGGAACGTCCCTCTCCCGCTGCCCATAATCCCCTTCACCCTGTCGCAAACAGCGCCTGGCGAGGGCTTTTCCATCCACTCCTCACCCAGCGCTGCAATACGGTAATAACACATCAGCTTCAAAATAACCCCTGCAAACCGATCCGCAAACCCACATCTTTCGCCATCCCCCAGCCAAAATTGCTCCACCTCAAAAAAGCATCCCCCGGCATCTGCCGGAACCTGCTCCGGCAGAACATCAATCAGCCAGCACTGCTTTTTCAGAAGCCTGTCTATCTCTTTAAGCCTGTCGTCCATTCCATGCTCATCCTCACCTTACACTTTAAACCGGTACCCCACTCCCCATATCGTCTCAATATACTGCGGCTTCGCCGTATTAAACTCAATCTTCTCCCGAATCTTCTTGATATGCACGGTCACGGTCGCGATATCCCCCAGGGACTCCATGTCCCAGATCTTGCTGAACAGCTCCTCTTTTGTAAACACATGGTTCGGATTCTGGGCCAGAAAGGTGAGCAGATCAAATTCCTTGGTCGTAAAATTCTTCTCCTCGCCGTTGATATACACGCGCCTGGCCGTCTTATCGATCTTCAGCCCCCGGATCTCGATGATCTCATTCTCCGGCATACCGCTGCCGATCAGGCGTTCATAGCGGGCCATATGGGCCTTCACCCTCGCCACCATCTCGCTGGGGCTGAAGGGCTTGGTCATATAATCATCCGCGCCCAGCCCCAGGCCCCGGATCTTGTCAATATCGTCCTTTTTGGCAGAAACCATGATAATCGGCGTATTTTTCACCTCGCGGACCTTCCTGCAAATCTCAAAGCCGTCCACACCCGGAAGCATCAGATCCAGGATCAGCAGGTCAAAATCCTCCTCCAGGCCCCTCTTAAGGCCCGTATCTCCCTGATTCTCAATCTCCACCTCAAAACCGGAAAGCTCCAGATAATCCTTCTCCAGCTCTGCGATGCTCTCTTCATCTTCAATAATCAGTATTCTGCTCATTCCTGAATAACCTCCTGGTGTTTTCTAAGCACGAAATGAATCTCCGTGCCGATCCCTTCCTTGCTGGTAGCCCAGATCCTTCCGCCGTGATCCTCAATAATCTTCTTCACAATCGACAGTCCGATCCCGCTGCCCCCCTTGGAAGAATTCCTGGACGAATCCGTGCGGTAAAACCGGTCAAAAATGTAGGGAAGATCCTTTGCCGCGATTCCTTTTCCGTTGTCCTCTATCACAATCTGGATGAAATCGCCGTCATCCTTGATCCTGATATTTAATATGCCCTTCTTCTTGTCAAGATATTTCAGCGAATTCCCGATAATATTGTTGATCACGCGCTTCATCTGCTCTGCGTCGGCGATCACCACCACATCCTCGTCCACATAGTTGAAATACCCCAGCTCCACGCCCCTGGTTTCCATGTCAAGCCCGACTTCCTCCACACAGTCCCCAAAATACTCCGATACATTGATTCTGGAAAAATTGTACGGAATCTTATTGGTGTCTATCTTGGAATAAAAGGTGAGCTCGTCTATCAGCCGATCCATATCATTGGCCTTATTATAAATCGTTTTGATATACTTTTCCAGCTTCTCCGGGGACGAGGCCACGCCGTCCTGGATGCCCTCCACATAGCCCTTGATCGCAGTGATCGGCGTCTTCAGATCATGAGAAATGTTGCTTAAGAGCTCCTTGCTCTCCTTATCATACTGCATCTTCTCTTCCTGGGATTCCTTCAGGCGCAGGCGCATCTCCTCAAAATCCTGGCACAGCATGCCGATCTCATCGTCGCTGTCCACCTCAAGCGTAAAATCCAGATCGCCGTCGCGCACCTTCTTCGTGGCCTCCTGCAGCCGTCCCAGCGGGGAAAGCATGGCCCGGTACACCCACATAATCAGGATACCGGCCGTAAAGCAGATGATCATAATCCCCACAAACATCATCTCGCCCATCATCGCCCGGATCTCCGGCACATAATTCCCCACATTCGCCACAATGAACAGGCTTCCCTGCGCTCCGTCCGGAAATGAAAAATCCATCTGCTTTAACAGGTGCTGCTGTTCTCCGTCCATATAAACCCCGCCGTACGAACTCCCCTGATAGTCGCCAAAGGGCGGCAGGCGGTCGCAGACCTCCTTCCCGTCTTCTGAGCCTGAAAAAATAATCTCCCCGCCCTTGCGGACGATCAGATAGGAATATTTCTTCAAAAGCTCCGCATTCAGCGAATCCAGATACACCGAATCTTCAAACAGCTCCGGGCTGTCGTCCAGCGCCTTCTGGATCGTCTTCTGCACCCCCTGTGTCAGGCGGTTAAATACCTGCGTGGAATTTCCCGACAGCAGATCAATCTGCTCGCTGAGGCCGTAATTCTTCTGAAACGAACGCCCCTGATAATTCACGAGGCCAATCGCCGTGATATATATGAGGGCAATCGGAACCACTGTAATCGTAACAAACGCAATCGCCAGACGTGTCCTTATCTTCATATCCCACTCCCAATACAACAGAGCTGACAGCCCGCCTGCTCTATAAAAATAAGAGAAAACCCGCCCGGAAACCGGATCCTCTGGCTTTCTCACTGTTTTTATATATTGTGTTAAGTATATCATATTTTAAAGCCCGCGTCTCTAAAAGTATTATAAACTTTGTCCGCGAAAAAAGCCTGAAAGACCATTTTTACGGCCTTTCAGGCTTTTTTTGCGCAGGACCCGCGCAGATGAAACATGCCGCTAAGACGGCGCCCGGCCATCAGGCATATAGCGGACCGTCAGGCAGCGCCCTATTCTACAGATATGCCTTCAAAGCCTCCGCCTTATCCATCTTCTCCCACGGAAGATCCAGATCATTCCTTCCAAAATGCCCGTAAGACGCGGTCTGCTTATAAAGCGGACGGCGCAGATCCAGCATCTTGATAATTCCGGCCGGCCGGAGATCGAAGTTTTCACGGATAATCTCCACCAGCTTTGTCTCGCTTACCTTACCGGTTCCGAAGGTGTCCACCATCACGGACGTCGGCTGCGCCACGCCAATCGCATAGGAGAGCTGAATCTCGCACTTGTCTGCCAGCCCCGCCGCCACGATATTCTTTGCCACATATCTCGCCGCATACGCCGCCGAGCGATCCACCTTCGTGCAGTCTTTTCCGGAAAACGCGCCGCCGCCGTGACGCGCGTATCCGCCGTACGTATCCACAATAATCTTGCGGCCCGTCAGACCGCTGTCCCCGTGCGGGCCTCCGATCACAAAGCGCCCTGTGGGGTTGATGAAAAACTTTGTGTTGCCGTCAACCATATCCGCGGGCAGAACCGGATCAAACACATAGCGCTTAATATCCTTATGTATCTGCTCCTGACTCACATCCTCGTCGTGCTGAGTGGATAAAACCACCGCATCCAGGCGGATCGGACGGCCGTTCTCGTCATACTCCACCGTTACCTGCGTCTTTCCGTCCGGACGAAGGTACGGGAGCGTGCCGTCCTTGCGGACCTCGGTCAAACGCAGCGCCAGCTTGTGGGCCATGGAAATCGGATACGGCATATATTCCTCTGTCTCATTTGTCGCATAGCCGAACATCATACCCTGATCGCCGGCTCCGATTGCAGCCAGCTCTGCGTCAGACATCCGGTTCTCCTTTGCCTCCAGCGCCTTATCGACACCCATAGCAATATCCGTTGACTGCTCATCCAGAGCCACGATCACGCCGCAGGTATCGCAGTTAAAGCCATACTCGCCCTTGTCATATCCAATCTCGCGTATTGTCTCACGCACCAGCTTCTGGATATCCACATTCGCCTTGCTTGTGATTTCGCCCATCACCAGCACCAGACCTGTCGTCGTCGCCGTCTCACAGGCCACGCGGCTCATCGGATCCTGGGCCACCATAGCGTCCAGAATCGCGTCCGAAATCTGATCGCACATCTTATCCGGATGTCCCTCTGTCACTGACTCTGAAGTAAAAAGTAATTTCTCCATCTCTTCCTCCTTGTTAAGTATAAAGACAAAAAGAAAAGTCCGTAGCAATACGGACTTGATGATTCGCTATCAAATCCTCTTATTGCTCGATTTACTGTCAGGGCGGCTCTCCTGCCGTACTGACTGCTCCTCGCTCAGGCTGGCACCTTCCGCTCCTCACCGCCGGGACATCTCCTGTCCCCCGGCTTAAACGGGGTTGCCGTGACTTCACAGATCCTTTGCATCTCCATCACTCTGAATAAGGGATAATACGCACTTTTCAATTTTAAAATATGTTGCTCTTTTAAGATAGCATATTGCGGTTTAGATGTCAAGAAGGGGAGGAATTCTTTGGCTGAAAATTTTTTGAGGGGCGTCCGCCGGCAAGCCGCGATCCACAAAGCCGCGTCGAAGCACTGGCCGATCTGGCGGCCCATGTGATTGTCAAAGATGCAAAAGGGCAATGCGGAAAAATCCTCGACATATGCGCCATGCACCGCCTTTTCCTTCAGTTCCCCCGCGCGCTCTCCATAGCAGGCCCGCAGCAACGAATCGGCGACGCAAAGGTAAACCTGATCGTCCATGAGCTGCTGCGTGATCAGCCGGGGCTGCTCTGTGCCGTTCAGTATAATGGCAAAATCTATGGAGCGGTTCAGCACCAGAGGCTCCAGCCTGGAGGTAACGGTGTCTGTGATGCGGATATCGACGTTCGGATAGCGGGCCGAAAACGGCGGCAAAACGGCTGGCAGGCAGATATTCAGCCGAATGGCGCTGGCCCCGAAGCGCAGCACTCCGCGTTCCTGCTGCGCAACATCTGACAAAATATCCTTCAGATTTATATGCTCATGATTGATCCGGTCCGCAAAGGCCAGCACAAGCTCGCCTGCCGTGGTCAGGGAAAGAGCGGGTTTCCGATGCAGGAGCGGCGTCCCGTAATACTCCTCCAGCCGCTGTATATGGTTGCTCAGCGTCTGCTGGGAGATAAAGAGGCGGCTGGCGGTGCGGGTCATATGAAGCTCCCTGGCCAGCTCGGAAAAATAGTACAGGCTGATCATATCCATGGCAATTCTCCACAATTTTTTTTGTTAAAAACCCAAATTTTCTCTGTTTTACTTTGTATTGATTTTATATTACTATGGAATCACAAGAGATGCAAGCTTTTCCGGAGAAGCAGATTAAAAAAACATAACCGCAAGCCGGTCAGGGTTCAGGATGTCTGAACCGCCGCCGGAACAGAGAAAGAGGAGGAAATCAAACATGTCAGTAGGAAAGAGAATTTATTTAAAACGCGAGCTGCCGGATCCGGAAATTGTGAATCAGTTTAAGGCCATACCCGCCTCCAACACCGCAGATGTCATGGGGCGCAGCTGCGCCATGAATCCCCGCATCAGGCTGGTCAGTAAGCCAAAAGCCCAGATGATGGCAGGGCCGGCCTATACGGTTAAGGGGCGCGCCGGCGACAACTTAGCCCTTCATGCGGCTCTCAACCTGTGCGGCGAGGGAGACGTGCTGGTAGTGTCGAATGAGGAGGACAACACCCGCGCCCTTATGGGAGAGGTGATGATGGCCTATTTAAAATATACGAAAAAAATCGCCGGCTTTCTTGACTATATCTGCGTTGAGCAGGCCATTTACGGAATGCAGATGTGCCTGGGCGCCGGCCTGGGCGCGGCGCTCGCCCTCTTGTGGCCCGGCCTCCCCCTTGGCTGGGGCAGCATGGGCGTATTCGCCTTCCAGGGAGGCCACGGGAACGCGGGAGCGGCAGGGCAGACCTATACAGAACTTGGCATCCCCGAAAACCTTTCCATTGGTATGGTCCTGGCCACATTCGGCCTGATCGTCGCAATGCTCGCAGGCATGATCATGGTCAATGTCGGCGTGCGCCGGGGCTGGTCCAAATTTGTCAGGAACCCGCAAAAACAGCCCTCGTGGTACTATGGCGGCGCTCTGCCGGAGGATAAACGCAGCCCGATCGGACAGACCGTTACCAGCTCGATCAGCATCAATCATCTGGCGCTTCAGGCAGGATGGCTGCTGACCGCTGTCTTTGCCGGACGGATGCTGATCCAGCTTGTGGGCCTCGTCTGGGATGGCGTCAGCGTCCTTCCCACAGTTATCCAAGGCATACTGGGCGGCGCGATCGTCTGGAATGCGGCGCGCCTGGTTAAGCTGGAGCATTTCATTGATGTGAAATTCATTCACCAGATGAGCGGTTTTCTGCTCGAAGTCGTTGTACTGACCGCCATGGCTACGCTGGATCTGGAGCTGATCAGCACCTTCATCATCCCGATTGTTGTCTACACACTCATCTGCAGCTCCGTAACACTGATGATTGCATTTGGCGGCTGCAAACTGTTCTGCCGTGAAGAATGGTTTGAAAAGGCCCTGATGGCCTATGGCGTCGGCACAGGTAATACCGCTACGGGCCTGGCCCTGGTACGCGCCGTGGATCCGGATTCCCAGTCCTCCGCCCCGGACAATCATGGCGTGTACAGCGCAGTTATGTGCTGGAAGGAAGCCTTTGCAGGTCTGGTTCCTGTGTGGATGATGACCGGCCTGGGTATGACCATGGGCGTGGGCGCCATCATGTGCGCCGTCTGTCTCGGCGTCGGATTCGTGCTCTTTGCACGTCCCAAAAAAGCGTGACGCCCCATTCCGGCCGCGTATTCGCCGGTATTTGCAAACTATGCAGCGCTGTGAAATGACTGCGCTCAACCATAAAACGAAAACACTGAAAGGAGCTTATGAATGATGAGCTATAAAGTATTATTGCCCCAGCCGATCCTGCCGGACGGAGACGACTTTCTCCTGAAACACGGCTTTGAAATTGTCCGCGGCCGCGGATTTACGGAAGAAGATATCATTGCCGATATCGCAGACTGCGACGCAATGATTGTCCGCACAGCAAAAATTACCGCCCGTATCCTGGACGCCGCGAAAAAGCTCAGGATCATAGCCCGCCACGGGGCCGGCTATGACGGAGTGGACCTTGAGGCCGCGAAAAAGCACAAAGTCCTTGTCACAACGGCCGGAGGGGCCAACGCTATATCCGTAGCGGAGCTGGCTGTATTTTACATGCTGTACTGCTCCCGCCGCTTTAAAGCGGTCATGAACCACTGTATGGAAGATTACCGCTATGCAAAAATGGGGATCCGGAAAACCGAGCTGGAGGGCAAAACCCTGGGACTCATCGGCACAGGCAATATCGGCCGGCTCGTGGCAAAAAAAGCGCATTTCGGCTTTGACATGGAAGTGCTGGCCTATGATCCGTTTGCCAGAGAGGTTCCTGACTATATCCGTCTCGTTGACGACCGCGACGAAATCTTTCGCACCGGCGACTATGTCTCGCTTCATGTGCCGGCCACAAAGGAAACCATCCACAGCGTCGGTGAACACGAATTCAGTCTGATGAAAAAAACAGCGTTCCTCATCAACACCGCCCGCGGCTCTGTCATAGATGAACCGGCCCTGATCCGTGCTCTGCAGGAAAACAAAATTGCCGGGGCCGGCCTGGATGTACTCGAAAAAGAACCGTTTGACCCGGAACATCCTCTTTTACATATGGAACATGTACTCGTCGCCCCTCACATCGGCGGCGCGACACTGGAAGCATCCACCCGTTCCTCCGTCGCCTGCGCGAAAGCCATCGACGATTTCTTCTCCGGACGCACACCGGAATTCATAGTGCCTGAACTGCGGGAGCTGCTTTAATAAAACACGGCGCTGACTTTGGCTTATGCATTGCGGACAGTAACACACATTAAAATAATGAAATAAACCGTAAATAAGCATATTGCAAACCAAACTGCATATGCTATAATGCCGCCAGGCAAAAAGAGAACAATCATGTTCCATGTTGGCAAAGAAGAATCCCCCAACCGTAACGCAATACAGTTGAGGGATTCTTCTTTCCTTTATGGTGGCAAAGCACCCGCCAGGCTATCTGCCGCCCTTGTCATCGCCGTCTAACCATTTGATGATATAGCGGCAGGCTGCGCCACCCAGAACAGCGATTAAAAAGAGAACAAAAATTCCAAGTTGACACCTCCTCCCGTTGGCAGGTATTGGTAGGACAACACGAAAATAATCTCATATATTTCGGCATTATTCCATGGAATTTCCAAAAGCAGAAAGTCTACCCATAAAATGGATATTGATATACCCAAAATTTGAGTGCACATCAAACGTATACCTGTTATAATGAAGCAGAGGTGTACAAATTGATGGAAAGTAATATTCGATTACTCCGTACTGAACGAAAGTTAAAACAGAGCCAGTTAGGCGATCAGATTGGGATATCCCAGCAGGCGGTCAGCCGTCTGGAGAAGGACAGCACAGCCATGACAGCCGATACCCTGGTTCGTCTTGCCGCTTATTTCGGAGTCACCTGTGATTATCTCCTGGGCGTATCCGAAAAACGCAGAGGCGATGGCAATCCCTTACAGCACATGAAAGATCCGGACAAATTTTATGAGCTTTATCACGTCTACAGCAGGCTTAGTGAGCGTGATCAGAAGCTCTTGTTTCATATGGGAAAAATAATGGAACACACAACAGAGGCACAGTAAAAAAGCGCATTATTTCCGCTAAAGGAGATAATGTGCTTTTCTTTTTCCTCCTGTTAAATATTTGTAAACTGTGGTATACTATGAAAACAAATTGATTGTCTATACCAACCAAGGAGGAACCATGGAGTTACAGTTTAAAAGGATAGAGATTGGCAACATCAGCGAGCTTATGCCGTTTTATGCGCTCCGCCATAACAATACGTGCGACAGCGTATTCCTGGAAAGCTTTATTTGGAAGGAATACTATCACGTCCGCTACGCCGTCTGGGAAAACCGGGCGCTTTTGTGGCTGATGGAAAATAACGGCAAGTGCTTTTCTGCGATGCCGCTCTGCCGCGAAGAGGATCTGCCGGACGCGTTTCACGCCATTGAACGGTATTTTAACGAGGAATTAGGCTTTCCTCTGGTAATTAACCTGGCGGATGAGTATGCGGTAAAATACTTGAATCTGCCAAAGGACAAGTATCTGGTAGAGGAGCAGGTGGATTCCAAGGATTATCTTTACACCGGCGAGGCGATGCGCACACTGGCCGGAAAGAAGCTGCACAAAAAGAAAAACCGGGTGAATGCATTCAAACGGGAGTACGAAGGGCGTTATGAGTACCGCCGCCTGTGCTGCTCGGACAGCCAGGATGTATGGGAATTCCTTGATAAATGGCGGGAGCAGAAGGGCGAGGATGTGGAAGAGCACTTAGACTATGAGGTGCGGGGCATTCACGATATTCTGAAAAACTGCTCAGATCTGTACATCCGCATGGGCGGAGTCTATATTGACGGGAAAATGGAAGCATTTTCGATCGGAAGCTTTAATCCCATTGAAAATATGGCTGTGATTCATATTGAAAAGGCCAACCCGGAGATCAACGGCCTGTATCAGTTTATTAACCAGACCTTCCTGCTTGAGGAGTTTCCGGATGTAGACTGGGTCAACCGTGAGGACGATATGGGTATTGAGGGCCTGCGCCAGGCAAAGATGTCCTATATGCCCGCTGATTATGCGAGGAAATATCTTGTCGAGCAGCTTTTGGACGGCAGTAAGGGCTATCACTGGGCGCAGCAGATCGGCAATACGCAGTCCGGAAGTTATACAGGCTATCTCGCAGACGATGAAAAAAACGAGACCATCCCGCTGTGGCGGGGCTGCTTTGAGGAAGACTCGGAGCGCTTTATTGCGTATTATTATAAGGAAAAGACAAAGGACAACCGGATTCTGGCAAAAAAAGACAATGGCTTTATCCTGTCCATGGTTCACTATAATCCATACCGGATCCGAATGAAGGACAGACAGTGGGAGCTTGACTATCTGGCCGGCGTGGCGACGGATGAGGCCCACCGCAGGGAAGGCCATTTCCGCGATCTGTTTGTGAGGATGCTCACGGATCAGCAAAAGGCCGGAAAGCCCCTCGCGTACCTGGTCCCGGTGAATCCCGCGGTATATGAGCCCTTTGGTTTTGTCTTCATCGGAAACGTGCCTGAATTTCATTTAAATGAAGAGGCGCAGCGCCGCCTTACGCGCTCAGCCTGCCGGGATACATCAGAGGACTGCGGGCGGGCGGCCGCCTATATGGAGAAATGGCTGTCGGCGCGCTATGAAATGTATACGCAGCGCGGCTGCGCCTATGTCAGCCGTCTGATAAAGGAACTGGAATCCGAGGGCGGGACGCTGTCCTTTTTAGAGGATAAAAACGGGCTGGCCGGCCTTGAGGCCGTGTGGGGACTTGAGAAACAGGAACAACGCTTTCTTTACGCAGAAGATCCGTATACGGTCAAAACCGGGGAAAAAGCATGGAATATGGGACGGCTGACGAATATAGAGGCATTCCTGGGTTCCTTTCACTTAAAGGAGGCAGAACGCATTTCCTTTATAGTGGATGCCGTGGATCCGCTTCTGGAGGAAAATAACGGGACGTTTTTATGGACGCTCGACGAAACAGGAGCAGACGTGAAAAAATTAACGAGTACAGAGGAGCTGCCAGATGCGGCGCTGCACGCACAGCGTTTTTCAGCCCGGGCAGGCGAGCTGGTAAGCTGGCTCACCGGATACAGGGATGCGGCGCAGATCTGGCCGGAGCGCTCTCAGGAGCTTACAGAAGCCATGGCAGCCGTGGATGTCGTAAACGGCGTATTTCTGGACGAAATCGTATAGCCATTGTAAAACACAAACGGGAAGGAGTGTATTCAAATGGATGAGATTGCTAAATTAAAGGCATGGGTGGAGGAGAGCAGCTATATCGTGTTTTTTGGCGGGGCAGGCGTATCGACAGAGAGCAGCATCCCGGATTTCAGAAGTACGGACGGACTGTATAACCAGAAGTATGATTACCCGCCGGAAACGATTTTAAGCCACAGCTTTTATTTAAGCCGGACAGAGGAATTTTACCGCTTTTACCGGGACAAGATGCTGTTCCCGGATGCAAAGCCGAACCGCGCCCATCTCGCGCTTGCAAAGCTTGAGCAGGAGGGGAAACTAAAGGCTGTGATCACCCAGAACATAGACGGGCTTCATCAGGCGGCGGGAAGCAGGGAAGTCCTGGAGCTGCATGGCTCTGTGCTGCGCAATTATTGCATGAACTGTGGGAAGTCCTTTGATCTGGATGACATCATCCATTCCCAAGGAATCCCGAAATGCGGCTGCGGCGGCATCATCAAGCCGGATGTCGTCTTATATGAAGAGGGCCTGGACGACAGCGTGATCCGGCGCTCTGTTGAACATATCAGAAAGGCCGATATGCTGATCATCGGAGGAACCTCGCTGACCGTTTACCCGGCGGCCGGTCTTATTGATTATTACCGGGGACATAAGCTGGTCCTGATCAACCGTTCCGTCACGCCAAGGGATTCCGACGCGGATCTGGTAATCTGCGACAGCGTCGGCAAGGCGCTGGGCGAGGCGGCAAACCTGTGACAGAACCTGCAAACAGAGGGATACAGGGATTCTTCCAAAAAACAGGGGGTAACGGATGAACGGAGTGATATTCGAGGTTGGAGATATTGTCAGGCTTAAAAAGCCCCATCCGTGCGGGAGCCATGAGTGGGAGCTTTTGCGGGTCGGGGCCGATTTCCGCCTGAAATGCGTCGGGTGCGGCCATCAGGTCATGATGGCCAGGCCCATTGTGGAAAAGAATACAAGAGGGATCAGAAAAGCGGCCGCCAAGTGACGGCCGCCTTTTCTGCCCGCAGCGGCGGCAAAACTTCCTTATCCGGGCCTGTGCACAAAAAGACATGCGCTGCTGCTTTATCTTCCTGCGCCGTCATCCAGCACAATCGTAAATGTGCTATAATTATCTCCCATATTCCAATAGGAATATCCGCTCCAGTCATAGTCCGTATTCGTTGGCGATTTGTAATCCGCGCATACAATAATAGCATCCTTTACAACATCAAACGCAGGGTTGCCCTCGCTGTCCTTGGGAAAGAGCTCGGTTGAGCAGGTATAAGTTGTCAGAGAATTGGAACGGCAGCCATTATAAATCAGATCCATATCAATTCCCCATGAGCGGCAAAAATTTTCCTTCTGTTCTATATCATAATATGACAGAGTCTCATGCCATCGCCCTTCCCCGTCCACATATCCGATTCCAAAGTCGCGGTTTGTCTCCAAAGCTCCCGAAAACATCATATAATGCCGGTCGCCCACATTGCTGTCATTGATAGAAGGCAAAAAGAACAGCCCGCCCGCATCAATATAGCCCTCCGAATCAAAATGATACCATTTTCCGTCGATTTCCTTCCACTCATTGACTTTGCAGCTTCCGTCCTGCTCCACATACTTCCACTGCCAGTATTCTCCGCCCTCCTGAAACTGCCACTCCCCGGCAAACGCGCCGACTGTCATGGATAAAGATAATGCGGCCGCAGCGCAGATACCTGCAAATCCTTTTCGCATTTTCATAGCTCAGATCCTCCTTTTGATTTTATTTATCTGCATTATACCCCCCCCCGGACAAAATTTGTCAACCCTTTGGAGCGTTCCTTTTCCCTAATCATTATTATTGTAGTAACAGGTAGCCAGTGTCCTAGAGCGTGTTTGAAAATTCATTCCCGCCAACTAACAGCATACCCATTTTGCCCGGAATCCGGGAAAAACAGGGGAACGCGCCTTTCATGCGCCCTCCCCTGCAAAATTTAACCTTTCTCATTTCTCATAAAGAAACCGCTCCGGCAAATCCAGCCCAAACACCTCTGCCATATCCCTGAAATCCTGCGCCGACGGCACATTCCGCTTTCCGCCCGCTGAAATCACCTTCATCAGCATTTCCGCCGCCTTCTCCACCGTATGCGTAAGCCCAAACGCGCTGTCAAAAGTTTCCCCGGCCGTAAAAATCCCATGCTGCGCCCAGAGCACCACATCGTACTCCTCCATCATGCGGCAGGTGAGCTCCCCGATCTCACTTGTCCCCGGAACCATCCACGGGATCACCCCCATTCCGGCCGGAAAGGTCATCGCGCACTCGGGTTCCATTTCCCAGAGTTCTCTGGTAAAAATTTCATCCTTCATAGGAAGAACAAACGACAGCGCGATGATATTCCCCGGATGGGCGTGGTAAATCACACGGCAGGCCCCGCCTGACTTCCTCTTCTTAACCGCCTGGTTCATCAGATGCGCCGCCAGCTCGCTCGTCGGCAGGCCGCCGCCTGTCAGCCCCCACACAATACGGTAAGCGTCTCCCGCGTCACTGATCTCAATCATCCCAAAAGAATCGCTTGGATAAAGCGTCATATTCCGCATAAATTTCCCGCTGCCCGTGACCAGAAAGTGATCCCCGGCCAGCTCCCCGGCCTGTACCGAAAGAGGCGTCCATCCCCTCTCCCGCCTCAAATCATCCTCAACCGCCTTTACCTCCTCCTTTGCCAGCCGGTACGACAGATTTCCCCCATGGCACTCATGCCACCCCTGCCGCCATCCGTCATCCGCCATGCGGATAAAGCCCCTGGCAAATGTTGTATCCAGCACACGCATCCCGTCATCTCTCCTCTCCCGCCGCCATAATCCGGGTTCCCCCTGTGGGCCGCTTCCCCATAGACTCTCCCTATGGACCGCCGCTCCCCATGGACTGCCTCCCGCTCATCACACGCCTCTTCCATCCGGTTCAAACACCCGTACACCGCCCGATCCTGCCGCGCATCTCCTCCCCTCATCCAGCGAAGAAAACACGCCCATTGCCGTCATCTGCACAACCGCATTTCCCAAAGCCGCAGCCTCCGCCGGGCCGGCGAAGACAGGAATCCCGGCCGCCTCTGCCGTCAGCCGGTTCAGATAATCCGCCTTCGAGCCCCCGCCGATGATCTGAAGCCTTCTGAACTCCCGCCCCGTCAGCTCCTGCATCTGCCTGAATATCGCCCCGTAGGACGCCGCCAAACTCCTGTACACCACGCGGGCCAGCTCCCCGGCCGTCTCCGGAACCTGCTCCCCGGCTTTCCTGCAGTAATCCCTCACCGCCCCGCTCATAGAGGATGGGGCAAGAAATACCTGGCTCTGGCAGTCCACCATCGAATCGATCCGGGCATCTTCCGCCTTCCTGCACAGCGCCTCAAAGCTGTCCCCGGGCGCGGCCTCCTTCCGGATATTCTGTATCATCCACAGCCCCAGGCTGTTCTTTAAAAGCAGCGGCTTCTCCCCGCCGCCCGCTTCGTTTGTAAATCCTGAAACCCGGGCCTGCTCCGTAAGAACCGGCGCCTCTGTCTCCATGCCCATCAGCGACCAGGTCCCTGAGCTGATGGCCGGAAGCTTCCCCGCCCCCTCAGGCGGCAGGCTCAAAAAAGCTGAGGCCGTATCATGGCCGGGAACAAGCGCTACCTCGCAGGAAAACCCGATCCGCTCCGCAATCTCCTCTTTCAGCCTTCCAAGCACTCCGCCCGCCCGGCGTATCGGAAGGAAGATCCGCTCCGGATACCCCAGCCTTTTTATCAGCCCCGTATCCCACCGGGCTTCGCCCGCCTTTGTAAGCTGGGTCACAGAGGCATTGCTGTATTCCTGGCACAGCTTTCCGGTCAGCAGGTAATTAAAATAGTCCGGAAGCATCACCATCGCATCCGCCCGGCAAAGCTGCTCCGGGCAGCTCTGGCTGAGCGCCTCAAGCTGGCACAGCGTATTAAACTCCGCCATCTGGATTCCGGTGCGGGCATACAGCTCCGCCTCCGGCACGCGCTCAAAAATCCCCTGGTATATGCCAGCCGTGCGCGGATCCCGGTGGCTTACAGCCGGCGAAATCCGCGCGCCGGACTCATCCAAAAGCACAAAATCCAGCCCCCAGGCATCTATACCCACAGAAACCGGAAACAGGCCGAGCTCCGAACAGCGTCTCATACCAATGATAAGCTGCTCAGTGAGATAATCGAGATCCCAGCACAGAAATCCGCCGCGTCGTACCGGGCCGTTCTCAAAACGGTATATCTCCTGCAGAACTATGCGCCCGTCCCTGTGCTCTGCAATGATATGCCGCCCGCCCGAAGCGCCGAAATCTACTGCCAGAAAATATGGTTCCATAAAATCCCCCCTTTGTCCAATTCGCCGAATCCGTGCAGGCCGTGGCTGACTTTAGAAGGCCGCCCCGCCTACGCCCTCCCTGTATCAATATATTTCAGCGCCCGGTGAATCCGCAGATATTTCCGATACTTTTCCTCACAAGCCGCCGCCATCTCTTCCTGCGGCTCAAACACCTGATCCACCTTTACCGTCTTTTCCGCAATCCCGGCCGCATCCGCCGGATCGCCGTTCACGCACCGCCAGGCCGCAAGCAGCGCGATTCCGAACGCGGATCCGATCATCCCGTCCATCTTTTCAACGCGGATATTCAGAACATTGGCCATGGTCTGCATCCACATCCCGCTCCGCGCCCCGCCTCCCACTACCTTAACGCTGCCGAAGCGCTTGAGCGGCAATTTCATCTTTTCCGCCAGCTCGCGGAAGGCAAAACACAGCCCTTCCATCACGGCGTAAAGGAGCTCCCCACTTTTTGTCTCGCCCCCCAGCCCGATGAACGCCCCGCGCAGCGTCGGATCCGCGTACAGCGTTTTTTCCCCCATTAAGTGCGGGTAAAATAAAATCTCATTCTCCCTGGCGCTCACCGTGTCCACCAGGCTGTCTACTCTGGAGAAATCCTCGCCCCCGCAGAGCATCCGCACCGCCCATGCAAACGCATTTCCATTTGACTGTACCGCTCCCTGCACCAGATAGGAATACTCTGTATCGTCAAAGGAAAACAGAATCACTTTCCCGCAGTCCTGATCCTGCGGCTTTTCCACCGGCATCATAAGCACTCCGGAAGTTCCCAGTGAGATCACCGGGTAACCGCGGCCCAGGCAGCCGGTGGAAACCGCCGTGGCCGGGTTATCCCCGGTTCCCACCAACACCTGCGTACCCCTGTTCAGCGAAAAGCGGCGCGCTGTCTCCTCTGTCAGGTTTCCGGCCGCGACTGCCGCCCCGCGCACATTCGGGTATGCTTCCTTTGAAAGCCCGATAAGCTTTCGCATCTCCTCTGACCATTTCCGTCCTTCCAGCTCATAGAGGCAGGACGTCGAAGCCTCGCAGTAATCCGTGCCGTATACCCCTGTCAGCCGGTATACCAGATAATCCGGCCCTATCAGGAATTTATGTATCCGTTTGAAATTCTCCGGCTCATGCAGGGCAAGCCAGTACAGGTTTGCGGCAGGGCTTCCGGTCGAAATAATACGCGACAGATACTCGCCCTCCGGAAAATGCTTTATCCTCTCCTTAAGCGCTGGTATCAGATCCTGCGTGCGGGTGTCATTCCACATCATCGCCGGACGGACCGGTTTCCCATCCTCTCCCATCACGACCAGGGTGTGCATCTGCCCCGTTATGCCGATCCCCGCAACGGATGACCTGTCATGGGACTTTAAGATCCGGTTAAGGCCATGTTCCATGCACTCATACCAGCTCTCCGGATCGATCTCCCGCCAGCCCTTATCTGACAGGCGTATCTCATAATCCTCCGAGATCCGGGCCAGCACATTTTTATCCTCATCTATCAGAACGATCTTCATCGAAGACGTTCCGACATCAATTCCCAAAAAAGTCTGTTTCATGCTGCAATCCATCCTTACAACCTGTCACACCTGTCATGCTTATCACGTATATGCTTAAGCCTCTCCTCCATGGCGTCCTGCAAAAAACATTACCGTTCATTGATCATACTCACCAGCTCTTTTGCCTTCTGCCGGACGTTTTCCACAGCTGCAACGCTCAGATGAATCACATCGTGCTCGTTATGGTCTGCCTCATACGCCTCCCCAAAGGTATGGATGAATTCCTTTCTGAGATCCGAGCCGTAATTGATCTTGATGAGCCCGTGCTTTTTAGCCTCCCATATCACTTCCTTCGGAATACCGGAGCCGCCGTGCAGAACGAGCGGAACCGGGCATACTTCATGGATCCTGGCAAGCAGAGGAATGTCTATCTGGGGATTCAGGCACAGCCCGTGTACGTTCCCCACGGACACGGCCAGCACATCACACCCTGTCTGCTCCACAAAATCCGCTACCATATCCGGATCTGTCTTGCAATCGCCCTCATTTACAATATCCTCTTCCTTGCCCTTAAGAGCGCCCAGCTCCACTTCAACCGGAATATTGTAAAAATGACAGTATTCCGCCGCCCTTCGGCTCTCCCTTACATTCTCCTCAAACGGAAGGTGGGACGCGTCGATCATGATGGACGTAAACCCGGCGTCCACGCAGGCTTTCACATCTTCAAACGATTTTCCGTGATCCAGATGGAGGCCGATGGGAATCTCTGAACTGCGGACCGCATCCCTGGCGATCTCCGCGATAATGCGCGGATTGGAAAGACGCAGATTATTGGAAGAGATCTGGATATATCCCGGCAGTCCGGCGTCCATCAGCCCTGCCGCGATGGCATACGTCATCTCCAGATTCGTCGTGTTAAAAGCCGGAAGTACATAATGGTATTTCTTTGCATAGGCCATCAGGTCAAATCCGTTTACCAGTTTCATTTTTTTATTCCTCCTTCATGCATCCATGACCCGGCGGGCAGGCTGCCGCTAAACTCTGTCATTTAAAATCAAACATTTTCTCATAGAGCTTCCTGTATCTGTCAAATTTTTCCATATACCAGCCGTGCATCGCCGCATCCGGCCGGTAAACCCGTTTTGTCCGGACTGCCCGCCGTATCCCGGCCTCCAGGGACGGATACGCGCCTGCCGCCGTGGCTGCCATCACCATACAGCCCAGTGTCCCGGCCTCGTCGCATTCCATGGAGGAAACCTCCATATTAAACACATCGGCCCGTATCTGCAGCGTCAGCTCTGACGCCGCGCCCCCGCCCGTGGCGGCGATGCTCTCCATCCGGGTTCCCAGCTTTTTAAGCCGGCCGTACGACAGATACATCTGAAACGCGAAGCTCTCCAGAATCGCACGGTAGATCTCCACAGGCTTTGTATGAATCGTAAGTCCTGCGATCGTCCCTCTTGCATCCATGGACAGATCCGGGTTCCCGGAGGAGCCGAACTGCGGGAGCGCCAGCACATCGGTTCTCACCTCTTTCGCCGCCTCGTCCATGACCGCAAAAAAATTCTGTCCGCCCGCCTCGCAGCGCCTTTTTACACTTTCAAATATTCCGTCCCGCGCCCAGTTTTTCAGCGCGCCGCATGTCGTGACCTCCAGGCTCGACAGATACGCGCCGGGGATGATATACGGGATACAGGTAAAATCATTCTCCATCATATACGGCGTCATCATCGGGCCGGGCAGCATGGTAAACAGAAACTCGCATGTCCCCATCCCGCATTCGCCGCGCTCCATGTCCGCAAGCCCGCTCCCCAGCGCGGCGCAGGACTGGTCGTGGCCTCCTGACACCAGCTTAAGCTTTGGGTTCAGATGAAGCTCATCCGCCATCCCGGGTAAAATCGTACCGATCACCTCGCAGGGCCCCACCGGATCCGACATCTGCCCGCGGCGGATGCCCGCAAAGGAGAGAAGTTCCTCTGACCAGTCCATTTTCCGGATGTCAAACGCCATGCTGCGGGCCGCGCATGTGTAACTGACCTTTCGCTCTCCTGTCAGCTTAAATGTCACATAATCCTCATAAAACAGGATCGCCGCCGCGCGTTTTACCGCGTCCGTGTTCCGGTTCAGCCACCTGTATTTCGGAAGCCCGTAGAGCTCATTGGGCGGCAGGCCCGTAATCTCAAAGATGCTCCGGGCGCCGAACGCGCGGATCACCTCCTCTGTCTCCGGAATCCCCCTGACATCCCCGGTGAGCATGGAATTCGTGAGCGCCTCCCCTTTATCGTCCAGGCACGCCACCGACTCCCCGAGACACGTAACCGCCAGCGCCTCGATCGGTTCCGGGCAGGAATCCCCCGCCTCTCTGAGAAGCTTGAAAACCGTGTCAAGAACGGTCTTTGGGTTCAGCTCTCTCCGGCCGTTTTCCCCCAGCTCCGCATACCGGCCTTCGGTCCTAAATACCACGCGGCCCTCTAAATCATATACCAGCAGCTTGCTCCCGCTGGTTCCCACATCAAGTCCTGCAAACGCCATAAAATTCCCTTTTCCCTACTGCCGCTTCGCCCGGCTCTTCCTTGCCACATCGATCACAACCGCGATCAGGATGATGATTCCCTTCAGGACATTCTGCCAGAAGGAATTGATCTCCATCAGGTTCAGTCCATTGGTGATCACGCCGATAATCAGAATACCGATAAATGTGCCTCCCACTGTGCCGACTCCGCCTGACATGCTTGTCCCGCCGATCACGACTGCCGCTATGGCATCCATCTCGAACCCATTTCCCAGCGTCGCCGCCGCGGAACCCAGCCTGGCGCACCATACCAGTCCGCCGATCCCGCACAGAAGGCCGATCAGGATATAGGGAAGCATATTATATTTTTTCACATCCACGCCCGAATACTGGGCCGCTGTCTTATTTCCGCCGATCGCGTAGACATAGTATCCGAAGCGCGTACGGTTTAACAGAAACCACGTTGCGATCAGAATCACCGCCGCATAGACGATAATCACGGAAATCCCCCCGCCCAGGTTCGCATTGCCCAGAGCCGTAAAGCCGTCGTTGCGCACGCGGATTGTAACGCCGCCCGAGATGATCTGCGTAAGCCCCCTTCCGATGCACTGCATTGCCAGCGTAGCCACAAAGGCCGGAACCTGGAAATACGCGATCGCCACTCCGTTAATCGTGCCTACCAGAGCGCCCACAGCCAGGCAGGTCAGCACGGCCGCCCACACCGGAGCGCCCATATTGGTTATCATATAAGCCCCAATCACGCCTGTCAGGCCCACCGTTGAACCAACGGAAATATCGATCTCCCCCATCAGGATCGCAAGCAGCATGCCGCAGCTTATGATCGCGTTCACGGAGTTGGATTTCATCAGGTTCAGCATATTCGACGGGGTCATAAATTTCGGCGTTGAAACAGATATAATCCCGACCAGGAGAATCAGGCCGATGATCGTACCGATATTGCTTTTAAAGAAACTGGCCGCTCTGCCGGAAGATTTTGCGGCTTTGGATTTTTCCATTTGTATACCTCCTGAATGTCATTCTCTGTCACCCGTCTCACGGTTTGTTGCAAAGGCCATCATCGTCTCCTGCGTAAAGTCCGTTTCGCTCAGTTCTCCTGTGATCCGCCCCTCGCACATCACATAGCACCGGTTGCACATGTTAATAATCTCCGGGAGCTCTGACGATACCATGATGATCGACGCTCCGCCCGAAGCCAGCTCATCAATAATCGCGTAAATCTCAGCCTTTGATCCCACATCAATCCCTCTTGTCGGCTCATCGAGAATAATGACCTTCGGCTTTTTGGCCAGCCATTTGCTCAGCACCACCTTCTGCTGGTTTCCGCCGCTTAAATTGCCTGTGAGCTGCTTGGAGGACGTGAGCCGGATGCGGAATTTCTGCCTGTAATCCTCGACCATGGTATCCCACGCCTTAAAATCCACGGAAATCCCCTTCACAAAATCTGACAGACAGACAAGGCCCATGTTAAATTCCACATCATTTTTAAGAATCAGGCCCTCGCCTCTGCGATCCTCAGACACATAGACAATCCCCAGATCGATCGCATCCCTGGGCCTTTTGATGTTTACAGGCGTTCCGTCCAGGAAAATCTCTCCCCCGGCCCTCTGAAACGCCCCGAAAATCGTTTTCATCAGCTCCGTGCGCCTTGCTCCCACCAGCCCGGCAAAGCCGACGATCTCGCCATATCTCGCATAAAAACTAATGTCATTAAAATACTCCGCGTGCTTTAAATGTTTCACCTCAAGGGAAACGCCGCGGATTTCCCGCCGGCTCTTTGTATAATAGCTGGTCAGCTCGCGACCTACCATCATGCGGATCAGCTCGTCTTTATCCGCGCCCTTTGTCTGCACATCCCCGACCATCTTTCCGTCGCGCAGCACCACAATGCGATCCGTGATGGCAAATAATTCCTCCAGCCTGTGTGAGATATAAATGATCCCAACCTTCTTTTCCTGAAGGAGGCGTATAATCCCAAACAGTGTTTCCACCTCGCCCTGGGACAGAGAGGAGGTCGGCTCATCCATAACCACCACGCGCGCCTCTGCTGAAACTGCCTTGATGATCTCCACAAGCTGCTGCATGCCAATCGACAGATCGCCCACCAGTTCGCCGGCGCGCAGGTTTAAATGCAGATCGTCGATCACCTTCTGCGTCTCTTCCTCCATCCGCTTTGCGTCCACCATCCCAAACCGGTCCCTTGGCTCGCGCCCCAGAAATACATTGGCCGCGATCGTGCGCGCGGGAACCATGATGATCTCCTGATGGATGATCCGTATTCCATTTTCCCCCGCCACCGCGGATGAGGTGATGTGCTTCGTCTCCCCGTTTATCCGGATTTCGCCCGAATCCGCCTTGTAAATTCCGCCCAGAATCTTGATAAGCGTTGACTTTCCGGCCCCGTTCTCACCCAGAATCGCGACCGCCTCGCCCCCGCCAACCGAAAGATTTACACCGTTTAACACCACATTGGAGGCAAATGACTTCGTGATATTTTTCATTTCAAGGAGCTTTGCTTCACTCATTTATCCTACCTCATTTTCAAAAAAAATCCGGCCTGGAATGTTCCGGGCCGGACCATACAATTATCAGTCAAGAGCGTCCCATGCATCCAGATCGTAATCGTCAATGTTGCTCGCATCAATGCTGTAGGACTCAATTGCGATATTAAATTCAAACTCCTCGCCCTTTAACGCCTTTACCGCATTCTGAACGCCCAGGTAACCCATATAGGTCGGCCGCTGTGCGGAAGACTGCACCATGGTTCCGTCCTTGATCGCGTGCTTGCCGATCGGCGCGCCGTCCTTGCCGAGAATGTCAATGGAACCGGCCTTTCCGGCTTCCTCCACAGCCTGAACCGCTCCCAGGGCAGAGGTATCGTTGATACAGTAAATCACATCAATATCATCATGAGCCTGAAGCGCGTCCGATACCACATTAAACGCCGCGTCCGTCGCTCCCTCGCCCTCTACAACCTGAACTTCTACAAATGCGTCCGCATTCGATACATTATCCTTAATTCCGGACCAGAAGCCCTCAACATTGATGATACAGGACTCTGCTGTCTGCAGATGAACAATCAGGATATTCGCGCCATCCGGATGATTCTCGGCAACCCACTGGCCTGACAGATAGCCAAGCTGCGTATTGTCAGAAGCGATAATGCCGTCCACCAGCTCATAATCATCCTCTGTGATCACATTGTCCACATTGATTACCTTAACGCCCGCGTCCCGGCAGGTCTGAAGAACCGTATGCGCTCCGGCGGAATCGTACGGTATGTACACCAGCGCGTCGATGCCGCTTGCAATCATATCCTCAATCTGAGACGCCTGCTTCGTCGGATCATTCTGCGGGTCAAAGGAAATCATCTCGCAGCCAAGCTCGTCACAAGCCGTCTGAACACCGGTCTGAACCGCGGTAAAATATTCATTGGTCAGCGTGTACGGTGAAAAGCCAATCGTGTAGCCGCCCTCGGAAGCGGCGTCCTCCTTCACGGCCTCTGTGACAGCTTCCTCCACAGCCGCCTCCGTCTTCACCGCCTCGGTCGGAGCCGGAGCCTGCGTCCCGGCAGGCTTTTCAGAAGAACCGCAGGCCGTCAGAGACAGCGCAAGCATACCGGCCATAGCAACGGACAAAACTTTTTTCATAAAACAATTCCTCCTTTATCTTTGAACGTTTTTTGATTGTACGAACATATTAGCACACTTATTTTTGTACTTCAATCCCATATATATCTAAAATTAACCTGCATTTTTTAGTTATTATGTATAATTAATGTTCGTTTTTATTTTTCTTTGTGTTTGATTATGTTTGATTTTAGGGGAATTTTCTTTGTTTTTCAGATTTAATCCGGTTTTTATGTTCGTTTAGCTTTATTTTATTATTTTTTCAATGATTGCTTTAAGTTATGCATACAGAAAAATTTATCATACATGTTAGCCGGTTGTGCGCATAAAAAGGCCATAACATAGCGCTTCCTGTAACTGGAAGCGTTTGTTATGGCCTTATTTACAGACAATATGATATCGGGCCGCCGAAACGGTTACGCAAAGATTACTCTTGTATTATATTTTTTCAGAAGGTTATTGCCCTCCTCGTCAAGGCCCTGATCCGTGATCACGCCGTCCACCTGTGAGAGGGAGGCAAAGCCGTTTAAGTCATATGTATTAAATTTTGTGGAATCAGCCAGCAGATATACGCGCTTTGCCACGGAAAAAAGGGAGCTCTTAAAGCGGGCCTCCGGTGAATAGCCGTCGTAGAGGCGTCCGTCCGTGCCAATCGCCGCAGCCCCGATGAAGGCTGTATCAAGCTGATATTTGCGGATCTGTTCCTCCGCCACCGGGCCGGAGCTGCAGTTTGTGATCCGGATCATTTCTCCGCCCAGCATGATCACCGATACATTGTCATACTGGAGCGCTTCTTCCGCTACTTTTAAATGGTTGGTCACAATCACAGCGCGTAAACCCTTGTCCAGGTAATTCAGCATAATCCGCGTCGTGGACCCTGCGTCAATAAAGATGCGCTGCCCGCCGCGGATCAGCGACGCGGCCATCGCCGCAATCCGCTCCTTGCTCGCTTTGTTGGAAATACGCTTTTCATCAAATGACGTCATGCGCACCACGGTCTGATTTACCATCAGAGCTCCGCCGTGCGTGCGCGTGATATTATACTGCTGCGCCAGAAAATTCAGATCACGCCGAATCGTCATCTCAGACGCGCCAAACTGCCGCGCCAGATCCTTCACATCCACTCTGTGGTATCTCTGAATCAGCTCCAAAATGGCCAGGCAGCGTTCATTCTTGTTCATGTGGTGTTCCTCTTTCCTGTTCGTCTTCCGGACAATTTTCATATCATGATTATATGCCATTTTTCTGGTAAATACAAGGACAAGGGCAGTAATTGGCTGCCTGGTACAGCCTTGCAAAAATAACGGCGATTATCAGGCGCTTAATATCCGGGTATCTGTGAAATCGTGTACTGGTACAATCTTTTACACGAATTATATGTATTAATTAATATTTTTACATCAATTTATTTGTATTTTGCTACAATCCTTTTCATGTATGATACAGTATTTTACAACAATTAAATGTAGCAAAGGAGGTGTGCGGACATGCAAAATTCAGGTTTTGATAAATTCATAGTCGGCGAACGTCTCAAGATTCTTCGGGAACGCGAGGATATCACACAGGGACAATTAGCCCAGCTTCTCAAGATAACGCAGCAGACCTATTCCCGTTATGAAACCGCTAAAGCCACTTTGCCGCTGCTCCATCTTTACACCCTGTCGCAGTATTATAAAGTCAGCTCCGATTATATTCTGGGAACCATTTCGCACCCGAATATACCGCCGCAGCTTTCAGAGCGATTTATCCAGCACATTACGGTGGGAGATTTTGTCTGTCTTATTTCGGCCTTCTCGAAAAAGTCGAAGCGGCACCTCATCGATTATGTGAATTATCTTTCCTATCAGGAGCAGATTGAAAAGAAAGAACTATCTAAAGATTAACGAATTTTACACTTGAGCGAGATTAACGGTTGCCTGTGCAATCGTCACTCGGCCCATCAGGTCCGGTCAGACTTTCTGATGGGTCTTTTTCTGTCTGTCCTTTGCGCCGTTTTATGTAAGGTATACACTTCTCCGTTAATGTGGCAATATCAACAAGGCTGCTCACAATAATTAGGAACTGTCCTTAAAATCCAGCCATACCGAAACATATCATTCAGAGATTCACCGGCGTCCTTCCCGCGATCACCCCCCTGCCATTCTATACGCCAAAATTATTGTATTCTGAAAAATTTTTACATCAATCTACCCATATTTGGATACAATCTTTTATATGTATGATAGATTATTTTACTATAATTATGTGTAATTTCAGGAGGTGTGCGGCCATGAAAAATCCCGGGCTTGATAGGAAAGTCATCAGCGAGCGTCTGAAAACGCTTCGGGAACGCGAAGGAATCACGCAGGAACAGTTAGCCCAGGTTCTCTGCACAACACAGCAGATCTATTCCCGTTACGAAACTGCCAAAGCGGACCTGCCGCTTCATCATCTATATACGCTGACCCAGTATTACAATGTCAGTTCTGACTATATTCTGGGAAACATCTCATATCCGAAACTCCCGCCGGAGCTCTCGGAGCGCTTTATCCAGCATATTACGGCGGGAGATTTCCTCTGCCGCGTCTCATCCTTTTCCAGAAAATCAAAACGGCGCCTGATTGATTATGTGAATTACCTCTCCTATCGGGAGCAGCTTGTAAAAAAAGAACAACAGGAACTATAAGCAGACGGCCCGGAGCGTGTTTGATTTCTCTGACACGCTCCGGGCCTTATTTACTTCTCATATTCAACCGTATGCCGCTCATACGCATTAATCACCCTTGTCTTTCCATACAGATCCTCCCTCCGGAACATGGAACCATACGTCGCATGAACATGGCCGTGTATGAAATAATCCGGGTTGTAGCGTTCCATCAGCTTATTAAAAGCCGTAAACCCCACATGCGGCAGATCCGTTCCGTCGTGAAAGCCAAAAGCAGGCGAGTGCGCAACCAATATGTCAAATCCCCTGTGTATCGCGATTTTGGGCCACAGCCTGGCCGCCCGCCAGTTCATCTCCGCCTGCGTATACTGATGCGCCCCGTTCTTGTAGCGCATGGAGCCGCCCAGGCCCATGATGCGGATCCCCTCATGGGTGTAAATCGTATCTTCAATGCAGACGCAGCCGTCGGGCGGCGTCTGTGCATAGCAGCCGTCGTGATTGCCGTGCACATAGAGAACCGGCGCATGGGTGAAGGTGGCCAAAAAGGATAAATACTGCGGCGCCAGATCCCCGCAGGATATGATGAGATCAATCCCCTTCAGCTTTGATTTGTCAAAATAATCCCACAACCCCTTTGATTCCTGATCAGCAAGCGCAAGTATTTTCATGTCCGTTCATCCCTGAAATTCCCCCGTTTTTCAACAGTCCAGACAACCTCCGAACTGTCACTCCTTTTTATACCGCATCTTCCGGCTTCCTTATCCCCTGCAGGCGCACCACGGCCTGGGCCGCCCCGGTCAGGGAGTCAAAATCCGGGATTTCCCCGACCACATTTTCAGCCAGCCAGTCCATTGTGATAATCTCCTCCGGTGAAAGCGCCCGGTTCTCATCTTTCTGCACGATCCCGGTCTGCGAATAGAGCAGGCCGGAGAATGGGTGGAAGGTTCCTGTCTCAATCCCGCGCCGGACGAATTCCACCAGACGTTTCGTTGCATAGGACAGGTTCTGTGTGTAAATGAGATCCACCATCCCTGCGGAAAGCCCCCACCAGTAGTTTAAAGCCTTTGCATCCGATACGTCGCCGCTGTTCCATGAGCCGGCCATGATGCTCTCAATGATTTTCTCATAAAAACGTCCCCAGTTCCACAGCGGAGTAGCCGCGTTAAAGGGCGTCTGTCCGCCGGCCTCCTCCGTCTCCCCGGACGCCTTCCTCTCCGCTGTTTCTTTGATCTCCGGGCCGAACCCAAAGCCGCTGTCAAACCGGTACAGCCCATACCGCCTGGAGGCGTAGCGCGGTACGATCATATCCTGATGGGATAAATAGGAGATCTGATTTTCCCGGAAATAATCAGTTATATCTATGCCGTCCTTTTTCGTAGACCATCTCAGATACACCTTCGCCCTTGGGTTGACCATGCGCGCCCCCAGGGCGAACGCGTTAATATTCGCCGTTGTCCCATATATCGGGTAATCTGCAATATATCCGATCCGGTTATTGTCAGCCAGCGCCCCGGCGATCATCCCGCACAGGAATTTCGCCTCATACATCCGCCCGTAATAGCTCCTGATATTGTGGTGCGATGTGTTGAGCGAGCAGTTTAAGACTTTCACATTCGGATACTCCCTGGCCATTTTGATGCTGGCGGAAATAAATTCGGGCGTTGTGGTGAAAATAATCGTGCATCCGTTGTCGATCGAGCGCTGAATCGCATTCTGCGCGTCTTCGCCCGGCGTAATATTTTCATAGGAAAATGTTTCCACCCGATCCCCAAACACCTCCGCCACATGGCGCTGACCCAGCTCATGGGCATACGTCCAGCTCGACAGCTCCGCGTTTTTGGAATGGATAAACGCAATCTTTGTCTGCTTCGCGGACGGCGGAAGCAGGATATCAATCAGCTTCTTCTTAGGCGCGGCCGGGACGGGATCCATAACCAATTCCACGGTCTTATGTTCCTTCAGACGGGCAAATTCATCCCAGCTCTTTGCGATATTTTCCTTCACTTTTGAGCCGGGATCCTCTTTCAGCGAATCGTATCCATAGATTTCAATATAGGCGAGCAGCGCGTCCCCGGCCTCGATCGGCAGCCTCTGCCCGCCCTTCGCCTTATAGTTTGTGGAAAATTTCACATATGCGGCGGAAAAATCCTGCCGCATCTCCTCACTCCAGGGCGCGGCCGCATTTCCCGCCACAGCGGCTGACAGCGCGGGGTAGCCGCCCCTGCGGCTGAATAATATATAATTGACGCCTGACAGGCGGTGAAAATTCATATACTCATAGTAAATCTGGTTATCTTCATCCAGCGTTCTACGGGGAACCAGGCGGGTCACAATACCAGGGATCGTCGGCGATCCAAAATATTTTAAAACACTGACGCGTTTATTCCCCTCCATAATATAGAAGCGCCCCATAAACTCGCAGGCCGTAACCGGCGTGTGGATCCCTTCCTCCAGATGCGACTTGCAGAGTTCAATCCATTTTGAGGCAAACTCGGACTGCACATCCAGGAGGGGCATATAATTCGGCGCAAAAGCGCCGCGCCGCCCGATGTTCCTTGTCCCGGCGATCAGCTCCGCAGGGATCTGCTGAAGTCCCAAATCCACCTCTGATATAATATCCACATGGGAAATCGTCTCGTCCAGCGCCTGAAGATAAGGGTAAACACCTTTCATCAGATTCCGCTGATACGCTTTGCGGCCCAGCCGGCAGGCTTTTGTATAATCTTCAAAGGACATAACACACCTCCATTTTAAAGCATCATGCACGGATCAAAGAACCAAAATCCCTGATCCATAACAGAGTATAGCACAAAAGGGACTAAAATACAGTATTTTTATGAAAAGAACACTTGCAAAATCAGGAATTTCCTGTAAAATAGAAAAGACGAGGGCAGCAGACAAAGGGGGGCGAAAGGCAGCCTCTTTTTTTTAAGGAAAGGAACGGAAATGATTAGTACAAGTAATGTGACGCTACGCGTAGGCAAAAAAGCACTCTTTGAGGATGTCAGCATTAAATTTACAGAGGGCAATTGTTATGGTATGATCGGGGCAAACGGCGCAGGGAAATCGACGTTTCTTAAGATCCTGTCAGGTCAGCTTGAGCCGACCAACGGCGAAGTGGTTATCTCCCAGGGCCAGCGCCTTTCCTTCCTGCAGCAGGACCATTTTAAGTATGACGCTTTTCCGGTTCTGGATACGGTCATCATGGGAAATGCCAGACTTTACGAGATCATGAAGGAAAAAGACGCCATTTATATGAAAGAGGATTTCTCCGAGGAGGACGGCATCAAGGCCGCTGAGCTGGAAGGCGAATTTGCCACCATGAACGGCTGGGAGGCCGAATCCGACGCGGCCAGCCTCTTAAACGGCCTTGGCATCGATACAGAACTTCACGGCAGGCAGATGAGCGAATTAAACGGTTCGCAGAAGGTAAAGGTGCTTCTCGCGCAGGCCCTGTTCGGCAACCCCGACATCCTGCTCCTCGACGAGCCTACCAACCATCTGGATCTGGACGCCATTGCATGGCTCGAAGAATTCCTTATCAATTTTGAAAACACGGTGATTGTGGTATCCCATGACCGTTATTTCTTAAACAAAGTCTGCACCCATATCGCAGACATTGATTACGGCAAAATCCAGCTCTACGCCGGCAACTACGATTTCTGGTATGAATCCAGCCAGCTCATGATCCGGCAGATGAAGGAAGCCAATAAAAAGAAAGAGGAGAAGATTAAGGAGCTGCAGGAATTCATCCAGCGCTTCTCCGCCAACGCCTCAAAGTCCAAGCAGGCGACCTCCAGAAAGAGAGCGCTTGAAAAAATCGAGCTGGATGAGATCAAGCCCTCCAGCCGGAAATATCCCTATATCGATTTCCGGCCTGACCGCGAGATCGGAAACGAGGTTCTCACTGTGGAAAACCTTTCCAAGACCATCGACGGCGTAAAGGTCTTAGACAACATCTCCTTTATCCTCGGACGGCAGGACAAAGTGGCCCTCGTCGGCCCCAACGAGCAGGCCAAGACCGTGCTCTTCAAGATCCTCTCCGGCGAGATGGAGCCGGACGAGGGCAGCTACAAATGGGGGCTCACGACCTCCCAGGCGTATTTCCCCAAGGACAACAGCGCCGAATTCGACAATGACGATATCATCGTGGACTGGCTGACCCAGTATTCCCCGGTCAAGGACGTGACCTATGTACGCGGCTTCCTGGGCCGGATGCTTTTCGCAGGCGAGGACGGGGTGAAAAAAGTGCGCGTCCTGTCCGGAGGCGAGAAGGTCCGCTGCATGTTCTCCAAGATGATGATCTCCGGGGCCAATGTGCTCATGTTCGACGAGCCCACGGATCACCTTGACATGGAATCCATCACCGCGCTCAACAACGGCCTTATCAAGTTCCCGGGCGTGATCCTGTTCTCCTCGCGCGATCACCAGATCGTCGAGACGACCGCCAACCGGATCATGGAGATCGTAAACGGGAAGCTGATCGATAAGATTACGACCTATGATGAGTATCTCGCCAGCGACGAGATGGCGAGAAAGCGCCAGGTATTTACCGTGACGGAGAGCCAGCAGGAGGATAACTGAGGCTGAGAAGGGCAGGGGATAAATCCGGTAATTTTTTAATAAACTGACTGAGACGCCGCAGGCGTATCCGCCTGCGGCGGTTTTGTCGGATTTTTACGGTAACCATTATCATTGCTGAACGGTTGCTTTACCCTGAAATATTTGATTAATTTTGTATGAAATGATTGCCGGCGGTACATTAATATAATATAATAACAGTATATTTGATTAAAATTCAGGAGGTGTTATTATGGTTTATAAGAAAGCAAAACTTTTTTGGAAAGCAAATAACATTTCTAAAGATGTATTTTGTATACAATATGATGATAATGTGGAATATTATACCTTTCTAAAGCAATACCATGATAACGGTTATCGGCAGATTATTATCACCTCAGAAATTATGGTGGGCTTAATTGAACATTTCGTATTGGAAAATGACTTCTGTGTGTATGATATTGTATTTATGGAAGATGATCAGGACTTAACTGACGAGATATCACAGTTACTCCCTATGCTCTCTAACAATAAAGCCTTTTTAGGAAAGCTTGTTGAAAAATTGAATTTTTTATCAGAGAAATCTTCGATCGATATACAGCGAATTTATTTCAAAGGGAGAACTACCGAAAAAATTGCCGTAAACTTCTATCTGCAGTCTAACGGCATCATTGGAATTGATATAAACAATTATTCCTCCATCTCCACTGAAATAAGCGGCCTGATTGAGAGGTGCTTACTCTGATGATGGGAATATTTTTAAAAATTTTCAAAACGGTATTGATTGCTTTAGCCGGCGTTTTTATTGCAAATAAATTCAATTTATTCAGCTATATGACTTTTATTCCGGATGATAAAGCTTTTGACATCTGCATAACGGTTTATTTTACAATATTAGAGCTTATAAGTGAATTTTTATTAGAAGCTGTGCATGGGCGGCGATCTGAGCTTTCGGTTATTCTCTCGCATGTTAATACTGATGTTTCTATCGAATCAAATCCAATCATTAACTTTAATCAGGATGATCTGGCACAGATGACCGTCACTGTACATATAAACGGGATGAAAAAGCATTTTACAGGCTCAAAGATTGTTCTATCCGATGTAGGATTTGCTACCATGCAGGCAAATACCCGTGTTTACGGGGCTGGCGTCGATACTGATGGAAACTACATCATTCATTTGGACAGGCTGTTTGGCGCAGCCGAAACGAAAACCCTCGTTTCTTCCTCGTTTCGGGTTGTTTTTGCCAAAGCTCCTATTCCTAATGCTATGACGTTCGAAATGTCTCCTGAATTTAAAACGAATACACGGTTCCGATCACATTCTTTGATAACTTACAAACACAATAAAGCGACTTTGAGAGCAGAGAGGTGAGCTTATGTCAACCACGCGTTGGTCCGATACAAAAACAAATTTACTGGATGATGCTATTTCATTACTGATTGATGCAGTTACATCCGATGAAAAGCAGACGAGTATCTCCTGGGAAAACTGGCATTTCACGAAAGCATTCGACAGAAATCCGTCTATTCAATTAAATGGGCGTGATATTCAATACAATATGATCAAATGTGCCTATGATCAAATCAGCCCCGGCGATCGCCAATAGAAGACAGAACAGTACGTAAATCCGTTTTTATCATTGTTTACCACAATGGCATATCCGTCAATTACATAATTGATCAAAACTCCAGCGCCCAGAAAATGCTGCGAAAGCTCCTGTCCTATACGGGGAAAAATGAAATCGAGCGAAACGTATACTCTTTTACAAATGATTTTTTTGTATGGCTCATTAGTAAAGTATACAACTCCGATAATATTATCGAATCCAACAATGAAAATTTATCGCTCCTCCAGTTAGAATCCATCAAAGGATTTCGCGGAGACAGTGAAGATTCCCAAACAAAAGTTTCCGCGACCGGGGAATCTGTCATGAATCTAATCAGCACGCTTTCGTTTCTGTTGGAAAGCCGACGCTTAAATCAGATCAAACTTGAATTAAGTTATGCAGAACATGAGAATATCAGCCTCATTCTTAAAAAAGACTCGGTAGCAATAGACTTTCAAACCATACAAAACCGCCGCAGGAAACGGATCCCATCCCCGTTCCCTGCGGCGGCTTTCACATACGCGGGCGCTTTCCTCCTGCCCGCGTCTCTCTTTTCCTAACTGAAAACTTAATTCGTAATCGTCACTTCCGTCTCTTTATCAAAGACATGGATCTTATCCGCATTCAGTGCAAAATCAACCGTATCATTCGCCCGGATCGGCGTAGCGGAAGACACCTTTGCCGTCATCTGCGTCCCATTCACATCAAAGTACAGGCAGACCTCCGCGCCCAGAAGCTCATACACATTCACGGTTCCGCGGATCACAGCCTTATTCGCAAAGTTCGCCTCCGCGCTGTCATTTACATCCTCAGGACGAATCCCCATGATCACTTCCTTGCCGCTGTAGCCGCCGTCGATAAGCTTTTTCGCGCGCTCCGGATTCAGTTTAATACGTGTCCCGCCAACAGTCAGGAATACGTCATTGCCCTGCGCCTGGCAGATGGCATTTAAGAAGTTCATCTGCGGGGAACCGATAAAGCCGGCCACAAAGAGATTTCCGGGCCTGTTGTACAGGTTCTGCGGCGTATCGATCTGCTGTACGATACCGTCCTTCATAACCACGATCCGGGTCCCCAGGGTCATCGCCTCGGTCTGGTCATGCGTTACATAGATAATCGTCGCGCCCAGGCGCTGATGCAGCTTGGAGATCTCGGTTCTCATTTGCACGCGCAGCTTGGCATCCAGGTTAGAGAGCGGCTCATCCATGAGGAATACCTTGGGGTTGCGGACAATGGCGCGGCCCATGGCTACGCGCTGTCTCTGGCCGCCGGACAAAGCCTTGGGCTTGCGATCCAGGAGCTTCTCCAGATCCAGGATCTTGGCGGCGTCGCGCACCATACGGTCAATCTCATCCTTGGGAACCTTGCGCAGCTTCAGTCCAAAGGCCATGTTGTCATATACAGTCATATGCGGATAAAGGGCGTAATTCTGGAATACCATGGCGATATCCCTGTCCTTGGACTCCACATCATTCATCAGTACGCCGTCAATCTTAAACTCTCCGGAGGAGATGTCCTCCAGTCCGGCCACCATACGCAGCGTAGTTGACTTGCCGCACCCGGACGGGCCTACGAAAATGATAAACTCCTTATCCGCGATCTCTAAGTTAAAATCCGTCACAGCCTTATAGCCGTTGGGATACTGTTTGCATATATTTTTTAAAGATAAGCTTGCCATAATCATATCCTCCTGTTTTTAATTTATTATTCTACGCCTTCCTGTACAGACGAAGATCCTGCAGAAATTCCTCGTTTGGTTCAATATATACCAGGCGGTTTCCGGTCCGGAGCGTGTAAACATCCGCCTTTTCCCAGCCGGAAGAAAAATCCGATACCCGGCATCCGTCCTCCGTAAGCTTTCCCTCCCGGACATACTGGATGTCCTTGCGGTCACAGTGGAAGACGTCCTTTCTCTTCTCCTTGCGGATGATTTTGGAAATCGTAAAATCACCGTTTACATACACATATTCATATTCCAGCTTCCAGCTCCGGAACAGGAAAAACTCCACAATCCCCAGCACGATTGCCGGCAGCAGCAGGAATGCGTAAAACAGCACGGCGTCAGCCAGAAGCACGATCAGCAGTGAAACCAGCACGGCCTTTAAAAGCCGTTTTTTTGCGGGCATCACATAGGGGATAATCCATTCCAGCACGACATCATTCATGATTGACCTCCCGTCTCCCCTACATAAAACTGAACCGCCTCATACTCAAGCAGGCTTCCCGGAACCGGAATCCCGGCGCTCATCAAAAGCCGCCCGGAATAGAGGCCCGGCATGCCGCTCACCGTATAGCGCGCCTCTGGCTTAAGCCCTTTAAGCTTCAGATAGCGCTGCGCGTCATTCGCTTCCTTATCCGTCAGCACCAGGCTTACCAGGGACCGGCTGCGATCCTTTGACACATGCTGCCACGCCGTATATTCATGGAACGCAAACGGGTTGGTCAGTCTGTAATAATCGCCTTTTGCTATCAAAGGATAAAAGTTCTTATAATCCTCAATCTGCTTCCTGCAGATTTCCTTCTCCTCCGTCGTCAGTTTTGTGGAATCAAGCTCATAGCCCAGGATACCGTCCATTGCCGTGACGCCCCTTGTCGTGATGGGAACCGTCCGGCCCGTCTGATGGTTCGGGCACACGGAAACATGCGATTCCATGGACGAAATCGGGTAGGCAAAGGATGTTCCGTACTGAATCTTCAGCCTGCAGATGGCGTCCGTATTATCGCTGCACCAGATCTGCGGCTGATAGTAAAGCATTCCGGGGTCAAACCGCCCGCCGCCGCCGCTGCACCCGCAGAACAGGATATCCGGGTGCGTGAGGATAATCTGATCCATCAGGTAATAAAGGCCCAGAATATAACGGTGGTAAATCTCCCCCTGCTTTTCCTTCTCCTCAATCGAGGACCAGGATTCTGTGATGAAACGGTTCATATCCCATTTCACATACTCAATCTTCGTTTCATCCAGAATCGCGTTAATGGAAGAAATAATATAATCACATACGTCTTTTCTCGATAAGTCCAGGACGAGCTGATAACGTCCCCTGGCGAGCGGACGCTTCGGCGTCTGCAGGCACCAGTCCGGATGCTGTCTGTACAAATCACTGTCCTCGGACACCATCTCCGGCTCGATCCACAGGCCAAATTTAAGGCCCATTTTGTGGATTTCATCCGATAGGCCCTTAAGCCCTTTTTTCAGCTTCGCCCGGTTCACGGTCCAGTCTCCCAGGCTGGAACAGTCGTCGTCACGCTTGCCAAACCAGCCGTCGTCCAGGACAAAGAGCTCCACTCCCATATCCACCGCTTCTCTGGCGATATGGAGGAGTTTATCATCATCAAAATCAAAGTAGGCCGCTTCCCAGCTATTTATCACAATCGGCCGGATCTCTGCCGAAAGGGGGCTGCGGCAAAGGTTCTCCCGGTATGCATTGTGATAAAGCTGAGACAGCCTTGTCAGGCCCTGGCCGGAATAGGCAAGCGCTGCCTCCGGCGCCTCAAAATACTCGCCTGACTTCAATTGATACGAAAAATGCTTGGAATGAATACCCATATTGATCCGGGTCTGATCATACTGATCCTTTTCCACCTTGCAGACAAAATTGCCGCTGTAAATAAACGAAAAACCATAGCACCTTCCGAAATCCTCATTCGCACCGTGGTCGCACAGGATCGCGAACGGATTATGCTGATGGCTGGACGCGCCGCGAAAGCTTCCTATGGTCTGCATCCCATAGGAGATGGGGATTCTTGTCACTTCGCGTTCCATGGTGTGGCGCCCGTCCAGATGGATGAAATCGTAATCCGAATCCATAAAATCCATGGTCATGGACATCACGCGGTTTAAGTACACCGTTTCCGGATTTTCATTGACAACTCTGGTGCTTCTCGTGATAATATCCTTTTCCTCAAACACACTGTACCTGAGAATCACTGTGAGCAGAGTCGCTTCGTCCTGAAGGCGGATCTCCAGCGAATCCACTGTATCCCCCTCTGTCCCAAACAGAGACGGCATCCCCTCCAGTTTATATTTGCCGGAATAAATCCGGTGTCCCTTAACCTTACCAACAAAGCCATAGCTGCCGTCCGCATTTTTAACCTCAATGCTCCCGGAGCGATAGTCGCAGTTTCCGTCTGTGGAAAATTCCTGCGGAAGGAAGTCAAGAGAAAAGGTTCTGTCATTTCCCGCTTCATTCGGACAGGGAGAAAATCCCCTGTCCTGGAGCTTCAGCAGATAGCTCAGATCCTCATCCTCAATCCTGTCACCGTAATATAAGTGCAGCAAATAGCCGTATTCGCTCACCTTCATCTGATATGTGCTGTTCTTTGTCTGTAAGGTAAAGGTTTTTTTGCTCTCATCATATCTGATCGACATCTCTCAAATTCCTCCGCAGTTCTCTGTCTTTTGTTAAGGTTTATTTGCCTCCCGTCGTTGCAACGCCTTCAATAAACTGTCTCTGGAAGATCATGTACAGCACAACCATGGGAATCATGGCCATCAGGGAACCGGCCATCATTACCGGGAAGTTGGTGCTGAACTGTCCGCGCAGGGTCGCAAGTCCGGAGGACAGGGTCATCATCTTTAAATCTGTATTGACAATCAGCGGCCACATCAAATCGCCGTAAGCGAATACCGCCGTAAAAATCGCCAGGGCCGCCATAGAGGACGTGGTTAAGGGTACCATAACCTTTGTAAAGGTCTGCCACTGGTTACATCCGTCCAGATGCGCCGCCTCAGATATCTCATCCGGGATTCCCAGATAAGCCTGGCGCAGGAAAAACGTTCCGAACGCACTGACAATACCGGGGAAGACCAGGGCAAACACCGTATTCGTAAGTCCCAGCTTGGCAAGCATCTGATACTGCGGCGTGATAAAAATCTGGGACGGCAGCATCATCTGAATCAGCACAATGCTGAACAATACGTTTTTGCCCTTAAAATTCAGCTTGGCAAACGCATAGCCCGCCATGGAGCTGAAACCAACCGCGCACACCACGCGCCAGAATATCAGAAGGATGGTATTTTTATAAAGCGCGCCAAAGGGAAGGCTGGCCATCGCTTCTTTAAAGTTGCTTACGTTCCACTGATGCGGCAGAATATCCGGAGGAATCTGCATACTCTCGGAAACGGTCTTAAAGCTTGTCAAAAACATCCAGACAAAGGGGAAAATCATAATGATGGAACCGATGATAAAAAATGCATATGTCCCGATTGTCCTGGTCCGTCTTGCCTGTTCTAATGATTTCATGGTTTTCCTCCTTTCTTTTATACCTCGTAATTGACCCATTTCTTCTGGCCCCAGAACTGAATCACCGTCACAAGTCCGATCAGGGCTACGGTCCAGATAACGACAGCGGATCCAAAACCGCGGTTGCCGGTTACAAACGATTCACGGTAGAATAAGTACATCAGCGACTGGGCGCTTGTTAAGGCCGGGTTCGATTCCTCAACCATCATGTAAATCAGGTCGTATACCTTGATGGAAGACATCAGGCGCATGATTAATACCACGAACAGCGTCGGGGAAACCATGGGCAGGGTAATCATGCGGAACTGCTGCCACTTCGTCGCGCCGTCTAAGCTGGCCGCCTCGTAGTAGGACTTGGAGATATTCTGAAGCCCTGCCAGAAGAAGAACCGCGTCGTAACCAATCGCGCTCCAGATAGCGATGATTGCACATGTAATCATAATTACATTCGGATCCGTTACCCAGTTAATCTTGTGCGCCAGCAGCGTATTAATGATACCATATTCTGTGTTAAACATCCACTTCCAAACCATGGCCACCGCCGCCGGGGCCACAACCATGGGCAGGAAGAATATCGCGCGGAACGCGGTTCTTCCCTTAATCTTGGCGTTCAGCATAACCGCCACGGCCAGCGCCAGGAAAATTCCCACCGGCACGGTCAGAATACAGAAATAAATCGTATTCCAGTTCGCCCTCCAGAACTCCGGGCTCTGGAACATCTTGATATAGTTCTGAACGCCCCGCAGCTCGTAAAGCCCAAAGGGTTTTGTCTTTGAAAAGCTCAGAATCAGTGTATTTAAAAACGGATACAGGTTTAACACGATCAGACCAATGATGGTCGGCGCAACCATAATGTATCCCCACATGCTCTCGTCGCGGGCATGCTTACTTGCCATACTTGTGCCTGTATTTGCCATACCGCATACCTTCCTTTCTAATCATCGTCGCCAGCCGTGTTGATAGCCTCCTGTATCACGGAAAGGCCCTCGTCAACGGTGTACGTGCCGGCATAAATCTTAAGCAGCGCGTCCGTAACCTGCGTCTTCCATACAGGGCGGTGCGCATTGTTGACGCTCTGCACCGCATAGTCGAACATATCGACAAACTTTCCGACATCCAGCACATAGTCAAACTGATCAAATACCTTTACCCAGGTCTCCTCAAGCCCTTCATACGCCGGGATCGCTGCGCCGGATTCGCCCTGAATCCTCTGTCCCTCTTCAGAACCCATGAATTTGAGGACATCCTTAACAATCTCCAGATTCTTGCCCGCAGCGCTTGTGGCATAGCACAGGCCGTTGGAAATCGTGGCCCGGCCGTCTCCGCTTGCCGGATCCGGGCATTTCGGGAGAACCGCGACATCCCACTTTCCGGCCATCTCCGGATAGTTCTTCATCTCATTGAGCACATTCCAGTTACCCTCGAAAAACATTGCGCCCTGCTCTGAGAAAAACGCGGTTCCGGGAGACGTCTCCGCAAAGTAATTCTGATCCGGGCACCAGTCATAGCTCTGAAGCCCTATGTAAAACTTCATTGCATCAATGGTCGGCTGCTGGTCAAAACCGCCCCGTTCCTTATCCTCTGTCAGAATGCACCCCCCCTTCTGGTACACAAAGTTCCAGTAGCCGAGCTGATCGTCGCCGTAAGCCATATATCCGTACTTTCCGGTGGCGTCATAAATCTTCTGAGAGGCCTCTGTCAAGTCATCCCACGTCCACTCCTCGTTGGGATAATCAACACCCGCAGCGTCAAACATCTCTTTATTATAAACCAGCCCGACTGTATCCTTATCCTTGGGAACGCCGTAATATCTGCCGTCGCTTCCCTGAATATTGCCCAGCGAAGTCTCGGAAAAATGATCCGTATAATACGTCTTGCTCTCATCATCATACAGATCCGTCAAATCCGCCAGTTTTCCATAGTCCGCATACTTTAAAATCTCATTCGTATGCATCCAGAAAATATCCGGCATCTGATTGCTGATAGCCGAAGCCTCAAGCTTCGTCCAATACTCGCTCCAGCTTGTAACCTGCACTTCAATCACAACATCCGGATTTTTCGCTGTATACGCGTCGCATACCTGCTGCATTCCGTCGCGCTGAGCCACATCCCAAATCTGGAATGTCAGGTGGGTTTTCCCATCCATCGATGTCCCGCTGCTGCACGCTGTCAAACCAAGCGCCATGCCTGCTGACAGCGAAATTACAGCTGCTTTTTTTAAAGCTTTCACAAAACGCCCTCCTTAATTTTATGGATTTTTTCTATGTGACATTTTTATCAATGTCTTAAGGTACAAAACATCAAATATCACAAAAAAGGTGGTAAAAAGCTGTTCCACATTGGCCAATTGTGGTTAAATTTAGGGATATTTTATGTAATACCCCTTGATTTATTTAGGATTATATCAATATTGACGAATCAGGTATATATATCTAATGTGCCTCCATATATCAAAATGCCTCATATGTACAAAAAACGTAAGGTGTGGTACAATAATGGTATATGCGCCGTTCCTTAACGTTTCATAAGCGGCTCATACGCTTTCCTGATATGTTCCACAAACCTCATAACAGGCGGTATCCCCCGCTGCCCTGACAGAGAAAGGAGCTTTCCCATGTCAGATCTGATTTTTAATATCTTTCCAAATGAACGTTACATTGATATGACCCTCTACCAATACGGATGGGAACGCTGCGCGCCCCTTCACTCCTATGGCCCCGCAGCCCGCAACCACTATCTCTTCCACTTTATCCTTTCCGGAAAGGGCACGCTTCTTTCCACTGACAGCCAGGGCGTGACCCACGCCTACCAGCTCAGGCGGAACCAGGGCTTTTTAATCTGTCCCGGCCAGATCAACACCTATCATGCCGACGAGACGGACCCCTGGGAGTATGCATGGATTGAATTTGACGGAATCCGCGCCAAAGAATTCATTGAGACAGCAGGCTTAGGCTTTGACGAACCCATTTACCGCTACAACCGCAAGGAACTGGCCGCCCGCTTAAGAGATGAGATCATGTCCCTTGTACAGAACCAGAAAAACACCTCTCTCTACCAAATCGGCCATCTCTACCTGTTTGTGGATCTGCTGATCCAGTCCTCGGCCAACCACAAAGAAATCACCGTGGGAAAGCTCAAGGATTTCTACATCCGCGAGGCCGTCAGCTTCATAGAGCAGAATTACAGCCATACCATCACGGTGGAAGACATTGCCGCTTTCTGCAATCTCAACCGCAGCTATCTGGGAAAGATTTTCCGGGATTCCTTAAACCAGACGCCGCAGCAGTTTCTGATCTACTACCGCATGAACCGCGCCGCCGAGCTGTTAAAGTTTTCCGAAATGCCCATCAACGAGATTTCCCGAATGGTCGGCTACCCGAACCAGCTTCACTTCTCCAGGGCCTTTCGGAACGTATTTGGTATCTCGCCGAGCAGTTGGAGGAAGGAAAACAAATTTTCAAAGGTATTGAACCGGGAACAGAAGAATTCGGATAAAAAAGAGTGAGCAGATGATTTATGATCGGATCGAACAACCCCCGTTTCTCTGCAAGGGGAAACGGGGGTATCTTTCAATTTATGCAGTTATATACTTCTTCAAAACAGCCCGCACCGCGCCAGGCCCTGCGATTTCTTCCACAAACATGTCTTCAACCAGGCTGCCGATACCTGCCTCGTACAGGTCAACGCCAAAGATATTGGCATTGGAAAGGATCTCCTTTAACTGCCCCTGATACGTCTCCGGTTTTCCAACCACAACGCCTTCCAGCTTCTTTACCAGCTCCGGAGCCATGGGATCCGGGGAGAGCTCAAACTTCTTTCCCTCGTCATCCACGCCCAAAAGATACCGGCACCAGCCCGCGATAGCCAGCGGAATGGCTTTCAGCTTTTTGGCGTCGCCGTATTTCTCCATATACGCCTTGATCGTCTCGCCGTAACGGATGCCCACCTTCTGGGAGGTGTCTGTGGCGATACGCTGGGGCGCATCAGGCATAAAGGGATTGGGGATCCTTACCTTAATAACCTCATCTACGAAATCCTGCGGGGAGAGGATACCCGGATCCGTCACCACCGGCATGCCTTCCACCGGGCCGATCTCATGCACCAGCCGGCTCAGCTCCGGATCCTTCATCTCATCTGCAATCAGCGTGTAGCCCAGCACACAGCCATATACGGCCAGAGCTGTATGGAGCGGATTCAGGCAGGTTGTAACCTTCATTCTCTCCACTTTATTAACCGTATCGCGGTCTGTCATATAGACGCCCGCTTTTTCCAGGGGCGGACGCCCGTTGGGGAACTTATCCTCAATTACCAGATACTGCGGTCCCTCGGCATTGACAAAGGGGGCGATATACGTCTTTTTGGAGGTGATCACCGGATCCATATCCTCTATGCCCAGATTCTTTAACTCCGCACACACGGAATCCGCCGGCCGCGGGGTGATCTTGTCGATCATGGACCAGGGGAAGGACACAATGCTCTCGTCTGACAGGTACTCCACAAATCCCGCGTCCACGTATCCTTTTTTCTCCCACTCCTTAGCCATGGCAATAATGGAGCTCTGAAGCTTTTCCCCGTTGTGGGAGCAGTTGTCCATGGACACGACTGCCAGAGGCAGCTTTCCGGCCTTATAGCGTTCCAGAAGAAGGGCGCAGACCACGGCCATAGCTGATCCGGCCTTTTCCGGGCCATTTTCGATATCAGCCTGGATAAAGGGGAAGAAGCTGCCGTCAGGCCCTGTCAGGGCATATCCCTTTTCCGTAATGGTAAAGGAAATCATCTGAAGCCCGGGATTTACAAAAATCTCTTTCAAGCGGTTCCACTGAGCCGGATCCCCGGAAACCGCCCTGATCGCCTCCGTAAGAGAACCGATCACCTGCTTTTCCGTAGACGCGTCAGCCTTCAGCGTAACCGCGAGAACCAGGTTGTCATACGGATCATATATTTTATCAATCACGTCAAAGTCAAAGGTTTCCGCACAGGTGATGCCCTTATCCATATCTCCCTTGCCGAGCAGCTTATCTGCCAGGCCGCCGATAAAGATACGGAAAATATTTCCGGCCCCAAAGTGTACCCACACGGGCGCTTTTCTGGTGTCGGCAGCGATCTTCTCCACGTCATAGGACGGAAGAGATATGCCGGCCGCCTTCCACGCGGCGGCGTCTTTTATTCCATTTAAGCTGAGTTTCATGTCTGCCTCCATTTTTACATATCATTACGGTTTATCTGGACAGCCGGTCAATCGCTTCCCAAAGGCCGTTTAAGTACGTTGCGCCCAGAGCGCGGTCGTAAAGGCCATATCCCGGACGGCCCACCTCATCCCAGATCATTCTTCCGTGATCCGGGCGGACATATGCATCCGGACACGTATCGTAGATCGCCTTCATGATAGCGAACATATCCAGATCCCCGTCCTTGGACAGGTGGCTGGCCTCGCGGAAGTGGTGATATCCGTCAAGGAACTTCACGTTGCGCACATGCAGGGCGGCAATACGGTCCTTTTCGCCAAAGTGGCGGATAATCTCCGGAACATTGTTGTTCTCATTCGAACCAAGAGAACCCGTGCACAGGCAAAGCGCGTTTGCAGGCGAATCGTGAAGCCCGCAGATTAAGTCAAACTGCTCCTTGCTGTGAGCGATACGGGGAAGACCAAAGATCGGCCATGCCGGATCATCCGGGTGACATGCCATGCGGATACCCACTTCCTCACACACCGGGATCACGGCGTCCAGGAAATATTTATAATTCTCGCGCAGCTTGTCCGGCGTCATGCCCTCATACTGCTTCAAGGTGTTCTCAAGCTCTGCCAGTCTCTCCGGCTCCCATCCCGGAAGGGTGAAGCCATTGCTGTCCGCCGCGGTTTTCCTTACAATCTCTACCGGGCCCATGGTTCCTAAATCCTTCTCATCAAAATAGAGGCTGTTGGAGCCGTCCTCCGGAATCGGATGGGCCAGATCCGTGCGCAGCCAGTCGAAGACAGGCATGAAATTGTACACGATAACCTTTACCCCGTATTTTGCAAGATTGCGGATGGTGATATTATAATTCTCGATGTACTTGTCGCGGCTGGGCAGGCCCATCTTAATATCCTCATGGACATTTACGCTCTCGATCACCTCGCACTCCAGGCCCGCTTCATGCACCTTGTCAATGTAAGCTTTGATCTCCTCTTCTGTCCACACTTCGCCTGCCGCCTTGTAATCCAGGAACCCCATCAGGCCGGTCATGCCCGGAATCTGCCTGATCTGGCTCAGCTTTACGGAATCACTGTTCTCCCCAAACCAGCGGAATGTCATTTTCATTGCGTCTTCCTCCTTATTCTTTATAATCAGTCTTTACCGCCAAAGGCGATTTCATTCATCGATATCCGTCTCATCAGCCCGCGCCCAGAAGCATCTCGGCGATTCCGGCTGTCAGGAACGGAACAAACGTTACCAGAATCAGCACGGCAAAATTGGAAATCAGGTACGGAACCAGCTCCTTGATAACGCCGGTCAGCTTCGTCTCCCCGATATTGGTAGCGGCAAACAGGCACACGCCTACCGGAGGAGTACAAAGGCCAAGCACCAGATTCAGCACGCACATAACGCCGAACTGGATAGGATGTACGCCCACCTGTGTAACCAGTCCCAGAAGAACCGGGAACAGGATCAGGATAGCCGCGCTGGAGGTAACCGTGGACTTCATGCAGTCAAGCAGGCGCTTAAATGTCAGCTCCTTGTAGATAAAGAATCCTACCAAAATACCATAAACCACAGCCAGGATAGACGCCTCCGTCGGAGTCACGATACCGCCGATGATACTCGAAAGGATGATCAGCGTCATCAGGATGGCAAAAAAAGATTCCTTTGCAGAGGAAAGGATTTCCCTCAATGTGGCGCGCCTCTCTGCCTTTGGATAATGGCGCTTCTTGGATATGTACCAGGAAACAAAGATCATGCCGCCGCCCATCAGGATACCGGGAATCATACCGGCCACGAACATCTTTGACACCGAAAGCCCGGTCATGGTGGCCGCCATGATCATGGGAACCGACGGGGGGATGATGGGCCCGATACAGGAGGAGGCAGCCGTCACGGCGCAGGAGAAATCCGCGTCATAGCCTTCCTTCTTCATAGCCGGGATAAGCACTCCTCCCACGCTTACCGTATCGGCAAGGGCCGTTCCGGAAATACCGGCAAACAGCATCGATGCAGCTACATTGGCAATCGAAAGGCCGCCTGTGATGTGGCCCACAATCTTATTACAAAAACCGATCAGACGCTCTGTAATACCGCCCTGGTTCATCAGCGCGCCGGCAAACACGAAGCCCGGGATACACAGCAGGGTAAATGAATTCAGTCCTGCAAAAAAACGCTGTGCGAACATGTACAGGGACATATTGTTTCCGATAAAATAGAGCAGAGAAGAAATACCCAGGCTAAAGGCAACCGGAACGCCCAAGGCCAGACATACGATGAAACTAATAAATAATAATGCTACCATATCCTACCCCTCTTTTTTCTCTGTCAACATCATGTAGATTCTCATGATAAAGCTGATCACATAACAGCCAAACAAGACAACCTCAGCAGCATAGATATATCGCATGGGAATGGTCAGAGCCGTGGAAACCATGGCGGGAGGCGTCACTGCCAGGAGCCCCTTGGGACCCATCACGCATTTGATGAATATAAAACCGGCAAATACGCACAGCACAGCCGCAATCGCCAGATTCAGCATCTTCTGCAGCGACTTTGGCAGCTTTTCCACCAGCATCTCCACATTTACATATTCGTTATTCAGCACCGCCGCATTCCCGGCAAATGAAACCATGTAGATGAAGAGAAAACGGGCCGCTTCCTCTGTCCAGTTGGGGGCCGTGGGAAGAAAGGTCCTGGATACAACCTGGATCAGAACGCTGGCAATGAAGCCAACCAGGCCAACGATACCTATGCCGGTCATGATCTCTTTATATATTTTGATGATCTTGTCCATATTTCCTCCTAAATCTCTGAGGACGCCCCGATGTGCCGTCCTCCTAACGGGTTTTACAGGTTTTGATAAAATCCATGCCGGCTCCCAAAACTCAGGAAACCGGCATCGACATCAGTTCACAGAACCTGTATATACGGATACAACGTATCTTATGCCTGCGGATCTGCAGCCACGATCTTCTCGTAGATCGCTTTCTGCTTATCTGTCAGCACATTCAGAACCCCTGCAACCGCTTTCTCTTTGAAGGGAGCCTGATCCACTTCGATAAAGGTCATGCCCTTCTCCTGCAGAGTGGATTTCAAAGTAGCCTCCTCCTCGAGGAACAGCTCGTGCTCGTAGTTGATGGCTTCCGTTGCACATTCCTGAATCATAGCCTGCGCCTCCGGTGAGAAGGAGCTGAATCTTCCCTCAGAAATAGCCATGTACACCCATGCGCGCAGATGCTCTGTCTCAATCACGTAATCCTGCACCTCAAACAGAGAAGCGTCATATATGTTCGCCAGCGGGTTCTCCTGGCCGTGGATAACGCCCTGCTGTAAGGAAGTAAAGATCTCAGAGAAAGCCATGGGAGTCGGCTTTGCGCCCATTGCCTCAAACGCAGCCATGGTCATACTGGATTCCGGCGTACGGATGATAAAGCCCTGCAGGTCATCCGGCGTGTGAATCTCTTTATTAGCGGTTACGTTACGCGGGCCGCGGCGAATTGCGCCTAAGTTCCTGAGCCCCGCGCCAAGCATAAGCTCATCCAGCTCCTTGCCGACATCGCCGTTTAAAACAGCCTCCATGTGCTCGTCGCTGGTAATCGCATACGGCATGCCGATGATGCCAAGCTCCTCCACATAGGTCTGCATGGACTCGCCGGTAAGTACAATATCGCAGTCGCCCATTCCGGCAATAGCGGACTGTACCGTCTCAATCTCAGAACCAAGCTGATTGTTCGGATAAATCGTAACGGTGATATTGCCGCCGGATTTCTCCTCGATCAGCTCTTTAAACTTTACTGCCATCTTGTGCCAGGTGTGGGTCTCCGCATTGATGTGGCTGAATACCAGGTCAATCTTTTCAACGCCTGCGCCGTCTCCGCTTCCGCCGCCCTGCGCGCTGTCCCCATTATCTGCCGCCTGTGTCTCCGGGGCAGAAGAACCGCCGCCGCCACAGCCCGCCAGCAGCCCTGCCGCCAGAACGGTCGCCGCACCAATTGCTGCAAGCCTTTTCAGTTTTCTCATCTTGTAATCCTCCTTAGATTATTTTTTTGACGCTGCTTAGTACGATACTTGTATGGTACCATACAGGCAGAGATTTATAAATACTGAATAATTCACAAATATTCAAAATTGTTTTTGTGCACTTTCACAGTTTTATTTTTTTTAACCTCAGATTATTGACATTTATAAAAAAAAATGCAAGATTGTCTTGTATGGAAGATGTTTTCCGTTTTGCTAATTCTATATAGAAAAGGAGTGTTATTTGCTATGAAAGCTGTACAAATTGCAGAACCCAACCAATTAAAAATCATTGATGTGGACAAACCGGCTATTGATGATGTAAACAATGTGCTGGTCCGGATGACCGCCGCCGGCATCTGTGGTTCCGATGTGGGTATCTACCATGGTACCAACGCCGCCGCCACCTATCCCCGGATTATCGGCCATGAAATGGTAGGCAGGGTAGAAGAAACCGGAACGAACGTGACTCATTTAAAGGTTGGCGACCGTGTGATCATCAACCAGGTAACAAGCTGCGGCGACTGCTATCCCTGCCGGATCGGAAGGGGCAATGTATGTGATAATCTGAAAGTACGCGGCGTACACATTGACGGAGGATACCGCGAATATATCGCCGTTCCTGAGAATGACTGCTACCTGCTTCCGGACTCGCTGAGCGATGAGGATGCGGTGATGATCGAGCCGACCACCATCTCCATTCAGGCGTGCTCCCGCGCGCAGCTTGCAGAGGACGACATGCTGCTCATTCTGGGAGCCGGCGCACTGGGAAGCACGGTCTTAAAGATCGCAAGGCAAATCTGCAGCCACATTATCGTTGCGGACATTGCAGACAACAAGCTGGAAGCGGCAAAGGCAAACGGCGCCGCCTACACAATCAATGTCCTCAAAGAAGATCTGGAACAAAAAGTGAAGGAATACACCGGCGGCCACGGCTCTACCGTATCCATCGACGCCTCCGGGGCCAAAGATTCCCTTCTCTCATTATTAAAAGCAACAGGAAATGCCGGCAGAGTGATGGTCATGGGTTTCTCCACTGACCCCATTGAGATCAACCAGTTCCTGATCACCTCCAAAGAGCTGGATGTCCGCGGCTCCAGGCTCCAGAATAAGATGTTCGGCAGAGCTATTGAGCTGATTGAGGCCGGAAAACTTGATCTGAGCGGTTCCGTGTCCCACACATTCCCGCTCACCAAAGCGCAGGAGGCATTTGACTTCGTTGACAGCCGCGATCCGTCCATCCGCAAGATCGTCCTGACCTTTGAGAACCTTTGAGAACTCAGACGGCATAATGTTCAAATAGAAAGTACACAGGAGGAATGAAAATGAAAGCCGTATATTTATCAAAACCCTGGGAAATTTCCATCATGGAGCGTGAAAAACCGGTTCCGCAGCCCGGCGAAGCGCTGATCCGCATCATGAGCGCCGGTATCTGCGGCAGCGACATCGGCGCATTCCGCGGAACCAACGGCCTGGTGACCTACCCCCGTACCATCGGCCACGAGCTGGCCGGAATTATCGAGGAAATCCCGGCAGACAACAAGAAAGGGTTAAAGGCAGGAGACAAGGTTATCCTGGATCCCTATATTTACTGCGGAGACTGTTACCCCTGCAGCATCGGCCGCACCAACTGCTGCACCAGCCTGCAGGTACTGGGCGTACACCGCGAGGGCGGTATGGCGGAATACTTCTGTCATCCCGCGGACATGCTGATCAAAATGCCGGATGACATGAGCTGGACGGACGCCGCTATGGCAGAGCCCCTCACGATCTCCCTGCACGGCATTCACCGCGGCGGCTTGAAAGCCGGCGAATACTGCGCCATTATCGGCGCCGGCCCCATCGGCCTGGTTGCAGGCATGGTAGCGGAAGCCTATGGCGCCCACGCCATCCTTCTTGACCTGGTGCAGGAGCGGCTTGACTTTGCCAAAAGGCTGGGGATTGAATATGTGATCAACTCCAAAGAGGAAAATCCCGAAGAGCGCATCCGGGAAATCACCGGCGGCGTCATGGCCCAGCAGGTAATGGAATGCAGCGGCGCCAACGCGGCGGTCCGCTCCACCCTGGATTATGTCAGCCACGCCGGGCGCATCACCCTGACCGGATGGCCCAAGACCGAAACCTCCCTTCCCACGGACATCATCACCCGCAAGGAAATCGATATCCGCGGAGCCCGCACGAGCGCAAATGAGTTTGAGGAAGCGATCGACATGATCTGCTCAAAGAAAGTGGACATGGCCAAGATCCTCACCAAAACCATCACCATCGGCGAAGCGCCTGAAACCATCCGCGATATCGAGAAAAATCCCAGCCTCTATATGAAGGTTGTCGTAACCATGTAACCGTTCATAAAACCATCCTTTATCCGCCCCCGCAAGGCGCGCCCGCGCCGGACGGGGCGAAAAGGCGGCGTCTTTTTGCGAAGACGCCGCCTTTAAAAGTTTCACTGTCATTTTCAAATATCCTCTATAAATATCAGGAACATGTTCCCTGATCAGCCCGCTATAAAAAATAATCCGGATAAAGCGCGCATAAATCCTTCTTTTCCACCTGATGCCTTGTCAGATGGCGGGTCATCACCATCTCCGCCAGCTCACAATCTCTTTTTTTCAGCGCATATAAAATATTCTCATGGTCATTGACCGTAATGCCGGCCTTTACCTTTAATGTCCTTAACGACAAATTGCGAAGCCGGTCAAAATGCACCATCTGGCTCTGAAGAACCGCGTACACCCGGCCCTTGTTGACCGAATCAAAAAGCAGCCTGTGAAATGCGTTATCCAAATCCATTAAAGCGACATCCTCCAGAGGCTGGGCGACCTTTTTCTGCCGTTCCAGATTTTCTTCCAGCTTACTCAAAGCCCCGGCCGAAATCCCCTCCCTGCACGCCAGATCCATCACGGAATTTTCCAGGGACATCCGCATAAACCGCGCTTCTTCGATAAAATCATAGTCGATCCTGGTCACAAAACTCCCCTTCTTGGGAATAATCTCCACCATGCCGATACGCCCCATCTCGATCAGCGCCTCGCGCACCGGCGTCCGCGACAGCTTTAACTGAATAGACAGCTCATTCTCACTGAGCCCGACGCCCGGCGGAAGCTCCAGATTGACGATATTATCCAATATCATACGATTTGCATAGATCCGCGCGTTTTCACCTGCTCTTTTTTCTGTTATCTTCATGTTTTCCTCCCACAGGGCATTGGTAAAAAATACATGCCATATAAGTTTATCATAAAACATGGAAAACATTCAACCGGTTTTTCGCAAGAATTCGCCAGCCTCCAAAAACACGCGCAACATCTGTATGAATGTAGAGACAAAAAGCCGTTCTATGCAGCAGAATAGATGGTCTGAACTGTTATTGAAATATAATGAACCATCTGCCAAATATACTAATATGATTGTTTTTAATCCCAAAAAATGATATACTATGCACATCTAACATGTACTGCTCCGTTCATTTTTACCACATGACGCAGATTGGATTTTCACCCCGCAGGGCGGCTGGACAATGCGGGCGCTGGCATCATTGGATGAAGCGGACGCTGCGGTACACGGATGCGCCAGCGCGGGCTTGAGCTGCATTCAGGCCGGCTGTGCAGCTAACACTTACACCTTTAAGGACAAAGAAAGGAGCACTGACATGAAAAAAGGCATATTCCGCCGGGTAATCTCCCTGATTATCGCGACCTGTATGGTATTTAGCCTGGGGATTACTACCTATGCTTCCGACGACGCCTTGACCCGTGCTGAACTGGTCAAGCTTCTGGTTGACACTACCGGACAGACGGAGCAGGCGGCAGCGGCAGCGCAAAGAGCCAGTGTATTCCAGGATGTTGCCGAAGGCAGCGCCTATGAGGGATACATCAATTTTGCTTATGCAAACGGACTAATCGATAACACGGATAACAACTGTTTTAATCCGGATGCCCCGGCGACCCAGTTGGACGCGGCTATTATGCTGCTGCGGCTTGTACAGGTTCCCAGGGAACTTCTTGACAATGCCGACGATTACTCCGCCATGGCTGTGGATTCCGGCATGACGGCCGGCATCAATTACAATGCAGCGGCCACAGTGAGCGCCTCCCAGTTCCAGCAGATGGTAAACGGCGCCTCCGGCCTGATCGGCAAGCCCTATATCGGCATCACCTGGAAGAGCAATACTCAGAATTATGAATCCTTCAAGGCTGTGATCCGGGCTGCCGGCGGTATCCCTGTGGAGCTTGATCAGGTAGTCAGCAACGTGGTAGGTTACGATGCGGAAGGCAAAGTAAGCGCAGAATTCCTCAACGCTTCCGGTATGCTCAAGCAGCAGTATGCTGACCAGATCAAAGCCAAGGATCTGTCCAGGAGCAATGCAGCCAGCGTAATGCAGGCGATTGACGGTATCTTCTTTACCGGCGGCGAGGATATCAGCCCCTCTCTCTACGCCGTGCCCCAGACTGAGGCCAACAACGGCGAGGATATCAATGCCACGCGGGATATTTCCGACTACACTCTGATGGCCTACTGTTTTGCCAACGATGTTCCGACCTTTGCCGCATGCCGCGGAATGCAGATGATGAGTATCGTCTCCGGCAGCGGCTTCATACAGGATATTCCCAACTACTATGCAGCAAACGGCAGGAATGTCGGGGACGTACACCGGATGCCTCCTGAGGCCCCCAACCGTACATATGCCCGCCACTCTGTGGATATCCTGACCGGCCAGTCCCGCTGGCTCTATGATGTTGTAGGCGGCGCGACCCTTGATAATGTATCCTCCTGGCACCATCAGGGCCTGTCTCCCCAGGATCTGGCGGGAACAGACCTTACCCTGGTAGCTAAGAGCACCGTAGACGGCCTGGACATCGTCGAGGGCGTGGAAAAGCAGGGACAGACCTACTGCATGGGCGTTCAGTTCCATCCGGAGAATGACTGCGCTCTGGCTGTCTATGAGAACAATCCATCCGCCGCTCTGTGCGATGTGGATATTTGCCTGACCTTCTTTGAAAATTTAGTAGCCTATGCCCAGGACAGGCCGGTTATCGGTATCTCATGGGGCGGCGATCCGGATGACTATGTAGATATCCAGGATATTATCCGCAATGTAGGCGGCGTTGTAACCCATCTTCCCCAGATTACCGGCTATGACAATGCAGTGGACGCTCTGAGGCGTGTGGACGGTATTGTCGTTACCGGCGGAGAGGATATTAACCCTGACCTTTACGGCGAAGAGCACAGCGCTTTGCTGGAGGACAACACAGAATACCGCGATTGGCGCGATACTTCTGACTATAATCTGATCAAAGCCGCTGTAAACACCAACAAGCCTATGCTGGCCATTTGCCGCGGTATGCAGATGTTCAACGTTGTATGCGGCGGGGGCCTGATTCAGGATCTGCCCAGTTATCTGGGAACCACCGGCGACGAGTATAAAGTTCACCGCAACCGCCCCAATTGGGCCCGTCATGATATCATCATAGGCGACAATGCCAAATGGATGAAGGACATTGCAGGCGATTCTTACTTAATGGACGTGGCCTCCTGGCATCACCAGGTTGCCAATCCCGGCCGCGTAGGCCAGGGGCTGACCGTGGTTTCCTACGGGCCGAACGATGTGATCGAGGCCGTGGAATATCAGGCCAACACCTTTGCCCTGGGTGTTCAGTTCCACCCCGAGGCCGACGCTCTGGGCGGAAGCAGCGCTGTATGCAATCCAGCCGTTGCAGCTAATTTCTTCCGCTCTCTGGTTCAGCACGCTAACTAAATCATTCCCGCAGGAGAAGAGCTTCTCCTGCGCCTCACATGGCCCGTACGGCCCTTTGGCGGCATATTCTCCGCATGGGCCCTGCGCATTTAACAAAAGCGTCTGTCCCTTTCCGGGACAGACGCTTTTGTTGAGCGCCGCCGTGAACCGCAACGAGCTCCTTGATATAATATGACATGATGTCGGGGTCAAAAGGCCTCTTTACGCCTTTGATACCGGATTGCTCCGCACTTTGTGCTCCCGCAATCCTCAAAAACATGAAAAATCCGCCCCGCTCGGCCTCCTTTTTCATGTTTTCGGCGGATCCCAGGTTCAAAAATCCTCCTCCAAGCGAGCCTGCATCGGATTTCAGACCTTTTGACCCTGGTATCATGACATAATAATATTAAATATGAATGAAAGAGGACAAAACATGGACAAATACACAGACAGCCGCCCTCTCACCCGAAGCGAACAGGCGGCTGAGGAGCTGATCGGCCTGATCCGTAAAAAAAACTACGCGCCAGGGGACAAGCTTCCCACCGAGACAGAACTTTCCGAAATCCTGCAGGCCGGCAGAAATACCGTGCGGGAGGCCCTCCGTATCCTCGTATCCAGAAATATCGTAGTCATCCGCCAGGGCTCCGGAATCTTTCTGTCAGAAAAGCAGGGCGTCGCCGACGACCCCTTTGGATTTTCCCTCGCAGGAAACCACGAAAAGCTGACCAGGGATCTGATCCAGATCCGGCTCATGCTGGAACCCCCTATCGCCGCCCTTGCCGCGCAAAACGCCACAAAGGAGGATCTACAAAAGCTGGAAGATCTCCTTCTGGAAGTAGAAACGCTGATCGCCAGGCGCGCGGACTATGCCAAAGCCGATATCCGCTTCCATGAACAAATTGCCAATTGCAGCCACAACAGCGTCATGTCAAATCTGGTGCCTGTGATCGGAAAAGGGATCGCTGTATTTGCCCGGGAAGTGGAAAGCACCGAATATGAACAGACTCTGTTGTCCCACCGGGCCATTTTCAAAGCGGTTAAGGAAGGACGTGGCGTGGATGCGCAGCAGGCTATGTATTTTCATCTCCTATATAATGAAAACCGTTATATTGAAGGCCAAAATAATATTACAAAAAGGCCGCCGGTAACGTAGCCCGTAACAGATTCTATTCAACAGAAAACCCGCGTCCGCTGCGCTTTTCTCCGGGCGGAAGCGGTGTTTCTGTGGAGTTTCATTTATTCATCCTATAACCTATACATTTTTTCGTTTGTATATTGATTTATCCCGTAATAAGTGCTACTATATGAATATATTCATAGGATGAATTTTAAAGGAGTGTATACAGATGAAACCTTTATATGATGTATTAGTAATTGGAGGCGGCGTCATTGGCAGCGCTATCGCCAGAGAACTGTCCAGATATGATCTGCGGATTGGCGTCCTGGAGAAAAATCTGGACGTGTGTTACGAAACCAGCGGCCGCAATTCCGCTGTGGTCCATGGCGGTTTCGCCTACGATACCGGTTCACTTAAAGCAATGTTTTGCGTTGAGGGCAACCGGATGATGGGCGAGCTGGCAAAGGAGCTGGACTTTCCGTTTCAGCGGTGCGGTAAGGTGCTGGTCGGCAACACCGACGAGGACATGGAAACCTTAAAGCGCACGCTGGCGCAGGGGGAGAAAAACGGCGCGTCCGGGCTGGAGCTTATTGATGAAGAGCGGCTTCACGAGCTGGTTCCCGCGGTTGTTGGAAAATTTGCCATGTTCTCCCCGCAGAGCGGAATCCTCGATCCGTTCCAGTATACGGTCGCGCTGGCAGAGAACGCGTGCCAAAACGGCGCGGAGTATTTCTTTGACAGCGAGGTCACAGATATCCGGCAAAACCCGGATGGCCATTACCTGATCTCCACATCCGGAGGAGAGTTTGCCTGCCGCTGGGTCATAAATGCCGCCGGGCTTGGCTGTAAGAAAATCTCGGATATGCTGGGGATCACCGGCTATCATGTCATCGGTTCTAAGGGGGATTACATTATTCTGGACAAACGCACCGGCCCGCTCCTGCCCATGCCGGTGTATCCGGTTCCCAGCAACACATATATGGGGATTCATGTGACGAATACCATCGACGGGAATGTGATCGTAGGCCCCAATGCCGAAATGGTCAGCGATTTTACCTATTACGGGGTTCCCCAGGAAAATATGGATTATCTGGCTGACAGCGCTTCCCGGCTCTGGCCGCACATTCATAAGGCGGATTATATCCGCAATTATTCGGGAATTCTGCCCAAATGGGTGGATGAGAACGGCGTGATTCAGGATTTTAAGATTGAGATCCGCGATGATCTGGCCCCCCATGCCGTCAACCTGGTGGGGATCGAATCACCCGGTCTGACAGCAGCCGTGCCCATTGCCCGCCATGCGGTCAGCCTCATGAAGGAACGGGAAACGCTGCGTGAAAAACCGGACTTTAATCCCTGCCGCAAAGGCATCGTGCGCTTTGAGAGCCTGTCCTTGGAAGAAAAGGCAAGGCTGATTGAGGAAAACCCTGATTACGGCGAGGTTATCTGCCGCTGTGAAAAGGTAACCAAAGCGGAGATTTTACAGGCCATTCACAATTGCCTCGGCGTCAGCACCATGGCGGGAATCAAATACCGCACCCGCTCCATGATGGGGCGCTGCCAGGGCGGCTACTGCCAGATGCGGCTGGAGCAGATGATTGAGGAAGAGCTCGGGAAAAAAGAGACAGAGATCGTGTACGCCCGTCAGGGTTCCCAGGTACTCTTTGGAAAAGTGAGAAAGGAGGCTTAAGCATGGAAAAGAAAGATGTGGTGATCATAGGCGGCGGACCGGCCGGACTCGCGGCAGCCGTGGAATTACATAAAAAGGGGATCCGAGATATCCTGATTCTGGAGCGGGAACGCCATCTGGGGGGAATTCTCCGCCAGTGCATCCATGACGGCTTCGGCCTTTCCCGCTTTCATACGACCTTAAGCGGGCCGGAATACGCCGCACGTTTTATCGAGGAAGTCAAAGCCTGTCAGATTCCCTTTCTGACAGAGACCACTGTACTGGATATATCCCCGGACAAAATCGTCACAGCCGTGTCCAGAGACGGCCTGACGCAATATCAAGCCAAAGCAGTCATCCTCGCCATGGGCTGCAGAGAGCGGACAAGAGGGGCTCTCTGCCTTCCGGGAGAGCGGCCCGCGGGCGTGTTTACCGCCGGAGTGGCCCAGGCGTACATGAACCTCTATAACCGGATGCCTGCCAGAGAGGTCGTGATTCTCGGCTCCGGCGATATCGGTATGATTATGGCGAGGCGTCTGACTCTTGAGGGAGCCCATGTACAGGCAGTCTTTGAAGTACAGCCCATTCCCAGCGGCCTTCCCAGGAATATTGAACAGTGTTTAAATGATTATCAGATCCCGCTGTATTTAAGCCACACCGTGACCCAAATACACGGGAATACGCGGCTGACCGGGGTAACGGTGTCCCAGGTAGATGAAAATCTAAAGCCCATTCCCGGCACGGAAAAGGAGTATGCCTGTGATACCCTTATCCTTTCCGTTGGCCTGATACCGGAAAATGAGCTGTCCATTGACGCAGGCGTGGCTCTGGATCCCCGGACAAAAGGCGCGGTGGTAGACGAGCATTTCCAGACCAGCGCGGAAGGGATTTTTGCCGCCGGCAATGTGCTTCATGTACACGATCTGGTTGATTTTGTCTCCATGGAAGCGGAAAAGCTGGCAGACTCCGCGGCCCTCTATGTGTCGGACGGAACGCTTTCCGCCTGCTCCATTGAGGTGACGGCAGATTCCCGCATCGGCCATACCATCCCCCAGAAAGTCAGCGGCAGACAGGATTTCAAGCTTTCCCTGCGTGTCCGGACGATGATAAAGGACTGCCGCATCGTAGTCCGCCAGGACGGGCAGGAGGTTGCTTCTCAGAAAATGAAGAAAGCGATCCCTGCAGAGATGATACAGTTCATAGTCAAAGCAGACAGGATCCATTCCCTTAGCAAACTGGAGGTGAGTGTAGAATGACAAGAGAATTTACTTGTATTATCTGCCCCAATGGATGCGAAATCCAGGCAGAGATAAACGACGGCGTCCTGACCTCTGTGAGCGGGCATACATGCCCCAAAGGCGAGGCTTATGTAAGGCAGGAGCTGACCGATCCCCGGAGAAATATTGCCACATCCGTTCTGGTAAAGGACGGAGAACTTCCCCTGGCCAGCGTGCGCCTGACAAATCCGATCCCCAAGGATCAGATCTTTGCCGCTATGGAGACAATCCGGGGGCTTTCGCTGACTGCCCCGGTGAAAGCAGGCGATGTGATTCTGAAAGGCATACTGGGAAATGACAGCGACGTGATTGTGACAAAATCCGTATTAAAGATTTCATAGAACACCCCACTGCCCGCCGCGCGGCCCGCATGCTTTCTTGACAGCAAACTTCTTTATGCGGGCCTGCGCATAAAAACAGATCCATCACTTCTGATGGATCCTTTTATGATGCGGGTAGCCGGACTTGAACCGGCACGGAGTTGCCTCCGAGAGATTTTAAGTCTCTTGTGTCTGCCTATTCCACCATACCCGCCTGTATGAAATTTTAAAAATGGGGCCTATAGGGCTCGAACCTATGACCCTCTGCTTGTAAGGCAGATGCTCTCCCAGCTGAGCTAAGACCCCGTTTCATCCACGCGTCCTGCGACGTACCGATGTCAGCGACCCGAATGGGACTCGAACCCACGACCTCCGCCGTGACAGGGCGGCGCTCTAACCAACTGAGCCATCGGGCCAGATATACAATTGTGTTGCCTGATGTAAAGCTTTCATTACTGCCGGTTGAGAAAGAGTGGACCTTCGGGGACTCGAACCCAGGACCGACCGGTTATGAGCCGGTTGCTCTAACCAACTGAGCTAAAGGTCCAATATTATGCAACCTTTCAAAACATAGAATGAAAAAACTCCCCGAGTAGGACTCGAACCTACGACAGCGCGGTTAACAGCCGCGTGCTCTACCGACTGAGCTATCGAGGAATACTGTTTCACACAACAATAATATTATAATTCGAATAGGCCAAAATGTCAACACCTATTTTTTCTTTTTGTCACTCTTTTTATCGCTTTGCGAAGCGGTTCGATTTTCTTCATAATTATTCTCTTCATACACATAATGCTTCTGCCTTCCAAAATTTACAGCTTCCTCATGTGTATCAAAATAAATATCAATCACGTTGCCTTTCACTTCGCGCCCTGTGTCCTCAACGAGATAAATCGTATCCTCGATCCGGATGTAACTTCCCAGGGGCAGAACATCCGGATCCGCCGCAGCCGTATATCCGGCGCGCGGGACGGTCCCGCTCTTTGTCAGCTTCTCCTCTTTTTCCCCGCAACAGATATCACAGCTACAATATCCTGTCACCTCGAACCGCCCTATCAGAGACTCCGTATCCTCCGGCGCATTCGCTCTCTTCCGGTAGACAGGCTGAATCTGCCTGCCAAACATCCGCGCGTCCTGGCTGCTCTCAAAATAAACGCAAATATCCTCCGTCGCGTTATCTCCGACCTTGTCCTCTACCACATAAACCGAATCCCCGATCCTGACCTGATCGCCCAGCTCAAACTGCGAAAAATCGGCTGCCAGGGTAACTCCGTCCCGCGGTTTTTTCCCGGAAAATGTCAGATTTTTCTCCGTCATACTATACGCGGCAATCTCCAGATCTCCCATATAAAGCCATTCCCCGCCCAGACGGCTCCCGGTGGACGCATCCTCTTTTCCGGGGCCTTTAGGAGTATCCTCTTCCCCGCTCTCCCTTACAGTCCCAGGCGCCTGTGGCAGCAACGCTCCCTCCGAAGCGGCCTCAACCGTACCTCTCCCAAAGGCCAGTCCCGCAGTCACACAGCATCCGGCAGCGGCAAGCAGATACAGGAATATCCTTCCTGTTTTAGCGGATCTCAAACCATGTCTGTCCTGCCGTCTTTTCTTTGCCGCTCTGACCCTCTCTATTCCGCTTTTGCCACCCTCCGATCCCTTCTCCCACTTCAAACCTTATCCGCCTCCGTTCCGTAAATTTCGACTTTATTATTTCGATTTTTTATAAAAATACTTTTGACAACTGACGGGTCTTACATTAAAATATATACATTAGTCAATGGTGAGCATGACTCTATTTTACACTATTTTTAACACTTTTGGGTGGTTTTCACCTATATTATATTCCATTTCACTTAATTTGTCCTATATACAATATTCGACAGCAACAATCAAATTCCTAAATAAAGCCGGAGGAAAATTATGTACAGAATTGCTGCATGTGACGACGATGGCGTTGCCATTAGCCAGCTAAAAATGCTTATCAGCCAATATGCCCTGGAACATTCCGAGCTGGAACTTTCCTTTACCCCATTCTGCTCCCCGGAAGAACTGGCTTTGCATATTAAAAAGCATGCATTTGACATCTATCTTCTTGACATCATATTAGGAAAAACAGACGGCATTGAGCTCGGCGCCGCAATCCGTCAGGAGGATGAGAAAGCTGTTATCATATATATCACATCCTCTCCCGATTATGCGGTACAATCTTACAGTGTGGAAGCCTTTTATTATCTGCTAAAGCCAATCGGACGCCAAAGTCTGTTTCCCGTACTGGATAAGGTGTTTACACGCCTTTACAAAACACAGAACAGCGCGTTTTCGATACGCACGCGGGATGGCCTTTATTCCGTTAAGACCAGCCGGATCGTATATATCGAATACCATTCCCATCGCCTCCTGTATCATCTGGATGATGGAACCAATATCCTCAGTATTACCTTTCGCGAAAGCTTTGACCGGATATCTGCCCCTATTTTAAAAAACAGCTCATTCGCAAAGGTTTCTTCCTCGTTTATTGTTAATTTTATGCATGTTAAAAAAATAACGAAAAAAGGGTTCTACATGACAAATGACATGGAAATCACTGTCAGCCGCCTCTATCCGGATGTCAAAAGGGAATATATGGACTATATTCTCAAAGGCGGGGAGTACAGAGCTCTTTAAATCCGCGCGGCCCGCATGCTGCTTTGGCAGCAACGTTCTCTGATGCGGGCTCTTGTGCATAAAAAAACCGCAGAATTTTCTCTGCGGTTAATAATTAATCGTACTTTGTTTTCATATACCCTCAAAACCACATATTGAAATCCATCCATACCTTCCCTCTTCCTGGTTAAGCCCTCGACCGATTAGTGACAGTCAGCTCCATACATTACTGCACTTCCACCTCTGCCCTATCTACCTCGTCGTCTTCAAGGGGTCTTACTCTTGCGATGGGATATCTCATCTTGAGGGGGGCTTCACGCTTAGATGCCTTCAGCGTTTATCCCGTCCCGGCTTGGCTACTCTGCCATAGGCCTGATGGCCTAACAGATACACCAGCGGCCGGTCCATCCCGGTCCTCTCGTACTAAGGACAGCTCCTCTCAAATATCCTACGCCCGCGCCGGATAGGGACCGAACTGTCTCACGACGTTCTGAACCCAGCTCGCGTACCGCTTTAATGGGCGAACAGCCCAACCCTTGGGACCTGCTAC
>CAJTGE010000007.1:825-188225 GCA_910575795.1 Clostridiaceae bacterium | reverse complement strand
CCTTCCACGTTAATGTTCCAGCAGGCTTCAAATTCCAATGCGCACCTGTCCGGGCCGGATACCGCCGCTGTAAAGATTACCAAATCCACGGTATCCAGGAGCCCGTAATCAAACTGCCGCGCATCCGCCAGATCCAGATACGCGTCCGCATCTGCCGTCCGGTCAATTTTCAGGATGGATCCAACCGAAGCCTCCTGCTCCATCCGCCTGATAAGGGCGGACGCGATATAACCGGAGCTTCCCACGATAGCGATATTCATCTTTCACTCCTTTTCTTTGCCAAAATGTAACAGTTCAGACAACCTGAACTGTTACGCCAAAACGTCTTTTTTCATCTGATTCAGCCTTTATCCTCTTTGTCCTTCTGAAAAACGGCATCGGCCTGCTGTCCCGTTGCGCCGCATCTCCCGTAATGGATACTGTTTGTCCGGCTTCTGTAACGGTATATACGATTCCGGCGAATAGTGGATGACTCTCGTTCCGGCTGTCTCAAACTCAAATGGAATATGCAGCACATCCTTCATAGCTTTCTTCACCGCGTCCCGCTTTTCCGGCTGAACATAGAAAACAAGAAAACCGCCTCCCCCGGCCCCCAGGAGCTTTCCGCCCAGCGCGCCAGCCCTGACGGCTTTTTCATAAAGCGCATCAATATCGTTTGTGGAAACGGCTCTTCCCGTCTGACGTTTCAGCTTCCAGGTATAATCAAGAAGCCTGCCGAAATCATCCAGATCCCGGGTCTGATCCGTTAAGACGGCTTGTGCCTCATCCACAAGGGAGAGCATCTCCCGGAGCATCCCTGTCTTTCCCCTTCCCGTTTGGCGGTTGATTTTCTGAATGTCAGAAGAGTACCTAACGAAGCCTGTAAAAAACAGGAGCAGATTCTGCTGAAGCCGGATTTTCCGTTCCGGACTTATAATGACCGGATAAACCTCATATCCGTATGCGCTAAACTGGATCCTGTTAAATCCGCCGTATGCGGCTGCAATCTGATCCTGCCATCCGCCCTCCTCCCCGCATAAAACGCGTTCGAGGTAAATCGATTCATCGGCCAGCTTTTTTTTATCTGCATACCTGCCCTTTAAACAGTAGAACGCATTCAGCATCCCCACGGCAAATGAGCTGCTGGTTCCCAGCCCGCTCCGGGCAGGGAGATCCGAATCATATGTCAGCCTGATTTCATGCATGTCGAGCATTTGCATTGCATTGCGGATCAGCGGATGTTCGATGTCGGCATATTCATCCACATATTCCATTTTTGAGTAGGTCAGATGCGTTTTGTAATCAAAAAAGCGGGGAAGATGCCGGACTGTCACATAGCAAAATTTGTCAAATGTCGATGACAGCACCGCACCTCCATGCTCTTTAAAAAAGTCTTCCATATCGGTTCCGCCGCCGAAGAAAGACATTCTGAATGGTGTTTTTGTGATTATCATAACCGTAATTTCCTTAATTAGAACCTGATGCGGCCTCTCATTAGATTTGATTGAGTTTTTAATTTATCTATAAGGTTTTCTAAAAAATTATAAAAAGACAGGAATCCCCTGTCTGCTTTTATCGCTACCAGATATCCCTGACGCCACAATACGTTCTTTCTTGTTTCTATCAAAAATTGAAAAACAGCACTTCTATGATTCATTTTTGGGCAAGTTTCTATCAGTCTTTGATCTTTTCTAATATCATGATCATATATCGATCCAATTTTCTCTGCTTCTTCAAAGGAAGGCTCTCTTAAAAGTCTAAAAAATCTTTTAATTGCAACAGATGATATATCTTCCCGCCATATTGTTCCAACATTTTCTGCAAAGTGGAGCGCGTATTTCTGTACCTCATTAACAAAACTATTATTCTTTTTTTCAATTCCCTGAATCTCTTTTTCCACCTCAATATTCGGAGCATTAAAATAAAATTTCAATGCCGTTCCAGACGGTTCAAACAACAAATGCTCTAATACTAAAGAATATCTAAAAAAGGAACAGACGCCTTTCATATTTATATACTGATTCAGCCATCCCTGGCTTCTGTCTCTTAATTTCTTATGGCAAAGATCAGATTTAAAAAATTGTATTCCTATAATCTTCGCTTGTATCCCTGTTTTTTTTAGAAACTGTTCCAGCAAAAACTGACCATTCCCATTTATACTGTTATTTACGAGCAGGCATTGGGAATCACCAATATTTTCATCCATATATATTTTCAAATAATTATATTGTTCTTCTAATAATCCCTGATATTGTTTTAAAATATCGTTTAAAAGCTGAGAAATAAGCTCTCCTTTCATCTCAGATTGATGAAATATATATTCCTCAGTGATATTGTATCTTTCGCATAATTTTAATCGAAATTCTTCATTATCCCTGATTGGAAGAAGATCAAATATTTCTCTAACGGAATAACTTCCCATACTGGGTATACTATCCAAAAATGTCTCTACGGTAGGAGAAATAAAAAGCGACGGGTATCTCAGCAAATTCTTGTTCATATGAAAATACAGTAAATACTTTAAATCATCTGGAAATAGAGCCTCATAAATTTTTTTAATCAAATATCCCTCCCGGGAAACAAACAAGATTCTTGTACATCCTGATTCAATCCGTCTTTGATGTATCCATCTGCAAAATGCTGTTAAAAATGGCCCTATCACATTAAAACCAATTAGATATTCCACTGTTTCTGGCACTATACGTCCCACTTGTTGAATACCAGAAAAACGATCCAAAATATGTTCTAAAATATCTTTAGACGCTTTCTGTTCTCTGCTATCAATCTTAGGAACTAAAATAGCATTCATACCATTCTGTTTTGCTCTCTGCACATCAGATACTTCATTATCCCCCAGATGGGCGATATTTTGACTGGTTATTTGTAATTCATCTAATAACGCCGTAAATAAATCACCCTGGTATTTTGTTTTCTGATACTCAGAAGAAATAAATAAAAAATCATATCGGATATTACATTTTTTTAATATCTGTTCAATCGTATCCTGCTCCAGATACATATCCGTAGTGATAATAATTATCTTACCATTCTCTCTGCAATATTCTAGAAAAGAAACCACCTTTTCTCTGGCAACTGCGATGTCTATTTCCGCCTGTTTTTCCAGTTCTTTTAATTCTTCTTTTTCTCTCAGAAACGACAATGGACCATGGCTGTAAATGTCATTAATATTGACTTCAGTCCTATTTGCAAGCCGTGCACATGTTTCAGATAGATTTCTTATTTTTCTAAAAAAACAAATTTTCTTTTTATGTAAACAATTATACCTGTATTCTACCAAATCAAATACCTTATCAGGGGAACAAACTGCTCTGACAATCAACGTATCATATAAATCAAATGATACATATTCACAGGCCTCTACTCTTTTCATCCACTCATTTATGATATTAACCATCATAGTATATTCCTTCCTGTTTTCTACTTCATCTGTCTTTTGCACCGAAATAAGCAGGACAAAAATAACTCAATATTACCTCTATATACCTTCTGAAAAAAATCATGTTAATAAACATAAAAAAAATCATTGTACAGGCCAGAACCAAAATCCCATATAAAATAAACAGGAAAAAATTATCAACTTTCGATAATATCATTTGTCCAAAATAGCTTGTCAAAATAATTCCTAATATATGGATTATATACAATTTAGCAATATAGGATGCCGGAATAAAACATATATATTTCCGTACATACAACATATTCATTATTGTCTGAAATATCATTGCGATAACTGTCCCCGTCACTATGCCTATAATCCCAATTTTGTTAAGTAAAATAATGGATAAACATATATTAATACAGGCTTCGCCGACAGAAATCCATCTTGTCTGCTTTATATGCCCAAATGCCATTATTATATTTGAATAAATTATTCCATAGCAGAATATCATTTCTGACACACAAAGCATATAAGCAAATAGAGGCTGGCTGTATTCGATATCTGTCACACCGGCCGTATATAGTTCCACAAAATGATTTATTAATACCAGGCATGTCCCGAAAAGAACAGATGATAAAAGTTTGGAAAACCAATCAAAAAACAGGACATTTTCCGTCAAATATTTTTTATCTGGATTTGAGGAGTTTTTTCCAAATACTGCTTCTATATTACCGAGCACAGATGACACAATATTCGATACACTCATAGCTACATACCTGTGAACTGCATAAACGGATGCCCAAGCTGTATTTAAAAATAATGATATTAATATAACGTCTGTATTGGTATGCACATAAAAGGCAATACTTCTTGCCAATGCAGCCCCTTTTTGTTTTATATAATAATTGTTTATCTGGCCTTTTTTAGAAAATCCATATATTTTCTTTACAAACCAGCAAAGAACAAGTGGACGTATACAGAGCAACAAAGCATAAATAAATTTAACACAAATAATTGAATATCCCTGTTTTATTAGTACAATACTTATCAATGTCCCTGTGAAGAGACATGCGGAATAAACAATGTTATTTAAAAAGTCATACTGATCTGCAAAAAGAATTAACTCATTTGATATCCCAAACAGATATTCTGCAACTGTCGAAATTCCCAAAATCAAAGTGAGTGATGCGATCTCTGTAAAATCGAGCGAACTGTCCATAATAAATGGGAGTATAGCCGACAAGATACATATATAGAGAACATATAGTGCCGCAAATTTTATAAAATCTCTTTTGACAGCAAAATACACAGCCCTTAACTCCTCTTTATTTGTTTCTGAAAGCGGCTTATAAAAGGAAACTCTGGCAGCCGCAGACAACCCTCCCTGCAGCAGGGCTCCTAATCCTATAAACTGTGTAACTGATGAAACCGCGCCATTTACCGAAGAGCCATACGCTCGAATCATAATTCCTGGTAATATTAAACCACATATGATAATTGTTATCTGCTTCATTAAGGCAGAAATACCATTTATCATCAAACGCGTACTTTTAGTTCTCTGCACCATCCGGTTCTCCTAAGATTCTTCAATTAGCTGTATCCACCGCTTAATAATATTGCCTGAATCATATTGCAAGCTTGTTTGAATTGCATTGTTTTTCATCATAATTAATTCTTCGTCAGTAATTAGCAGACTTTTTTTCATAACGGTATCAAATCCTGTCTCTTCTTCAGACAAATCAAACACAAAACCGTCTGAACCATTCTCTATCACCTCGCCTGGCCCTGTGGCATTTGATACGATACACGGTACGCCAGATGCCAGCGCCTCTATCAATACAATTCCAAAGGGTTCAAATTTAGATGGCAAAACCAAGAAATCGTATTCACAAAGAAACTGCTGGATATCTGCTGTTTTATTATATCCAATATTAATTACCCTGGAATCCTCATTTATATATTCGTCGATCTCTCTTTCTAATTCGCCTTGCCCGCAAAAAGTGAACTCAAGCTTAAGCTCTCTGTTTACCCGAAGCCATTTTAAAATCAAACGCACATTTTTTACATCCGTATACCTTCCCATGAAAATATATCTCCTGTACGCCTCTCCTCCTGAACGGTTTATATTCCTCCGGTAAGCCGATGTATCTACGGAGTGATTCACTAAGGCAATCTTCTGAAAATAATTTTTCATTGCTGTATATGCACTTTTATTAACACAAAACGCACCTTTAAAATAGTTTTTTAAAGTATATTCAAATGAATTTTTATATTCCGCCTTACCAAGAGGAAAAAATTTTCCGTCCCAATATGGCCATGATGTCATATAAAAAGCTTTGTTTCTCTTATATACAAACCTATATCTGGATAAAAGCTCAGAATATGGCGCTAAAGCGACGATCAAAATGTTCCCTCTCATAAAAAAGAAATGAATTCTCGCTATAAATGTTTTTAACGCTCCTATAAAATCTCTCTCCCGCAAAATTTTTCGACCGCAGGTTCTTATATATTGACGCGGACTTAAAATAATCTGCTCGCTGATATTGTATCCATATTCAGACGCACATTGGTATAATGCTTCAAAGTGCGATCTGATACCAATTTCATGAGCAATATATATTTTTTTCTTCATTTTAATTATCCTCTTAGTTTATTGAATATTGCAATATACCCTGATACACATTTTTTTTATTTATACGATTTTCATATTGTTTTGAACAATAAAATATAAGACATAAATTCAGGAAAATAATACCAGTGCTTCTGGATTCAAACATTCCCATTAACAATGATACCCCTGTTATTGCTTCAAAGAAAAATTTTATGTCCATATCTTTTATTCTTTTGGTTTTAGACATAACATAAAAAAAGAAACTGAATTCTATCGTTGCCCCAATCACGCCTGTCTGATAGAAGCGGGTGAGAATGATATTATGCGCCTGTGACGTTCCTGCCAGATTTTCTCTTAAGGTCTCAATCGCCTGCATACCATTTCCCCAAATAAAATGTTCCTTTATTAATTTCAATGCTGCGTCCCAGACCGTTGCTCTCCCTGAAAAGGTACTGCTTTTAGCAAACATATCCGACACTACAGATACAATCCATATATTCTGGCGAAGCAGAACAATAAAGATAAAAAATATAAGTATAAATACCGTGTATGTACCCATATTTAAAATTTTTTTAATATATCTTGTATGCATAAAGCAAAAGGAAAACGCCAATAAAATCATTCCCATCATGGATGTTGCTGAAACTCTGATAAAGCCAATTGATAAAAAACTAATCAACCATAATACATACCATGAAATAGACATTTTTTTACACTGTCTTCTAGTAAGCAGATATCCTGCAAGAATTCCTGTAAAATAATATTCAATAAAACCATTATAACTTCCCAAAAGAAAATTGGCCTTTTTGGAAAAGGAATGCGGCCCATCAAATACTCCTTCCGGAAACAGAAGCAGTGTTAAAAAATTCAAAAGGGAAATTGTTAAAAAATAATAATAGATACCTTTTAAAAGTATTATCTCATTGCATTCATAATATTTTTCCACTAATCGGTACATAGTAAGATATGTTATGAGCCAGGAAACAGAAATCATAACGCTCCCGCCATTCACATACTGTGAAATAAAAATAATCACAGAATTAAGGATTACAAAAATAGCCGGAACTGATATCTTTATATATTTTCCTGAAGCATATACTATTATAAAACTAAAAATTTTAAAAAAAGAATGCATAGAATCAAGTCCAGGGCTTTTATTAATAAAACCTGTTACATATTCCGGTGTAAAATAAATAAACATGAATATAAAAATTCCTACCGTTCTGATAATATTATTTATTTTTCTATTTTGAATTATCATTATCATCTTTCCTCATAAAAAAATATGAACTGCAAATCATCATTTCGTCTGGAGCAGATCAGATACTATTTTATAAAGAATTTGTGAAGAAACCCGGAAACTAAAATTGCTTTCAAAAACAGAGACAATATCCTTCCTTTTCTTTTCAAATTGTTCGATTGATAAATTGGATATCGTTTCTAAATGTTCTAAGAATTGTTCCTCTGTTTCCCCAATATAAATATCATTTTTTGCAGCTTCATATCCAGCCAGCGCATGTTGTGTCGTTATCACGGGTAATCCGCATGATAATGCTTCTGCGATCTTTACTTTCATTCCTGCGCCGTAAAAAATCGGTGCGACATAGATGGAAGCCTTTTGATAATAAACATCTATTTTTTCAGGATTTTCATAAATATAAACATTCCGCAGTTCATTTGCCAATTCCCGTATTCTCTTATTTGGCGCCGCTCCAGCTATAACAAGATTGTACTTCTCTATGACCGTTTTTCCAACATGTCTCCAAACCTTATCAAGAAACCATTCCGTACCGCTTGCATTCGGACCGAACCAAAAAGAGCCTGTTATTGCTATAAAAGGTTCCGGCAATTTTTCCTGTTCTACACCACTTCCTTCAAAATGCTTCACACATGTAGGGAACATCGGATAATGGCTCTGGTTAAAACCATATAACTCTATAAAGCGCTTTTTGTCACTGTTTGTCAGCACAGCTACTCTGTCTGCAAATTTAACACAATTCCTTTCAGATTTTTTCCCTACAATTTTATGTATATAAGATGCCAGATTTTTCTGTTGTCTGTATAACGCTTCAAAATAATCTGCCTCTACATTCTGGGAACGCACAATAGATGGTATTCCACGTCTTTTTGCCCATTTTAAAACAAAATCCTGTCTGGTCAAATCTAAATAAACACAGTCATATGACTCTTCCTCTAACTGCTCTGTAATTCCTTTCCATCCGTCATAATAGCTTGTAGATATTCCGCGAAAAAGAAGGTTCAATCCCTGTATTAATAAATTCTTATTTCTTTCAACCAGAAAAATCTTTGACGGCTTTATTCCATATGCCTGAAACTCATTTATGTCAAATTCAGGTCCCACATAATCAACTTCAGCAAAACTACACAGCGAATAAAGAGATTGTAATATCGCAATACCTCCGCCAAAATGTTCTGACGGGGTAATAAATGTTACATATAAAATTTTCATTATACATACCCGTTCCTTATACATTTCTTATTACTTTTGCCCTGAGTACAGACATTGCTCTTTTTATAAAAAACCAATACGGCACAATCCCATTTGACACATCTAATATTCCTCTGTCTAAGCCGCCTTCCCTGTTTTCACTATCTGTTGTTTCCTGAGGTATGTCACTTTCTGAAATATACTCAAAACCCGATTCTTTCCGAATCCATTCCAATTTTTCGATTAATCTTCTGTTCTGGATTTTATCCAGGACAGGAGCTTCTGGATTTCTTCTCCAGTTGAGCGCCGAAAAGCTATGTACGAAAAAGCTGACTATATCAACACTGCCATATGACTCAATCCGCTTCATAACCCGTACAAACTCGTTTGTATCCATACTACAGTCAATCTTATCAAACCTGCTGTATAGTGGATTTGAAAAACTCTTATATGATGTGACAGGCACTTCTGTTAATCCCGTATCCCCAATCTTTATTACTTTGTTTCCTGCAATAACAGCATCCATTTTGCAAAAACGATTTCCACAAAATCCGCTCATTTCATATTTGTATCCTAATTCCGACAATATTCCGATTGTCTGATTGTCAGCCCCATATCTGCCGGCTCTGAATGATAACGGCTTTCTATGAAGAACCTTTTCATAAAATTCTGTACATTTAAAAAGCATTTTATATTGTTCTTCATAACTATATTGCCAAAGATATCTTCGATTGTTATCTGCCATACGATCCGGATGTAAATGGACTCCTATATCATGCCCTCTCCTGTCAATATCTCTTAAAACGTTTTCTATTTTATCTTTCCCACATTCCCATGCTTCAGCAATATCCACAAAAAATAATCCTTTCGCACCATAATGATCAAACAAATCCATAAGATAATGAATTCCATATTCTCTCCCATCTACTGTTTTCCCATATATAAGCGACTCTACAGGCATGTTTCCCGCTGGCCCTTCTGTATCAATTGATATTAATACCTTTTGTTTCAAACCTTATAACCTTCCAATCTATTTATATCATGCATGATCGCTGCCAAAAATCTTCTCTATCCTTTCGTGGAACCTCTCTATGCAGACCGAATCCTTTATTTCTTTACAGTGCTGCACAATATCGCCCCTTAAAACAGTATCCTCCTTCAGACGGCGCAACGCTGCTGCCAGTTCTTCTGCGTCCGTATGGCTTACCGATACCCCCACACCCCATTTTTCTACAAGTTCTGAGAGATATGTACCTTTGGCAACAATAATCGGAAGCCCACACAGGATGGATTCATACAGTTTATTGGGAAGGGCAATCCTGACATTTGGATTATCTGCGTTATAAACAGCATATACACAGTCCACCATTCCATACAGCCTGGCAATATCCTTTTGATAATCGTACTTTCCTGTGAATCGTACGAATGGCTTATTTTCACAATATTCGGATATGCCCCTGTAATCCTCTGATGTTCCGCCTGCTCCTGCAAAAATGACATTACAGCCACATTTTCCTGCTGCGTCAACCAGCATCTTCATCTGAGCCAGATAACGAATTCCTCCTATAAACCCAACCGTGAAATCTCCTTTTGATTTCTTTTGATATCCCTTAAATACTTCCGTATCCGGCGCATTTGGAATATATATTACTCTGTCATGACGAATCAGCTTATGGTAATATACTTCATAAAATTTTTCGGATGTCACCACAAGATAGTCCACATTCTGGAAACACCTTTTCTCGATTTTTTTTATAATAAAATTTACTGCTCTTTTTATGAGATTATCTGACTCCTCAATATATGACTCCCTCAAATCTGCCACATCGTAAAACAGCTTTAACCTGTGTTTTCTTTTATATTTTGCCGCAATCAGTAAGGAATCCATTCCATCGGCATATATTACATCCGGCTGCAATTTATTCAGCCTTTTCAGGGCCGCCTTCTGATACTGTTTTGATACAAAATATCTCTTAATAATATGTTGGGATGCCGGAAGATCAAAGTCATAGATATAATGCTTTACATCCGAATATACGGGCTCCCATATATCCTGGCTTTTTCGTCTGCTACATATAACACTGGTATTTCCATAACTCTTAAATACTTTTATACGCTTATTTGTCTTTGGATCTGGGACATGTGTCAGAAGAAAACTTGTGTTCATCTGATATCCTTCCTCTATAATTTCTTTTATCTTTGGAACCAGCAGCATTTCACTTTGATTAAGCATACGGTACCTCCCTTTCCGGATGAAAAGACACTTCCATAAATCCGAAAATGAATACATATGCCCAGGCAATTATATATGTCGTTCTATTCTGTACCACCCCCGGTTCTGATGGGGATGAAAAATGGATATTTTTCAGCAATGTCCATATCGGGACATCAATTTTCCTGATGATCTTCGCGGGAACTCCCGCTACAATACAATTGTCCCCGACATCTTTATTGACAACGGCATTTGCGCCAATAATCACGTTATTTCCGACATGGATTTTCCCTATGATCCTCGCTCCGGCTGAAATATATACATCATTTCCTATGATTGGGTAATCATCCGGATCCAGCGATCTTCCGATTGTCGTATTCTGCCCAATAAGAACTCTGTCTCCTATTACGCTTCTTCTGTTAATGACACATCCCATGCCGCCATATGCAAATTTTGTATCTTTTCCAACTCTTGTTGTATACGGAATAACCGTATTATAAAGGACAAACGTAAGCCCTTTAAAAAACTGCGGCAGTAATGGGATATGATGTAAATAACACCACCGTGCTTTTCGATATAGATTGATTGCATTCATGAGAAAGTGACCTCTTATTTCTTTATAAATGATAACAGCACAATTTACATATATTCCTTGTATCGAGCACGACTTTTTCTCTTAGTTTTTCTTCATTCTCCCGTATTTCCTCGTGCCCCACCATCACAACCACCAGATCCACATCCTCCAGAAATGCGTCCAGCCCATGGTACTGGTTCGCCACAACATCCGCCTCAATATACGGGTCATACACTTTCACTCTCCCGCCCGCCAGGTGGCGTTCCATACATTCCAGCATCTGCAGCGTCGGGCTCTCGCGCATGTCGTCTACGTCTTCCTTATACGTCAGCCCGTAAAGCCCCACGCGGGATACGTCCGTGATCCCTTCCGTTTTCATAATCTCATAAATCCGCCCCAGCACGAATTCCGGCATCCCGTCATTGATCTTCCTCGCCGCCAGGATGATGTTCGCCAGCCCCGGGTAATCGCCCACCAAAAACCATGGATCCACGGAGATACAGTGCCCGCCGACCCCAGGCCCCGGCGACAGGATATTCACCCTGGGGTGCATGTTCGCGATGCGGATGATCTCATACACATCCATGCTGTCCGAACGGCAGATCTTCGCCAGCTCATTCGCAAAGGCGATGTTGATATCCCGGAACGTGTTCTCCACCACCTTCGTCATCTCCGCGGTGCGGATATCCGTTACCACAATCTCCCCCTCGCAGAAGGACGCGTACAGCCGCTTCACCCGTTCACCAACTTCCCGCTCGTCCGCGCCGATGGTCCGTGAATTGTGCTTTAACTCATACACCATATTTCCCGGAATAATCCGCTCCGGCGCATGGGCGAGATGGATATCCTTCCCCACGGCCAGGCCCTTTTCCTCAATGGCCGGGCGCACAAAGCGGTCGATCGTCCCCGGAGATACCGTGGACTCGATCACCAGCGTCGCGCCTTTTTGGCAGACCTCCAGCACGTTTTTCACCGCCGCTGTCACATAGGAGGCGTCGATCTTTTTGCTCGCCTTGTCATACGGGGTGGGGACGGAGATGATGTACATATCTGTACTGATATATTCTTCTGAAAAACGGATCCCGCTTTTCACCGCCTCTTTAAAGAGCTCATCCAGCCCGTCTTCCTTAAATGTCGTTTTTCCCCGGTTCAGCGTTTCCACCAGTTCCCGGTTATAATCTGTCCCCGTCACTTCCACGCCGTTGGCAGCCAGCATCAGGGCCGTTGGCAGCCCGATATATCCTAATCCGACCACATTAACCATCTGTTTCTTCTGCGATCACGATTTCCGTGACCGTCTCTCCTTTCCCCGGTGTCATATATATCTCCGTTATGTTCTCTTTCTCCAAATAAAAAAGGCTCCTGTAACAGGGCCTGGTTTTTATCGTTCTGCTGTCGCTTTTCAGTGTCGCAAGGACATCCCCATCCCAGAGCAGCTCCACCCTGTCCTCTTTCTGCCTTACTCTGCAGGGCGTATGGAATAAAACCGCGTACTCCGGAAACGGTCCGCAACCATGTTTCCCGCTTCTTCCGGCTGCTTCCACTGTATCCCGTATCAGGATCCTTTGCCCCTTATAAGACACGTCCCGCTGATGCGCGTAGCCGTTCACGGAAACCATCCTCCCGCAAAACCGGTTTTCATCCGCGGCCAGGATCTTGCTGCGCGGCCATCCATATATCAAAAAGGCGCCGGTTTTTCGCATCTGCTCCGTCCCCTTCACTTTTACCGTATTATGGCTCCCGGTGAGGGCAAGCTTTTTCCCTTCCTCCTCTGCATAGGAATAGATCCCGCTGTCGCAGAGGATATTCACTCCCTGTACCCACAGATCCAGGTGGAGCTGATCCATCTGGGCCGGGCGTGAATCAAAGCTTTGATGGTATAAAACCGCCATCGTGTTCCCGCGCCGCATCATATAGCACCCGCAGTCCGGATAGATCCGGCTCTTCCGCTCCAGCCCTGCGGGACGCCACAGTTCTTTCTGTATATGGTTTGGACCTAGCGCGTCACTATGAGAAAAGCGGGCGCTGAATAATCCACTCTCATTTACGAGATGATGCGCCGTCTCCCCGGCGGCGCTGCTTTTTCCCGGTAGGAACCACAGCGCTTCTTCCTCATACGCTCCCGGCGGATAGAGGCTTTTTCCTTTTATGCCCTTCATGATCCCGTCCACCACAGGCCGGAAATCACGGTAGGAACAGGAATGCACCGGGAAAATCAGCGCCCCGTCGTTGGATCCGTAATTCGGGACGTCCCCGTCTTCATTCTGGAGCTGGTACAGCATCGCCGCGCTTTTCGCCAGCCGCTCCCGGTTTTCTTTTTCCAGCCCATACCCTGTCAGGGGTTCGATTTTCAAAACAAATTCCATGAGCTGCAGGGCCAGCCTCTGATATGTGTAGGAATACTGACGGTAGCCCCCGTCCGCGAAAAACTGCCTCCGGATCTCCTCATTCAGCCAGCGGTACGCCTTTTTGAGCCGCGCCTCTTCCCCGAAGCACCACGCCCCCAGGATCATCCCGCACAGCTCAGACAGCGTATGGTTATTCCGGATACAGCGACGCGCGTAAAAAAAGTCGGAGCAGATCTTCCGGTAGCAGCGCCGGATCAGCTCCTCCATATTTCTTTTATCCCCTGGTGAAATACACCCGCATTCCTTAAAAATGGAGTAGACCATCCATGCATTGATCATGCGCAGGCCGCATTCCTGCCCACACTTATAGTTGGGCCCGTACCCGGATGGGTTCCTTTCCAGCCAGCTCCCCAACTGAGCGGAAAACGCCCTGTAATACCGTTCGTCCCCTGTGAGCAGGTATGCCCTGGCAAAGACGTAAAAATGGGTAAGCCGGGAGGCCTCCCATATGACCTTGATATCGCCCCGCTTTGGATCGAAATCCGGAATCTCGTACCATTTTAAACGCATGTCCACCAGGCATCCTGTGACCGGGTTTACGTTCCAGCGGATGGGGCTGCCGTAATCCAGGATCCGGCTGGAAAAGGCGGTTATTTTCCCTTCCGCCGCCTGGCCGGCCTGCCGGAGCAGCCTCTCCTGATCCGCTTCGCCAATCCCCCTGACGCATGCCTGCAGGCTGCGGATATCAAAGGACAGCATGTCCAGCCTGCTGTCCCTGTCCCCATCCCCAGGCCCGCCCTTTTTCCCGTGGCGGCCGGAATGCCGTGTCTTGAGGCTGAAATGCCCTGTTTTAAAAAAACGTTCTGCCTGCGCCACATGGCAAAGCAGCTTTATTTTCCCTGCGTAAAGGAGCCGCCAGCACAGCCATGATATGTGATATTCCTTTATAATCTGTAGATAATCCCCTGCTCTCATGTCCATTCCCAACCGCTTTTGCGCACGCTTTCGTTATACGCTCCCGTTGTATGCTTTTGTTATACGCTTTCTATTACCTTTATCAGTTTCTCTGTCAAAACCCCGAAGTCAAAATCTGCCGCCGCCCTGCGGGAGGCGGCGCATAAGGCATGGTAGCTTCCCGGATCCATCCCGCGGATCGCGAGCACGGCCTCTGCCAGGCATTCCGGCGTGTCCTCCTCCAGCGAGATTCCGCACCGGTAGCGTTCTATCAGGTCATATCCCATCCGCACCGTGCTGATCACTGGTTTCCCGCTGGCCATGTATTCAAACAGCTTATTGGAGCTGTTCCCCCTGGACCAGTTATACTGGCTCTGGGAATAGTTCAGGATGTTCACGGATGAACGGCCCAGGATGAACGGGATGTGCCTGCGGTCCACAAAGCCTTTTAATTTCACATTGTCAATGTGTTCCCGTTTTACGCGTTCCCGCAGCTTCGGCAGCTCTGCGCCGTCGCCGAATATCAGGAAACGCACATCTTCACATCCCGGCCGCTTTTGGATGAGCTTTGCCGCGTCCAGGAGGTTCCCCACATGGTTGATGGGCCGGATGGTCCCTGCATAAACCACGCGGAACGTATCATCTGACATGATATCCGCGTCATGGAATACCTGTTTTTGCATTCTTTCCTGGAAGGAGCGCAGATCAACGCCGTTATTGATATAGTGGCATTTCGCCAGATCGATATCGCCGCCCTGCTCTGTGGTCCACCGCTTTTCCTTCAGGTAATCGGTGTCCCCCTCTTTGGTGAAAATCAGGGCGTCCGCGTTCCGGTAAATCCAGTGCTCCCCTGCGGTCAGAAGCCTCCCAGGAAGGCTCTGTTCTTTTACTTTCCCAAAGGTAAAGATGGCTTCCGGCCACAGATCGCGGATTTCGCAGATACACGGGATCCGGAACCGCCTTGCGATCCGGATTCCGGCTGCCATGGTCAGCGGGTGGACGCTGGAGGCCAGGATTACATCCGGTTTCCCATATGTTCCGGCAATTCCCGCGGCGGCAGGGTACAGGTTTTTATAAAAGAGAGCCATATTTTTAAGGCGGTCAACCCCGTTTCCGGTGGACGGTACTGTTTTTACAAATATATATGGGATCCCGCGATCCGTCCCTTCCCTGTATCCCTTTCTGCCGACCGGAACCGCCCCCGGCCGGCTATGGAAGGTATTGGCGCAAAATACGCGCGGCTCATAGCCGCGTTCTTTCAGCATGCGCGCAAACCAGTAATGCCGGCCGGCTTTGTCCCGGAACATATCGGCCGCATAATGGTTCATGATCCAGATATGTTTATGCATTTTCCTGCTCCTGTCTCTTTGCGGGAACGCCCAGGTACGTCCCTGCCTGTTTTATTTCCCTCACAATCACACTTCCCGCCCCGGCTGTTACGTTCCCACAGATGGAAATCCCGTTTTTCACGCAGCTCCCAATTCCCATCCAGCTCCTGTCTCCAACCCTCACTTCCCCGCCCAGATGCGCCCCGGGCGAGATATGGACGAAATCGCCCAGTATACACGCATGATCCACCGTAGCCCCCGTGTTGATAATGCAGTGGCCGCCGATGTGTGTCCCGCAGCCCACGACCGCCCCGGCCATAACGACTGTCCCTTTACCCAGGCGTACATTTCCCCCGATCACAGCGCCCGGGTGGATCAGGGTAATGTAGTTTAGGTCATACCTGGCGGCTATCTCACTGCGGAGCCTGTTGTCCCCGATCCCGATGATGAATTCCGTCCCGGCCGGGTATTTCATACAGTCCGCAATCTTTCCTTCCACCGGGTATCCGTAAACCATAGTCCCGGACGGGGTGCTGTCATCCAGGAATGAAATACCCCCCCCCGGACGGTTCCGGCCTGTTGCCGCTTCAATCAAATCTGCGATTACCCCCGCATGGCCCCCGGCCCCAAGAATCACAATTCCCATTCCGTTTTCCTTTCCCGGGGCGTGTCTGAAATATTCTTTCCGCCGGATATTCTGCCTCCCCCGGAGATTCACCCCCGCACCATCACACGCCGCATCTTCCGTTATGTCTCAACTGTATTTGATCACCTTCGCCGGATTCCCGACTGCCACGCACCGGTCCGGCAGATCGCGGATCCCGACCGCCCCGGCCCCGAGCACCGCCTCTTTCCCGATCGCAATCCCCTGTATTACATGGCTTCCCGTCCCGATCTCGCTTCCTTCGCCGACAGATACACAGCCCGACAGGTTCACACTGGGGTACAGCGTGACATATGACTCCAGCCGCGCGTCGTGCCCGATCGTACAGTCCAGGTTTACGATGCAGAAATCCCCGATCGTGATATCGACTGTTAAAACCGTCCCCGCGCAGAGGATGTTCCCTCTCCCCATCCGGACGGAGCCGGAACAGGCTACGGATGGGTCCACAAGGTTTGGGAATCTTACGTTTCCATGCTGCAAAAGGCGCTCCGTTATCTGCCTGCGCACTCTTCCGGATCCGATCGCGCAGGCCGCGTAAAGCGTTTCCTCCCCGGCGCTCCGGCACAGCCATTCGGTTCCGCCAAGCACCGGGCAGCCCGCGATCTGGCTTCCGGCCTCCCGGCCGTCGTCAACAAAGCCGAGGATATTCCAGTGGTTCCGGCTGTCCGGGCCGGCCTGGACTCCACGGCTTTTCCCCCCGCCGGGCGCCTGTCTGCCCAGGGTCTCATTAATCCGCTCTATCAGCCATTTTACTTCCCGTCCAAAGCCCCCGGCCCCGATGATGATGATCTTTTTGCCGATGCTTTCGCCTGTCCCCTCTGTCCGTTCATCCTTCACTCTGCTTTCCGGCCTCCTTCCCTATGGTTCTGTCTTCTTCCGGCCCCGCCTGCCTCAGACAGCCCCCTGTCCCCGTTCCACCTGCCTGATCACTACAAAGCTCTCCGCCGCGCATTCCCCCACCGTGCTCCCGCGCAGCCTGGCCAGCGCTTTGACCGCCTCCGGGGAACGCGGGTGCGGGAAAGGCCTTACCTGTGTCTGGTAGCAGCAAAATGCCTCCAGTTTTTTCTTTAAATCCTCTTCCCCCAGCGCAATCCAGTGGTTTGGAAGGAATGCGTTGTCAGCCGACGGCGTATTCCACTCCGTCTCGGACAGGGTTTCATATGCGTACAGCGCCTTAAGCTGCGGCTGTTCAATGGGCCGCAGCGCCACCATCGCGGCCCCGGCCGTCTCCTTATGGTCCCCGTGTAAGTCGCCCCTGTGGGGGATGAATGCAATCTCCGGCCGGATCCGGCTGACGGCCCGGGCCACCGCTTCATTCAGCTCTGCCGCCGCCATATCCCCCAGCGCCACAACCGGCAGATCCAGGAAGATCGTCTCCTTTACCCCAAGGATGGCATGCGCTTTAAGCGCCTCTGCTTTGATTTTGTCCGCCATCCCCTGATCCGGGCCGGAGGTTGCCTCGCACACATAGACCTCGTGCCCCTTCCGGGCATACATCGCCATCGCGCCGCCCACGCCCAGCGTTTCGTCGTCGTTATGGGGCGCTATCACTAAAACCCGCATTTTCTGCGCCGCCTCCTCTCATTTTTGTAAATGTACTCCCTGAATTTCTCTGCGCCTGATTTTGTGCACATCTGACGGAAAACCGGCCGCAAAGGCAGGCGCAGGGAGATTCCGGGAGTACGTATAACTCCCCAGGTAACCCTGCGCTCCAGGCAGCCTCTGGGCGGTTGCTCTTTTTTCTGTTTTTCTCTTTTTTATTACACGCAGGCATCAGGGCATTAGCTTTGTGACCGTCCCTCCCCCTGCGCCCTCACCCCTTCGCTTTCAGCCGGTGGCCCGCCACAATACGCCGCCCGCCTTCTGTCTCATATTCGTCCACACGCAGGAGGCCGTCTTTACAGAGCACGTCAAAGGAGCGCTCCCTTACCTCCGCGATCTGGCCCGGCCGGCCGATATAGCGCGTGTTTTCCATGCGCCCCGCGTGCCAGATGATAAGCTTTTCCTTTCCATCGTAATACGAAAATGCCCCCGGGTACGGCCTTGAGGTCCCGCGGATCAGGCGGTAAATGTGTTCGATGGGCTGGCCCCAGTCGATCTCCCCGTCCTCCGGGGTCCGTTTCAGGAGGTACGTGGCCTGGCTTTCGTCCTGCGCTTCGGGGTGCAGCGCCCCTGCTTTCATTTCCCCAAATACCCGCCTGCAGAGCTTTCTCAAGGCGTTGCACAGGCTTTTTTCGATGTCTGAGGCGTAATCCTCTTCCCCGATCCGGTAGGGCTCCTGCCCCAGGATGGGGCCGGAATCCATGCCCTCGTCGATGAAAAAAAGCGTGCATTTTGCGTCCGTCACGCCCAGGAGGACCTGCCAGACCATCGCCGCCCGGCCGCGGTACCTGGGCAGCGCGGTCGGGTGGAAGCCGATGACGCCTTTTTTTGCGGCGCGGATGATGCGGCTGCCCGCGATCTGAGAAAGGCCGACCACGAATATGTAGTCCGCTGACAGGCGTTCGAGCTCTTCCACACAGGCCGGGTCGTTGATCTTTTGAAAGGTGGATGCCGGGATGCCGTGCTGTTCTGCCGTCTTATGGATCGGGTCATAGCCTGACACGTTCCCGCTGTATTGCTCGTCAAGGGAAAATACTTTCAGAACCGGGATCCCGGCGCGGATTAATTCCTCCAGGACAATCCGGCTGGATACCACGGAGCCGATTACGATGGCGTTTATCCTCATTCTGTCCTCCTTTTTCTGTCCCGCGTCTTCCCCTTTAAAAACGGCCGCTGTATGGACGGCCTGCGCGGCTTTGGAAGGCTTCTTCCCCGCACAGGACGACCAGGGCCGTTTTTAACAGGATCTTCATGTCAAGGGCCAGCGAGAATGTCTCGATGTACTTAAGGTCATATTCGATCCGTTTCTCCCACGAAAGCGCCGCGTTTCCGTTTACCTGCGCGAGCCCGGTCATGCCCGGGCGCATCCGGAGGCGTTTTTTCTGACGGCTGGTATAGCGCTCTGCCTGTTCGGTCACGGCCGGCCTCGGCCCTACCAGGCTCATGTCGCCTTTTATCACATTGAGAAGCTGCGGGAGCTCGTCGAGCTTTGTGCGCCGCATCAGCGCCCCGAACGGGGTGAGGCGCTGCGCATCCTTTGCGAACTCATGGTTTTCTTCGGCCTGCCGGTCCGGCTTCATGGAGCGGAATTTCAGGATCATGAAGGGCCTCCCGCCTTTCCCGGCCCGCTCCTGCCGGAAGAAAACAGGGCCCGGCATGGTTATTTTTATGAGCAGAGGGACGAAGAGGAACAAAGGGGATAATACGATAAGCCCCGTAAGACCGGCCGCCAGATCAAGGCAGCGTTTCAGGAACAGCTCCCGTTTGCGCCGCCCCGCCTGCCGGCGTGTCTTTTTCCTGATTTTTACTGCCTGACGGTTTCCGGCCGGCGCATTGCGCGCCCTATTCAAAACACCTCCGCACAATCTCCATCACCCTCTCCTGCTCTTCTTCCGTCATCTTGTGGTCCGACGGCAGGCACAGCCCCCTTCTGAAAATATCCGCCCCCGCGTCCGGCGCTCCCGCCCCTTCCAGGTACGCGTTGCTCCGTCCCCTCCCGGAGCCGGAAACGGTCACGAACGGGTTCATCCGGTACATGGGCTGCATGTGCATCGGCTTCCAGATGGGCCTCCCCTCGGCGTTAAAGCTTTTAAGCGCCTCCAAAATCTCATCCGGGCAGCTCTTTCCGGGCGCGCTTTCATACACCGTTTCCCGGTCCCCACGGGCCGTCCGGCACATCGCGGACTCTTCCACTATAAGGCAGCTCAGCCAGAAATTCGGGACCGAATTTTCCTCATCCCAGGGGTTCATCGCTGCCGGGAGGCCGGAAAGCCCTTTTTTATACCGCTCATAAATCTTCCTCTTTGCTTCGATATGCTCTTCTAAATGCGGGAACTGGCCCCTCACCACGCCGGCGATCACGTTGCTCATGCGGTAATTGTAGCCCAGCTCCTCGTGTTCGTACCACGGGGCCGCCTCCCGGCTCTGCGTGGACCATTTCCGCGCTTTCCTCGCGCCTTCCCCATCATCCGTGAGCAGCATCCCGCCCGAGCTGCCGGTGATGATCTTGTTCCCGTTAAAGCTCACCACGCTGTAATCCCCGAATGTCCCGGTCTGTTTCCCTTTGTACACCGCCCCCAGGGATTCCGCCGCGTCCTCGATGAGCAGCGCGCCGTGCGCGCCGCAGATTTCCCGGATCGCGCCGATCTTCCCCGGCGTGCCGTACAGGTGCGCCACGACCGCCAGCTTCACCTCCGGGTACATTTCAAAGGCCCTCTCAAGCGCTTCTGGATCCATGTTCCAGGTATCGCGCTCCGTGTCGATGAATACCGCTTCGCCGCCCTCGTAGAGCACCGGGTTCACGGTCGCGGCGAAGGTCATGTCCGAGCAGAATACCCGGCGGCCGGCAAGACAGCCCCCGGTTCCCCGGCCGTCAGGGGCGGTTATCCCGCTGGAGGACTGGTATAACCGTTCCGCCGCCAGCTTTACCGCCAGGTGCAGGGCGGCCGTGCCCGTGCCCAGCGCCACGGCGTGCTTCCTGCCGATGTATGCGGCCGCTGTCTTCTCAATCACATCAATGTTCTCCCCGACGGTGGACATCCAGTTTGCCTCGTATGCCTCGCGGATAAAGGCAAGCTCCTCCCCGTGCATGGTGGGGCTGCTGAGCCATACCTTTTTCTCAAACGGCCGGATGCCTTTAAACCGCGGATCGGAGCTCAAACCGCGCCCCCCTGCCTTCCTGTTTATATCCATGTTCATCTCCCCCTTTTTCCTTCGGTGTGCCTGTACTCCCGGAGTCCCGCCACGCCTGCCTTTGCGGCCGATATTTCGCGGGATGTACATAAAATCAGGCCCGGCGAGGTTCCGGGAATGCATTTCGTTCCAACCCATTTTCATTCCAACCCGTTTTCATTCCAGCCTGTTTTCATTCCAGCCTGTTTTCATTCCAGCCCGTTTTCATTCCAGCCTGTTTTCAGATAAAATTCCCAACAAAAAAGAGCCCGTCTGTCCCGGCTCCCCTGTGTTTTCGCGCAATCCGTGCTTTTTGCCTGTTATATGATATGCCCCTGATCCTTTTTTAAACGGATCCCAAGCATCAGTGTCCTCTCCTTCCCAAGGAGGCGGATGTCTGCGACCGCATACCGTTTATGGAGAGCCGCCCGGATTTTTCCCCCGCCTGCCTGCCCGGATTTTGCCGTCTCCCCGTCTATCTGTTCTGTTCCTTTTATTTCGTTTATTTCTTTTATTTCCTTTTTCAGTTCTGTGAAATCTTTCAGCTCGGTAAGCGGCCCTTTTCCAAAGGTCACTGTGCCGTCTTCCTCCACCGACGCTTCGGTGAGCCTCACCACCCACCTCTGCCCTGCCTCCCGGTTCTCCGGATTCCCGCGGCTTCCCTGCTTTCCCTTCCCCTCTTTTTCGTTCCCCATCCCGCAAAGCCGCTCCAGGAGCCGCCGTTCCTCTTCCTCCACGGCTGTAAATTCAAACGCGCCGTTCCCAAGGATTTTTGAATATTTCGGCACCTGCTTTAATCCCTGGAATATACGCCCCGGGCTGTCTGTTTCTATAAATACATACCCCGGGAAGAGCGGGCATACCTGAAGTCTCCATGTTCCTCCCAGCCGTTTCAGCCATTCCGCCTTTATCACAAAACAGTCCCGGTAACCTTTTCCTGCCAGAACCGCATGGATCCCGGCTACCAGTTCCTCCTCTTTCCCGGTTGTCGTCTGAATCACATACCACATCGCATCCTCCTGTATCACAGCCAGTACGGTGATTGCCTGGATAGCCTGGATGGCTTTTTCTCCGCCGGGGAGCTTTTTATGCCGGGCCCTTTGTGTATATTTCCCCACGTATATTTTCCCCGGCCTCCTTACATCCCTCTTTATAAAAAAACGCAGGCTCCGCCATACCCGCAGTATTTCTGTCTCCGGGGCCGACGCCTTTTTTGGATTCCGGTACGTTTTTCCTTCCCGGGCGTATTTTATCCCATGAGCAGTCCACAGCGCCGGGCCGACGCCGAATCGCTGCCTTCACGGGAATGGGCCATACATCCATACATGAACCCGCCATCCATCCAAAAATCCATATGCAGGTACAGCCAGCCTGCATGCCTCCATAGCTGTACAGTCTGTCTTATACCGTTGTGTCTGCATTGTATCCGCATTGTGTCTGAGTTGTATTTCTGTATTCCGGTGATATCTCCCGGGCTGTTTGCCGCGTCACACGGAAAGCGCTTCTTCGTCCAGCCCGATCCCGGCCCAGATGACCGCCTTCCTGCGCGCCAGCGAAACTTCGACCTGCGCAAACTTACGGTGCCAGTCGAGCCGCAGGAGACGCTTTTCCCGCCCCTTTAAGGGGCCCCGCGTGATACAGTCCCTCCCGGCCTCCCGATCCCGGTAGCCGTACGATACGGGAAGGACATGCCGCGCCCCGCAGAGTTCGCGCAGGGAGGCTTCCTCCTCCTCATAAACCGGAATCATATACCCCGGTTCTGCCAATATGTGAAAAACTTCCCGGTACTGATCCAGCTCTTCCAATAACATGTCCGGCCTGGCGCTCTGCAAAAAGACGTAGCCGGGGAACATGTCCCGTTCCACCCGCCTCCACGCCCCGTCCGAACGCCAGAAGCGCTCGCAGCGGAATACAAAGGCATCTTCCAGCGCCTCATGGGATAACTGCCTGCGGCAGGCGTCGAGCATCCGCCCTTCCCGCCCGCGCCGGCATTCCAGCACATACCACATAGAAACCTCCCGGATTTCGTAGAATAACGTAATCTACGAAAGGGAACTGTGTTAAAATTTGTACAATTATCTGATTTATTTTTTGATGAGTATTAATTAAGAAATTCACAAAGAATATTTATAGAATTTTAAAACATTTTTGAGAGAAACTGCTATTGAAATCAGGGGAAAACCGTAGTATAATGAATGATATTTCTTAGATTACGTTATTCTACGAAGCGCCTGTGATATGGTTTGCTGTATTTATTCCCATATTTCGGAACTGTGCATAAAAGACAGCCGTTCATGTTATCGAAACTGTTATCAGAAAATCCAGACCTACAAATCTTCTAACATAAGTCCGATTTCATTATCTTTTAAAATCCCGGACGATCATATAAGCCATTCAAAAGATTCCGGCAGATATAATGCCGCATCTTCTTTTACCTCTATCAGACGCATCACCCTGTCCATTTCGGGGCCAAATGCAGCGCCATCCGCGATCACAAGAATACTTTCATTTTGATTCGTATTCAGACAGTGAAATATATTCGATTTCCCATTTGCCGCATCACATTTCAGATGATGCTCCTTACATACAGAAGCGAAAAACTGATAACCTGAGTTGCTGTCTTCTGTGAGTATCCTGTCTGGTTTTATTTCACGCTTCGCTCATCAGTCCCGTAAATCCTGTAAAATTCACGGTAACTCTGTCTCAGCGTCCCGTATTTTCCGGAAGTCCGGATCCCATATATCTCATCCACACTATAGGGCAGCGAAGGGAGGCTTTCCCTGGATATAATCACATAATAATTATCGGTTTTCTGAATCTCCCTGGCAAAATCATCGGATCGGACAAACTCATTTCCCTCATCAATAAACACGATACTGTCCCGCATGCCGGACAACTGCTCCCTCCACAACGCAGAGCCCACAAGCCCTTATAAATACTGGATTCTTTGATGTTTCCAGAGGGCAAAAATCTACCATGGAGCAAAGTTCAAAGACACAAAATTAATTACACACTCACAGCTTTTCTAAAATATTTAGATTGTTGATCCAGCCAGGCAGAGCATTCTGACTTATGACATGGAGCAGGCCGCTGCGCCGGTCATTTATTCCTTTGCCGATACAGTCAAAGCAACTGTTTTTGATGATCTGGCAATTAATTTTTCCAAACTGAAATAGCAAAGCCTTACATTCGCTTCAACAATCACCATAAAACTATAAATAAATATCCGGATCATAAGAGGAGAGCCGCCTCTCCCCTTATTTTACACAAATCTCCCTCGGGTACAGCATTGCGTAAATGACGGTAAATTCAGCGCCCTTTATTTATGAAACACTGTACTGGAGCGTATTTGAAACATGCCCTAAACCATATACCTCTTCACCTCATCCACTGACCATTTCCGCTGAACGCTCTGCCTGTAGCTTCCTTCCGCCTCCGTCATCCAGTGCCTCAACTGCGCCTTCTTATAAAATTCCGTCTCCTCCTTCATCCGCTCCCCAAGCATAGCCTTTACCGCCTCATATCCACGCGCTCCGCTCCCCGCTATCCTGGAGCATGCGAGCCCCAATACACGGGCAAGCCCTCCAAACTCCGCATCCTCAAAATCCGGCTGACACCACAGCTCAACCAGTTGAAACACCTCCTCCCACAATTCCTCCTTCCGGATCGCCGCAATGCCGTTCAAAAGCCCGTTGCCTGTCAAATCCTTTTCGATTCTCCGCCTCTCTTCCAGCATTTCGCGGTAAGCCCTCAATCCCCGCTTATCCTGCAATTGGATCAGGTATTTATAACAAACCTCCCTGGCGTCCTCCTTCCTCTGCGCATACTCCCAGAGCAAATCCGCAAGCCCCTCCGGCTCATACTCCGCTGTCTTGGAAACCGTATCCACAAACAGCCTGCCGTCCAGGAAGGGAAGGATCGCCTGGCACGTTTCCTCCGCCCCAATGACCTGATAAAAATATTCAATTGCCCTTCTCCTCACCCATTCCGACCGCGAATCATCCACTGCAATTTTCCGTATGCGCTCCGCGCATTCACGGATCCTGAACTCCTTGCAATACTGCAGGTGCAGGCTCAGGTCATCCCCTTTCAGCGCATGATGGAGCATGTTCTCCCGCACAAGAACGATTAACTCCTCTTTGGTAAAATACCGTTCCAGCAGCGTCCGTATCCGCTCTTCCTCCAGAAACCATGCGCAGGCCAGTATCCCTTCCGCCCTTTGTTTCCTCATTGGGAAATCAAATGCCCACGCAAAATAGAGAATCCTCTGCGCCCGCCGCTCCGTGAGCCGGCACGTCTCATCCGTCTCCCATCTGACTGCCCGGGAAAGATCCACATCTGTTATATTTTTGTCAAAATACACCCTGGCCGCCGCCCCGATCGCAGCGGGAACATCCGTTTTTTCATTTTCATGCGCATAAAGCCAGTCGAGCAGCAGATATCCCTGAACATCCTCCCACTCCCGCTCCACGCACATTTTCCACTCCTGCACCGTCCCCGCGCCGCTGTGGCGCTCGTAGTCCAACCGTATATCTCTTAAATCATATCGGTGCTGATCCCCCTCAATATGTCCTTCCGCCAGATCCTTCTCCGTCAGATCTTCCTTCCCGTATAAACCGATCAGCTCGTCCAGCAGAGAAAGGTACATCTCCTTACACGTGATCGCGCTCTGATACTTCGCTTTTCCCTGCCTTAAAAGCGCATTATAATCAATCCATGGCCTGTCCTCTAGCTGAATGCCCGTCTTTTCACTGTATAATGCCCTCAGCTCGCGAAACACCTCATTGTCCCTGCCCATAAAATACAGGCATTCCCTTATCTGCGCATCCTCCAGCCCCCCGTTTTTATACTGTTCAAGCGCCCATCCGGCGGCCGCGCCATCCATCAGCCGCCTTATGTAAATCCAGGAGCGCCGGCCCTCTGCGATACGCTTCAATTCATACTCACATAACGCGGCCCTCTGCCCCGCAGACGAAAAATAATTTAAAACCACATCCTCCAGCTTGTGCAGGCCGCGGGAAGAGACTGCCTCATAAAACGCTGCCAGCAGGTTCCATTCATCGCCTGTAAACCGCTCCTCCCTGTCCGTAAATCCTGAAAAAATATGTTCCACCACCTGATCTATGTGATAGATATGGAAATACTCCCTGTGCTCTGTCAATACCCGGAGGATCTCCAGGGACGCGGAAGGTTCCTCCACCTCCATCAGCGCATAGTGAAGCTCAAATGATTCATTCCCCAATCTCCCTTTACCGCCGCAGACATATCCCAGCCCGCCGGTCAAAAAACCGATATACGCATCCGCCTTTCCCATGACCCGTATGCTTCGGTACAATGCATAGCGGACCTCCGCGGAATCCGTATCCTGAAAAATGGCCATCAACGTTTCCAGCCCGCCCTCTCCCATCAAATCCAGTTCCAGAAGCGCAAGGATCGCGCGCTCATGCGCATACGCCTCTTCCTGCGGGCTGCGGCATACCTCCATCAGCGTATCCCGCGCCTCGTCATCCCGTCCGAACAGATTCGGGCAGTAGCTCAGCGCAAGAATCGCATTCTGCATTGCGATGACATCCGCGGGGTTCCTGATTTCCTCAAGAAACATCCCGATTTCCAGATAATTCACGCCAAACCGCATCAAGTCTCCGGGCCTGTAGCGCTGCATGGTGATCCATTCATAACCGCTCTTTAGCCGCTCCCACTCCCTGCGCAGGATCTTAGAACGCCTGGAGGCCGGAATCCGGTTTATGTCCACATCCAAAAATAAGGTAAAATCCTCTTCCAGGAGCCATTCCCCGATCTCTGTATGATCCGTCAAAAGTAAATAGGACAGCACATGATGCCAGTTCCCGCAAATCCCCAGCTCCGGACAGCCCGCTGACACAAGCTTTTTCACCTCGCCGGCCGGGCGCTGCGAAAGATACTCCGCCGCAAGGTATTCAGCGAAATTATTATGGGTAAACTGCCAGCCGCCCTCCTGCAGCTTCCAAATCCCGCTGTAGCTTAAAAGCTTCCGATCCTTCTCATCAGGAATAAGCGCCCGGTAATCCTTCTCCGGCAGACAGCGGCAGTCCATCGCATGCATCGCCGCCGCTATCCTTTGGAGCCCGGAAAACAGGGTGAATTTCTGTTCCGACAGATCCCCGGCCATTGTCATCCGAAATTTTTTTGAATCCTCAGCAAACTTATGTTCTATCAATTCCCGCATCAACTGATTCCGGTCCGGCAGGCTCCCTTTTTCCTGATACATCACGCACAGCTCCGTCAGGTAAAACGGGATCCGCAGCAGCTCCCTCAGATGATGTTGATCGATCTCATCTAAAAAAATCCCGTCATCGATCCCGCATTCCCTGACAAAGGCAATGGCATCCTCAAATCCGAGAGGTTCCATCCATACCGTTTCAAAAAAATCCCCTAACATACCCTGGCGGTAAAAATGATTTCTCGCCGATACCAGAAACCTCGCCTTTGGCCTCTGCTCATGGTAAACGGTCAACTGCTTTAAAAAGTTTTGTCTGTTCCCGCCTGAAATCTCATCAAACCCGTCGATCAGAAAAAACAGCTCCTGCTCTTCTTCAATGAAGCATCCCTGTTTTTCAGCCAGTTTTTCGATCGTTTCGTCCATATATGTTTTTAATGTCAGCAAAACCGGCCTCGGCAGAGCGGGATCCGCGCCAAAGCGCGCGGCGACCCACAAAAGCTCCGTAGACTTCCCGTTTCCGGCTTCCCCCAATAGGACGACAAACGGATGGTTCCGGCAAATGTCCGCCAACTGAAAACCATCCGCGCGCCCGCCTTCCCCGGCCAGCGGTTTTTCGAGGCTCTGGCAGTAACGTCTGATATGCGGAACGGGATATGCGTAATGTTTCTCTGAAAAAGCGGTTTTTCTGCCCTGGGCCATGCGCTCCGTTCCGGCATTGTGCGCTTCATTTGCCTGCCGGATGTCCTGTCTTATCTCATTCAGGCCAAACCTCAGCGCCAAATCCATCTGCCCGTTTAACGTATCCCGAATCGTATCCGCCAATAACTGGTACAATTCCCTCACAACCGACTTGTCCATGGAGCCAAGCCGCCGCCCCGTCTCTGCCGCTGCTCTTTCCGTATCACACACAAGCCTGTCCATCACGCGTTCCGGAGAAAGAGCGGTATCCTTGCTGACATCGCCTGTGATCGATTCCATGATCGCATTCAACGGATTCTGGTACTTCAGGAAATTGCAGAACCAGTCTGAATCTAAAAAGAGGTATTCCTCATGGCGCTTCATGAACGAATCCAGCTTCAAATTCAGTTCATGCCCCAGTTCGTCCATCACCGCCTGCCGGGCATTCCTGTTCTTCTCCAGGGGGCTCTTTGCCGTAAACCGATCCCATCCGCCGCGCCCGGCATCATAGATTGCTGAGGAAATCAGGCTCATCATGATATTAAACGCTTCTTGTCCAAAGCTCATCTTGTTTTCTCCTCCATTCCATCAACGCCTACTTTTGGGCTTAATGTACTCTCGAAATCTCGCTGTGCCTGATTTTGTGAATACATCTAAAAAAAATCACCACCTTTTAGTTAGTGGCGAAATTCTTCCTTGTTTTTATAAAGTTTCCGGCTCTGGTACGGCTTCCTCAAATAGATGCATCAAATCATGGTTTGCACCTATATTTGTGACTTCAAAATGGTTCAAGCAGGCAGAAAGCCATGACAGTTCCCTGCTCATTTCCCGGATCAAGTCAAAAATCTCCAAATCCGTCGTCTTATATTTGGAATGATAACCTGAATACTGCTCATGCGAAAAGTCCTTTCCAAGAAGGTAATCCCGTATCTTTCCATATGCGCCGTTTGGATTGGTTTCTGAAAAATGCTCCTTTAAATCCTTTACCCGAAGGTCAAAGTACAATGCTTTATAATGTTTTGCTTCTCTCTTTGCCATTATGCCACACTTAATCTCTTTGTATAATGGTACAGGACATCTTCTACAACATAATCATCTTCATTTTCCCCGTCATCGCTGTTGTACCACATCCATTTTGTCACATAATCCATAAACCATGCTTTTTCCCGCAAAGATGTAATAATACTGCCAAAAGCCCCATAATCTTTTGGGTTCCCATTGCCAGTAAAGCACATCGTTCCGTCAGCGCCCCGCAACTGGTTCAGTTCATATCTGGAAAAAGCCTGCCCCAATGCCTGATAGATGCTCTCAACACGGTATTTCTTTTCCTCACGTATCTTTTCTTCATCCATTTTTATTTCTAATTTCAGCAAAAAAGCCTCCTTCCAGAAACGATTCCACTTTCCTGTGCTTTTATTCTATCTGACCTCATTGAAAAAATCTGCTTCTCTCTCACAATCACAGAGCGCCCCGCCGCAGCGGGCGGCGCACAGGAAGCAAACTCCCCATACGCCCGCCCACCCGCGGGAAAAGCCATAAACGATCGCTCCTTACACCGGATAAGCCTTATTCAGCCGATCCGCCTTTCCGAGATCGATCCCCGTCCTCTGCGCCTGGCGGTACTCGAAGAATTCCTTCGCCACCTGCGGGAACAGGGCATAGGACAGCACATCCTCATCCTGCTGCTTCCACTGGGACATCTCCGCCTCCAGCTTCTGAAGCTGCGGCTCGATCAGATCCGCCGGACGGCAGGTGATCGGCGTCGCGTTCCCGATCGCCTTTTTCTGCACCTCGGGATCAAAGGGCTTAACGGTCTGCCCGAATTCGCCCATCAGGAGCTTTTTGGACTCCTTGGTAAACATCTTATACCGCTGTCCCATGAGAACGTTCAGCACGGCCTGCGTGCCAACGATCTGGGAGGACGGGGTAACTAACGGCGGCTCGCCGAAATCCTTGCGGACTCTCGGGATCTCGCGCAGCACATCGTAATACTTATCCTCCGCGTGCGCCTCCTTGAGCTGGGAAACCAGGTTGGACAGCATGCCGCCCGGCACCTGGTAGCGCAGCGTGTTGATATCCACGCCCAGCACCTTGGTATTCATGAGGCCGCTCTTTAACGCCTCCTCGCGCAGAGGACGGAAATAGTCGGCGATCTCAGCCAGGACGTCCTTATCCAGACCCGTGTCAAACGGCGTTCCGCTGAACGTCTCCGCCATCACCTCTGTCGCCGGCTGGCTGGTGCCAAGGGCAAAGGGGGACATGGCGGTATCGATGATATCGCAGCCCGCCTCCACGGCCTTTAAATACGTCATGGAACCCACGCCGGAGGTGTAGTGCGTATGGATGTCAATCGGAAGCTTCACGGAAGCCTTAAGCGCCTCCACCAGCTCCTGCGCGTGATACGGGGTCAGAAGGCCGGCCATATCCTTGATACATAAGGAATCCGCGCCCATCTCCTCGATCTTCTTCGCAATATCCTTCCAGTAATCCAGCGTATACGCATCGCCCAGCGTATAGCTTAATGCTATCTGTGCGTGGCCTTTCTCCTTATTCGCCGCCTTCACCGCTGTCTGTAAATTGCGGATATCGTTCAGGCAGTCAAAAATACGGATGATGTCAATGCCGTTCGCGATGGATTTCTGGACAAAATACTCCACCACATCGTCCGCATAGTGGTTATATCCCAGAATATTCTGGCCGCGGAACAGCATCTGCAGCTTTGTATTCTTAAAGCCGGCCCTCAGCTTTCTCAGCCTCTCCCACGGATCTTCCTTTAAGAAACGCAGGGAAGCGTCAAACGTAGCGCCGCCCCAGCACTCCACCGCATAATACCCGGCCTTATCCATCTTGTCAATGATCGGCAGCATCTGATCCGTTGTCATCCTTGTCGCGATTAAGGACTGATGGGCGTCGCGCAGGACGGTTTCCACAATCTTAACCGGCTTTTTCTCTATATTTGCCATTCTAACATAACCTCCTGATATTTTGAAGTAAAACGTTTATTTCACGCCGAAAATCGCCATGAAGGTTCCGGCCGCCACAGCCGTGCCAATCACGCCGGCCACGTTCGGGCCCATGGCATGCATCAGCAGGAAGTTGGTCGGATCCGCCTGCGCGCCCACCTTCTGGGATACGCGGGCCGCCATGGGAACCGCCGACACGCCGGCAGAGCCGATAAGCGGGTTCACCTTGCCATGGGTCGCCACACACATCATCTTTCCAAAGACCACGCCCATCGCTGTCCCAAGGCCAAACGCAACCAGGCCGAGGATGACGATCTTAATCGTATCCCAGTTTAAGAATGCCTCTGCGCTGGTGGTCGCGCCCACAGACGTACCCAGCAGGATAACCACAATGTACATCAGGGCATTGGAAGCCGTCTCTGTGAGCTGCTTTACCACGCCTGACTCGCGGAACAGGTTGCCTAACATCAGCATACCCACAAGCGGAGCCGTCGTGGGAAGAATCAGGCAGACCACAATCGTCACAATAATGGGGAACAGGATCTTCTCCAGCTTGGACACCGGACGGAGCTGTTCCATCTTAATCTTGCGCTCTTCCTCTGTGGTGAGCAGCTTCATAATCGGCGGCTGGATAATCGGAACCAGCGCCATATAGGAGTATGCCGCCACCGCGATGGGCCCCATCAGGGTCGTCTGCCCCAGCTTTCCGGCCAGGAAAATGGAGGTCGGGCCGTCCGCGCCGCCGATAATGGAGATTGCCGCCGCCGCCTTATCATTAAATCCCATAAAAATCGCAAAGAAGTACGCGCCATAAATACCGAACTGAGCCGCCGCGCCGAGCAGGAAGCTCTTGGGGTTCGCGATCAGGGGACCGAAGTCTGTCATCGCGCCAACGCCCATGAAAATCAGGGATGGCAGGATACTCCACTCATCCATCAGGTAAAAATAGTGCAGCAGACCGCCAACGCCGTTGGACGAGTCCTCAATCGACCTCATGATATCCGGATAGATATTCACAAGCAGCATGCCGAACGCGATCGGAACCAGCAGAAGCGGCTCAAATTCTTTGTGGATCGCAAGATACAAAAAGATCAGAGCTACTAATATCATCACCAGGTTGCCGAATGTCAGATTTAAAAATGCTGTCTGCTGAAGAAGATTGGCTAAGGTTGTCGTTATATATTCCATATTAATCCCTCCAAACGGAATCCTTTATCCCGTATTCAGCCAGTTTGATTAGTTTAATGTCGCGAGCGTTGCGCCTGGCTCTACCATGTCGCCCACCGCTACATTAATGCTGGCAATGGTTCCGTCCTGAGGCGCCACAATCTCGTTCTCCATCTTCATGGCCTCGAGAATCAGGATCACCTGGCCGCGTTTAACAGCCGCGCCTGCCTGGAGCTTTACGCCCAGAATCTTGCCCGGCATGGGAGCCGTAACCGGTACGGAGCCGGCGGCGGGGGCGGCGGGAGCCGGGGCCGGGGCGGGAGCTGCAGGGGCGGGAGCCGGAGCCGGAGCGGGAGCTGCAGAGGCCGGCGCCGGCTTCGGAGCCGGAGCCGCCGCTCTGGGGGCCGGGGCTGCGGATGCCGCGCCTGTAAAGCCTTCCTCAACCGTTACTTCATATGCAGTGCCATTTACAGTAATTGTATAATTTTTCATCTGATTTTCCTCCTGAACTTATTAAGCATTTTTCCATTTTGAACCAGGCCGGCGCCTGATAGAACGAACGACAAGCCCCTCTACGGGAACTCTTGTAGCCGCTGCGATCGCGGCTGTGATAACTGCTACCAGCTCCGTATCGTCTGCTGCATTCTCCTCTTCGCCGGGAAGAGGGATATCCCAGACCGGCTCAGACGGCGCAAGCATATCGGCCGGCTCCGGTTTGATCGCCGCCACAGCCGCCGGGGCGGGGGCAGGTACAGGCGCGGGAGCAGGAACTGCCGCCTGCTTCTTTGCGGCCATGGATGCTTCCCATTTATTGATGTTTTTAAAGCTGCCGATGATCAGGCTGATAAAGATCAGGACCAGGAACACGGTTCCCATGCCCATCAGGGTATTCATGCCGGCCTTTGCCAGCTTCTCTCCCGTCGTAAAATACGGGACAAATAACAGATCCGTCGGCGCCAGCATAGTAGTGGAAGCTATGCCATTCCCAACCAGCTGTTCCTCTGCTGTCAGGGTAAAAGTCAGAGGACGCTTCTCAAACTGGGCTTCCATAGTCACTTCATAGCTGTGCTTATCCAGACGCGTTACTACCGCGTTCCCGGTATCAATCGATACAAGCCCGCCTAATTCCGTCATGGAGCTCTGCCAAGCGGTAAGGGCTGTCTCCATCACCGTGTTCTTCTGCCACTGTGCATCCTCCAGCTTACTCTGCAGCGTTGTTTCATCAAAAGCTGCAAACTCCCTTAAATACTCTTCCGCGCCGCTTATCATCGTATTGGAAACATCCGGCGGGATCGGCTCCGGATTGCCCGAACCCGCGCTGCAGCCGGAAAGAGCCAGGAAGCAGACTGCCATACACAATACAAGCAATGCCTTTTTCATTTTCTGTTTCATATATGCGTCACCTCATCTATTAGACCGTACCATGCTTTTTAGACGGACGTCCCTCTCTCTTTGTGAACAGCATCTCAAACGCCGCGATCACGCGCTTTCTCGTCTCCGCCGCCTCAATAATATCATCCACATAACCCCTCTTTGCAGCCGCCTCGGCCGACGACTGGAGCTTCTCATATTCCGCCGCCTTTTCCGCAATCAGCGCGCCTGCATTCTCCGAAGCGCCAATCTCGTCCGCGTACATGATCTTTACCGCGCTCTGGGCGTCCATCATGCCGATCTTCGCCTGCGGCCACGCATATACAATATCCGCGCCGATGGATTTGCTGTTCATGGTCACATACGCGCTGCCGAATGCCTCGCCGATCACCACCGTCACCTTCGGCACGCCCGCATTCGCAAATGCATACGTAAGACGGCCGGCGGCCTTTGCAATCTTCTTCTCCGTGCAGGCAGACTTCTTATAGCCCTTGACATTCACAAGCGTCAGAACCGGGATGCCAAACGCGTCGCAAAAGCTCACGAAATCCGCCGCCTTCTCGCAGCCCCTTGCGCTTATGACAGCCTCAAGCTCCTTCGCCTCCCCGTCTTCGCCCGGAACCTGCGAGCGGTTGGCGACGCAGCCCACGGTCGTTCCGTTTAAACGGATAAATCCAGTCACCATGGACGGATCGTACTCCTTCTTAAACTCCATGAAGAAGGAATCATCTGAAATCTCCGCCAGCGCTCCGGCCGTATCACCGGCAAAGCCTTCGAGTCCCCCGCAAACGCGGTTTAAATCATCCTGGCACTCGCCGTATGACATATCATCCTCATTGTTGGCCGGGAGAATGGAAACCAGCGCCCGGATCTGCTCCAGGACCTCTTCCTCTGTTCCCGCCGCGTCCACAAGCCCGGCTTCCCCGCTCTGGAACGCCGCGGCGGACGTATCGCACTTGGCCTCATCATTGCCGGCCAGCGCATTCGGCGCGTTTACAAACAGCTTCGCATCCTTTTCCATGAATACGAAATCCGCAATCGCCGAGGAAACGGCCATACCGCCGCCGCAGCCGCCGAAAATTCCGCAGATCTGCGGGATCACACCAGATGCCAGCGTCTGATTCAGATACATCTGGCCAAACGCGTCCAGAGCGTCCGTCGCCTCCTGCAGACGAAGCCCGGAACAGTCGAGAAGGCCTATCACCGGCGCGCCCATCTTCATGGCCATTTTGTAAATGTTGGAAATCTTCTTTGCATGCATCTCGCCCATGGAACCGCCCATAACCGAGGCATCCTGGCTGTACACATACACAAGGCTGCCTTCAATGGTGCCGTAGCCGGTCACAACACCATCAGCCGCAGTCTCCTGTGCCGTCATGTTAAAGCTGGTGCTTCTCGCCGTAATGTAAGAACCCACTTCAACAAAACTGTTCTCATCAAGCAGAGCTTGTATTCTCTTGCAGGATGATGTCTGTGCTGAATTACTCATTTTGCTGTCCTCCATCTGAAATTATTCGACAACTGCCACTACTGTAAAAATATAGCTGCCGCGGCCGGGCCTGACGGCGGAACTGCGACATATATCTCCAGTAAGTCCAAATTTTGCCTAGTGTAATTGTATAATGCCTTTTCCGAAAATGCAAGCCCTTTTCAGATAAATAAACGCGTTCTTTGCACTTAAAGAAACCTGTTCTTTTCAGCTAAACCATTTATTATACAGCGTAGTATGCCTGCTTTTATCAAATACTATGAGAGAAGTTAAAATGCCGTAACAGTTCCGGTTATCCGGGCTGTTACAAATACCGCAAAAAACGACGGGCGGAACGCGCGTTCCGCTTAAAAAACAGAAAGGAGGCAGACCATGAGCCCTGTAAGAAAAGAAACCGAACCGCCCTCGGCCTGCGGCTGCGCCCAGACCCTGGCAATGGCGTCCGTCCCAATCCAGCCATATGTAACGCCGGCTGAGCCCGCTATAAGCTTAAAAAGGGGAACCATCTTTGAAAATCTCTGTTTTCCATTTCACATAGGAGGCGACGAGACATGAAGGATCGCACATCACTGTTAAAAGAAATCGACGAGATCAGCTTTACGCTCAATGATCTCACGCTGTACCTGGACACCCATCCGGACTGCCCGGAGGCAATCTCCTACTTTAACGCCATGGCCCCCAGGCGCGCCGCGCTTTTAAAAGAGTACGCAGCGGCCTTCGGCCCTCTGACCATTGACTGCATCCAGCAAAACGGCGGCCTGACAGACCGCTTTGCCTGGACGGACGGGCCGGCCCCGTGGGAAGGAGGAACTCTGTAATGTGGAACTATGAAAAACGCCTGCAGTTTCCGGTGCAGATCAAAACGTGCTGCCCGAAAACGGCTTCGCTCATCATCAGCCAGTTCGGAGGGCCCGACGGAGAGCTCTCAGCCTCCATGCGCTACCTCTCCCAGCGCTACTCCATGCCCTGCAAAAAAATCAGCGGCCTGCTGACCGACATCGGGACTGAGGAGCTGGCCCATATGGAGATCGTCTGCGCCATGATTTACCAGCTAACCAAAAACATGACCACAGAGGATGCCCGCGCCGCCGGCTTTGACGCCTACTACGTGGATCACACAAGCGCCCTCTGGCCCGCCGCGGCGGCAGGCATCCCCTTTAACGCCTGCGAATTCCAGAGCAAGGGGGACGCCATCGCGGATCTCACGGAGGATCTGGCCGCAGAGCAAAAGGCCCGCGTCACCTATGAAAACCTCCTGCGCATCATCACCGATCCCGACGTGCGCGCCCCGCTCACCTTCCTGCGCGCCAGGGAGCTCGTACACTTCCAGCGCTTCGGAGAAGCCCTGGAGCGCTTAAAGACAGACCTGGACTCCAAAAATTTCTACTATTTTAATCCGGAATTTGACAAAGAAATGAAAAAAGCGTAAGGATTCGTAATTATTCAGAATATCTGAACTGTTGCAAGCATTTGAAGGTATCTGAACTGCTGCAAACAAGCGCGGTGTCAGCAACAGCCAAAACAGACGCAGACGGTTAATATAAAACACGCCTGCGCCTGTTTTCATCATTAAGGGAGCTTGAACTGCCCGACCAGGTCTTTCAGCATATGCGCCTGGGAGGCCAGCTCCTCGCTGGCAGCGGCAGACTGCTCGCTGGTGGCGGAGTTTGTCTGCACCACGCTCGAAATCTGATCCAGGCCCTTCGTCACCTCTGAGATCGCGCTGGTCTGACGATCTACCGCCTCAGCCACCTTTTCCATATCGCCCACTGCCAATACAGCCAGCTCTGTCGTCTTATGGAGTGAATCCGTGACCTCAGACACAAGCCGGCTGCCGTTTTCAACCGCCTTTATCGAGCCCTCAATCAGCTCCTTGGTCGCCTTCGCCGCGCCGTCCGATTTCGCGGCCAGATTGCGCACCTCGTCAGCCACCACCGCAAAACCTTTACCTGCGCTGCCGGCCCTGGCCGCCTCCACCGCAGCGTTCAGCGCCAGAATATTGGTCTGGAACGCAATGTCCTCAATGGTGGCAATAATCTGCCCAATCTGCCGGGATGACTGCGTGATCTCCTGCATCGCAAGGTCCATCTGCTCCATCTGCCCATTGCTGCGCTCCACCTGCTGTCCGGCCAGCTCCGCGTGAGCTCTCGACTCCTGCGTAATGGAGGCCGTCTGTTTGGAGTCATCCGCAATCTCAATCACATTCGCAGTCAGCTCCTGCACTGAGCTGGCCTGCTCTGTCGCGCCCTGCGCAAGGGCCTGCGCGCCGTCCGACACCTGCGAGGCCCCGGCCGAAATCTGTTCCGCGCTCATATGGATCTGCCGCAGCGCGTTGCTTAAACGATCCTTAATCCGGCGGATCGAAACGAGAAGAGGGTTAAAATCCCCGACATACAGTTCGCCCGCCTGTGAATCCACTACAAAATTCCCGTCTCCCATGTTGTCCAGGACGTAATCGATATCCTTTAAAATCGTGCTGAGCGCATTCACAATCACATTAGTGGACGCAACCAGATCGCCCACCTCATCCTTTCTCGAAAATGAGGGAACCGGCGTCTCCAGATCGCCCTCGGACAGCAGGCGCAGCCGATCCGCGCACGCCTTGACCGGCGCCCCAATCCCGATCGCCAGACGCGCCGCAATCCCGGAGGCGGCAACCGAGGACACAAGAAGCAGCGCAACTGTGATAATGATTCCCAGAACCGCCGTACCGGTAAAATCCGAAATCGGCGCATTAATGGCAATACTCCAGCCATTCGTGTGTGAAATCGGCGCATAGGCGACAAACTTTGTCACGCCGCCGTATGTATACTGCCCGAATCCCGACGCGCCGGAAATCATTTTCGACTCGATCGCCGCCAGCCCGGCCAGGGACGCATCCGTCCTGGCCTCCTCGATCGTATTCTCCTTATTCCGGACATTCTCCAGGTTCTCATGCGCGATCGTCGTTCCCGTTGCGTCCACCATATAGGCAGAACCGCCCTTGCTGATCTGCAGCGTGCTGATGATATCGTTGAGGAATGTCTCCTTCGGCACAAAATAAACGACTCCCGCGATCGTCCCGCCCACATTTCCGTCCTTCCAGACCGGGGCGGACACAATAATCGTCACCTTCCCGGTCACTGACGAGATCAGCGGCTCGGATACATATGTCTCCCCTTTCACGGACGCCTTAAAATAAGCGCGATCGCCGTAATACTCTCCGTCTATCAGGCTTACCCCGCTCGTGTCCAGCAGATTGTACCTCTGAAACCCGTAGGTATCCACCTTCTGCTGCAGCAGATCCTGCTTACCCTCAAGCGATAAATCCCGGCTCGACAGACGCGCGATGCTGCCCGTCTCCCCTGCGATATTCCTGTAAGCCTGAAGCTCATAGGAAACACGATCCGCGGCGACCAGCGCCGTCTGCTTCATACTGTCCTCCAGAGTGGACTTCGTGCCGTTGTAGCTTAAAAAACACGAAACGCCTCCCACCAGCGCCAGTGAAATCACTACCGTCAGAATCATGGATACCAGTATTTTTGCTTTGATGCTTTTCATTCGCTTTCCCCCTCCTGCAGCCCGCAGCGGCAGTCCTTTGCCTTGCCGGGGGCTGACAATTGATACTGGCTGATTTGCTTCCATGGGGTAATTATAGCACATTTTCGGGAAAAAGGGGATTTTTTCTTGCGGACGCATTTAGAAGGAACGGGGCGCAAAGGAAAGTGAGGGGGCCGCCAGCGTCAGGTTCTATATCCATAAGCAACCCCGCTTCCGCTCGAAAAGATCTCGTTAAGCGCCGGCAGTTTCCTACGGGTTCCTTACTATAGTTACACACTCATTACACATTTTTCTCCATAATATGGAAATTGGGAATCATGTGTAAGTAATACTAAATTCTCATATTTAGCCTGCGATATCAGAAGCCTGTCAAATGGATCATGATGTTTTGGCGCATCGTTCGGTCGTGATAAAGTCTTTAACAGGAAAACATGTCCCGCCTCTATAGATAACCTGGTAAATCCTGTATCCTCACACAGCCGGACAAATTCCTCATCTGATACAGGCATATTTTCCGGCTTGATTATATGCTTGATTGCAACTTCCCATACAGAGGCCATACTATAAAATACTTCATTACTTTCATTTTCGAGAAGTTTTGTCACTTCATCCGACAGCTTTGACGTATCTGCAATGGCCCATAGCGCTATATGCGTATCCAGCAAAATCCTCATGTCTATTTCACCCCAAACATTTCTGCTATCTCATCATTATTCTCATCAATATTATCCGGAATCTTATATTTTCCATTTGCAATCCCCAATGTTCTTTTCCGCCCGGCTGCTGATAAATGCATGGAAAAAGGCATTCCTTGATCCTCCACACTTTGCCTTGCAAATATTCTTACCGCTTCTGCAAAAGATGTCCCCAGTTGTTTATACAATAATTCAACCTGTTCCTTTAACTCTGAATCCATTCTTACTTGCAGGGTTGCCTCTTTAGACATAACAAACGCCTCCTTTTTTGTAATACAATTGTACAACAACCGTATTATATTTTCAATTGTATTATCGTACTTAATATCTCCACTATTATTCATAGTGTTACTGTTCACGGCTGCGCCGTTCACAGCAACATGATGCACACAAAATGGGCAGCGGCTCCCTTTCCCCTCCCGGCAACTGGTACGGCTTTTCGTCTATGATACCACTGGCGCATAGTTTTCCACTCGTAAAGACAGAAATGGAGCCCTGATGGATCCCATCTGACAAATAACGCAGAATGAATTTTCAGCCTGCACGGCGGAGGAATGAGGCGATGCCGAAGGCATCGTCGATTGAAGCCAACGCAGCAGATGGAAATTCAGGCAAGTTATCTGTCTTAAAATGAAGGTGTCAGCACACCAGTTAAGAGAGAACTGGTTATGTCTGATATATTAAAGAAATCCGAAAAAGGCAGCGTAATATATCCCGTATATTACGCTGCCTGTCATTTTTCTATATACTTTGCACAGCAGACCTCCCTGCCACGCTGTGAAACGCTGTTCCTTGTTCGAGGTTTATCAGTTACGGCTCCTGTTCAGAAGGCGCAGGATGTAAAGGAACAGATTGATGAAATCCAGATACAGCTCCAGCGCGGAGAAAACCGCGGCTTTTTCGAGAAGCTCCGGATTTCCGGAAAAGGTCATGTAGTTTTCGCGGATCTTGGATGTATCGTACGCCGTGAAGCCCAGGAAAACGACGATTCCCAGATAGCAGAAAGCTGTCTCCAGGCCGCTCAGATCCATGAACATGGAAACAAGGCCAAAGATAATCAGGAGGAACAGGCCGCCGATTAAAACAGGACGGATGCCGCTGATATCCAGCTTAAAGATCATGCTGACGGCTGCCATCACTCCGAAGAATACAGACGTAGCGGCAAATACCAGCACCATGCCCACAACTCCGAAAATCAGGAAATACGCGGAAAACACCACGCCGTTCAGCGCGGAATAGAACAGGAACATGCCTCTGGCCGCGCCCACGGAGATCTTGTTTGCCCTGGCGGACATAACAATCACCGTCAAAAGCTCCAGCCCTGTCAGGATAAAGAGCATATAGGGAATCTCAAATACATAAAAAACAGCTCCCGTCGCATAGCCGCCCATCGCGATCCCAAAGGTCAGCATAAGTCCTGCAAACATCCACAGATACGTCTTGGCAACATAGGAACCCAGCGTCTGCTGCCCATACGCCCCAGCCCCATAGGACTGATTCATCGGCTCATAATCCATACCAATCAACCTCTCTTTCTTCAGATTATGTGCAATATTGCTGCAGCCCAGCCCTGAGGCTGAGCGGTAACACTATGTTATGACTTCAATAAATAGATTACCACAATCGCCGGGAAATGTCTATCCTTTTCGCTGAATCTTTTATTTGTGAGGCTGTTCCCTACCCCCGTCTCCTCCTCTTCCGCTTCCACGGCAGCCTCACCGAAAACCGCTTCAGCGAACTGAACCAGAAATAATACACATTAAACAGCGCCGTCGTCGTCGCCCACGACATGGGGTAGCTGATGATGATCGTTGACATCGCCGGCCGGAACGGCACTACTGCCACTACCCACAGAATCCGCAGCACGCACACGCCCATGGCGGTTATAATCATGGGAATCCAGCAGTCCCCCACGCCGCGCAGCGCGCCGGAATAAATCTCGATACAGACATAGAGGATGAATGCCGGCGCCAGGAAATGCAGGATCTCCATTCCCCTTGCGAGCACTGCCGCATCGTTTGTAAACAGCCGGTAGATCCCGCCTCCCCATGTATAGAGGACGGCGCTTAAGCCAATGGTTATCAAAGCCGACAGCCCTAGGCACTCCAGCACGCCGCGCCGGACGCGGTCCATTCTGCCCGCGCCGTAGTTCTGGCCCACAAAGGTGGTGATGGAAATGCCCAGCGCGCTTAAAACCATCCAGTACACGCTGTCAATCTTGCTGTACGCGCTCCACGCGGCGATCGTATCCGTACCCAGCGCGTTGACGCTTCTCTGGATGATGATATTGGAAACTGAGTACATCACGGACTGCAGCCCGGCCGGGAAGCCGATCTGGACGATACGCTTTACCATAAAGGGGTTAAGCCGCATGTTCCTTAAAATCAGCTTGTAGGACTTGTCCGCCCTCATGAGCGCCGCGCTCACCAGGACAGCGCTTACGATCTGCGAGCCGACCGTGGCCAGGGCCGCTCCGCGCACGCCCATGTTAAGGACTACCACAAAGGCGAGATCGAGCATGATGTTTGTGAAGCAGCTCGCAATCAGGTAGTAGAGCGGCCGCCTGGAATCCCCGATCGCCCGGAGGATTCCGGAGCCCATGTTGTAAATGAGGTTTGTGATAACGCCAAAAAAGTATATCTGCATATACGCCATGGAGTCTTCCATGATATCTTCCGGATTTCCCATGGCGGTCAGGATCGGGCGTGCAAAGAGCACCCCGCCCGCGGTCATAACCAGGCCGCAGACAAGGGAAAAGGCCATGGCCGTATGCACGGCCTCGCTGACTCTTTTTTCGTTCTGAGCCCCGAAAAACTGGGAGATGATCACAGTAGCGCCGGAGGAAAGCCCCACGAAAAAACCCACCATCAGGTTGATGATCATCGCGGTGCTTCCCCCCACGGCCGCCAGGGCCTCCTTGCCCACGTAACGGCCTACAATCACGGCGTCCGCCGTATTATAAAGCTGCTGAAAAAACGTCCCAAACAGAATGGGAAAGAAAAACAGCAGAAGCTGCTTCCATATCACGCCCTCTGTGATGGCGGCGGCGCGCCTCCTTGCCGCCTTCGCATCCCCAGAGGAAACCTGGCTCTTCATCGAAACCGTTCCTCGCTTTTCCTTTGTTATAAGTTATACCGTTCAGCCATTCAGCTCTGCAATCCGCGTGATGCCCACATAGATATGGGAAATCCGGTACCAGGTGGCAAAGTCAACCACTCCTGTCTCGGGAAGCCCGAAGACAGACTGGAACATCCGCACCGCCCGCGCTGTGGCCGGCCCGTAAATTCCGTCCGCCGCAATCTGCGGAAGCGCCGTGTACACAGTGGCAATGGCGTTAAGCTGTTCCTGGAGCTGGCGCACCTTGCTCCCGCTCGCGCCGATCGTTAAGTTGGTCCCCGGGAATGAGGCCGGAATCCCGGATATCATTTCCGCGGTATTGATATACATGTTGTTTCCGTAAAATTCCCGGATGATCTCAATCGGGCTGTAGCCCTGCTCGCCGAGCGAGCACGAGCCCCACTGCGTCATCCAGCCCGGGCAGCTCACCATCCGGCCGTCGCAGTATTGGGTGAGGATCGGCTGCCTGACGCCGGGCCTTGATAAATAGCTGTCGAAAATGTCGTCCACCACATTGGAAATCGTGTTAAAAATATCGCGGCCGTAGATCCATTTGTGATCATACGCCGTGGAGGACGTGATTGTAAAATCATAGCCCTGGTTGCGGTACCACTCCGTGTAAACGCGGTTTAAGGTAAAGGACATAATAGCCAGCACGTTCGCCACGATCGTGGCCTGGGGCCAGGTGGCGTAGATCTCGCTGGAGGCCACATTTTTAATGTAATCGCGGTAGGGGACGTAATAGTTCTTTGCCGAGGCGTCAGAAGGCGCGCCGTCGTGGACCACGATCGTCTGCGGGACCACCACGCGGCTCAGCACAATCTCCCCGCTCTCTGTGACAGGTTTGATCTCATCCTCCGCAATCTTGGGCGGGTAAGAGCCATACAGCGTGTGATCCGGAATATAGATCGAGTCCTCTGCCCCCTGCGCCTCTGAAAGGGGAATCATCCGGATCGGCTGGATGGCCGTAACGCCGGCCAGAACCTCTGTCCCGTCCACATTCACGGGTTCAAAGCCCGGCGCGGTCACATTTACGCGGTACTCCGAATACGGCCGCGTCTCATTTTCCTTTTCAAGGCTGAGCGCCGCCGGCGGGGCTGAAACGGTCAGGACATCCGTCTGCCCTGACTGGTTCGTCGTGACGATCTCCTCCGGCTTTTCATCGCTCTCATATGTGATCGCCACCTTTGCGCCCGAAATCGGGAAGTTATTTTCAATATTGACCACATTAATCTGCAGGAATCCGCGCTCTGCGGCCGCCGCTTCACAGATATGGACCTTCCCCGGCCCGCGCCTGTGCGTCTTTAAATCAGGCATCCTCTGGTAACCTCTCATAATCCGATGGTTACTTTATCATATAGAGCAGCGCCGTCTGTTATGCCAGTCCCGGGAATCTTTCTTTAACGGCAGCCGTTTCAGAAACCGGATCCAAAGAACCGGCGTATCCGGCTCATCCCGGGAATGGCCCAAAATCATCGATCCATCGGATCGGTCTTAAAAATGGCCCATCATAACCCGCCCATCCGCCGTCCTGCCTAAATCTCCCTCGTAACCTCCTTAAGCCACGCGGCCTCTTCCTCCGGCAGCCAGGGGCTGATATGCTCAAAAACCTTTTGGTGGTACTCGTTTAAGAGCCTCCTGTCCCGCTCTTCAAGCCACCGCGCATCGATCGCGTCGAGATCAATCGGGGCCCAGGTCAGATTTTCAAAGCGCAGGAACTGGCCGTATTCATTCTTTTCCGCCTTTACGCAGAGCATCATGTTTTCTGTGCGGACGCCGAAGCGCCCTTCCAGGTACAGGCCCGGTTCATTGGAGGTGATCATGCCCTCCTCAAATACCGCCGTATCCGGCCGGCCGGGCGTCATGCGCCAGCGTATCCCGTTCGGCCGCTCGTGCACCGGCCCCAAAAAGGCCACGCCGTGCCCGGTGCCGTGGTTGTAATCAAGCCCGTTCCTCCACAGCAGCTCCCTGGCGGCAAAATCAAGATTGACGCCCCGGCAGCCTGATAAAAACTTCACATTCAGGAGGCGCAGCATGCCTGCCGCCACTAAGGTAAAGCACTTCTTTTCCTCCTCTGTGAGAGGGCCGAGGGCGACGGTGCGGGTGATATCCGTGGTTCCTTCCTCGTAATGGCCGCCGGAATCCACCAGATAAAGGCCCTTTGGCTCCAGCCTGCGGCCGCTCCCCTCCTGCGCCCTGTAATGGCACATGGCCGCATTGGGGCCGTACGCAGAAATCGTCTCAAAGCTCGGCCCAAGGCTCCCCTCCTGCTCCGCCCGGAAGTCTGAAAGGCGCGCGGCCGCCGCGCATTCGTCGATCTCCTGCGCGCCGACGGCGTGCTTTAGCCAGTACAGAAAACGCGTCACCGCCACGCCGTCCCTGATATGGGCCTTTCTCATGTGCTCCATTTCCACCGGGTTTTTAACCGCCTTCCTGCGCGCCGCGGGATTTACGCTGTCTAAAATGGTATTCCGGCCGCATAAGATCTCCCCGATCCGGGCGTTGACCCGCGCCTTTTCAAGGAGGACTGTCTCGCCGGAAAGTTCGGAAAGCGCCTCATAAAAGCCGGCGTATGCGGCTGTCTCCACGCCCAGCCTATCCAAATACGCGCGGACCGGGCCGCTTAAGGACTCCTCCTGTACAAACAGGCGCATACGCTCCCCGGTTATCAGCAAGTACGCGAGAAACAGAGGCGTACAGTCAATATCGCCTCCCCTGAGATTCAAAAGCCACGCAATCTCGTCCAAAGCTGTCAGCACATGCGCCGTGGCGTTTTTTTCCCGGATCGCCGCCTTTAAGGCCGCCAGCTTCTCCCCCGCCGCCTCTCCGGCCAGGCGCTCCGGCACGATCCACAGCGGCTTGTGTGAAAGCGGCGGGCGGTCTGTCCAGATATCCCCCGCCAAATCGGCATGAAACGAGAGGGAAATGCGCTTTGGCGCCAGCTTTTCCACAAGCCTTTCCACGGTCAGCATGTCTGCCATACGGCCGTCGAGGCCGAGGACGCCGCCCTCGGGAAGCTGCTCTGCCAGGTAGTCCTCTAAGTCCGGCACGCCCTCCTGCCCCATTTTAAACAGGGAAATCCCGCTCCCCAAAAGCTGCGCCTCCGCCTGGACGAAATACCGCCCGTCCGTCCAGAGGCCGGCGCTCTCCGGCAGGATGGCCGCCGTCCCCGCAGAGCCTGTAAAACCCGTTATGTACGCACGGCACTGAAAATATTCCCCCATATTTTCAGAACCGTGAAAATCTCCGGACGGCACAAGATAGGCGTCCATCCCGCTGGCGCGCATCCTCTCCCGAAGCGCCGCCAGACGGGCGGGAACGCCGCCGTCCTCCCTGTCCCGCGTCATTTACACCACCTCCCCTTTCAGAGCATCCTCAATCGCATTGGTTATGGCCTCGCTGTAGGTCGGATGGGCCCTCATGGCCATGGAGAGCTGGCCGGCGGTCAGGCTGTTGGCAATCGCCGTCGCCATTTCCCCAATCATATCCGTCGCGCGGTTGCACATGATCTGCGCGCCCACCAGCGTATTCGTATACGCCTCAAAAATCAGGCGGATAAAGCCCTCCTGCTTTCTGGTGAGGATCGCTTTTCCGTTTACACTCATATCCGCGTGGCCGCATTTTACCTTCATATTGTAAATGCGGGCCTCGTCCTCAGTGAAGCCCACGGCCGCGATCTCAGGATCCGTATAGATGCACGTGGGTACCACGGGAAGCACCACATACATCCCGTTCGGCACCACCGTGAGCTGCATCGTGTGCCCCGCTCCGGCCAGGCGCTCTACCACATAAGCCGCGTGGGCGGCCGCCACATGGGCCAGGCGCATCTTAGACACCGTATCCCCGATCGCAAACACATTTTCCTGCGTGGTGCGGTATGTGCCCTTTACAAGCGGCCTTCCGTTCTCAAGCTTCACCCCGCAGTCGTCCGCCAGGACCCCGGACATGTCCGGCCGCCTGCCGACCGCCACGAGGACGCGGTCAGCCAGCGTCTCCAGCCAGCTTCCGTGCTCGCGGAAATTCACTGACACCCGGCCGTCGGACCGCTCCTTTATTGCCATCACCTCCACGCCGCAGCGGACATCAATTTCCCTGTGCCGCAGGCTCTCCTCCAGCTCGTCGGAGATCATGGGATCCATGGTTTCAAGGAGCCTTGGCGCGCGCTCTAACAGCGTCACCTTTGAGCCGAGGGCGGCAAAAATCGTCGCCACCTCCACGCCGATCACGCCGCCGCCGATCACGACCAGCCGGTCAAAGTTCCACTCGCCGGCTTTTAAAAGCTGCCGGCTCGTCATCACCTGCGGAAGATGGATGCCCGGGATATCCGGGATCACCGGCTGCGCGCCCGTGGCCAGAATCACGTTTGTCCCTTTCAGGAAACGCGTCCCGTCCCCGCCGGAAACCTCGACCACATTTTCCCTGTGAAGCTTCGCCTCGCCCCGAATCAGATCCACTTTGCTTGAATCAATCAGATCCCGGATCATGGAGCGGAATTCCTTTACCGATGCATTCTTGTATTCCTGCATCCTCTTTAAATCAAAGCCCACCCGGTCCACCGTAATCCCAAACCGGGCCGCCTGCTTTAAGTCCTTATATACAGCAGTTGCCTGCAGCATGGCCTTTGCCGGGATGCAGCCCGTGTTGACGCACGCGCCGCCCAGCTCCCCCTTCTCGATCAGCGCGGTCTTCATGCCAAACCCCGCCGCGCGGGCCGCCGCCGTATATCCGCCCGGCCCCGCGCCAATGATGATCAAATCGTATTGATCCGTCATCCTTCTCCCCCTTCCTGTCCCCAATATCCCCTGTTTTCGGCCCAGGGGCGCCGTCTTTCGGCAGCCGTTCGCAACTGCTCAGATGAGCCCGAACGGTTACGTCTTTTCCCTTACAGCAGATGGATATGGTTCGCCTCCGCCTCCGCGCGGATCCCGTCCGGCCAGATCGAAGCCTGCACCTCGCCGATGTGCGCCTTGCGCAGGAAAAACATACAGATGCGCGACTGCCCGATGCCGCCTCCCACCGTGCAGGGAAGCTCCCCGTTTAACAGCGCCTTCTGGAACGGAAGCTCTGCCCTCTCCTCGCAGCCGGCCTTTTTAAGCTGGCTTTTCAGCGCCTCCTCATCCACCCGGATCCCCATGGACGAGAGCTCCAGCGCGATATCCAGCACCGGGTAATAGACGATGATATCTCCGTTTAAGCTCCAGTCGTCATAGTCCGGCGCGCGGCCGTCGTGCTTTTCCCCGGATTTAAGCGTATCGCCGATCTGCTCGATGAACACCGCCCCGTGAAGCTTTGCAATCCGGTATTCCCTCTCCTTGGGCGCGCAGTCCGGATAGCGGTCCTCCAGCTCCTGCGTGGTGATAAACTCAATGTGATCCGGAAGGCAGCGCCCTATGTACTCATATTCGTACGCCATGTAGTCCTCGGTCACCTTCAGGGCCTTGTAAACCGCCTTCACAATCAGCTCCAGCGTACCGCGGTTTCTCTCTTCCCTTTTGATTACCTTCTCCCAGTCCCACTGATCCACATAGATGGAGTGGATGTTGTCCGTATCTTCATCCCGCCGGATCGCGCTCATATCTGTATAAAGCCCCTCGCCGGGCGCAAAACCGTACTCCTTTAACGCCTTTCTCTTCCATTTGGCCAGGGAATGCACGATCTCCGCCTCGCGGTCCCCCTGCTCCCGGATACCGAACTTCACCGGGCGCTCCACGCCGTTTAAATTATCATTCAGCCCCGTCTCCGGAAGGACGATCAGAGGCGCGGAAACGCGCGTCAGATGAAGCTGCTTTGCCAGCTCCCTCTGGAAAAAGTCCTTGATGATTTTGATCGCGATCTGCGTCTCCCTCAGATCAATCGCCGGCTCGTAACCCGTTGGCACTTTAAGATGCTCCATTGTTTTCACACTCTTTCTTTAAAATATAGTTCATGTATAGCGATAGCGGCAGTTTTTATGACCGTATATGCCCTGTCGAGATTATAGCATAATTTTAACGGATTGCAACCCCTTGCAGGGGCAGGTTCTGTAATCTTACCCGCAGGGTTACTGTTCACGGCCGTTCACGGCAGCATGATGCGCACAAAATGGGCAGATTGCCCATTTTGGCGCCTGCTGCCCTCGGGTTTTCTGTGACCTTCGCTCACAAAAAACGCCTCGCGGAATACTACCCGTGAACAGTAACCCCGCAGTTACTGTCCCGCATGCCCACCGGGATGTTGGCGATGTAGCAGCCCAGCTTTACCTCCCTCAGCGCGGCCCGTTCTCCTGACAGACGTTCCATCAGCATCTGGACCGCAAGCGTTCCGGCCTTTTCATAGGAGTAATGGACGGTAAGCAGGGGGGGAGCTGTGACCCGCGAGAGCTCCGAGTCGCCGTGCCCGGCTACGATGATCTGATCCGGAATGCGGATATGGCGCTCGCGAAGATACTGCATGCAGCCCACAGCCATGGTATCTGTGGCGCAGATAATGCCGTCCAGGGCTTCGCAGCGCCCCAGAAGCTCCCCGGTCTTTTCGTAGCCGGAGGCGACGGAGAACGCGGCTGTCACCGTGTTATCCGCGAGATCCCCGCGGCCCAGATCGCGCGCGGCATCCTGAAAGCCGCGGCAGCGCTCCGCGCCGGCCGCCTGATCCTCCCGGATGGCGCTGATGTAGCCCAGCCTCCGTCTCCCATGCTCCAGGAGGAATTTTGTGAGATCGTAGCAGGCATGGTAATCGTCATGGTATACGCAGCAGGAGCCGCTTAAATGCTGTCCCACGATCACGAGCGGTACAGGCAGCTTTTTTAAGATCCGCTTATGCTCCGGCGTCAGGATCGTCGCGCTGAAGATTACGCCGTCCACCTGTTTTTCATGAAATGCCTGCAGATATTCGAGCTCCCTCTTCGGATCATTCTGCGTGACTGCCAAAAGCATCTGGTAGCCGTTTTCGTTCAGCGCCGCGATCAGCCCTTCCACCATCCTCCCGATGGAGGCGGAAGCCACCTTGGGCGCGATGACGCCGATCATCTTCGTCTTCCTGGTCCTCAGCGTCTGGGCCTGGACCGAGGGGCGGTAGCCGGTCTTTTCCACTACTTTGCGGATCGCCTCGCTCTTTTCCTCTGAGATGTATCCATGATTGAAATAACGTGAAACGGCCGCCCTGGACACGCCCGCCATCTCTGCGATCTCTGCTATGTTCATGCATATTTCTCCTTTAAAATCCGTAATGAAATCCATTTCACATTATAGCACAGAGACGGGAGGATGGAAATGTTTTTTTCATTGTGTGAAATCCATATTTATATGCTATGAAATAAGAATCCGCAATTTATAAATGCTCTTATGCTTCCCTTTAGACTCTGTCTTAAACAAATATTGTTTTTGTGCCAATTCATTTAGTATTGTCTCCGCCTTTTCCGGACTGACAGCCATTAAAGAGGCGGCATTGACTGCCGTTATTTCCGCCCCTATCCCCCGCTTTGACATTCTGGCCAGCAGCTTTTTCTCCGGCTCACTTAAATCATATTGTTTTTTTTCTGACCGATTACAGGCTTCCATAATTCTGTCAAACATATAATCAATAAACAATGTCAAATCAAGCATCAGGCGATCCTCTGAAACAACCGGCTTTTCCACGTTTTCCAGAGCTTTATAATAGCCGCCTAAATGCATGTTGACAGCCTGTGAAATGCGGATTTTTCTGACGCCCTCATATCCTCCTGTATAGAAACAATAATTCTGCAGAATTCTGGCAAGTCTTCCGTTTCCGTCGCAAAAGGGATGAATATATACAAGATAAAAATGTGCGATGATACCTTTATATAAGCCGTCCAGCACAGCCTTATCTATAAATTGAAATAAACTTGACATATAAGAACCGATTTCCGTATGAACCGGCGGCGTATGGACCACTCTTTCCAGAGAGGAAACAGAAACCTCCCCACTGCGGTATTTACTGCCGATTACGCGTTTATTTTCACATACCTGATCGACCACAACATCCCACAGCTCCCGAATGCTGCCGTCACTGATACAAAAGCCGGAATACACTTTATCAAGAGCTTTCATATTATTTACCACCATCCTATCGCTCTTGTTCTTCGGGGCATGGATCGCAAGTTTCACATTTTCAATCGTTGTCCTGGCCCCTTCGATTGTGGCGGAGTGAAAGGAATCTAAAAGAACCGTATCCGCATTCAAATCATAGCCTGCGCTGTTTTCCAGACAATTCTTGCAGCGTACAAATTTTTCATTCAGCTTCCTGTCATCAAAATATAAGGGAATGCCATTCATTCCCTTTAAGTCAGATATATGTCTCATCATTTATCCTCTTAATTTGTCTTCAAAAGATGCGCAAAAGGGAAGTAATTTCTCACTTCCCTTTTGGCTTATACAGGCTTAAATGTTTTGACCTTAAACCCTTTTATTCTGTTTTATGCGTTGTTAAGCGCCGCCTGCGCCGCCGCCAGCCGTGCGATCGGCACGCGGAACGGTGAGCAGGATACGTAGTTAAGGCCCACCTTATGGCAGAACTCCACGGAAGACGGATCGCCGCCGTGCTCGCCGCAGATACCGCACTTTAAGTCAGCGCGGGTCGCGCGTCCGTTCTTAACCGCCATCTCTACCAACTGGCCTACGCCGGTCTGGTCAAGCCTTGCGAACGGATCAGACTCGTAGATCTTGGCCTTGTAGTAGGAATCCAGGAACTTGCCGGAGTCGTCGCGGGAGAAGCCAAAGGTCATCTGAGTTAAGTCATTGGTACCAAAGGAGAAGAATTCCGCCTCCTCTGCGATCGCGCCTGCGGTCAGGGCCGCGCGCGGGATCTCGATCATGGTGCCGATATGGTACTGCATATCAGAGTTCTTTTCCTTCTTAACCTGCTCTGCAACCTCTACCACAACATCTTTCACGTACTTGAGCTCTTTCTTCTCGCCTACCAGCGGGATCATGATCTCAGGAATGATGTCGTAGCCGCACTCTTCCTTCACCTCGATGGCGGCTTCCATAACGGCTCTTGTCTGCATCTTGGCAATCTCCGGATAAGTGACAGCCAGACGGCAGCCGCGGTGTCCCATCATGGGGTTAAACTCGTGTAAGTCGTCGCATTTCTTCTTTACATCCTCTAACTTGAGGCCCATGTCGGAGGCCAGCTCCGCCATCTCCTCTTCCGTGTGGGGCACGAACTCGTGCAGCGGCGGATCTAAGTAGCGGACGGTCATCGGCCGGCCCTCAAGCGCCTTGTACATGGCCTTGAAATCGCCTTTCTGGAAGGGGATCAGCTCGTTTAATGCCTCTTCTCTCTGCTCTACCGTGTCGGAAAGGATCATCTTGCGGATCTTCGGGATACGGTCTGCGTCAAAGAACATATGCTCTGTACGGCAAAGGCCGATGCCCTCTGCGCCCAGCTTCACCGCGTTGGCCGTGTCAGCCGGCGTGTCGGCATTGGTGCGCACCTTTAAGGTCCTGAAGCTGTCCGCCCAGTCCATGATTCTCTTGAAGTTTCCGCCTACGGAAGCTTCCTGGGTGCGGATGTCGCCCTTGTAAATCTTACCGGTCGTGCCGTCTAAGGAAATGTAGTCGCCCTCGTGGAAGGTGTATCCGCCCAGTGAGAACTCCTTTGCCTCCTCGTCAATCTTGATATCGCCGCAGCCGGATACACAGCAGGTGCCCATGCCGCGCGCTACAACGGCCGCGTGGGAAGTCATGCCGCCGCGTACAGTTAAGATACCCTGGGATGCGTGCATGCCCTCGATATCCTCCGGGGAGGTCTCCAGACGAACCAGGATCACTCTCTCGCCCTTGCCGCCGATACCAGCCTCTTTGGCTTCCTCTGCTGTGAAGCAGACTTTTCCTGCGGCCGCGCCCGGGGAAGCCGGAAGGGCCTGTCCAATCACTTCGCCGGCCTTTAAGGCTTCGGGATCAAAGGTCGGGTGCAGAAGCTGATCCAGAGACTTCGCCTCGATCCTGCATACGGCCTCCTGCGGCGTGATCTTTCCTTCGTCTACCAGATCGCAGGCAATCTGAATCGCGGCCGGAGCCGTTCTCTTGCCGTTACGGGTCTGTAAGAAATAGAGCTTTCCTTCCTCAATCGTAAACTCCATGTCCTGCATGTCGCGGAAATGGTTCTCCAGCTTCATGGCCAGATCCATGAACTGTGCGTAGCACTCCGGAAGATCCTTCTCAAGCTGGCTGATCGGCTGCGGTGTGCGCACGCCGGCAACCACGTCCTCGCCCTGTGCATTGATTAAGTATTCGCCGAAGATTCCCTTCGCGCCGGTGGAGGGGTTGCGCGTGAAGGCAACGCCTGTGCCGGAGGTCTCGCCCTTATTGCCGAATACCATGGTCTGAACATTTACAGCAGTACCCCAGTCGCCCGGAATATCGTTCATACGGCGGTAAACAATGGCGCGCGGGTTGTCCCAGGAACGGAACACGGCCTTCACAGCGCCCATCAGCTGATCCTTCGGCTCCTGCGGGAAATCCTCGCCGTTCATGGCTTCCTTATATACAGCCTTGAACTTCTGCGCAAGCTCCTTCAAATCCTCCGCTGTCAGCTCCGTGTCGAAATGTACGCCCTTGGCCTCTTTCATCTCATCGATGATCTTCTCAAAATAGGACTTCGGAACTTCCATTACCACGTCGGAGTACATCTGGATAAATCTTCTGTAGGAATCATATGCAAATCTCGGATTTCCCGTCTTCTTTGCAAAGCCTTCCACAGCAACGTCGTTTAAGCCAAGGTTTAAGATCGTGTCCATCATGCCGGGCATGGATGCGCGCGCGCCGGAGCGGACAGATACCAGAAGCGGATCCTCGGTATCGCCGAATTTCTTTCCGTTTACACCCTCTAACCAGGTCAATGCCTCAAAAATCTGGCTCTGAATCTCCTCTGTGATCTGCTTGCCGCTGTTGTAGTATTCCGTGCAGGCTTCTGTCGTCACTGTAAAGCCCTGCGGAATCGGCATGCCCAGGTTCGTCATCTCAGCCAGGTTGCAGCCCTTGCCGCCGAGAAGGTTTCTCATCGCCGCGCTGCCTTCCTCGAACTTATAAACCCATTTTGCCATACGTTTTCTTCCTCCTAATGTTCATTATGTTTCCGTTTGCAAACTTTGACGGACAGCTTTCAATGTATGTTGGGCGGAAGCTGTTCATCGTGAATATTATAACATAAACTGTTGGGGAGTAAAGGGGTTTTATTGAATTATTTCCAAATTTTTACGGGACATGTGAATCATGGCCTCCGCTCCAAATCCCTCTGAATCATCTCCAGGTAATGAACCAGCACATCCCGCTGCCGCCCAATCCTCCAGGAGCGGTCCATCTCGTCGTATGTAAAGCTCTTCCTCCCCCCGCTCTCCATGCGCTCCCAGAAGCCGCAGAGCTCATCAAACGGGATATAGTAGATCTCGTCCTTTGCCGTCCAGTGCAGCACGATAAAGGCGATCCCCCCCTGCTCTTCAAATTCCTTCATAAAACGCACCTGATGTGCGTGGACGTTCTGGAGCGGGAAGGTGGCTGCGGCGCATTCCTTTGCGTCAAAGCACACCGGGATCCCCTGGACGGCCCCGATGTAGTCCACCGTGCTCTTCTGGTCAAAGTAGGCCAGCGTGATGTGCCTTGTCTCTTTGTCAATCGCAATCGGGGTGATCGGGGTGGGAACCTTCTGGATCAGGGCCAGCTTCCGCTCCCGGTAGACCTCGTTGCTGTGGTTGATCATATCCTCCAGCGTGGAGCCGCGCAGGCCCCGGCTGTTCCATGTGCCCATGTGTCATCCATCCTCCCGGCACGCATCTGAAAATCAGCGCCCCTGCGCCAAATATACAGGCAGGCCGCCGCTGCATGCATCCGCCCGCCATCTGTACGCCGCGCCCCCTACATCAGCGGCGCAAACAGCCGCAGCGCCTTTCCGGCAAAGCGTTTCACGAACGGGTAGCTTCTGCAGGCGGCCAGCGTGATCTCCTCACATTTTAAAAGCGTCTCCTGCATATCGCGCTCCACCTCCGGGACCACAGGGCTCTGGCAGAAATAGGCGGCGCACTCAAAGTGCAGGTATAAGCTCCTGAAATCCAGGTTTATGGTTCCCACCACGGCTTCCTCGTCGTCGCACACAAACATCTTGGCATGCACAAAGCCCGGCGTATACTCAAAGATCCGCACCCCGGCCTTTAAAAGCTCTTCGTAATAGCTCCTCGCCAGCAGATAGGCATAGAGCTTGTCCGGGATATGGGGCATGATGATCACCGTCTCCACCCCGCGCTTGGCCGCATATTTCAGGGCCGCCAGCGTGATATCGTCCAGAATCAGATAAGGCGTCATGATATGGACATACCGCCTCGCATGGCCCAGAATATCTAAGTACACCTGCTCCCCCACATTTTCCCCGTCCAGGGGGCTGTCCGCGTAGGGCATCACAAATCCCGGAGCAGGCGCTTCGTCCGGTAAAGGCATTTCCCCGGGATAGAGGAAGCGGCTGTAATCCTCTTTTTCTTTTTCCGTCACGCCCCAGAGCTGCAAAAACATCATCGTAAAGCTCTGGGCCGCGGGGCCCTTTAACATCACCGCCGTATCCTTCCAGTGGCCGAAGCGGGGCCGGCGGTTGATGTACTCGTCCGCCAGGTTCACGCCGCCCGTAAAGGCCGTATGTCCGTCAATCACACAGATTTTGCGGTGATCGCGGTTGTTCTGATGGCTGGACAGAGCCGGCTTTATGGGCGAAAACATCTTGCAGCGGATCCCTTTTTTCTCAAGCTCCTGCGGATAGGAATACGGCAGCAGCATCAGGCTGCACATTCCGTCGTACATAAAACGGACCTCCACGCCCGCTCTGGCCTTTTCCTCCAGGACCGCCAGGATCGAATCCCACATCACGCCCCGCTCCACAATAAAATATTCCATGAAAATAAATGCTTCCGCTTTTTGGAGCTCCGAAAGGAGCGCCGGATAAAAGTCATCCCCCAGCGGGAAATACCGCGCCTTCGTCCCGCTGTAAATCGGGTACTTCCCATAGCGGTTCATATAGCGGACCAGATTGCCGCCGCCCGCATGTAAACGGTTATATGACGCCTCTGTCTCCGGATCCTGCAGCAGAAGGGGGGCCGTCTCCTCCTGAAGCTCCCCGATCCGGCGGTTAATCAGCCAGGTTCCGGGCTGCAGCTTCAAAAACAGGTAAAACAGCGTGCCAAACACGGGGATAACAAGGATCGGAACCACCCACGACAGCTTGATGCTGCTGTTTTCCTCATCGCTGATAATATAGACCAGCACAGCCACGCTGAGCGCGGCCGAACCCCCGAACAGATAAACCATATACTCCTTCAGCCAGTCAAACGCAGTCAGAAGAAACAGGATCTGCAGCAGCAGAAACAAAGCGCCGAACATGGTCCGGCCAAACAGGAAGCGCAGCGCTCCCCTCATCTTTTTAAACAGATCTCCTTTAATCGTCCTTCCCTCCCTGCCGGGCCATCCTCAAACGGGGCAAAAGCGCCAGCGGCCCTCCCGCCCCGGATCATATCTCAAACACGCTCCAGCGCCTGGCGGATGTCCTCTACAATATCCTCCGCGTTCTCAATACCCACGCTCAGCCGGATCATCGCCGGATCCACGCCGGCCTCCACGAGCTGTTCGTCCGTGAGCTGGCGGTGCGTATGGCTGGCCGGGTGGAGCACGCAGGTGCGTGCGTCGGCCACATGGGTCACGATCGCGGCCAGCCCAAGCTTATCCATAAACGCGGCCGCCGCCTCCCTGCCGCCCTTTAAGCCAAAGGAAATCACGCCGCAGGTTCCGTTTGGCATATATTTGCGGGCCAGCTCATAGTAGGGATCGCCCTCCAGCCCGGGATATTTCACCCACGCCACGTCCTCCCTGCCCTTTAAAAACCCTGCGACCCTCAGCGCGTTCTCACAGTGGCGCGGCATGCGCAGGTGCAGCGTCTCAAGGCCGATATTTAAGAGAAATGCATTCTGAGGCGCCTGGATCGAGCCCAGGTCGCGCATCACCTGCGCCGTGGCCTTTGTGATATACGCCGCCTTTCCGAATTTCTTCGTATAAATCACCCCGTGATAGGAGTCGTCCGGCGTGGTCAGGCCCGGAAACTTCTCCGCGTGGGCCTCCCAGTCAAAATTTCCGCTGTCCACGATACAGCCGCCCACAGTCATGGCGTGCCCGTCCATATATTTCGTCGTCGAATGCGTCACGATATCCGCGCCCCACTCAAACGGCCTCAAATTGACCGGCGTGGCAAACGTATTGTCCATGATCAGCGGGACGCCGTGCCGGTGGGCCAGATCCGCGAATTTCTCGATATCCAGCACAACCAGGGCCGGGTTCGCGATCGACTCGCCGAACACGCACTTCGTATTCGGGCGGAACGCCTTCTCAATCTCCTCTGACGGCGCGTCCGGATCCACCAGCGTCACGTCTATCCCCATCTTTTTCATGGTTACCGCAAAGAGATTCGAGGTGCCGCCGTACAGTGTCGAGGCGCACACAAAATGGTCGCCCGCGTTGCAGATGTTAAACACCGCGTAAAAATTCGCCGCCTGGCCCGAGGAGGTCAGCATCGCCGCCGCGCCTCCCTCCAGCTCGCGGATCTTATCCGCCACCGTATCGTTCGTCGGGTTGGCCAGCCTGGTGTAAAAATACCCGTTCTCCTCCAGATCAAACAGACGGCCCATCTGCTCGCTGGTCGAATATTTAAACGTCGTGCTCTGATAAATCGGCAGTATCCTCGGCTCCCCGTTCCCCGGCTGCCAGCCGCCCTGGATACAGATCGTCTCAATAGAACGCTTTTTGCTCATGGTAAACCTCCTCGTAGACCATAGTGTGCGCCGCATCAGCGCATCTTTTTGCTGAACGGACGCCCGTGTGCATAAAAAAATCCCCTGATTCACGATCAAATCAAGGGATTCTCCATCGGGGTAACAGGATTTGAACCTGCGACCTCTCGGCCCCCAGCCGAGCGCGCTACCAAACTACGCCATACCCCGTGTTCACTACCATATTATAACAGAAAAAACGAAAAATGCAACCTGTTTTTGAATATAATTTTTCTGGAAAAACTTTTCAAAAAGCATTGACTTTTTTCCGATTAGTGATATAATGTATTTCAGTGCAGATATGGTTCATCGGTAGAACGCTAGCTTCCCAAGCTGGAAAGGCGGGTTCGACTCCCGTTATCTGCTTTTTTTATTTTTAAATTTAAACAATATTCTTTTTTTGAGGGAAAACTGCCATGGGCTGCTTTCCCTTACGTTTTCTCTTAGTTTTCTTTTAAGTTTCCTTAAAAGTTCATGATATTTGTCCCCCCTGCCCGGCGGCCCTGGAGCGTATATAACAGATATTGCTGAAAAGCGGGCTGCTATAGCGCCGCACATACTCCTCATATTCAGAGATCCGGATATAATACATCCTCCCCCACGAGGAAATCCGCATCCATTCGCCGGCCATGCCGGTCACGATGACATAGTGGGCCCTGGTTTTCGCCGCGGGCAGCATGGTCTTGTCCGCGGCCTCGCGGTACAGGGTCAGGCCCTCTTTTCCCCAGAACCTGGGAAAATGGGGGCCCGCCGACAGGATGACCGGGATATCCTGCCTCAGCATTTCCGCAATGGAGCTGAAAAGCCGCCTGTGCGGAATCCCCCATCTCGCCCGGTACGGGCTCTTCTGCCGTCTGAAGATGATGTTAAAGCCCACAGACAAAAACCATCCCGGCATCCCAAATCCCGGGATGATGGGAAAATGCCGCTTAAGCGCCGCCACATGCCGGCCATACTCTTCATATGGGATTTCCGGCGTCCCCTCTTCCCCGGACGCCGCATTCCGGCTCTCCTCTCCCGCCTGCGCGGGGCGGCTTACATATAATAATACGTCTGCCGCCCCTATAAGCCCGCACCCGAAGTCGCGGATCGTCTTCTCCTCAAACCATTCCTGGCTCCCGCCAAAGGAGATCCCATCCGGACGGCGGATGCGGATATACGGGCGGGACAGTTTCACATTGTATTCCATATACTTATTCTCCTGTGTTTTACGCCGCTGCAGCTCCCGGCGCCTAAAGCGGCGGCCGGTCAGCGGCTCATCTTGTCAAATTCCACGTTAAAGGCATAGAAGTTCTTGCGGTCGAGCTGATCCTGAAGATTGCGCATCGCTTCCCCAAAGCGCTGGAAATGGACAATCTCCCGCTCTCTCAGATAGCGGATCGGATCGCAGACATCCGGATCCTTTACGACGCGGAGGATATTTTCGTATGTGCTTCTTGCTTTCTGCTCTGCTGCCATATCCTCATACAGATCCGTTATCGCATCTCCCTTGGACTGGAATTCACACGCATTAAAGGGGATCCCTCCCGCCGCCTGCGGCCAGATCCCGGCCGTGTGGTCAATATAGTACGGGCCCAGGCCGGATTCTGCGATCTGCTCCGCGGTCAGCCCCCGCGTGAGCTGCTGGATAATCGCCGCCACGATTTCCATGTGGGCCAGCTCCTCCGTACCTGCAGACGGACCAAAATGGCCCTCGCGGAATACTGCCTGTCAGTGGCAACAAATCCTAGTACAGCGTTGCATTAATTCGCGAGTAAAAAGCGCTTGATATTCGTGTCATCTGTGCGTCTGCGAAGCGACGGCGTAGTGGAGCCTACGGCTAGCTTCGCAGGCGTGCAGAGGGCGCGGATAGCGAGTGCTGTTTACTCGCGAATTAATGCAATGCTGTACTAGAGCGTGTTTGAAAATTCATTCCTGGCATCTGCACGCGCCACTTCGCGGTATATTTGGGCCAAATTCACTTAACGCAGCCCGCTGCGCCGCGTTCATTTGGCCCAAATCTCCCACAAAGTGGCACGCACAGCTGCCAGAAAGCAATTTTCAAACACGCTCTGGCAAAACCACCGCAATCCCTCTGGACATTATACCATATTTTGTGTATAATCACCTTAATGATTCCCAAATAAAGGAAATTGTGAACCACCGTCAGAGTTCTGCCCTGCCGGCCGGGCTCTGGCAGAATTATCCTACAGGAGGCAACAAATCATGAGATATGAATTAACAAAGGATCTCGAAACAGGGAACGCGATCATTGACAAGGAGCACCGCGATCTTCTCAAGGCCGTCAACCAGCTGCTTGACGCCTGCAGCAAGGGGCAGGGCCGCGCTTCGATGGAGCCCACAATCAAATTCCTCAACAACTACGTGGAGCAGCACTTTTCACACGAGGAGCAGCTCCAGCAACAGAGCCGTTATCCCGGCATTGTCCCGCACAGGGCGTTCCACACGCAGTATAAGAAGACGCTGCGCGACATCACATCGAGTATATCGCCGGCCGGCCCCACTGTGGCGGAGCTGGGCAGGCTCAACGGCCATATCGGCGTCCTTATCACTCACATCCGCACAGAAGACAAGAAGCTGGGCGCTTTCTTAAAACAGGCGTAGGCGCTTTGCTGCATACATGTATAATCAACAAGCCTCCCGAAATACACTGTTTTGGGAGGTTTTATCAATGCAGACACAGAGCTTTGTAGCGGATTTTACCGAAATGCCGGCGCTTAAAGAGGCGCAGCGCGGGGCGTTTATATCCCATTTCCAGCGCAGTATCCTTATTTCCCTGCTGTCGCACGCCATGCTGACGCAGGAGCAGTACGGCGCCTGCTTGGGCGAACTGAGCAGGCGGGAACGGGGCGGCCTGTGAAACGCGTTGCTGCTTATTGCCGGGTGTCCACGGATAAGGAGGATCAGGCCAATTCCTTTGAGAGCCAGAAACGCTATTTCAGGGAATGCATTGAGCGCAATCCGGATTGGGAATTGTTTGACGTATACGCGGACGAGGGGATCTCCGGCACCAGCACGCGGGGCCGGGACGCCTTTAACCGTATGATAGAGGATGCCAGGGCCGCCTCCTTTGATTTTATCATCACAAAGGAGGTCAGCCGCTTCGCGCGCAATACGGTAGACACGCTCCAGTACACCAGAGAGCTCAAGCGTCTTGGCATCGGGGTTCTTTTTGTGAATGACCATATCAATACCCTGGAGCCGGACGCGGAGCTGAGGCTTACCATCATGTCCTCCATCGCGCAGGAAGAAAGCCGGAAAACCTCCGAGCGGGTTAAATGGGGCCAGCGCCGCCGCATGGAGCAGGGGGTCGTCTTCGGACACAGCCTGCTGGGCTATGACGTACATAACGGACGCCTGCGCATCGATGAGGACGGCGCTGCGGTGGTCCGCTCGGTGTTTTACAAGTTCCTGGATGAGGGAAAGGGATCCTCTGTCATCGCCAGGGAGCTTGAGGAGGCCGGCATCCCTGCGCCGTCGCGTGCGGCCCGCTGGAGCCATACCGCGATCCTGCGCATTCTGCGCAATGAAAAATACTGCGGCGATCTCGTCCAGAAAAAGACCTTTACCCCTGATTACCTGTCCCACAAAAAGGAATACAACCGCGGCAGGGAGGCGTTCGTCGCGCTGCAGGATCACCACGAGCCGATCGTCAGCCGCGAGGTCTTTAACGCGGCGCAGAGCGAGCTGGCGCGCCGTAGCCGCTCCTGCGGCCAAAAGGCCCGGTACAGCGGCTGCCACGCCTTTTCCGGAAAAATCGAATGCGGCCTGTGCGGCTCCCGTTTTGTGGCGCGCGTGAGAAAAAGCCGGGACGGGACCAAAAAACGGGTGTGGCGCTGCCGCGAGGCGGTCCGCCACGGCACGCGAAAGCCCTCTCCCGCCGGGGAATACTCCGGCTGCGATATCCATCTCCAGCTAAAGGAAGAGGCCATCCTCTCCATGATACAACAGATACTGGCTTACCTGGGCATGGACACGGATCCCGCGGTCGCGGAGCTGATCTCGGTCGTAAACGCCTCGCTGAACACGGCAGCGCCCGCGCCCGCCTGTCCCCCGGCCGGCTTCTGTCCCGATGACGCCGGACGGCTGCTTCACATCCTGGCGCAAAAAAAGGCCCGGCTGCTTGAGCTTTATCTGGAACAGGCCATCGAAAAAAGCGAATATCTTCAGAAGGCAGAGGAATTTGAGCAGGAGCGGGAACGGCTTGAATACCGGTTACAGAGCGGACACAGGCGCAGCCGCTTGCAGGAGGATGAAAGCGCGCGCATACCGTCTTTCATTCAGAGCCTGATCGCCGGCGGGGAGCAGGATGATCCGTTTTACCGAAACCTCATCGAGCAAATCGTGGTCCGGGATCCGGGGCATATTGAAATCGTGCTGAAGAACCTTGCGGTCAGATGGTCTTTCCGCAGAGAAGACGCCTCGCCCGCAGGCGCGTAATGCGTAACAAAGCGCCGCCCGGCGGCCGCACCGGCTCCTCTGTACCGATATCTGTCAGGAGGCCCTTCTGCACCTTAAACGGCATGGTATACCGCTGGGAGAGATAGCGCATCGAAGCGCCTATCTCCCCATCCGGGCCGCCGTACTGGCTCATGATGAACTGTGCCATCTTCGGATTCGGCTGGGTAATATTGACCGGATACTGTAAGCGTTTTTCATATCTCCACATAGATTATGCCTCCCCTTCCCACGGCCACCGATCGGTCAGCCATGTCCATTCATCCAAGCTCTTCACCGCATCCACCATCAGAGGGCCGCACAGGGCCTCATACGCGTCCATTGCCTCCCGCCTCATGGCGGCCGCCTGATGGTAATAATTCAGCGCATCCCTGTCGTTCGGATGGGTATCCAGGTATAAAAGGACATCATCCATTGCGAAGCTGGCCTCGTTAAGCTGTTTCATAATCATGCTTTCATTCATCAAATGCACCTCCCCATCATGAACGGCAGATCAAGCTCCGGGAAAATGGTTCCGCGCCGGAATCCGTCTTCCATAGAGTAGGTGGACTGCCATCTCTGCATCGGAACATACCCCATTCCTACCGGAAACTGCTCCGCCAGGCCGCAAAACGGCATATCCCCGTCCCCGCAGCAGCCCTCCGGCATCCCCCCCGGCTCCGGGCACATCCGCTCTCCCATACCAAGGCACATTCCCTCCATCTGTGAGGGCTGCGCTGCGAATGACCGCATCTGCGGATCCGGCATCGCGGTCGGCTGCTGCTGCGCTTCGGCCGCCTGCTGCTGCGGGGGCTGAATTCCCGTCATCTGCACCTGCCCTGACAGGAATCCGGCCGTCCAGGGCCGCGGCGCTTTCGCTGCCTGCGCCTGTTCCGGCCGGATTCCTGTCATCTGCGCCTGTTCCGGCTGAGTCCCTGCCATCTGCGCCTGCTCCGGCTGAATCCCCGTCATCTGCACCTGTGACGGCTCCAGCCATGGACGGATCCCGGCCGGCGGCATATCACAGCGCATTTCGCGGCGGCACGGCGCGGCCTGCGCACCAAAGGGCCCGCGCAGCGTCTGTTCCGGAACCGCGCATCCCATCCTGTTGAAATACATGTAATTTGAAGCATTCATAATTACATTTACCTTTCCTTTCTGACTTATACTCTATACTATGTCAGAACGCCCTGCCGCGTGATCCGGCCGGAGCAGGCAAAAAAGCAGCCGGGCAGGGAGAAACGCTATTCTCCTGCCCGGCTGCGGCAAATCAAAAACAGAACCGTACTCTTTTACAGTTTTTCCGCCAATGTATACGGCTGCTGTTTTTTACAGAGATACCGAATGACATCCTTTCTTGTAATGATTCCGATAAAGCATCTGTGATCGTCAAGCACCGGCACGAAATTCTGGTTTATCACCTTTTCGAGCAGATCTTCCATCGCCGCATCTGCCAAAACCGGCTGGTTATCCTGCCGCCTGGGAATCTCCGTGATCCGGATGCGCCTTGTATCCTTCTGGGAATCATACAGGCTCTTAAGCCCCCACAGCAAATCGCCCTCTGTCAGAGTCCCCATATATTTTCCCTGATGATTCAAAAGCGGCACCGCCGCATAGTGATGGCTCTCCATCTTTTCCAGAGCCTCGCTTAAGGTATCATCGCAATTTATGTACGCCACCTCGCTCTTGGGCGTAAGAAAAAACAAAATATTCATGCGCTGCCATCCTCCGCTGCCTGTGAATCCCTCATCTGCGCGCGCCCTGTCAAAAGCGCGCGCATCAATAGCCCAGATCCTCGTCCACAAAGACCACTTCCACCTCCATCCCCTTTGAAGGTCTCTCAATGATCACTGTGGAACGGCAGATCCGTTCCGGGCTGCTGCAGTCATAGCATTTGTCCCCATTCGCAGCGGCACAGGGCGTCGCAACTTGAAGGCGCGCTGCATTCTTCGGCGCTGCGACGTTCTTCGCCCGCCACAGAGCCGTTCCAAACCCGGTGCAGATCTTATTCTTTCCGATAATAAAATACGTCTTCTCCGGCCCAAACACGGTCTGCGAAACACGGTTTCCCGTCCCGTCTATATTGACCAGCTCCCCTGTCTCAGAGGCGGCATTGGCGCTCGTCAGATAAATCTGCGCCTCCCTGGCCTTTTTGAGCGCCGCTTCCCCAGGCGTAACCCAATGCCAGATCACCTCGTTTTTCTTCTCCAAAAGTTCATAAATCCCCATCTCCTTTAAGGTCATGCTGCCGCCCATCGCGACCCGCTTTCCCTCAATCCCGGAGGCTAAGTATTCGGCCGCCGCTTCCTTTGTGCGGAAAAATGAGGTCTTAAATCCATGGCCTTCAAAGTTCTTCTTCAGTAATTCCTGATCCATCTTTCTCTCCCTGCCGGACGCTGCGGTACACAGTCCGGCTTCCTTTCCCCAAAATTTTTTATGACGCCGGACTGGCCCGCTGGTGAAGCGGGCCGCCTGTCCGGGGTGAACATTTCATCTGCTCTAGTACAGCGTTGCTTAAATTTCAGTGAATACATTGCTTGATATCGGTGTCATCTGTGCGTCTGCGAAGCGACGGCGTAGTGGCGCCTACGTCTAGCTTCGCAGGCGTGCAGAGGGCGCTGATAGCGAGTGATTTATTCACTGGAATTTAGGCAATGCTGTACTAGTACGCCATATGCGGACGATCCTGACTGTGCTTATCTTACCATAAATCTTCCTGGGTGGCAAGGCCCGTCTCCCTGCCTCAGCAGGCTCGCCGCTTTAAAGCGCATCCACAAATAAAACCCCTTCCAGATGCTCCAGCTCTTTTAAGTATTCCCCTTTCTTCATCCGCGCCGGAATCCGGACCGTAATAAGGATCGTGAAGGACTGCCCTTCCGCCCTGGATTTGTCCACATCATACATATCCACCGTGCAGCCGTCCGAGCGCAGTTTATGTAAGAGCATAGCCGCGGTCCGGTTCCGGTCCGACTCGATGTACAGCGTCACATACCTCGACCACTGATAGATCCGTTTCTCTATCATGGGAAGGATATGGAGCACCATGAGGAGGATCCCTGTAATGATCACCGCCCCGTCGATAAATCCGATGCCCACCGCAAGCCCGATACAGGCGCAGGTCCATATGCTGGCCGCAGAGGTCAGTCCCTTGATCTGATGCCCGGAGACAATGATGGATCCCGCTCCCAGAAAGCCGATGCCGCTGATCACCTGAGCGGCCATCCTTGACAGATCCACAGCTCCCGGAAACGCGCGGTACATATACTGGGCGGTCAGCATCACCGTCGCCGCGCCCAGGCACACGGCCGCATCCATCCTCGCGCCCCCGCCCCGCTTCTTTGCGCCCCGGTCGATCCCAATCACCGAGCCCAGCACAAGGGCAAGCACGATCCGAAGTATCACATTCCTAAGCGTCCATTCCGTTAATGACAGAAAAAACATCCTCTATCCCCCCTGCGCAGCCGCTTCCTCACCCAAACGGTTCCCCAAAATCCAGCGCTCCGGCGCCGCCACTCTGTCCATCCTCCTGTCATGCGCGTTTCTCTCCATGGCCCTCACCACCTGAAAGCCATAGCACACGCCAATCCGCTGATGGCGCGGTTCGCTCTCAAAAAAGCGGTCATAAAATCCGCCTCCATAACCCAGACGGGAGCCGTCCTCCGAAAACGCCAGACCCGGCGTCAGAACCGGAGCGGCCCGATCCTCTGCCCGCTCGCTCCCCGGCGGCGGCTCCGGGATATGAAACCGCCCCGCCACCAGCTCTGCGCGCGAGCGGATATAGTAAAACCGGATCCGCTTCTCCTCCCCCTGTATCTCTGTCCGGGGAAGGGCGACCCGCACGCCCTCTGATAAATACCAGTCAATCAAAGCCCCGGTCCCCGCCTCGCCCCGCACGCTCGCGTAGCAGTATACGGTTCCCGCCCCGTGCAGGCCAAGCGCCCGGATCCGCTCAAACAGCGCCGCATCCCATTTCCTCTTCTCCGTCTCTGACAGGCCGCCCCGCTTTCGGAGAATCCATCTGCGAAGCTCCTCCTTAGAGCATGTCTGGACTTTCGTTCCCGTAAGCCGCGCCTCCTGCTCTTTAAGGAGCGCTTGTTTTTCCATACTTCTCCCCCAGATCCGTGACGCTCCCGTCCTTTTCCTGAATGGAAATATTGTTCAAAGTTCCCCGCAGGCTCGCGCGGATCGCCTGGATATAGTCCTTCCTGAGCCTTTCCTGCTCCTGCTTCTCCTCCGGCGTAAGTCCCTCCGGCGACTTGCTCTTATGATAAAGCGCATTGATCCGATCGATCTGATCGTTGGTAATCATGTTCTTCTCCCTTCTGCAAAACAGGAACCGTTCAGACCTTCTGAACGGTTGCGCAAAACAAACTTGTAACCGCAAAAACGAGGCGCAGCGCCGCTACACATAGGCCGGATAATACCTGGAAACAAGCGCCTCCGCCGCCCGCATCCCGTCCATGGCGGCGGACATGATTCCGCCCGCATAGCCGGCCCCCTCACCGCAGGGGTACAGGCCGTTTATTTTACTCTCCATTCCGCGGTCGCGCAGGATGCGCAGCGGAGAGGATGTACGGCTCTCCACTCCCGCCAGGATTGCGTCCTCCCGGTCAAAGCCCTGTATCACGCTTCCAAAATAATCAACGGCCTCGATAAGCGCGCCGCTTATCTCCTCCGGAAGCGTCTCCCGCAAATTTCCGAAAGAAAAGCCGCCCAGAATCGCCGGCTTAACATCCCCAAACGCCCCGGATACACGGCCTGCCCGGAAATCGCCGTAAAGCTGGACCGGGATCTTTCCCGCGCCGCAGCGAAACGCCGCTTCCTCCAGACGCTGCTGGAAACGCACGCCCCCGAGCGCCGTCTGATCCGGAAAGTCCTTTGGCGTCACGGTCACAATCAGGGCGCTGTTCGCATTCTCCCCGGCCCGGTCATGGTTGCTCATGCCATTTACCGCCACACGGCCCTGCTCCGAGGAAGCGTTTACCACAAAGCCTCCGGGACACATGCAGAAGGAATACACGCCGCGCCCGGACTGCACGGTCCTCGTCAGCTTATAGCTTGCGGCCCCCAGCCCGTCCACAGCCTCCCGGCCGTACTGCGAGAGGTTGATCTGGCTCTGGGGATGCTGGATGCGCAGCCCCACGGCAAACGCCTTTGGCTGTATATCCAGATCCTTTTGGGCCAGCATGGCAAACGTATCGCGCGCGCTGTGGCCAATCGCCAGAATCAGCGCGCCGGTCTGTATGCGCTCGCGCCCGGATATCCCCTCTGTGCAAACTTCCACAGACACCAGACGCCCGGCCTCCTCGTGGATATCCTCCAACCTGGCGCGAAAGCGGATCTCCCCGCCCAGGCGCAGGATCTCCTCCCGGATCTGCTTCACCGCCCCGCGCAGCACATCCGTTCCCACATGCGGCTTGCTCATATAGAGAATCGCCGGATCCGCTCCGGCCCAGGCCAGCGTCTCCAGAATCTTGCGGTTCCGGCCGCCCGGATCCCTGACCAGCGTATTCAGCTTCCCGTCCGAAAAGGTTCCCGCGCCGCCCTCGCCGAACTGCACATTCGATTCCGGCGCCAGAGGACCGCCTTCCCAAAACGCGCGCACCCGCTTCGTCCGCTCATCCACATCCTCGCCGCGCTCTAAAATCAGCGGGCAGTACCCGGCCCGCGCCAGCATCAGCCCGCAGAACATCCCCGCCGGCCCAAAGCCCGCGATCACCGGGCGGTGGAAAAGCGCCTCCTTCCCCCGCTCCGGGAAACGGTACTCCGTCTCCTTATGGATCATGACATTCATATTCCGGGCCCGCTTTATGATCTCCGTCTCTGCGCCGGCCACTGCCGCATCCACTGTATAAATGTAATACAGATCCGGCTTTTTGCGCGCGTCCAGAGACTGGCGCACCGGCGTCAGAGAAACGATGCCGCTTAACGGGACTCTCATCATCTTCGCCGCTTTTTTCCGAAATTCCGCTTCCGTATGCCCGACCGGAAGCTTAAGCTGATTAATCCGTATCATACTCCACTCTTTCTGCTGTTAATGTATTTTTATAGAAAAATCCTGAAAGATTCCCGCTGGAATATCTTCCCCGAACGAATATTGCTCCATTGTCTCCTGCTCAAACCAATACGCCATGATAAGCTCCTTCGCCGGATCCACAATCCAATACTCCCGGACTCCGGCGGCACGGTATTTAAAAAGCTTTGTAAAATAGTCCCTCGGTTTACTGCCGGGTGAAACAATCTCGATCACCCAGTCCGGGGCCCCATGGCAGCCTCTTTCGTCTAATTTAGAGCGATCGCAGATGACGGAGAGATCGGGTTCTATGTACGTATGCTCGTCATCATCTAAAAATACGGCAAAAGGCGCCGCATAAATCTCACACGCCCCGCCCTGTGCCCTGATATAGTTATAAATTTCATTGTGCAGATAACCGGAAATCCGCTGATGCGTTCTGCCTGGGGGCGCCATGTAATACATCTGTCCGTCAATCAGTTCCGCGCGCACTCCGTCCGGCAGGGCATAAATCGCTTCAATTGTATATCCGGCCTCTTTTTTCAGCGCATTCATGTTTTCACCCCTCTCCCCCACACACCCGCATGCATCCCGGCGATCGCCCCGCTGCTCCAGGCAAACTGTAAGTTATATCCCCCGCAGATCCCGTCCACATCCAGCAGCTCCCCCGCCAGATACAGCCCCTTTTGCTTTTTGGATTCCATGGACCGGGATGAAACCTCCCGCACATCCACGCCCCCGCAGCACACCTGCGCATGATCAAAGGAGTTCACGGCCGCGATCTCGGTTTCAAACGCCCTGATGACCCCCGCCAGGGCCTTAAGCTCCCGCTTTGACAGCGAAGAGGCCGGCCGCTCCCCCCTGATGCCCAGATATTTTAAAAAGAACCTCGAAAGCTTATCCGGCAGCCATCCTGTAAAAAATTCCTCCATGGCCCCCTGCGGACGGCGCGCGGCGCGCTCCCGCAGCATATCGCGGACCCGGCTTTCCGGCATGCCCGGGAAAAAATCAATCCGGGCCGTGACTTTTTTCTTTTCATCCAGCGCCCGCGCCGCAAAGCGGCTGATCTGAAAGACCGGGATCCCGGAAATCCCGTAATCCGTAAGCTGCACCTCCCCCTGATCCTCAGCGAGCCGCTCTCCCCCGCTCCAGAGGGAAACCCCCGCCTCGATGCGGATCCCTGCGATCTGCTTATAAAAGTTCTCCCTGCAGCGAAGCTGGACCAGGGCCGGCAGCGGCTTTATGATCGTATGCCCCAGGCTCTCTGCCAGGCCATATCCGCTCCCGTCCGATCCCGTCGCCGGAGCCGCCTTCGACCCGCATGCCAGGATGACCGCGTCGGCTTCAAGCATCCCGGCGTCTGTCAAAACCGCAAAATGCCCCGCCGCGGCCTCCCCGGATGTCCGCACTCCGCGGACATTACAATTCGTCTCCAGACAGACCCCGCTGTCCCGGAGACCGCGCCTTAACACCTCCGCAACCGAGGACGCCTGTCCGGACCGGGGATAGAGATACCCGTCCCGGTCCTTAACCACGACGCCCAGGCCCTCAAAGAAATCCAGCGTACGTTTCAGCGGAAATCCCCGGATCACCTCCATCGGAAACCCGGGATCGCCGCTCCTGTAGCATTGGGCCTCCAGCCGGCGGTTCGACAGATTGCATTTTCCGTTCCCGGTGGACAGAAGCTTCTTGCCCGGCCGGTCCCTGTGCTCCAAAAGCGTCGTCTCAGCCCCGGCCCGCGCCGCAAAGATCGCCGCCGTCATCCCCGACGCGCCGGCCCCGATCACCACTACCTGTTTTTTCATCCCCTGTTACTCCTCCCGGGATCCTCCGGACAGCCCGGACCATCCCCTCCCGTATATTCCCGCGCGCCAGAGCGCCGGTTTTAGCTCGTATACGATTCCAGATAATTCAGGACCTCCATCATGGTCGGAAACCAGATGCCCTCCATCAGCTTTTCCTGCTCTTCCACCGGAAATTCCGACAGCGGCATATGGGTATCCAGGCATACATTACTTCTCTCATCGACAAACACCAGCAGAAAGCCGTCCTCCGCCGCCAGACAGTATGTCCCCTCTTCCTCCCGCTTCTCCACCTGCTCCTGATTGATAACCGCGTTGTCCTCCGGCACAAATTCCGTCTCCAGAATCTCGCTGGGAACCGGATTCGCCTGTTTGGGCTGATACCAGCAGATATACGCTCCCGTGAGGGCCGAAGCCGTCAAAAGAACTGCCAGAATAAAAAAGCAGATATAATACTTTTTCATGGAATTACCTCCTGAGCATAGTATCTGCTTTTTTTCCAGATTTTAAACAGGGAACCGCTTCTCAGGAAGGGTTCAAAACAGGGAACGCCGGCATACATCCGTCATTCGCCAAAAGTCTTGTAATATGTTTGTCTGGCATAGACGGACAGGAATATCCTCTATTGGATGCTCCCCTACATCAGCCGCAGCTTCCTGCACACCTTGAGGATCTTCTTCCCTTTCGGCATGGCATAAAGCTCCTCTTCCTCCACGCACTTAAGCCTCACCAGCAGCACCCCGTACGCCAGCACAGCCGCCGCCACGGCGACTGCGGTCGCCGCAAGGCTGTTCTTAAGAACCAGCGCCATCCCGCGGTACACTCCGTACGCGCATGCGCCCATCAGGGCCGACGATACGGCGGGCAGGAAAAACGTTTTCTTAATCTCCTGCCGGTACCCCAGATAGCCGCGGATGGACATCGCATTCAGAAAGCACATCAGGAACGCAAACAACATATTCGCATACACCACGCTGTAAATGCCAAGCTTAAACACCATCAGGAACACGTACAGCGCCGCCACATGGATCACCAGGGCGATAAAGGCGTTCCGGACCGGCACCGCCATATGGTTAATGCCCTGTAAGATCGCGTTGCTGACCGTGGAAAGCGACAGGAACACCACAGCCGACGAGCCCACGGCCAGCATGCGGACTGCCTCTGTGTGATCCCCGCTGTGAAACAAAAGCTGGTTGATTGGCGCTGCCAGGACCGCCAGGCCCACGGCTGACGGAATAGCGATCAGCATTGCGACGCGGATCACCATGCCCGCCTTATTCAAAACCGCCTCATAATCCGAGCGCGCCATGGCCGCTGACAGGGACGGAATCAGGGACGAGGCGAGCGAATTCGCCATCGCCAGGGGGACATGCACCAAAAGCATATATTTGTTGTTGTAAATCCCCCACAGGGAGAGGAACTCCTCCCCCTGCCCCATGGCCTCCATCCCGTGGGCCATAATGCTGTTGTCAACCACGGCGTTAATATTGTACACCGCGGAGCTTAATATAACCGGGGCCACGGTCATAAAGAACGTTATTGTGATGGAACCGTAGGAATCCAGTCTCCGCCTGCGCTCCCTCTTAGCCTTCTTCCTCGACATGGGGATATACATGAGAAACAGGATCAGGCTGAAAAACAGCGCGGTCAGCGCGCCCGCCCCGGTGCCGATCGTGCCTCCCGCCGCGCCGAACGCCTCGGGATAACCGGTTGTATGGTAAACGAGGTTCGAGTCATGTCCGATCTTAAACAGCACGCCCGCCGCCACGACGCTGATCACTGCATTTGCGATCTGCTCAAAAATCTGTGACAGCGCGGTCGGGATCATCGTGCCGTGCCCCTGGAAAAAACCGCGCAGCACGCCTAAATACGCCATGATCCAGATCGTGGGGGCCAGCGTCTTTAAGGCATAGATGCAGAACGGGGTATTAAACACGCTGTCCGCAAAAAAGTCCGCAAAATGCCACGTAATGAAACAGGCCAGCCCGCCTGCCACAGTGGCATACAAAAGGGCCGCCTTAAACACGCGCAGCGCATTCCGGTACTGCCCTCTGGCCATGCGCCCCGCCACCATCTTCGACACAGCCAGGGGAAGGCTGTACGAGGAAAGAATCAGCATAATATTGTATACATTAAACGCCGTCGAGTAATAGCCCATCCCTTCGTCCCCGATGATGTTCGTCATGGGAACCCGGTACAGGATGCCGATCAGGCGGACAATAATGCCTGCCACGGCGAGAATACTGCCCTGTACTACAAAATCCGTCTCCTTTTTGCGCCTCTTTTTCGCCCGTCCCGCATCGCTCCCGCCGAAACGCTCCTGCGCCGGAACGCTCCTTCCTGACGAAGCGCCCCTGCCCGACGGGACGCCCGCTCCTGACGAAGCGCCCCTGCCCGACGGGACGCCCGCTCCTGACGAAGCGCCCCTGCCCGACGGGACGCCCGCTCCTGACGAAGCGCCTCTGCCTGACGGGACGTCCGCCCCCGGCGAAGCGCCTCTGCCTGCAGGACGCCTCCTCTCCAGCGGCGCGCCCCGGTTCCTGCTATGTCTGTTCTCCATAAAATTCCGCCTTATCCATTTGGTCAGCCTGTATGATGCACACCCAGGTTTTCCCCGGGTTTAAACGGATCTCCTCGCCGTTTCCGTCATAATACCTTGTCACGCCGCCCTCGCCCTCCTTCTCCCAGGTAATCGCCTCGCCCCTGCCATTGGTGAAATAGTAGCCCGAGCAGGGCGTATGTACGTCGATATCCAGATATTCTGACGGGGCGTAATACTTCCATCTGCAATACTGGAAAATGATATTTTTCACCGCTATCTGCCCCTCGTCCCCGTTGTGGGCCCCGCCATACTGAAAGCGGTAATACAGCCCGTCCTCCGGGTTATATTCAAACCAGGGCTGGTTGATCGGGTACCCGCCGGGCCGCACGTAAGACGCCGCAAAGCCGTTCTCCAGAAGCTCAGGGCTTTGCTCCCCGGCAAAACGGTAATGCCCCTTGTAGGAATCCGGGTATTCCCTTGCATAGCCCGAGGCGTCGATCGCTTTTTCGATCTGGGCCGCGCCTGCGTAGGCATTGTGCGGCGCTTTCTTATCCGAGCTGCGGTAAAAGGCAATGGCGCCCTTTCCCCCGATGCCGTTCAAGTGCTCCATCCGCTCCAGGTACGGCAGGGCAAACGCGCTCTGCCCGAAATGGGCGTACATCCCCTCAAATTCCCGGGCAAAATACGTATAATACGTACGGCAGCTCCGCACCGAGCCGATGCGCTCCAGATCGTCATACTCCTCAATCAGCGCCATATACCGGATCATGCCGCCCTCTACCGGGGCCTCATAGACCACGCCGGCGCGGTTGATCCCATACTGGGGAAGCGCCGCCTTGTCATTGCTCATCATAATGGCCAGGGGCCTTCGGTTTGCGGCCCTCACATCCACCATCTCCCCGGTCAGATAGCTCTCAATCTTCCCGTCCTTCTCTTCGCGCGGCGCGCCTTCCTCCGGCGCGCCCTCCATCCTCCCTGTCTCCTCCAAAAGATCCGGAAAGGGGAAGGACGGCAAAAACTCCCTGAATGCCCCGCCGGGCCTGTCCCCCGCCGTCTGCGCCTCCAGAAGCGGCTCTACGGACACTTCCTCATACCTCCCGCAGCCATTCGCCGTCAGAAGCACAGCCGCTGCCAGCAGTATCCCCCGTTTTCTCATCTCGTATACCCCTTACGCTCAAGGATCGCCGCCTGCCTCTTCTCCATCTCAAGGCGCTCCTCTTCCTCCATGTGATCATAGCCGCACAGATGAAGCATGCTGTGCGCTGTCAGAAACGCCAGCTCCCGCTCTGCGCTGTGCCCGTATTTTGCCGCCTGCTCCTCCACCTTGTCCATGGAAATGATAATATCCCCCAGGAGCAGCTCCCCGGTCTCCGGGTTAAAGTAATCCTCCGCCTGCTCCTCGAGACGTTCAAAATCAGACGGCGTCCCGTAATCCCCCATGGGAAATGAGAGCACGTCCGTCGCGCGATCCGTATCTCTGAACTCCCGGTTGATGCGCCGTATCTCCTCATCGCCTGTCAAAACCACGCTCACCTCCGCCTCATACGGGCAGCCCTCATAGTCAAGCGCGGCCAGGATCACGTCCCGGACGATGGTTTCCCATGCAGGGCACGGGCATTTCTCTGCTTCGTATTCGATATTGATTGTCATCCGTGTGTTCTCCCTGTCACAGCGCCCCGCGCTTTTCCGGAGCGCCGGTCCTGGCCGCCCCTGACGCGGGCTTCTTTGTTCTCATAGCGCTCATACGCCTCCACGATTTTCTGTACCAGCGGATGGCGCACGACGTCGCTGCTTGTCAGATAACAGAAGCCGATGTCGTCGATCCCCTTCAGCACCCGGATCGCCGTATCAAGGCCCGAGGCGCTGCCGGGGGCTAAGTCCTTCTGCGACTGATCGCCTGTGACGATCACCTTGGATCCAAAGCCGATGCGCGTTAAAAACATCTTCATCTGCGCCGGCGTCGTATTCTGCGCCTCGTCCAGGATAATAAAGGCATTGTCCAGAGTCCTGCCCCTCATATACGCCAGGGGGGCCACCTCAATCAGGCCCTTTTCCGAATTGTGCAGGTAGCTCTCCGCGCCCATGATCTGATACAGCGCGTCATACAGCGGCCGCAGATAGGGGTCGATCTTGCTCTGCAGATCGCCGGGCAGAAAACCCAGCTTCTCCCCCGCCTCGATCGCCGGACGGGTCAGGATAATCCGGCTCACCTCCCCGCTCTTGAACGCCTGGATCGCCATGGACATGGCCAGATACGTCTTTCCCGTGCCCGCCGGCCCGATCCCAAACACGATCATCTTCTGCCGGATCAGATCCACATACTGCTTCTGGCCCATGGTCTTTGGCTTGACCGGCCGCCCGCTTATTGTACGGCAGATAATATCCCTGTCAATCTCCAGAATCTTATCGTCCTCCTCCGTAAAGGAAAGCGACAGGGCGTAATCCACATTTTGCTCCGTAATCTGGTTTCCCCGCTTCGACAGCTCCAGAAGGTTATAAAACACATGTCCGGCCTGCCGGCAGGCCCGCTCCGGGCCTATAAGCTTCAGCGCGCCGTCCCTCGCGACCATCGTGACGCCAAGCGCGCGCTCCAGCTTCTTTAAATACGCGTCAAACTGGCCGTACACATTCTGCATGTGCTCCATCGGGATGTCAATCGTCGTCTCAATTATGCTCATTCAACCGTTTCTCTCCTTCACTCATCCATCGCCGGATCCGCTTCCACTGCGATCGCCTCCTCGGTCAGAAGCTCCGCCTCAAACCGGCAGACCGATCCATTAACTAATATTTTAACATTATTTTCAATAATGTGTACCCCTTTTTCCATTAAATTTTCCGTAAGCCTGTTTTTATATGCATCCGCCAGCGCAAGAAGCTGCTCCTGCGTATATTTTTCCTCATGGGGAGAGATTTCGGCAGAATCAATGAACCCCACATGGACGGGCAGATAGAAATCGCCGAATATGCGCGCCTTCCTGTAGCTCGTCACGGTCTTCCAGTCCGTCTTCCAGATATTGGGAAAGAGCCATACAAAATGCGCGCCGTTCTTCCCGTTTCCCAGGACGACGCACAGCCCTTTCCTCCGCCTGCCCGTTTCCGGCTTAACCATATGCCACACCGGGATCTCCTCGGCCTCGGACCGCGCGCAGACGGCCTTCACATCCGCGTCAGCGTGGACATAGCGCGCCTCGGCCACGCTGCCGCTGTCGTCCGTGATGGGAATACAGCCCGTCACAAGGAGCTGCCCTGCCGTCACCGTATCGCCCGCTTTGACCATTGGAAGGCCGCTGCGCACCACCACGGACGTGATAACCCCGTCCGAGGAGGCCCTCAGATCACAGGGCGTATGGCTCTGCTCCGGAAAGGACAGCGGCACCTCGTTTTCCTTGATATGGATGTAGAGCCGCGTCCCGGACAGCCGCGCCGATACCCATGTGATCCCCTCAAACCGCGCCCGGAGCGCCTCCTCCAGCGCCTCGCACGAGACCTCGCTCTTGCGGATCCCGCTCACGATCCCCGTCTCCTCAAGGAAATGCGACAGCACATCCTCCGTGTACCTCACATTGCCCTCATACCCGATATCCCACACAAAAAAAGACATCGCGTACAGGCACAGAAAAAAAGCCGCAAATCCCGCGCCCCAGGCCGCCCGCGCCCTGCTGCGGTGTAAAAAAAAAGGAAGTCCCCTTTTTTCCTGAATCCGCACCCGGACCCCCGCCTTCCTCACAAAAGGCCGGCAGGCCAGGAAATCCCGGATTTTCATAGAAAAAAGGTAACTCCCCCGCTCAAACGAAGCATCCCATATCTCCAGCCCCGACGCGCCGCAGAGATTAAAAAAACGTTCCGGCGACCGCCCGGTCAGGCGAAGCCTTATGTACCCGCTCAAAAGCTTAAACAAATGATTCATCTTTGAACCTCCGGATATGATTCAAATTCCACGGCGCAGATCTGCCCGGTCACCTTGAGCTGCTCCCGGTCATAATACGCGATCGAGAGCCCCCGCCCCGTCACCGTCATCCTGGCGTTCTTTCCCTGAAGCTTTAAAACCGTATCGGAAAAAAAGACAATGCTCCTGTAATTCTCCACCACCGCCGAGGCGTTCCCCGTCATCGACAAAAGCATCTCCCCCAGGAATACGTCCTCCGGCAGGCCAAGGGCTGTCACAACCGCTTTTTTCTGTCTGCCAAACACGGGCATTCCGCCTTTAATGCATCCTTTATTAAAACTATATGGGTTCTTTTGTCCGATTATTCGCAGCAGTTTTCCCGGCCTGGGCAGCGGTTCATCCGCGATCGGAAGGGAAAGCATCCCCCGGCTCCGCCTGCAGGCCGATCGCCCTTTCAGCCATCGACGGCACACAGTATATCAGCGGCAGCGCATAGCGCAGGTTCGTCACAGGGCCGAGCAGCAGCGTCCCCCAGTAGCCGATCACGAGCAGCAGGGGCAGCGCCTCCTGCTGCCGCCTCCGGTAAACGGCCGCTGTCAGAGAAAGGAGCGCCAGCCAGAACGGAAATGCCTGGTTCAAGAGAAAGCGGAGAACCGGGACGGACTCAAACGCCGGCGTCAGCGTCCCCCGGCGGAGCAGTTCTTCCAGGCCCGGCAGCCGGCTGTCCCGCCTGATGCCCAGTATATTCGCATCCGGCTCCATAAACGCCCCGTCAAACAGGATATACAAAATCCAGTATTGGCTCGCGCCCGGGTACCAGTACCCCCAGTTTCCCATAAAAAAGGAGTCCAGGTAAACGCGGGGCGCCCGAAGCCCGACCGAAGCCCAGACCCTCAGGAAACGGCCCGGATCCTCCTTAAGAACCTCGGTCCTAAACCCGCTTTTCACCGGATCCGCATTGACCCGCACATAAGAATTCAGCGCATTCACATCGATCAGTTTTTCCAGGTAAGCGCGCTCCTCCCCGCGAAGCTTATCCGGCGCTTCATGATAGACGCGGGCAAGCTGCTGCATGGGAACCGAAAGCATTTCCCTCATATCCCCTTTTTCCGCCCCCAGCAGGGCCGGAACCGGGCCGGACAGCACATACCAGGCCGCGGCCGCCGTGAGCGTAAAAACAGCCAGCCGCTTCACCTCCCGCCCCTTTACTGCCGGGGACGCCGCCTCTCCTTTCTTCCGGCCGCGCCCCTGAAAGCCCCAGTAAAGGCCGGTCAGGCAGAAAAAAAACAGCGCCACATAGATCCCCTGGTTCCTGAAAAGGCACATAAAAAGCACGCATACCCACATCAGGGCCGTCCTCCTGCGATCCGCAAAGAATCCCTCCGGACAGGCCGTCATGTCATAGGCCATGTCAAACGTCAGGAGAAAAAACGCCCCGAACAGCACATCCTTGGTCGTGACAAACGAAAACACGGCCAGATACGGGTTCACGGCCAGAAACACCCAGGACAGCAAAAGAAACGGCCATGGCGCGCCGCGCCGCCTCATCCGGCACAGCACGGCCGAAAAAACGCCGCCCATAAAAGCCGACTGCACAACCGAATGCAGGGCCAGGCCCGCCTGCGCGCTGTCAAACAGAACCAGCCCCGCCTTTAAGCACCCGCACAGAAACCATGTGTGCAGCAGCGAGTGGTGCGTGCTGAGAGGCAGGCTGCCAAAGCACTGGAGCACCTGAACCGACGCGTCGTATGAATACACGCCCGGATAAACGGCCAGAAATACCGGAACATAGACACAGCCCGTCAGAAACGTCAAAAAAAGCCACAGCCGCAGGCCGGAGCCGGACGCGCCGGAGCGTCCCGGGCGTTTTGCCCCGCTTCCCGCTTCCCACGGCCGCCTGCTTCCCGGCCGTCCCCTGAACCCTGCTCTGCCCGACGCCCGGTCCCTGGCCGTCAGGCGCAAAAACGCGCCCGCTGACGCCGCGTATATCGCGCTCACAGCCAAAAGCGCCGCCGCATACCGCCAGGGAGTGACAAGCAGAGGGAGATTCAGGCTGTACCCAAGCCCCAGAAGCGTCATAATCCCCATTAAAAGCCCGCACGCCGCCCCGCATATGGCTCTTCTGGCCTCAAACGGCGCAAGCGCCAGCCGCAGGCAAAACGCGGTCCAAAGCACAAGCCCCGCTGTCCGCAGGGAGAAAAACGCCCCGAACACCGGAACCGCCAGAAAACACCCGCTGTCCGCCACTGCAAAGAGCGCCGCGGCCAGAGCCAGAAAACAAAGCTGCCGCAGGCCGGAAATTCCGCCCCTGTATTTGACATTCTTTCCCATATGTTCCATCTCTTTCCCATCCCCAGCCATTCCCGGCTTCGTACCCCGTTACTGAATAACCGCGCAGGGGGAAACGTTTCCCTGCCCGCCGCGCGGCCCGAGCGGCATATTTTTCGCCGCACGGGTCTGTGCATCAAAAAATCCCCGGTTTTTCCTCTAACCAGGGATTTTGTTTGATTTGATCATAACTGTTCCGATGCCTGTACCGTTACATTGAAATTAGTTATATTTGCGTTTTCTAGCAGCTTCGGATTTTTTCTTACGACGAACGCTCGGCTTCTCGTAATGCTCTCTTTTCCGAATCTCCTGCTGAATGCCAGCCTTTGCACAGTTTCTTTTGAATCTGCGTAAAGCGCTGTCCAAACTTTCGTTATCTTTAACGATCACATTTGACATAGCTCACACCTAACCTCCCTCCAGTTGTGTAATAAGTGCATACTATAATACAACTGTTTGGGTATTTATTTAGCACTATTAGCATTATATCACAAAAAATTCATACGTCAACAAAAATTTTCAATATTTCGCCATTTTATTATCCGGCGCCGGCGCTTACGGCTGAAATGATCCGGAATACGCGTATCCTCCGGCTAATTCATCATATTCTTTATCGCCACCGGATCCCGGTAATTCCACGTGGAAACAATGATCCCCGTCCGCTCGTTCGACGCGTGGACCACCTTGCCGTCGCCGATGTAGATCGCCACATGGTTCACGCGGTCGCCCGCCCCATAGAAAATCAGATCCCCCGGCCGCGCCGCGTCAATGCTGACGGACCGTCCCTGCCGGGACTGCTCGCTGGCCGTCCGGTTTAAATATACGCCCGCCACATGGCTCAGCACATAACGGCTGAAGCCCGAGCAGTCCACGCCGGTATGGGGATCCGAGCCGCCGTACACGTAACGGTTCCCCACAAACTGGAGCGCGTAGCTGACGATCTGCTGCCTCAGCTTTTCATTCCGCTTCTCGGCCGCCTTCTCGTCAATCTCCGTCTTCATGGAATCATAGCTGTTCTCCTGGCGCTCGATCCCGTTTTTCAGAAGAAGGAACCGCTCCTCAACCCCCTGGGCTGTGACGACAGGCGCATCAAAAAAAGGAAGCTGCACAGCGGCCGGCACGATGCCCGTCTGACCGGAGGGCGACACGCCTTCCGTCGGGGGAGATACAGACGGATCCTCCTGCTCTTCGCTCTCCTGCGTCTCTTCCGGCCCGTCCTCCGTCTCATGCGGCTCGACGGCCTCCAGGCCAAGCTCGTCGCGGATATCCTGTTCTCTCTGGTAAAGCTCCTCCAGCTCCTTAAGCGTCTGCGCCGAGAGCTCCTGCAGCTTTTCCAGCTCGTGCTCCTGCTCGTCCTGCTTCTGTTCCAGGGCGGCGTTCTCCTGTGCAATTTTTAAATTACTGTTTACTAAATTTTCCTTCTCCTCTGCCAGACGGCTCTTCTCCGCCGTAAGGCCCGACAGCTCCTGCTCCAGAATCTTTTTCTGCTCCGCTACCCCCTTCAGGCGATAGGAGGAATAGGAGAAAAACAGGGTCATGCCGCACAGCGAGAACAGCGACAGAAAGGCTGCCAGAAACACCCACACCGGTATCTTGAAATGAACCGGCTTATCCTGGGAGTGCGGCAGGAGCATAATCGTATAATTTAGAAACAGCTCCTTTTTTAATGCCTTTTTATTTTTCCTTTTCCACATCTGCGCTCATCTCTTCCACATCCTTGTCTTTGCCGGCCGCTTCTTCCGCCGCTGTCTCATCCTTCTTGCTTATCATGGACTGCATCTGGCAATTGCCCTTAAAGGATGCGCCCTCTTCCACAATCAGGGCATTCGTCACGATATCGCCGATAATCACGCCTGTGCTCGTGATCTCCAGGCGCTCGTCGATCGTCACGTTTCCGTGGATATATCCGGCATTTAAGACGCTCTGCGAGGTGATATTCCCCTCGATACGGCCTGTCTCACCGATGATCAGATGCTCCTCCGAGTGGATCTCGCCCTTGATCAGCCCATCGATCCGCACCGTTTCCTTCGTGGTCAGGGTCCCCTTAAACACCGTGCCCTGCCCGATCAGAGTGCCAATCGTTTCCGTCTTGGAAACCCGGATAACCGGCTGCTCCTCCTTCTTTCCCTTAAACATAATGAAAGCTTCACTCCTCTTTTTTAAATTTTGTTGTGACTGCTGGAAACAGTAACCATAGTCCTTCATGATGCCCCGTTTAAGTTTTACATATGTATTACAAACTCTTTGTTTATGTTACTGTTTTATTACAGTATAACAACTTTTGCGTGAAAATTCAATATGTACTTTGTGCTTTTGCAGGGATGGATCATTTTTTATTGCGATACATGTTTTAAAGAAATATATGTTTATCAGCAGACGCGGGCCGCAAAAGTCATGAAAAAGCCGCCGGGAAATCATTAAACATACCCCGCGGCCCTTTCACGGCCCCTTCGCAGCGCTACTTCACCTGCTCCGCCACCACATCCGCCGCCTTCTTAAGCGCCTCGTCCACTCCCGCCGGATTCTTACCGCCGGCCTGGGCCATGCCCGGGCGTCCGCCGCCGCCGCCGCCCACGCAGCCTGCGATGGCTTTGATTAAGTTGCCGGCATGCGCGCCCTTCTTCTGCGCGCCGTCCGTGGCGGAAGCCATCAGGCTCACCCTGCCGTCCTGGACGGAGGCGATTAAAACCACGCCCTCTCCCAGCTTTTCCTTGAGCTTGTCGCCTAAGTTCCTGAGGCCGTTCATGTCCACATCCTTGACGGATACGGCCAGGAATTTCAGGCCGCCGATCTCCTGCGCCTGGTTCATCACATCGCCCAGGGAATCGCCCGCCAGGCGGCTTTTCAGCTTTTCGTTCTCGGAATGGAGGGCTTTTAACTCCTCCAGCATGGAGGAAATCTTTGCGCTTAAGTCCGCGGGGGCTGCTTTCACCAGGCCCGCAGCCCTGGCGAGCTCTTTTTCCACCTCTTTATAGTGTTCCATCAGGCCCGAGGAGGTCAGGGCTTCGATCCGGCGGACGCCGGCCGCGATGCCGGCCTCGGAGAGGATTTTGAAGGCGGAAATGCTCCCTGTGTTTTCCACATGGGTCCCGCCGCACAGCTCGGTGGAGAAATCGCCCATTTTTACGACCCGCACCTTCTCGCCGTACTTTTCGCCGAACAGAGCCATGGCCCCGGTTTTTCTGGCCTCGTCTAAGGACATGACCTCGGTCACGACCGGAAGGGAGTCTGCGATCGCCTGATTGACGAGCGCTTCCACCCGGTCAAGCTCCTCGCGCGTCATGGCCGCAAAGTGCGTAAAGTCAAAGCGCAGCCGGCCGCTCTCCACCAGGGAACCGGCCTGCTCGACATGGCTTCCGAGGACGGTCCGCAGCGCCTTGTGAAGCAGATGGGTCGCCGAATGGTTTTTGGCCGTCAAGGCGCGGTTTTCACGGTCTACCCGAAGGCTTACCGTGTCCCCGACTTTAAACATCCCCTTTGAGACACAGCCCACATGGCCCACTTTGCCGCCCTGGAGCTTGACTGTGTCTTTTACAATAAACTCCGCGTCCCCGGAGGCAATCACCCCGATATCAGCCTGCTGGCCGCCCATGGTTGCGTAAAACGGCGTCTCTCTCACAAGGATTGTGCCTGTCTGGCCGTCGGTCAGGGCCTCTGACAGCTCGTTCTCTGTAGTGAGGACCGTAATCTGCGAATCCGCCTCCAGACAGTCGTAGCCGATGAATTCCGTGGTAACGGACGGATCGATGGACTGGTACACCGTCACATCCGCGCCCATGTAATTCGTCGTCTTTCTGGCGGCGCGGGCCTGCTCCTTCTGTTTTTTCATCGAAGCGGCAAAGCCCTCCTCGTCGATGAGAAGGCCCTTTTCCTCCAGGATTTCCCTTGTCAGATCCACGGGGAAGCCGTACGTGTCGTAGAGCTTAAAGGCATTCTCGCCGGACAGGGTCTTTTCGCCCTTTGCGGCCATCTCCTCCTCCATCTCGCTTAAGATGGAAAGGCCCTGATCGATGGTTTTATTAAACTTGTCTTCTTCCTGGGAGAGAACCTTGAAAATCATGGCGCTCTTTTCCTCCAGCTCCGGATAGCCGTCCTTTGAAAGGGCGATCACCGTCCTGGAAAGCTCTGCCAGGAATTCTCCCCCGATGCCCAGCTTCTTGCCGTGACGGGCCGCGCGGCGCAGCAGACGGCGCAGCACATAGCCGCGTCCCTCATTGGACGGCATGATCCCGTCGGAGATCATAAAGGTGCAGGACTTGATGTGATCCGCCACGATGCGCAGGGAGACATCCGTCTCGTGACCTTTTTGGTACTGCGTGTGCGCCAGCTCGCAGACGCGGTCTAAAAGGGCCTTGTTCGTGTCCACGGTAAAGAGCGAATCCACGTCCTGCACCACCACGGCCAGGCGCTCCAGCCCCATGCCTGTGTCGATGTTTTTGTGCTCCAGCTCGGTGTAATGGCCGTGGCCGTCGTTATTGAACTGGGTAAATACATTGTTCCATACCTCGATATAGCGGTCGCAGTCGCAGCCCACCGTGCAGCCCTCTTTCCCGCAGCCGTACTTCTCCCCGCGGTCGTAGTAGATCTCCGAGCAGGGGCCGCAGGGGCCTGCGCCGTGCTCCCAGAAATTGTCCTCCCGGCCGAAATGGAAGATCCGCTCCGCCGGGATCCCGATCTCCTCATGCCAGATCCGGAACGCCTCGTCGTCGTCCTCAAAGACCGACGGATACAAGCGATCCGCTGAAAGGCCCACGACCTCTGTCAAAAACTCCCATGACCAGTGAATGGCCTCTGTCTTAAAATAATCGCCAAAGGAAAAATTTCCCAGCATCTCAAAAAAGGTGCCATGGCGGGCTGTTTTACCTATATTTTCGATATCGCCTGTACGGATACACTTCTGGCAGGTACACACACGAGTCCTCGGCGGGATCTCCTGACCGGTAAAATAGGGCTTGAGCGGCGCCATACCGGAATTGATCAGCAAAAGGCTGTTATCATTGTGCGGAACCAGGGAAAAACTCTTCATCGCCAGATGTCCCTTGCTCTCAAAAAAGTCCAGAAACATCTTTCTGAGCTCGTTCACACCGTATTTTTCCACGTTGCTTCCTCCTATCAGCTTATGTACTCCCGGCGTCTCATAAAATCAGGGGCGGTGAGATTCCCGGAGCACATTTCTCTTTTTTTATCCAATCTATCCTATCACAGGAAAAAAGTTTTATCAAGGAAAAAAGGAGGGTTTTGTTTTTCTTTTCGTAACAGGCCGGACCACCTCTGAACTGTTTTTTCTGCTTTTAAACCAGCATCGAATGAAACGGCAAACAGCCTGCCAGTGGATTCCGTCCCATTGGCAGGCTGCTTTTTCATTTATGATTCCGATCTCTACTTGCCTACTGGATCTTCGCTCCGTTTTCATCGACGCGGTGTCCGTCCGGCGTGGTTTCATTCCGGTACATTCTTCCCTGGGTCCCGTCTGATTCCGGATTGAAATAGTATTCCTTTCCGCCAATCGTCACCCAGCCTGTCATCATCATGCCCTGAGTCCCGTCTGCTTCCGGATTCATATAGTACGTATTGCCATCCTCCGGATCCGTGAACCAGCCGGTGATCATATCCCCGTTCTCGTCAAAGCGGAACCAGCCGTAGTTCTGATCGCCCTCCTGCGCGTTCGCATACGGGTTTTCCACAGCTCCCCAGCGGTTGACATAAGGCTCGCCGTTTTCATCCGTAAACTTCCAGTTTCCGTTGGCGTCTGCCGTCCAGTTTCCCCTCGCCACATTGGACGGAAGGCTTCCTGAACTGCTTCCGGGTCCTGCGCCTGTCGATGAAGAGCCTTTGGATTTGCCTGAACCGGAGCTGGAGCTGGAGCCGCCGTGGCTGCCGCCCGATCCGCCATGGCTGCCGCCTCCAATGATGATCGAACCGTTTCCGTTATTGCCTGGCTTATCTGGATTACTTGGATTATCTGGATTATCCGGTTCGTCTTGGTCGTTCCCAGGTTCATCCGGATCAACCGGTTCGCTTGGATCTGTCGACAGCGGTGCGTCACATATATCACAGCGTCCGTCGCCGTCCTTATCCACATGCTCACAGGTCACAAACTCTCCCGGATCGCCCGGAATCTCTGCAAACGGATCATCAAAAGCTACATTGTAATTCACCGTCACCTTGTTTGTCAGACCAGCATACGTCAATGCCGACTTGCCGCCGTTCGTATTCCATTCCTGCTCCGTTCCGCCAAAGTCTATCGTCTGCAGCCTGCTGCATCCTGCAAACGGCGAACCGCTATCGCCCATTCCATCAATCTCTACTCCTTTAGGAATGTACAGATAAGTTAATGCCATATAACATTGGGTAAACATACCTGAGCTTATCTTATCCGCCTTCAGCGGCAACGTTACATCTGACAGCCACGTACACTTGGAAAACAGATTATCTCCCAACGAAACTGTCTGATCGCCCGGTGCAAACCGCACCTGCACTAAACTATCGCACTCCATGAACGCACCCGCGCCCACAGAAGTGACACTCGCCGGAAAATCCAGATAAGCAATTCCGCATTTTCGGAACGCATCCACACCAATACTCTGCACGCCCTCATAGAAGGTTGCCGACTTCAGGCCCTGGCAATTATAAAGCGCTCTGTCCCCAATTACTTTTACACTTCCGGGAACCGTTATCTCCGTCAACTGCGATTCTTCAAACGCCGCCGTTCCTATAGCCGTAACTGTGTCCGGAATCTGCACGCTCATTATCTGACTTTTATAAAAAGCATAGCTGCCTATACTTTCCACGCCATCCTCAATGACTACCTGACCGATCTTGTCAGCATAAGTCTCCCAGCCCGGACGACTGCTCCCGGTATAATCCCGCATCGCGCCGTTCCCGGTGATTGTCAGTGTTCCTCCATTCGTCAGCGTCCAGCTTAAACTGCCTTCTGTTCCGCTGTCGAATACCTCATCCGCATCCTGTTCTTCCGAATATCCTGCCGGGTAGCGGGTCACAATAAAATTCGCATTCAGAACTTCTGATTTGCTCATCACCCGTCCCCAATGCACGCTCTTATTGTAATTCCCCTCGGCCACGGTCACTCCGCCGGAACCTACTCTGAGTACGATCACAAAGTGGCTGTTATTCACACGCAGAATGTCTCCGACCTTTACGTCTTCATACTTGAATCCGCCTCTGTCAATCGTCCTTGCCGGAAGATCGCCGAACGCCTCATCGCTCAGTATAAAGACAAATGCCGCACAGCCGACGCCAAGACTCGCTCCTTTTACCGGACCGCCCTGGAAACGATAGTATTTTCCCCATTCTCCCTCGTTCCCATAAGGCTGAAAATTCGTCCAGGGCATCCCCTCATAAAGCTCATCTTTCATGGCAATCATCGCGTCATAAGCTTCATCATACGTCGGGCAAATCTCAGACGCCCTCTCCATCCCAAAAAACTGGCTTGATAAATCATCCTCTTCTTCGGCTTCCATCAATACCGGATCCTTTTCGTCGGACCAGACCCGGACTAAATCCTCGGACTTTTCATCCTCGGGAATTTCCTCTTCGAGAACGTCTACCTCCTCCTCAAGGTCATCCTCCTCAACTACTGGCTTCTGAACATTTGAAGCGTCCGGCTCCTTTTCAGAAGTCTCTTCGTCAGAATCCGGTTTCTTTTCATCCGCATCCTCTGTCTCCGATTCAGACGGCTCTCCTGCGTCCTCCTCATTCTCCTCCGGCATCTGAGTCTCCTCATCTACAGAATCCCCTGTTTCTTCCTTATCCGCCGGATCGCCTGCCATGTCCCCCTCGCCGTCTTCCGGGACGTCCTCCCCGCTGGAATCAGGCTTATTTTCCTCCTCATCCTCAGAGCCGGAAGCGTCAGACACATTGTTGTCTTCCTCCCCCTCCTCCCTGTCTGATGTCTCCTCATCCTCAGAACCGGTATCATCATCGTTTTCTGCATCGCCGGCATCCGCCTGATCCGCATCCTCCTTGGCGTCATCGGCCCCGGACTGATCCGCGTCTTCCCCGGCGTCATCGGCCCCGGACTGATCCGCATCCTCCTTCGCGTCATCGGCTCCGGACTGATCCGCATCTTCCCTGGCGTCATCGGCTCCGGACTGATCCGCGTCTTCCTTGGCGTCATCGGCTCCGGACTGATCCGCATCATAGGCTTTTGCGTCCGCTTCGGCCAGAGTAACAGCGCCGCCGCCATCCTGTGCAGCATACGCGTTAGCAGCCGGCGTCAGCCCTGCTCCAGAAAAAACATTACTGGTAATCAGAGCAGCGGTCAAAAAACCGGCCATTTTTTGCTTTCTCATATTTCCTACCCTTTCTTTGATTTTTCTCAATTATACTGTGTACTGGAAAACATTGTCAACTCAAAACCCGAAAAATTCTGCAAATCCGGAAAAACGTCGCAGCAGTTCAGGTTGCCCGGACAGTTACGACGTCCCTGACTATCCGCCCGCCTCCCATATCCCACTCCCCTATTCCTCGCTATCGCGATCCTGATCCTTTAAAACCATCTCCACAACAACCGCGCCCCCTATCGCCAGAGCCGCGATCACCACCGCGACGATCGCCGCCCCCAGCCGGTATCTGTTATATTCCAATTCCCATGGCCTGGGAGGAATTGCAACTGCAAGATGATATATCACCGCAGATAATATAACAAAACAACTAAGATAGAATACAGCAAGCAGCCATCTCTTCATTACGCTCATCTCCTCTCTTATTCAAATATAAGCCAATTATGGATAATATGCAACTAAAGCCTTTCAGTATTTAATGATATTGGAGGTGCGACGCCTTGATTACATATGATAAATTGTGGGAAACCATGCAAAAGAAAGAAATCACCCAATATCGTCTTATCAAATACTACGGCTTCAGCGCCGGGCAGATTGGACGCCTGAAAAAGAATATGTACGTCTCCACACATACGATAGAAACTCTGTGCAGTATTCTGAACTGCAGGGTGGAGGACATATTTGAATATAAACCGGACATAGGATGTTCCGGCCCGCCAACGAATGCCCTGTATAATTAAAACGGCTGAACGCCGCATTTTGTAACAGTTGTAACAGATTTTAATCTTTCTATCGGTTTTCCCATGCCCGGCCAGAGACAGGATGCCTGACCGGGCAAAACTCCAGCGCACAAGCCGTCTGACATGAAGAACCATCGGGCAGGGAGGATTTTCTCCCTGCCCGCCGCGCGTCCCGCATGCTGCCCGGCCAGCAAACTCTTGCGGGCCTGCGCATAAAAAAAGCAGCAAGCCTGTTCTGACTCACTGCTTTTGTGGCTGCATTCCCTGAAACATTAAGCGGCTCCGCAAAACATCAAGAGAATCCGCCCCTTACTTTGACATAACCGATCCGGATACCGCGGATATTACCGATAAAATCCCAGCCGGTTCAGTTCGTACCACTTAAGAATTTCCTGCTCCGGCTTCGTGTGCAGCAGCAGCAGGATCTGCTTTGCAAATTCCAGCGCGCCTGTGCCGTTTGCGGTAACGATATTCGCATCGCAGACAGCCTGCTCTTCTATAAAATGCGCCTCTCCCCTGTAATGCGGCGCCTGGGATTTCAGGAACGCAAGGCTGTTGCCGGAATGCCGGATTTCATCCAGAAATCCATGTTCCGCCATAAAATTGACGGCATTGCAAATCGCGGCCACCGGCATCCCGCGCCGGACCGCATCGTCAACCACCGGTAAAACCGCGTCGTTTTTCTGCTCCGTCCAGGCATTCCCTCCCGGCAGAATCAGCAGGCGAAACTCCCGCGGATAATCTTTTACCGAGTAGTCAGGCAGCACGCGAAAGCCTCCCATTGAAACCTTTGCGGACTTATCCAGGCCGATTGTGCGCACTGTATATCCCGTATCCGGCGCGTTCAGCTCCGCGCAGGCCCAGGCAGGCTCCCAGTCCGCATAGCCGTCAAAAACAAAGACCAGGACTTCCTTTTTCACGTGTTCCATTTTCATTTTCATATCCATAGTATAACCGCCTTTCCCGCAGCCACTTACGGCTGCTTATCTTTTTTGACGATTATACAACATAAAATGTGACAGCTTATGTGTCGCTATTATCCACAGCCGCATAAAAAAACTGTGGCATTCTCCCGAAAAATGCTATATAATAATCTCAAAAATCAAAGGAGAACCACATGAAACATTTGCTTAATCCGATGGACTTCTCTGTGGATGAGATCGACCGCCTTCTGGATCTGGCCTCTGACATTGAGGCGAATCCTCAGAAATACGCCCATGTATGCGACGGCAAAAAGCTTGCCACCCTGTTTTATGAACCAAGCACCCGGACGCGCTTAAGCTTTGAAGCCGCGATGCTGAACTTAGGCGGCAGCGTGCTGGGCTTTGCAGACGCTGATTCAAGCTCCGCCGCGAAGGGCGAGAGCGTCTCTGATACGATTCGTGTTGTTTCCTGCTTCGCAGATATCTGCGCCATGCGCCATCCCAAAGAGGGCGCTCCTCTGGTGGCTTCCACCAAATCCTCGATCCCTGTCATCAACGCCGGCGACGGCGGGCACCAGCATCCCACGCAGACGCTGACGGACCTCATGACCATCCGCGCGCTAAAGGGCCGTCTGGATCATCTGACTGTCGGGCTGTGCGGCGATCTGAAATTCGGCCGTACCGTCCACTCCCTGATCCACGCCCTGTCCCGCTATACCGGGATCCGCTTTGTGCTCATTTCCCCGCCGGAGCTGCGCGTGCCGAGCTACATCAAGGACGATGTGCTGGCTGCCAGGCTGATCGCATACCGCGAGGTGGAAAACTTAGACGACGCCATCCCGGAGCTGGACATCCTCTACATGACCCGCGTCCAGAGGGAGCGCTTCTTCAACGAAGAGGATTATATCCGCATGAAGGATTGTTATATTCTTGACAAACAGAAGATGAAGCTGGCCAGGGAGGACATGTATGTCCTGCACCCGCTCCCGAGGGTCAATGAGATCTCCGTGGAGGTGGATCAGGACCCGCGCGCCGCTTATTTCAGACAGGTCCAGTACGGCGTGTACGTGAGAATGGCCCTGATCATGACATTATTGGAGGTGGAACAGCCATGTTAAATATCAGCGGATTAACAGAAGGCATCGTCCTGGATCACATCCAGGCCGGAAAAAGCATGGACATCTATTTTAAACTGGGACTGGATCGGCTGGACTGCCAGATTGCCATCATCAAAAATGCCAAAAGCCGTAAGATGGGAATAAAGGACATTATCAAAATCGACGGCGGCTTGAACCTGGTCAACTTAGACGTGCTGGGCTATATTGATCACAAGATCACCATCAATATCATAAAGGACGGGGAGATCGTGGAGAAAAAGCGGGTGAAGCTGCCGAAGATCATCACCAATGTCATCTCCTGCAAAAATCCCCGCTGCATCACTTCCATTGAACAGGAGCTGCCGCATATTTTCTATCTGGCGGATCCGAAAAAGGAGATTTACCGCTGTCAGTATTGCGATGAGAAGCATTCTTCGCATAAATAGGAGGGGCGGCGTTCTGGATCGTGTTGTTGTAACAAAGCCGCCAGCGGCCGGTTCCGCATCCGTAAAGAACCGGCCGCTGGCGGCTTTATCTTCCCGGCCATTAGGAACTGTCTCGAAATAACTTCCCATTAGTCCGCAGGATTTTTCTTCGGGAGCGCTGCTCAAAAATCAGGCGCATAGCGGGCTATGTAACTGATTTTTGAGCAGCGCTCCCGGAGAAAAAGACAAGGAATATGGGAAGTTATAGTGAACGACAAAAATTTTTTGTTTTTGGCGTTCACTGCGCCGATTTTGCGCTGCGTGAAACGCAGCATCTACCTTTGCAAAATCGTGCGCATCCCCCGTAGTAAACGACAAATTATTTTGTCGTTTACTATATTTCGAGACAGTTCCTTACCTCACAAATACCATTTTACCCTCATCCGACAGCCCTTCTTCATACCGGAACCCCAACTGAGAGAACGCTTTCATTCCCTCCGGATCCGTTATCCCGTTTTCAGCCATAAAGCGTACCATCTCCCCTCTGGCCATCTTTGCCAGCGTTCCCTTTTGCCGCGTTTTGGGGCCGTCCGCACACTGTATGATTTCCGCAAATTCCACGGTAATCAGGCGGTCGCCCGGTTTTATGTACGCCTCCACCGCCTGCGAATATTCTTTTGAGGCCAGGTTCACCGCCGTATCCCCGCCGGCCATCACCGCGCGGTATATCTTATCGCCCCAGAACACGTACAGATTCCGGCTTCCATCCACCTCAAGGCCGGCCCCCATCTCCAGACGGTATGGCGTCACGCCGTCGAATGGCTTAAGCGCCCCGTAAAAGCCTGACAGGATCCATACATGCTCTTCCAGGTAGCGCAGGCTCTCTGCTGTCATCACGCGCGGGGACAGATGCTGATACTGCAGGCCCTCATACGATAACACCGCCGGCGTCGCGCCGCGTTCCAAATCCATCGCCGCAAACCGTTCGTAATTCAGCTTTGCAAGCTTATCGCTGCACTTCCACAGCGCCTTTGCCTGAGCAAAATCCAGCTCCCGGATCCGGGCCAGAAGCCGCTTCGCCTCATCCAGGAAGCAGGGGGTTCCCTCTGCTTTCAGGCTGTCTGTATCCACAACCATCTTTTTTGCCGGTGAAATGATGATTTTCATCCTCTCGTTCCTCCGTTCTGCCTTATGTACTTCCGGAATCTCGCTGCGCCTGATTTTGTGAGATGATTTTAGATGCGCACAAATTTATGAGGCGTACGTGGATTAAATTTGTGCGCATCTGGCGGAAAATCAGCCGCAAAGGCAGGTGCAGAGAGATTCCGGGAGTACATCATTCCCATCCGTATGCCTGCAAAATCCCCAAAGAGTACATCATTCCCATCCATATGCCTGCAAAATCCCCAAATGCAAACAGGAAGACGCGCAGAACGCATCCTCCTGTACACTTGAGCAAAACGATAAGCCGGGTTATGTCGTGAATGGCCATCTATCCAGGCCGGCCGTCGCCGGCCGGCTCCAGCGGCCTACCCGGGAGCAGACGGGCCGCCTTGCGCCCCCTGTTCGGCCTTGCTTCGGATGGGGTTTACATGTGCCCCGGCTGTTGCCAGCCGGGCGGTAGTCTCTTACACTGCCCTTCCACCCTTACCGCAGGCTGGCGCGGGCGGCCTTTTGGCCATACGCGCCAGCCTGCGGCGGTATATTTCTGTTGCACTGTCCTTGGAGTCGCCTCCACCAGACGTTATCTGGCATCCTGCCCTGTGAAGCCCGGACTTTCCTCACCTGCGGCCTTTCGGCGCCTGCAGCTGCGGCCATTTATCTTACTCAGAGTGGTATTAGTGTATCACAATTTTCTGCTTCTGTCCAGCACGAACAGACCTTCCCTGCTCCGCGGCAGGTGAACCGCAGTAACAGTTCAGACAGCCTGAACTGCTACGAACCGTATTCAGTACAGCATTGCTTTGTCCAGTTCTATCGTATACTCATAATAGCCATCCTCCTTTAACACCACAACAACGAACGAATCCCCGCAGACATAAAACTGAACGCCGGCCCTGTCCAAATTCGCTTCCCGGCCGTCCGGGCTGTGGGAACCGATGTCCGGGACAAACGGATCCGGCATACAGGACTTCCACCTGCGGATGCTTTCAAATTGGCCGGCTTTCAGGGAATGAAATATCTGTTCTGTCTCCCTGTCCCCTGTTAAACCCCGCGGCCCGACCGTTGTGCGTTTCTTTACATCGATATTCAGCGTATAAAAACGATCCTCTGGATGGCTGCGCCTCCCGCCCTTTCCTGTAAAGGCGATGCTGATAAATGAATCGCTTATGTATTTGATTTCGTAGGTAAGATTCAGATAAAACTCCTGGCCGGAGGCAAACCGGCTTCTCTCCTTTTCTATGATTTCCATCACATTTTTTTCGATTAAATTGTTTATAACCTCACTCTGCGCCCGGTTTTCTCTGTGGAACGATGGGTAACGGAACTCTGTGTTGCGCCAATTTTCCTCGTAAATGACTTTGCCCTCGGTCTCGATCTCCATGCCGCATACGCAGAAGCTGTCGTCCGTGGCCAGCCGGCCTGTCCTCCTGTTTGTAGCTGTAAGCGGAATCCTGCCGAGAATATCCGGATCCAAATATTCCCTCACTCTGTCCAGATCGATTTCATATTCATATATCCGATATAGGAAATACTGATAAATGCATCGCTTAAGTAAGTGATCTCGAAATTCAGGTTCATGATATAGGTAAACTCGTCATCATTCTGATGCGCATCGCTCCACGTATTTATGAATTCGGATATATGGCCTTCTATTAACTGGTTTATGCTTCTGTCGCGCGTCTTATCCCTGCTCACGATGGCAGGGTAACATACCTCTATATCAGACGTGTCCTCCCTGAGAATATAATTTCTGATGATTCCAATCCCCTGTGAACAGCATTCGTCTTCCAGCTCCGAATCCAGAGGCGGCATCACATAATTTGCCTGGTAACACATCCTGCCGCCGGACGCGGCGTAAAGAGGCGCGGGCAGATGCCCAGACGGCGCGTTCCTAAAAGCTTTTTCCGTATTCCGGAAATCGGATCGAATGAGCAGTAAAGCCATGAGCACAGAGAGCAGTCTTCGCCCCATAACGTTTTCCTCCCGCTTCTTTATCTCAATGTATCTAAATCGAATTTTAAAACAGCATGTCCCCGAGGTATGATAGTATAATAATACATATTTATATAAGCGCACTGTTCATCCATCGCAAAGTTATAGATACTTTCTGTATAACCGCCATATGGATCCGGCTCCTTCCTCTCCTTATTCACCGTTCCTTACTTCGTCCCGTCAAAAATATTCTGCATCTACCCGTCGTTTTCAAAGTAAAATGTCTCCTCCTTCCCACAGTTCTCCGTCGATCCGACTGAACGTAATATAATCGCTGAACCGCAGATAATCCGTATCACCAAAATAGCTCGTTCATTCTCTTTTGCTCCTTTTCATATAAATAGACTCTCGGAATCTCTCTGCGCCTGCTTTTGCGGCTGATTTTCCGCCAGATGCACCCAAATTTAATCAACGTACGCCTCATAAATTTGTGCACATCTGACAAAAAATCATCTCACAAAATCAGGCGCAGCAAGATTCCGAGAGTACATAATAGATCTCCGCACTCTATAGTGCGTTCTTTACTATCAGCTCCTTCAAATCCTAATTCTCGGTTCCAGCCGTCCTGATCCATATTTTGTGACAGTACAGTTCTAAATATATCTGCTCTGTCTCTTCGTCCTCATACGAGGTTTTCTTTTTGTCTGGCCATCTCATACGCATCCTCCTGTTGTGCTTTTATTGCTTCTGATACTAAAGAACATTGCTATTACACGTATTAGTATACGCATGCAGAAATTCTCTGTTCGTTTCAGGCCCATGCTAAAACCAGCATCACGATTCCTTTCTCAGCAGAAACTCCTTTGCACTCCTTACATGCAGTTATCACTCCAGGCTTTTTCCCGCGAACCACATCCGGAAGGTGGCTGAAATCGATTCTTTTTTTATATTCCTCCAGTACAGTTTATCCGCCGTAAATCCAAATATAGTCAGTTGCACAGCATACGCAGTACATCTGTAAACCGGTATAAGCCTTATCAACATAAAAAAAGCAGAATCCCCGTTCCCTCTGACCATATTTTTCTGTAACCAAACCAAAAGCCTCCAAAAAACGCCGCAGCTAAGTTGAATTTTCGCTTTGTTTTCAAGCTTCTGAAACGTTCTATGTACTCCCCGCTTTTGGATCCGACAAATTCACTGATAACTTCTGTGGAATAACCATAAATTTCATCTTCCATGATTACCGCTCCTTCATTTTATATTCCTGTAATACCATACAGTTACCTCCCTCCGCCCTGCAGACCGGAAATTCATTCAGGCGGATCATTTGGCAAAATGTAAGTGTGTCCGTACATCAGCGTCTCAGGCGCACTCTCGTGCCGTTCACGCAGATCCCGTCGCGGATCGTGATGGAGTTGCCCCCCTGGTTCATGACAATGCCGCTTTCCGAGTCCATTTTCAATGACCCGCCGCTGGACAGGGTGATCCCCCTCCTCTGCGTTCAGATCAATATTTTCCCGGCTCCTGATTTCGATCCCTTATTTATCGTCTATCCGCACCGACATCCCTTTGTGGTTGGTGAGCAGGACAGAATCCGGCGCAAGGCGTATCTCCTTTCCGGAGGACGTCCGGATAAACTTGACATCCGGATCATTTTTCCGGCCGGGCGCGTCCTCCAGCCAGGCGCTGTTTACCGCATACGCGTGCTTCTCCTTTTTATCCGGGAAGCAGAGCCTCGCCCGCTCCCCTTTTTCCGGCATAAAATACCAGCCGTTCCCGTCCGGCGAGGTGTAAACCGTGGCAAACGGGTACCATACCGCGTTCCCGGGCGTACACTCATCCCCGCATTCCAGCTTAAGCCGTATGAATTCCCTTCTGGTATCTGTCACCCTCCCGAACAGGGAGGCCCCGGTTATACGCGCATTATACGCCTCCCCGGGTTCAAAATCAGCCGGCCTCCTCAAGCGGTAATCCCAGATCATTTCCTCCCCCTCCAGCCTTCCCTGTATGCTGTATACGAGAGCCTCTGTCCCCATAACCTCAACCGGCGTGCACAGCTCCCAGATTTCCCTGGAAACCAGACGGAATTCCAGAATCCGCTTTCCGGGGCCGTCTGCGTCGATGACCGACACCTCCGGGCTCTCCCCTGGCCCTGCGGCCGCCTTTTCCTTCTGATCCGGGATCCCAAAATAAAAACAAATGGAGTCATTCGTGCAGTCCGGCGTTAAAACCGTCCCCGCCCTGGCCGCCAGGCGCTTCAGGAATTCCCAGTCCGACTCCTCATACTGCACGGTCAGGCCGCCGGTCCGTCCGCTCTTTCCCGCATAATAAATCACCGACGCCTTCTCTTTTCCGGCAATGGAGCGGACGATATCGCGGTATGTCCAGTCCGGATCCTGGAAGGCCCTGGTATGGCGTTCCCCGTCCAGAAGGCAGGTATTAGACTCTGCGCGGACAGTCACGATCTTCAGATCCCCTTCCGCACGGATATGCAGCCCGCGCACCTTCCCCCTGAAAATGGACCGCTTCTCCCCTTCTTCCTCTGCATAGATGACAAACGGCTCCTTCTGCTCCGAAATCCGCAGCGCCTCCTCCACGGAATCCGCCGTATAGCCTGACACCTCCGCCCTGAAATGGCTGTTTACCGTCTTCTCTATCCTGCAGCTTAAAATCGATTTAAAATGATACGGCCCGCTGCCAAGATTTACTGCTTTCATATTCCCCTCTCCTTTCTCCACACCTTACCGCCGCCCTGCCGGCATACGGCCGCTTAGAACCGCTTCGCGATAGGCCGTATGCCTGCGGCCGCTGCGCATTCGTACGGTCAGCGCAAGCATTGCGCAGGCCTGTCTGAACGGCTGCCAAATGTCTCCAATACTTTTAAGTAAACCGGCTTCCACCATGGGCTGAGCTCATAAGGGCAGGAAAACATCCCCAGCACGCTCCGGTCCCTGAATGAAATCACCGAGGCGAGGTTGTAAAGCGTCCCTGTGATAACATAGCTCTTAAAGTCAAACCAGTTAAGCATGCTGTCCCCGCTCTCCTCCTCCCCCTCGTCCAGAAAGCCAAGCGACGGGTTTGCGCAGCTCATCAGTCCCTTAAGCGACTGTACAGTCTGTTTCCTGAATTCGCTGCCCGTGATGGCATCTTTCAGCGCGCTGAACGCAAAAACCACGTCCCCCGCCTCATTCCCCACCGCCAGATCCGGCCTGTCCGGCGATGGGTATTTTCTTTTTAACGCCCCCTCATCAAGCCTTGCAAAGCCCCTGGGCAAAACCAGGCTGAAGCCCATTTCATCTATATGAAACCTTTCAAAACAAATCAGCTCTTCCTTTATGTACATCCCTGTATCCAGGTTGCAATATTTCTTTTTCCTCTCTTCATTCTGCATATGAACGACCCTCTCGTCCTCCCAGCCCATGCCTTTTCCCTTTCCTCTCCTTTGCCGCTTCACCCCTGCCTGGAGCGCGCGCAGCTTCCCGTCCCTCCACTCAGCAGCCGGCTCAGCCATGTCCAGAAAATCCCCTGCAAAAAAACGTACATTGCCGGAACCATACCACCTCTCCCCCTCTTCCTCAATGAGCGTAAACAGCGATTCCAGTACCAGGGGCTCCATCTCCTCACTGTAGCGATCCGCCAGATCATACAGGATCGGATCCGCCAGATACGCGCCCGCCTGCGACTGGCCGGCAAACAGTTCCCGGATCTCCCTGAACCCTTTGTCGAGATATGGGAACGCGGGAAATCCGTCCGGGCAGCCCCCGCACTCCACATCCGAGGCGCGTCCTCTGGAATCATAGTAATCCATGCGCAGCCAGGGCCCCCCGTCCAGTATCCCGCTCCGCAGAAAGGAGAGGTAGGAGAAGGAAAGCGGGCCGGCGCTCCCCGCTGCCTCAAGCTGCCCGTATTCACTTTGCAGCCCATCCAAAAACGGCTTCCAGAAGACCTTCAGGCGATCCCGCATCCTGTCCTGATCCTCCTTCAGCCGCCGTACCGCTTCTTTCAGCTCTTCATCCGCCTTTTCATTCACTTTTTTAAGAAAATCCATTCTCCGCTTTTCACGGTTCACTATGCCTGCCACCGGGGCCGCCTCCTTTCCCATTGCCTTTCAGGCGCCTGCATTATCAGGAAATGTCCTCATGCCATCCGTATCCGGCTGAAACAGAAATCCCATATCCCCCGCCTCAAAAGGCTTTCCAGGACATCCATCCGGATAACCGCCGCGTCCGTCCTAAGCCCGGCCACCCGGAAAATCCGTCCGGGGCCGATCCGCTCCTTACAGAGGACCAGCTCCCTGACCGCGCTTTTATCCGGCAGGACCACGCTTTCCGGGGACAGGCAGTCCGCCTCCGGAAAAAGGGGGATATGGTAATTCGCATAATCCCCCCTGATATTGTCAAGGACGCAGACCATCTTAAACCGCAGCGACGGCTCGTACATCCGGAACACCTCCTTCATCCGGTCGCTGACCAGAAAGACCTGTGCATCCAGAATATCCGGGAAATCCGTTTCCGGCTGCGGGGCGATAAACGCCACGTTTGCATCCGCTACCTGTTCCCCCTTTCCGGCCGCTGCATCCGGGCGGCGCTTTATGATATCGCGGATGTTGGTGATGATCGGCGGATGCAGGCAGCGCTTATCCTGGCTAATCCGGAAATATTCCATGATGCTCCCTCCTTTTTGTTGTTTATGTACAGGAACGGCTCAGCTTTCATCCTTCCCTGCTGTTTTCCTCTTTTACTGTCTGGCCGCCTGATTTCTTCTTTCGCTCCATCTTCCGGCATTTGATAAAATATCCTGCATTCCTTTTTATAATCATTAAAAATGCCATCGCCAGTATCCCGGCGAATTCAATGATATAGCCGGCCAGCATTGAATGCGTCAATATATACCGCATCCAATACCACCGGGATATGAGCAGGACTGTGAAAACGCTAAACTGGAAAAGGTTAAATACCATTATCCCAAAATACAGATACCACGCCCATCTGTAGCCCTGATAGGACAAAAACAACATCATCGCCAGCAGGAAATATCCGAGCGCCTCTCCCGGGACATTTGCGCCATTTATGCCATTCAGGGCGTTCACACACAGGTAACATGCCCGGATCACGGTTTCGCATAGCGCTACCCGCCAGAAATCCCGTTTTCCGTCCAGATACCGCTTCCGGTTAAGCTCCCCCTCCCCGGTATCGCCCTGGCTGCCGCGCCCTGTTTCCTGCGCAGTGCTTTCCTTTAATTCAGAATTTCGATCCATTTTCCGTTCCCCCTGTTATCCTTCTCCAATACATGGATTACGGAAGCTTTTCGTATTGCTTCTCCTCCTTTTCCGCCTTCTTTGCCTCACGCCTGAGCCACCGCTCAAAGCTTCTCCTGTTTCCTCCTTCCATTTCATATATTGCTCGTAATGCTTCTTTTATCTCCACTTCATATCTCCGTTCTTCATCGACAAACGCAGTCGCTTCTTTTATAACCGCCTGATTGTGTACATATGCTTTTAACAAATACTCTTTCGCTTTCTCATAATCCCCTGACTGTTGAAACGAATATCCCGCATTCCAATACATCTTCCACTTGTCCCCTGCCACCCCACACCTCATCCCGGGAATCGTCTTTTCAAAACAAACTGCTGCCTCAGAGGCATTGCCTCCACCCATATAACTCATTCCCATCCAGAAATAAGTATTCGCTGCCTGGCGTGAATCGCTGCCGAGTATTTTCCCATGAATCGCTATCGCGCTCCTGAAGTCCTGAAGCGCTTCGTCATGTTCCCCCAAATATTCTTTGCAAATGCCTCTGTCCGTAAGCAGGCCAGCTTTCAGAAGACTGTATTCCTGCGTATCCGGTATCTCAGGAAACGCCTTTTCCAATATCCGGAGCGCTTCCTCCATGTTTCCCAGTCTCGTGTAACCCAGTACAATACACTTTATTGCTAATGCATGCACAAAACCTGTACCGTTGTTTACAAGCTCCTCTTTTTCCAGCATTTCATTTGCCCGTGCAATCATTATCTCGCATTCCTGGCCTGAGGCATATACTTTTATCCTTCCAGCCTGGTTAATGGCTATTATCAGGCCCATATAAGGATCCCTGCAAAGCCCGGACGCCTTCAGAAGCCGCCTGTCCTCCGGGGCATTGGCGGACAGGTAAATGGTCGCCGCCCCGGCATTATTATACAGAACTGTAAGAACAGAATCCTTTTCCGGCAGGTTCCTCCTTTCTATGAATTGAATTGCATCGCAGAAATGATCATACGCCCGTGCATAATCCGACAGATAGATTTCTGTTATCCCCAATATATTTTGCAGGGCGGCATAATCGATTAAATCACTTTCGGGGATCTCCATTCTTTCATACTGCTCCTTTATGGAAGCGGCATTGCCTTTGCATAATTCCGAATTGATGCCTGCATAATTAAAACTGCTGCCCTCTATGAATACATAAATTCCATTTTCCTGTGCAACATAAAGGTTTTTATCTACTGTGTAGTCATCTGGTATATCAGGAATCGGAAAATTGTGTCCAGCCTCGTCCTGTGTTGGTATATCATGTATCGTGAAACCAGTTTTAGGTTTTTTCTGGCAGGATGTAAATGATAAGGTCAGCATCAAGGCCAATATTACTGTCACTGTTGTATTCTTCATAAAACCCACTCTTATCCATTTTGTATTTTTCTTCAGCTCCCCTTGCGATTTTCCTCTTCCTGGCCTTCCAGCCGTTTTCTCCGTTCTATTCGTTTCACGCCGACATAATATTTCAGGGCTTTTCCAAATATCAGCAACGCGTACATTACGAAACTTGCCGCTATCCATACACCTTCCTGTGCAAGCCGTTCAGGCATTGCATAAATCATCCAGTTGAATTCCCGGATGAGAACAAGGATCAGCTTAACCTTTGAAATAGCTGAAATTACTGAAATCACAGCAAAAACATGCCACGTCCACATGAATCCACAATACATCAGAAGTAAAAGCAGGATGTTTATAATATAGACCATTCCTTCCGGGATTGCCTGTAAAATATAATCTGACAGCAGCATTGTTCCGATATTCAGGAATGCAAACAGACAGAACTGTTTTTTTCCTCTTTGATATTTTTTCCGATCATATCCTTCCATTCCCTGTCCCCCTCTTTTCCTTTAACGGAAATCTGATTCATCCTCTATATCGATCTTCTCAAGCTCCTGTCTCAGCCAGCTATTGAACCGTTTTGAGTTTCCATCAGGTTGGGATTGATGGAGCAACAGCAGCAGGTTTCGTGCAGGTTTCGTGGATTCCTCACTGACTTTTTGATAATAGAGATAACTTTTTAGCAGATACGTTTTTGCCCTCTCCATATCGTCTGACATCAGATATCCATATCCTAAATAATAATATATCGATCCCTTCACATCCGGCGTCGCATAACCGGCTCCCTGCATTGCTTTTTCAACATATGTAATCAGATTCTTCCAGTCACCTGTTTCTCCATAGATTTCTGCGTACCTTATATAGTGTTCAGACAGCCTGCGCGATCGATCATCTACGGTTTTTTTAGCTTCCATAATGGAATATTCAAGTTTTTGCGCCGCCTTCTCATACTCGCCCTCCGTACAGTACAGGCTGCCCCTGTAGCCTGATAAAAAAGCCCGCTGCATATTATATTCCGGCGTATCGGGTATGAGCGCAATATATCGGTCCAGCAGTTTTGCTCCCTTTTCTTCCCTTCCACATTGGACATATCCGATAGCCATGTAGAGCGCTGCCTGATACTCAATCAGGCCCGGACTCCCCTTTATCCGGCGCTCCCTCCGGATAATTTTCTTTAAATGGCCAATCATCAGGCCATATTCTTTTATCGATGACGTAACCCTGAGCCGGATTGCCTGGTTTAGCTCCACTACCAACGCCATATATGGATCTTCGCATAGCCCGGCTGCCTTATCCAACTGCGTATCCACTGTGTCAAACTCCGGCAGGCTCGTAGTCACCGCGCCTGCGTTATTATATAAAACTGCTAAAATCTGCCCTTTTTCGGGTATCTGACTGTCATTCACAACATCAGCCGCCTTGCTGAAAGACTCGTAAGCCTGTTCATATTCTCCCAGATACACCTCTGTAATTCCCAATACATTCTGTACAGCGGCATACCTCTCCGGATCGTCTTCCGGCGCCTTCATATTCCCGTACTGCTCTTTTACGGACTCTGCATCCCCATTACAGATTTCACTCCTGATTGTTTCATAATCCATAGAATCTGATTCTATAAAAGCATACAGCTTTGCCCCTTCTGCAAGATACAGAGACTCGTTTACCGTATATCCCTCCAGTATGGCCATTTCACTTTTATTTTGTCTGCCACAGCCAGCAAGAAACAGAGTCTCTGTAAGAAACAGCGCAAAGATACTAATTTTTATTTTCCTGTATCCCACCGTCATTTTCATCATCAATAAAATACTCCTTTTTCTCCTGTATTTTTTCTCCATCTTTAATGAGCATACAATCTACTTTGATGATATTATCAAAGAATTTTATCTCTGGCGGTGTTTCCCTCTGAGCCTGTGTATCAAAATCCATCCCTGCCTTTTCACGCATATCTGCGCTAAAGGATTCTTCTTCCTGCTCTCCCCAAATATTATATTTCCTCCTATATATGATATCATGTGTCCCTAAACTAAACGAAATTTGTACTTCACCTACATAATCAGCAACAGAAGTATAACTTAAATTTTGTGCAATTCCTGCTATATCTTTTAAATCAAATATATATCCCGCTGCCTCTCCAACCGCTTTCACAAGATTTTTTCCGAAATTAGACGCAATAGCTGAAGTTTCTGCGGTTATATTCGTCACACTTGGATCATCTGCTATTGCTACTATATTTGATATATGGGTGGCTGGGATCCCACTAATATCCATCTTTCCAAGGCAAAACTTCATGATATTTGCTATTGCTGTTTTTATATTTTCATCCTTATTCATTACACTTCTTGGCCGAATTAAGATATCCATTTCCACACCAAATGCCCCAAATAGTTCTATATCTTTATATTTTACTCCTAAAAATTCCTCGTGTTGACTTTCCTCTTTCAGTGCAATCAGAATAAATCTTACGAAATTATATCCATCCATCATTGAAAACTTAACTCTACCGTCTGTTTTATACTCGTGATATTTTTCATAAAAGTATGCTTCAGCACTTTTTAATATATTGATTATATTGGGATATAAATAAAATAAATGTCGTTTCATATCCTGACCATCATACACAATATGGATAATTCCTCCGCACCGGCACACAAGGAATGAATTTTTACCCGCAAACTTTTTACCTCGATCCCGAAATCCAACTTCAAGCTCTAACCTGGCCAGACAAATACCAAATTGCTTCAGCATCGTATTGAAATCCGGAGCATCATAATCTAACCCTGATAGCGATTCATAAAAACTTTGCAATATTTCCCTTACCGTCCCCATATTTTTCGATACCAGCTCCTGGTTATCTGTAAAAAACAATTCATCGCAAATCATGTCTGATAACAGCTCTATTATCTTCAACATGTTCTCTGCTGCTTTGTCGAAACTCAAAAGCGGATTATCTGTTTCCTTATTCCATGCTGAATTCCACTTCCTTTTAATTTTTTCTAAATCAAAATAAAAACTACCCGATGATTCATTGATAATTATATTATCAAAATTGGGGGCTATTGCTTCGTAGGCACGCCTGAATCGTTCCAATGTCTTTTCTATGAAATCCGGTTGGTTGTCTTCCAGCTTTTTTCTTACCTTTCGTATTATCTGATGAAAGGTTTCTTCAATTAGTCCCATGCGTTTCCTTATTTCTTGAGACCAGTTAAAATATTGGTTGACTGTTTCCTCTTCAGTATTAAACCATCGATCCAACACCTGAAGCAGGCATGTATATTGCTTTTTTGACAGTTTTTTCTGCTGTATAGCACTTAAATATGCATTATGAAAATCTGCTTCCCATTTTCCCCATTTAACGTATTCCTCCATATTTCTCTGATCTACTGCTTCCATATACCTCTTGCTGGCATACTCCTCTAAATTTTTTACGGCTTCCACATAAAATTCCGACTGGCAATAAGGAAAAGGAGTTATATTTATATATGGTTTACAGTCATCCTCATATATAAACGGATAATCCGTACAGAAAATGCTCCTATCCCCATTTGGATCTACTGTTAAATACTGGTATATTTCAAAATTTGCTTCATCTGCATCATTGCCTGTCTTTGGCTTTGTACAGTTACAATATACTAATGCCGGTGCAATAACCCCTTCACTCATCTAAATCTCCTCCAAATATAACTCCCATTACTCCTGAAACATCCAAATCCATACCATTTCCTGCACAGGCGGGTATCCCTCCAAGCGCCTTTCCCGCGATCCCATCCGCCTGTGGGGCCGGAATTGCGCCCATTGCCTGAAGCGCCATATTTTTCGCCGTCTCCGCGGCTCTCCAGGCGGTCTTTGGATCCTGGTTTTGTACCTGTTCCGCCTTTCTTCCCGCATCGCTTGTCAGAAACCGGCCTGTTTTAATCGTACATTCCAGGCCCTCCATATGGATCGAATTCTCCCGGCCCTTAAAACATTCCATATGGGCGGATGTCCCGGCCAGCACCTTTGCGATCCCTTCGTTTTGAATTGTGATATTCCCCTCTGCAACCATCCGTATCCGGCGGCTGGTCGTAAAGCTGACGCCGTCCCGGTTTGACAGATTCAGGCTGTGATCCGCCCGCCTGATCCTCATCTCACCTGGGAACAGCTCCAGCCTGTTTTCCTCCGCCGCCTCCAGATTTCTGTACTCAGGGCGCCGTTCCTCCTCCCCTTTCCCGGGAAGGCAGCCTGCTATAAATGCATTTTTTTCATTGCTGTCCGGGAAATACAGACAGACGCGGCTTCCTGTTTCCGGCATGGCATACATCCCGTTCCCTGTAACAGGCAGATATGGCCACTCACAGAGCGCCTCCTGTTTCGCCTCTCTGTCAATATCAAGCGCGATCTTCATTTTTTCGCCAATCCTCTCCTCCACAAGGCCGGACGGATACAAACCGCGGAGACAATCGTTAAAATGAGGCTGTACCCGCCCGGCCTCCTCCCGCCCAAGCCGGCAGGTACAGCAAAGAAAGCCCTTTTCAAGCCGGACTTCCTTTTTTAATATAATATTTTAATACAATAAACTCTCGCTCCCATAACAGGATACTCTGTCGCTTATATGCATTTCCGGCGTTCCCTTCACTGTGATGAAAAGCTTATCCTCTTCGCCCCTGCATCGCCCTGTCTGCTTATCGATCTCATAGATGTCCCCGATGCCTGTTTCGTATCGCTTCCCCTGTACCAGCCCGACGGCAGCCTTGGGGACTTCATGGTATGTATCCGGCACGAGGACCGCCTCCAGATAACCGGCTATCCGTTTCAGGAATTCCCAGTTGGTTTCTCCATACTGAATGAGGGCGTGGGGAAGTGTCTCATTTCCTCTCTTTGTGATCAAAACTGTCCCCGTATCCCCCGCCACATTGCGCACAAGCTCTCTGTAGGCCATCTTTACATCCTGGAAGGAGCGGTATTTCTTTTCACTGTCGAACTCTGCCGTTGCTGTTACACATTCCGCCTCAAAATAATCGATCTCCCCCTTCATTCCTGACGCTGTATGTCCGGATCCGCCCTGCAAATAAAACCGTCTTCTCCGTCTGGTGCTCCTCCTGTCTTTCATAAGAAATGGTAATTGTGCGAAGCTTCTTATTTTAAAACAGCCATCCCCGAATCTTTTGGCAGGATCCCGGCAAGAGACGCCCTCCCATGCCCGTTCACCTCTGTTATGATGCTAAGGAACTGTCTCGAAATAACTTCCCATATTCCTTGTCTTTTTCTCCGATAGCCTGGATCCGCTGCGTTAAACCTCCTTCCTGCCTCCGGCCGGCCCCCAAAACCGCCCGATTCAGATACTATTTATCCTTTGCCGCCGAAAAAAGGTTATAGTAATGCTCGGCCCGCTCCCTTGTCAGCGCAAAATGCCGTTCAACCTTACAAAGTATCCTCTCCTTTGTCAGGTTATCCTCCAAACCGTCCAGGATAAACGCTTTAATCCCCTGTTCAAGCCCATCTTTCAAGCCGCCTTCCCTCGCCTCCAGCATCATCTGGTTATGGTCAAGAATCGCCTTTTCCCTCGCCTCATATTCCATCCGCTTCTCACGGTCACGGCTGATCACCTGCAGCTTCTCATATGCCTTTTCGATATACGGGTTCTTTTCCGCCAGCATGTCAAATTCCTCCTTTTTCTCTGCGTTTATGAATTTCGCCCACAGCAGGATTTCGTCGCTGTCCTCTTTTAACTCCTTTGGGAGCTTTGGCAGCTCCACCACATGGAATTCCAGCTTATCCGTAAAAAGTGTCTGCCGCGTGTCCTCCCGCAGGTGGAAGCGCGAGTAGAATTCGCTTTCCCCCTTAAACAGATCAAAATCAAGGATGCTGATTCCCACGCACTTTTTAAATACCGTATAATCCTGGCCTGCATGGATCTGTTCCGTATACATTTTTGCCAGGTAAAACAATGAGCGATCCGCCCACACGGAAAGCGCTGAAAGCTGGATCTAGATATCGATCTCCGTATCGTTGTTCAGCAGAATACGGACATCCAGGATGCCCTGTTTTTCATCCTTGTGAAATTTTCTCAGGCTTGTATTCAGCACCCGCGTTTCCCGGATATCCGCCGGGTTCAGCCGGAGCATGGCCGATAAAAAGCCGATGCGCGCCTGTTCGTCCATCATGATCTCCTTAAAGGCAAAATCTATCCTGGGTTTCATTAAAAATTCTGACATATTCCTCTTTATCCCTCCTTTTGTCCTGTTACATTTTATTGTACCAGACCGGAAGCCCTGTGGCCAGCCCAGGTATGTTAATCCACCAAAATTTTCCGCTTCTCCCTCCGGCCTCCCGTCCGCTCCTCTCCCCGCCCGGACTGCTCCAGGATGCGCCGCAGCGCCCCATACACCTTCCGCATCTCCATGTATTCATCCATGTCTCCACCCATACGTCCCGCCGCATACGCCGCCAACGCCCGGGCCGGCATGGCTCCCGCTTCACAGAGGCAGTGCATTGCAAACGCCCGATCCTCCTCACGGCTTCCCCGCTCTGACAGGATCTCCTCCGCAAACCGCCGGGGCCAGGCTCTTTCCCCCCAGCCCTCCCCAGTCCGCATGCGTCACGTCAATGGTGTCGTATTCCGTCTCCATATCCGCAAAGCTCTTATACTCCGTGCGCAGCGCCGCCCCCTTCCTTAGATGGAAACGGCACATCTCAAACACCCCATCGCCTTTCTTCTCCTCCCCTGACAGCGCAAGCTCCATCCGGTAAGCGATGTAGTCCGGGGCGCTCCTGTCCTCCCGCACGGCCATATGTAAATACCGCATTTCCTGCGCCGCCCCGAACGGGATCCTGGCTTCCTCCATCATAATGCACACAGCCTGGCCATATTTCAGGAGCCCGGGGCGGACGGCTATCTCCTCCCCCTGTACGCTCAGCCCGCACCCCCGCAGGATCCCCTGCCCGTATTCCTGGTACTCCACCCCGGCGTGCGCAAAGGCATAGTCCCTCAGGGACCAGAGCATCTCCTTTTTCAGGATCCGGTTCCGTTCAAATAGCGGATATATATTCTGCATAACTCCCGCGCCCATTCCCATACCTTCCTCTCCTTATTCACCGTTTCTTATTCACCATTCCTCACTTCGTCCCATCAAAAAAGTTCTGCATCCATCCGTCGTTTTCAAAGTAAAATGTCTCCTCCTTCACCAGTACATCAGCAATTTCTATTCTCCGCAGATATCATTCCTTTACTATTTCAAACCAATTTAAATCTGCTTCTCCTGCATCTATGTATTTTTGTAATATTGCATCATATTCTTTTTCTTATATCCCATCCTCTGACTCGGCATCATGGTAAAATCCTATAATCAAATCATACGGCACTTTAATTGACACACTTTCAACAGGATATACATTATACCCATCCGATGACAGTCTGTAGAAATCCACTCCATAATTCATTGCTCCAGTCCACCTCAAAAATCCCGTTAGAATAAAAATAAAGGTTCACCCTATAACCAAACTGACGCCCCACATATTCCTGACATACATCTGAGCTGTCCCATTGTTCATCCGTCTGCCGGGCGATGCTCCCGTCCTGGACGTCCTGTCCCGGATGGCTGCATGATGTCAGTGCTAATGCCAATAAAATTAAAATTGCCTTATATTTCATTCCCCTTCTTCCCGCGCCTTATCCCGAATCCTGCTTCTGCCTCCAGCCCGCATTATTCCATTTCACCCCGCCCATTTTTATCTTAGATCGTCCAGATCGAATTTCAAACCGCATATTGATCCATATAATAAAAATGTAAATTGATATACGCGTATTCTCTATCCATAGCAAAATAATAAGTCGTTCCAAAATATCTTCCCCAGTTATCAGCCGTATCTCCCAGTTTTCTCACCGTGGACACAAGTTTTTCCACTTCTTCTGGTTCATACCTCTCATAACGGCCTTTATATCTGCGTATGTATTCTCCTTGTATCCAATCGTACTTCAATTCTTCTATGGCCCGGATCACCTTCTCTCTGGAAAAATAATCTGTAAATGGAATCCGTTCTCCATCGGTTAAGCTAAACGTGATATAATCGCTGAACTGCATGCAATCTTCATCTCCAAAGTAACTCCTTCCTTCATACTCTTCTTCCCAAACGCCGTCACAACCGCCAGCTCCCCGCCGCTGCATGCATGCCTGCTTGCGAGCCGGAAGTCCAGGGCGGGCGTCTGCCCTGCCCCGTCTCCCGGTGTTTCCGGGAAGATCACCTGGTTTACCGCCGCGAGGGTGCCCATGATTTTCATCATGGCCGGATCCAAATTTGCCGGATCCCAGACGGCCGGTATGCTGAAAATGATCTTCAGGAGATGTTTGTTAAAGTTTGGCGTCAGGCGCACATTTTCCTGCGAAACAGGCGTGAGTGTAACCGGATCCGCTTTCAGGATGATCGGCGCAGGCTTATTACTTCTGCATCCGTTTGTCTCTCCTATATCCGACGCTTCCTATCATCTGCAATTCAGGTATGCGTATCATTCCTTTACTATTTCAGACCAGTTTAAATCCAATCTGCCAGCAGCCCTTTGTTTTTGTAATATTGCATCATATTCCTTTTCTGATATCTCATCTTTTGACTCGGCATCATGGTAAAATCTTATTATCAAATCATATGGTACTTTAATTGATACACTTTCAACAGGATATACATTATACCCATCCGATGATAGCCTGTAGAAATCTCTTCCATAATTCATTGCTCCATTGCTCCATCTCACCTCAAAAATCCCGTCAGAATAAAAATAAAGGTTCACCCTATAACCAAACTGAAGCTCCACATAACCAGCCTTTCTGAACGGGCTGATCGCCTGTTTCCCGTCAAACGTAAAAAAATCATAAATCATAGGCGGTGCATCTTCTCCCCATGGACCCCCGATAAATAATTCGGGGGTTCCGTTGCCGTCTACGTCATATAATGCATAATACACCTTATAGCTCTCAAATGCATGCGCGTTTATTATTAAATACATGTCCACTTCATCTCCCAACAGGCTCCAGCGTTCTTCCCGCTTATATTTCACTCTTTCCTGCGGGGGAAACTCTTTATCAACTGCATCTATGTACTGATTCATAATGTCATTATAAATGTTTGTTTCTGTTTCCCCAATTGATTTTTCAATTCCAGAGCCATCTTTATCTTCATTGTTATTACAAATCAGAAGCCCTTTCATCCTGAGTCCCTTTAGTCTTGCCCTGATTAAATCAGACAGATCAGGAATCATTTTCTCATAATCTGCTGCATAGAAATTTATTTTTCTTGCCTCAGTATTTTCTGTTTTTTTTGAGCATCCTTCTGACATCAACATAAGTAAAATAAATACCCAAAAACAGCCGCACCTGTTGTTCTTCATTTCTGCCTCCCATCCACATCCGCTCCGATATGAGGCGCAGCTCCCGCCATTTTCTTAAGCGAAAATGGCAGGAACTTAAATCTCTCCTCTTCCTTTTATTTTCTATATACATCCCTGCTGCTTACTTTAATTCTTCTATTTTATCTTTATTTACCCAGCAAAGCACAATATTGTTGTTCGAATATTCCGATAACTCTGTATCTGTCCTGTAACTTCTGATAAAAGCGATCTCCTTTGTTTCTAACGAATAAATACGATAACCTCTATACTCATCGTCTCTGAAGGGGCATGCCAGGTATTTCCCATCCGGAGATGCGCTTCCTATTCTTGATGCTGTAAACAAATATTCCACCTGATTCGTTTCCATATTGATTTCAAAATACCTGTAACCATGCACGTCAAAGCTGACAATCAGCTTATCATCCAAAATATCAACTGTCTTCGGATACCATTCAACTGCCTCTGACTGATAAACCAGCCTGTTGTCAGCGACGCAATAAATGCCTATACATTTGTTTCCATTTGAATCAATATCTGCTTTATAATACAGGGTATCATCCGTGTTTGTAACACGTGAAATATAATGCGGCGTTTTTTCCTGTAACGAGTACTCATAATTAAACAGCCCGGGGCTGTTATAAAAAGGATATATCTCTCCTATATTGACTACATGGCTCAATGTTGCATACTTAAGAGCCTTGGTATAGTTAATATTCCTAAAAAACAGAGTCAGGGGATACACATATGAATTCCAGTATAAGGGGATGCTTATACTGCCGTTATCGTAGATATCATATAATGCCGTCATTCCATATGGCGGATTAATATAAGTCACTAACAGTATCCGGTCCGCTTCCGGTGAAAATGCCACGATATGCCTCCTCCAGTATTCTTTCATAAATCCTTCCCCATTCTGTTCCTTAAACTCGTCAAAAAGTATTGTACACTGATATTTGTAACAGTTCAGATAACTCTGAACTGTTACGGCATACGGCCATTTAGAATCGCCTACGGCGATGGGCCGTATGCCGGCGGGCATATTCAGCATCAATTATTCTCTGCAAATCGCTCTGTACCGCCTGTCCCTCGCTTCCTTCCGCTTCCCTCTCCTGGCTGGCTTCCTGCGTTTCCTCCTCTTCCTGACATACTTCTGAGCTGTCCCATTGTTCATCCGTCTGCCGGGCGATGTTTCCGTCCGGGACGCCCTGTCCCGGATGGCTGCATGATGTCAGTGTTAATGCCAATAAAATTAAAATTGCCTTATATTTCATTCCCCCGCCTCCCTCACTTTATCCTGAATCCTTCCTTCTGCTTCTGGCCCGCATTATTCCATTTCACCCCATCCATTTTTACCTTAGATCGTCCAGATCGAATTTCAAAACCGCATATTGATCCATATAATGAAAATATAAATCAATATACGCATATTCTCCATCCGTTGCAAAATAATAGGTCGTTCCAAAATATCTTCCCTCCTTATCAGCCGTATCTTCCAGGTTTCTCACCGTGGACACCAACTTTTCCACTTCTTCCGGTTCATACCTCTCATAACGGCCTTTATATCTGCGTATGTATTCTCCTTTTATCCAATCGTACTTCAATTCTTCAATGGCCCGGATCACCTTCTCTCTGGAAAAATATTCTGTAAACGGAACCCGTTCTCCATCGGTTAAGCTGAACGTGATATAATCGCTGAACTGCATGCAATCTTCATCTCCAAAGTAACTTCTTCCTTCATACTTGATCCCTATACTCTCATCCTCTACTGAAAGAATTTTGTAGTCATTTTCACCGTACCAGAACCACGTTGATTTATCATTATACACGATATCATGAAACTTTTCTAATGTCTGATCCGCATTCTCCCAACTGAGCGACTGTGTCGCGGCATCCTTCAGCCCCTTATTTATTTTTCTCTGTACGGATACGTCTTCCATATCCGTTATCTGGGGAAACCGGATCGCTGCGTTTAAATAGGGTCTTTGAACAAATTCCCCCTCCTTCCGGTAATAGGATCTAATAGTATGCTCCTGAATCTTCAGTCCATTGATTGTTGTCTCATTGGTTACTGTTTCAATATATCCCTTTCCTTCCATGTCTGAGCACATGCTGTTGCTAAAGCTTAATAATAAGCATATCAGGTTTATAATAATCTGATTCATAATCATACCGCCTTTCCCAATATGAATTTAAATTTTCCGTTTCGTTTGCTTTGGGCTGCAACCGCCTGTCTGATAACACAGCAGGCCATTTATTTCAATGCATCCAGACTGAATTTTAAAATAACATAGCCCCTCAATGAGTCATAAAAAGGAAAATGTATATAAGCAGATCGGTCATCTATTGCAAAATTGTAGGTGTTCCCCATATAGGTTTCTGTATCGTCCTCTAATTTTTTTACCGCTTCAGCGAATCCTTCTGTTATTTTGGGTTCGTCGCCTTTATATCCTCCCGGATTGTACTGTCCTTCAATCAGTTCAAATTTTAAGGAACGGATCGCCTTTATTACGTCCTCTTTAGAAAAATAATCCGTGAATGGAACCATCTCGCCGTTGGTCAGGTTAATTGTAATATAATCATGAAAAAATGATGGATGAAGCCCTCCAAAATAGGACGCTCCCTCATAACTTACGCTTATACTATCCTTCCCAACATGAATTATATTGTATTCATTGTCACATTCCCAGAATTCAGTAAATCCATGATTTACTATGTTATGAAATAAACTTAAGGTTTCGTCGGCATTTTTATGATTCATTGATTGTGTTACAGCGTTTATCAATAATTTATTTATTTTTTCCTCAATAGACTTATCTTCCATTCCCGATACCTGCGGATACCGGATCGATGCAAATAAATAGGGAATTCTGTGACCGGTCGGATTCGGCCTGTAATGGGCCGTTATACTACAATCTTTGATTCTGAGCCCGTTCATCGTTGTCTCTCCGATAACAGTTTCAATATATGCCTGTTTTTCCATATCTGTACATACCTTGTCGCCAGAAGCTGATTCACAAGTTGTATTTTCCATATATGCTGTATTTTTTATTTCTGTACATAGATTGTTATTAAAGCTCAATAATAAACCAATCAATGTCACAATCATATAATTCATATGCCCCCATCTCACCTTTCTAAAATAAAATCTGTACACAGCTTAATTATTATTTTTGTTTTCATATAAAGATTCTTTTGTGTCAGCAATTTCCAATTCTCCACCTGTTAATATTCTATAAAATTCTTTTGCATAATCATTCCGGAGTGAAAATGTATCGTCATCATTCATGTTTATATCATATGATATCTTAAAGCCATTCCTCTGATCTGACATCGTATTTAAATTATCTTCTGTTCCATGCAGCCAATACCACCCTGATGCTTCCCAGACATATTCCCCAAGATCAATCACACCTAAATCCTCTGGCCTGATCTCATGGACAGGCCGGTTATAAACACCTCCCACTACCCTGTACCCCTGAGTCACTATCTCCGGATCCTCCATATCTTTGGCAAATTTCTCATAATTATATCTGCCTGTAAGATGAATATATCCAGCGCCTCTGAAATGTTCTCCATCATTTCCCCCTTTATTACCAACTCGAAAGTTATATTCACTATTAAACCATTCTTCCGGAGAATTTCCGTTAAATTGTTCCAGTGTTCTCGCCCCTGACCGGGATTCATGTTTTACCTGTCCCATAAAGAATGAAATCCTCATATCCGTAGTAATTTCATATTTCTCAAGTACCCTGTTCAATTCAGCGACACCTGCTTTCCTTTCCGCATCGGTAAACCCCATGAAAAAGTGGAATTGATCTAACTGCTCCAGCGTCACATATTGACTCGCATTTCCTTTTTCCTCCGGTATCTCCACAACTCCGATCATTCCTCCAAATCTGCATACAATGACAGAATCCCGTATCAATGTTACCGAATGATCCCCATTAACACTGTTCCAGATAATCGGAGCGTCATGATCCAGTGTCCATCCATCATAAAATGTTGGTATACATTTTTTATAACCGCCGGCTATAACTTCCCTCATTGGCATATCTGACGTCTCCAAAGCTCGGCAGCCATAAAAAGAATGGATGTTTTCATCCGTTTTACAGGCATCACATCCCAGCACAGGCAATCCAGTAACAATATCCCTGATATCTACTGCGGTACGGGCATCCAGGCGTGTTAATTTTGTCCCATTTGTGCAGGCAAGTATCGAACCTTGCGTAACATAAGGACTTTCCTCTATACATTTATGGTACTGCTGGTGGTAAAACATCATTTCCTCTGCCAACGCCTCATTTTCTCTTCTTTTATTTCCCGTACCTGTAAATTTGAAATCATTTATATAATACGTTTTATCCTTCTTCTGATACACATCTTCATCGTCCTGCATATGTCCTTTTTTATCAAAATAACGGGTACGGTTATTATAGTGTACAAACTCGTCCCTTGCCATATGGCCGTCCTCATGGAAATAATACCACTTCCCGTCTATCTCCCTGAATTCATCCTGTATCATTCCGTCATTTTCGTAATAATACATTTCACCGTCTTTTTTGTCCCATCCAAATATTCTTTCTTCCTGTTCGCTTTTCTTCCCAAACGCCGTCACAACCGCCAGCTCCCCGCCGCTGCTTGCATGCCTGCTCGCGAGCCGGAAGTCCAGGGCGGGCGTCTGCCCTGCCCCGTCTCCCGGTGTTTCCGGGAAGATCACCTGGTTTACCGCCGCGAGGGCGCCCATGATTTTCATCATGGCCGGATCCAGGTTCGCCGGATCCCAGACGGCCGGTATGCTGAAAATGATCTTCAGGAGATGTTTGTTAAAGTTTGGCGTCAGGCGCACATTTTCCTGCGAAACGGGCGTGAGTGTAACCGGATCCGCTTTCAGGATGATCGGCTGGCCGTAGCCCTGCATTACGCCTCCCATATGGAACGAGCTCTTGTTTTTATTCATATGTATTCCCCTCCTCTTTGGCTGCAGCCGTCCGGCCCCGCTGAACGGCGGCCTTTCGTTTATCTTCCCTTCCTGTTTACCCTTTTGTCACCTCTGCCTGTTCCGTTCCCCCGACGCTCTCCTTATCCCCGGCAGGCCAAACCGCAAGGCTGCCCTGCAGTTTAAGCTGTTCCATGTAAGAACCGCTCATCACCTTCAGCTCGGATCCCGCCTTTAAGCCGCTTTCTCTCAGTACAGGCGCTGCGCTGCTAACCAGCTCCAGGAAACACGCCTCCAGGATTTCCCAGTCGTCTTCGAGAAGGCGCTGCTTTAAATAGAGCAGTTCATATTCCTCGATGCGTATGAACTTCTTTTTCAGCCTTTTTTTCACTTCCTCCATATCGCTTTCCAGATCGTTGTACAGATACTCCGGACACCAGTACGTCTCGCTCCGGCGTTTGTCCAGAAACAGAAGGCTTCCGCCAAGCCCAAGGACGGATTCATAGCTCTCCGTTATGGTACTGCTGGTGGTAAAACATCATCTCCTCTGCCAATGCCTCATTTTCTCTTCTTTTGCTTCCCGTACCTGTAAATTTGAAATCGTTTATATAATACGTTTCATCCTTCTTCTGAAATACATCATCATCCTGCATGTGTCCTTTTTTATCAAAATAATAGGTGTGGTTCTCATAGTGTACAAACTCGTCCCTTGCCATATGGCCATCTTCATGGAAATAATACCACTCCCCATCTATCTTTCTGAATCCCCCCTTCACCATATCCCCGTCCGAATCGTAGTAATACTTCTTTCCCCAATCCTTTTTCCATTTTCCTTTTTTCTTCTTTTCATCCCTGCTTTTCTTCCCAAACGCCGTCACAACCGCCAGCTCCCCGCCGCTGCCTGCATGCCTGCTTGCGAGCCGGAAGTCCAGGGCGGGCGTCTGCCCTGCCCCGTCTCCCGGTGTTTCCGGGAAGATCACCTGGTTTACCGCCGCGAGGGCGCCCATGATTTTCATCATGGCCGGATCCAAATTTGCCGGATCCCAGACGGCCGGTATGCTGAAAATGATCTTCAGGAGATGTTTGTTAAAGTTTGGCGTCAGGCGCACATTTTCCTGCGAAACGGGCGTGAGTGTAACCGGATCCGCTTTCAGGATGATCGGCGCAGGCTTATTACTTCTGCATCCGTTTGTCTCTCCTATATCCGACGCTTCCTGTCATCTGCAATTCAGGTATGCGTATCATTCCTTTACTATTTCAGACCAGTTTAAATCTGCTTCGCCTACAGCCATGTATTTTTGTAATATTGCATTATATTCTTTTTCTGATATCTCATCCTCTGACTCGGCGTCATGGTAAAATCTTGTAATCAAATCATACGGCACTTTAACTGACACACTTTCAACAGGATATACATTATACCCATCCGGTGACAGTCTGTAGAAATCCACTCCATAATTCATTGCTCCATTGCTCCAGTCCACCTCAAAAATCCCGTTAGAATAAAAATAAAGGTTTACCCTATAACCAAACTGACGCTCCACATAACCAGCCTCCCTGAACGGGCTGATCGCCTGTTTCCCGTCAAACGTAAAGAAATCATAAATCACAGGCGGCGTATCTCTTCCCCATGGACCCCCGATAAATAATTCGGGGGTTCCGTTTCCGTCTACGTCATATAATGCATAATACACCTTATAGCTCTCAAATGCATGCGCGTTTATTATTAAATACATGTCCACTTCATCTCCCAACAGGCTCCAGCGTTCTTCCCGTTTATAGTTCACTCTTTCCTGCGGGGGAAACTCTTTATCAACTGCATCTATGTACTGATTCATAATGTCATTATAAATGTTTGTTTCTGTTTCCCCAATTGATTTTTCAATTCCAGAGCCATCTTTTTCTTCACTGTTATTATAAATCAGAAGCCCTTTCATCCAAATCCCTTTTAGCCTTGCCCTGATTAAATCAGACAGCTCAGGAATCATTTTTCCATGATCCGCTGTCTGGAAGTTTACTTTCTTTATTTCAGGGTTTTCCAGTTTTTTTGAGCATCCTCCTGACATCAGCATAAGTAAAGTGAACACCCAAAAGCGGCCACGCCTGTTATTCTTCATTCCTGCCTCATTCCTTCAATGTGATATTCTGTTCAATCCATCTGTATACATATAAATCTTATCTTTATGCCTGACTCTGTAATTAAGCAAATTTCTTTTAGGCTCCTATTAATCATTTAATAATTCAAGTAAATCCTTCCATTTTCTGGCTTGTTTACTACGTGCCGGTTGTGGCATAACAGTTGGCTGTTCGTAACAATACAAAAATATCTCCGCCAGTTTTTCAGCCGATTCCGTTGACTGAGTAAATTCTTTAAAAGTCATTCCTGAATTATGATTGCCAGTAACCCATTGCTCATCACTTGTCAGATCCACTTCAACCAAAATTCTTTGTATTTGAACATCAATATCATTCGGATTCAACCCCTCTAAAGTTGTCCAATCTGTAAGCTTAGATTGCGGTGTCCACTGAACCAGTCCAAACCCCTTTCCTTTTTTTCCTGTATTCGTTCTTTCCCAAAATAACGGATTAATATTGCTCTCTGTCTCCATATTTCCCAATATAGCATAAACAGCATTTGTACTCCATCCCGCTTCAAGAAGTTTTCTTCGCACATACCTGGCATTTGTCAGCATTTGTGCCTGAAGTATATAATCATCAACACAATGCAACTCATTCTTTCCCGGAGGGTTCTTTGGACATTCATATGTAAACTTTTTGGCCACCCAGCCATCTATCCACTCCCAGATTTCGGGATGCGCTTCATCCTTCTGATTAAAGTAACGAACCCTGATCCACTCCAGAGTATTCCCTTCTGAATCGGCCGCCTGTACAGGCAGATCAGACAGGTCGGTTATTAACACCTCATTTTTCAGGATAGCAACTACCGTACTCCCGCCCGCAGCATCTCTGATATTTACTGAGTCATTCGTAATTAAAACAATCTCCCCTGTAGTCTGTACCGCCTCCGGTATCTCCACAACGCCGATCATTCCTCCAAACCTGCATAAAATAACAGAATCGAATATCAATGTTTCCGTGTGATCCCCGCTGACACTGTTCCAGATAATCGAAGTCTGATGAGGTTGTGTCCACATTCCCAACATAGGAATACATTTTTTATAACCGCCGGCTATGACCGGCCTCGCTGGCGTATTTGAAAGGTCTGAAGCACGGCATCCATAAAAGGAATATATGTTTTCATCCGCTTTACAGGCATCACACCCCAGCACAGGCAATCCTGTAACAACATCCCTGATATCCACTGCGGTACGCGCATCCAGGCGTGTTAAGTTTGTCCCCTTTGTGCAGGCAAGTATCGAACCTTGCGTAACATAAGGATTTTCCTCTATACATATATGGTACTGCTGGTGGTAAAACATCATCTCCTCTGCCAATGCCTCATTTTCTCTTCTTTTGCTTCCCGTACCTGTAAATTTGAAATCATTTATATAATACGTTTCATCCTTCTTTTGAAATACATCATCATCATCCTGCATGTGTCCTTTTTTATCAAAATAATAGGTGTGGTTCTCATAGTGTACAAACTCGTCCCTTGCCATATGGCCGTCTTCATGGAAATAATACCACTCCCCATCTATCTTTCTGAACTCCCCCTTCACCATATCCCCGTCCGAATCGTAGTAATACTTCTTTCCCCAATCCTTTTTCCATTTTCCTTTTTTCTTCTTTTCATCCCTGCTTTTCTTCCCAAACGCCGTCACAACCGCCAGCTCCCCGCCGCTGCATGCATGCCTGCTCGCGAGCCGAAAGTCCAGGGCGGGCGTCTGCCCTGCCCCGTCTCCCGGTGTTTCCGGGAAGATCACCTGGTTTACCGCCGCGAGGGCGCCCATGATTTTCATCATGGCCGGATCCAAATTTGCCGGATCCCAGACGGCCGGTATGCTGAAAATGATCTTCAGGAGATGTTTGTTAAAGTTTGGCGTCAGGCGCACATTTTCCTGCGAAACAGGCGTGAGTGTAACCGGATCCGCTTTCAGGATGATCGGCTGGCCATAGCCCTGCATTACGCCTCCCATATGAAACGAGCTCTTGTTTTTATTCATATGTATTCCCCTCCTCTTTGGCGGCAGCCGTCCGGCCCCGCTGAACGGCTGCCTTTCGTTTATCTTCCCTTCCTGTTTACCCTTTTGTCACCTCTGCCTGTTCCGTTCCCCCGACGCTCTCCTTATCCCCGGCAGGCCGGACCGCGAGGCTGCCCTGCAGCTTAAGCTGTTCCATGTAAGAACCGCTCATCACCTTCAGCACGGATTCCGTCTTTAAGCCGCTTTCTCTCAGTACAGGCGCTGCGCTGCTAACCAGTTCCAGGAAACACGCCTCCAGGATTTCCCAGTCGTCTTCGAGAAGGCGCTGCTTTAAATAGAGCAGTTCATATTCCTCGATGCGTATGAACTTCTTTTTCAGCCTTTTTTTCACTTCCTCCATATCGCTTTCCAGATCGTTGTACAGATACTCCGGACACCAGTACGTCTCGCTCCGGCGTTTGTCCAGAAACAGAAGGCTTCCGCCAAGCCCAAGGACGGATTCATAGCTCTCCGTATAGCCGCTGCTGAGCAGGCGGCATAAATAAAGAATCTCTGCCTTTTCCGGGCTGCCCCGTCTTTTGCGGAGCTGATCGGCGGCCAGTTGCTTTAGCTTTTCCTTAAACAGCGGCTGCAGCTTTGCCCTGATTGCCTCCAGATTCATTTTCTTTAACCGTATCCGTTCTGCCCGGTACTCCTCTATATACTGCTCCATGTCTTTTTTCCGGTCCATCCCACACACCTCGTTTTTTATTTCCGCGGGCAGTCGCCAAGTGAGCATGCCTGCATGCGCATTTGGCGGCTGCCGCGGGAATCTCCTTAATTACGTAACAGTTCAGATACCCCTGAACCGTTATGTAACTACAATTCCTCCTCTACCGCATCAAATATCTGTGCCACGATCCGGTCCCATTTGTCCTTTTCCCTTGCCATACATGTGAATACGCCGTGCAGGACGATTTTGTGCATGCGGATAAAATACATCCGGTTAAAGCTCTGGCCGTCCAGGCTGTTCCCTTTGAATTCAAACCAGCTCATCTCATTTCCCTGTCTGGTTTCCCCGTTTCCCGGGTTCCGGATTTTGATGCCTGGGTTTAAGTTCGTAAGCCCCCTCTGGGACTGGCTGCTCATCACCTGCGTATCGCCTTCTTTCAGGACTTCCGGCAGCAGGTTAAAGCCCAGGTTCACCGTCCCGGAAAGGCTGGTGTAGATATAATCCGGGGAATCCCGGTACGGGTATTTGACCGCCCTTACGCGTTCCGGCAGGATCACAAAGGAATCGGGTAAATATACATGGATCCGCGTATCCGGGAGGGTGTGCATTGAAAATGTCTCCAGGCTGTCGTCCACGTAGATGCCGGTTTCCAGCGTTGTATAGTTCCTGCGCTCCATTTCTCTCTGCGCCTCTAAAATCTGCTCATCATAACCTTCCATTTGTCTTTTCTCCTGACTTTTTTCTGAATGTTTTGTCTGTTACAGCCCGGGATGCTGTCCATAAACAGCGGCTTGGGAATACCTTTTCAGCTCTTATAAACTGTTATCTCATCCTCTGAATATACATGGATCCGTTTTCCTTTAAGCCGCACCCGTCCCTGCGCGGACAGGAGAAGCTCTCCTGACGTTCCGATGGAGGCAGAGCCGTCTCCCAGCGAGGCGTCTGACGCGCCGCCTCTGGAGAAGCTTACGAGGCCGTCGAACAGTTGGAGCAGATTTCCGTCTTCCAGGGCGAGGCAGCGGTCCCTGTGGCTGTCACGCTCTTTGTTCTCCGGAAGGCATTCGGAAATGAACCCGTTCCTCTCGTCCCCGTCCGGAAAATACAGGATGGCCCGGGCCCCGGCCTCCGGCATGGCGTAGAGGGCGTTTCCTGTGTTGGGATACCACGGGTAATCGTAATCTCCTGTGGGGACGTTCCGGTCGATGTCAAGCGCGATGCGGATGCGCTCGTCCTTTGTGTCCACAACCGTCCCCGCCAGGCCCAGGCCCGCAAACCGGCCCTGGATTACGTGTTTTGGCCGGTACGATTTCTGTAATGCGTAGGTAAACATGAGCCCGCCCTGCTCCATGCAGGCCCTGACCTCTGTGATGATCGCCGGCTCGCCCATGAAGGACGTCTGATCCCCGATCTTATAGAATGACCGGCCCTCTGCGCGCCAGCATATCTCACATGGGGCGGACGACGGGCCGTGCCGGAGGCTGAGCGTATATTGCTCCGGGGCAAAGTCAGGGATCTCCCTTCCTTTTCGCATGCCGAACCACAGGTTCAGCCCTCCTGTCACGATGTCCGGTATCACGCACGTTCCAAGCTGGCCCGCAAGGCGTCCGGCAAATGCCCAGGCCGTTTCCCCGAGCTGGATCAGCGGGCGTCCCAGTGTCTCTTCTTTTCCGGCTGTGCAGATCACCCTGCCCCCGGCTGCCTCCACAGCCTCCCTGGCCGTCTCTGCCCAGGTGTTCCCAACGGACTGGAAGGAACGGCTGTCCTCCTTCTGATCCAAGAGGTATGAGCCGGACAGGGCGTACAGGGAAATCGTTTCTGTGCCGGCCGCCCGGCTGCGCTCTGCGCGCGCGACATAGCCGCAGAACAGGATCTCGTCCGCCTCCTCCCGGGGGGGGCCGTCCTGCCGTCTCCCGCCCTTTCACTCTTTTCCGCCATTCGGCCTTCCCCTGCTGTTTCATCCGTTCTGTCCCCGCCTTTTTCCAGGATGAGCGTTATTTTACTGTTATACAGCGTTTCTATCTGGTATGCAATTCTGGTGTTTATGTATCCCTCCAGGGACAGGGATGCGTGCCCGTCCGGTTTCCAGTGCATTTCAAAGCGCTCTGCATGAAGGAGCGGGATGTCTGCTATGATTCTGATATGTTCGGCAATCCTGGTTTCCATCTGTCTCTTCCCCCCCTTACAGCAGGATTTTTCTTCCCTGCATCCGCAGGCTGCCGCCAAGATCCATCTCCGTATCCCCCTGTTTCAGCCGGATCCGGTCAGGGGCCGTGAGCTCGACCGAGGCGTCCTCGCTGGCCACGGATAATGTGCGCTTTGCCCGGATGGAGATGGAACCGGCGCTGACGATCTCAATGCCGTCCTCATCGGTTAATTCCATATAGGTCCCGTTATTATTTGTGATCAGGATCCGGTCCGGGCTTAAGCGGATCTCTTTTCCTTCCCGGTTCCTCCAGAACTTACACTCCGGCCTGGTCCTTAAATCCGCCCCCTCTTCGTGGTACGCGCCGGCCGCATAGGCCGTGTTTTCCTGGCTGGAGGGGAAATAAAGGCGCGCCTGATCTCCTTTTTCCGGCATGCAGTACCACCCTGTCCCGTCCGGAGAGGAGTAGACGGTTGCATAGGGGAACCAGCGTTTTCCGGCATTCGCCCTGTTTTCATCGTCGTACAGCTCTATCTGTATCTTCTCCTCCTTTACATCTGTCACACGCCCCAGGAGCGACACGCCGGCCAGGCTGGCGTTATACGTAACCGGCGTCTGCAGGCCGGCCCGCGGTTTCATGTAATACGTGTGGTACAATTCATTTCCCTTTGTCACGGTTTCGATTTTCCAGATATAGAGCTTTTTCCCGTCTATGATCCCCCACTCGCCCAGCTTATAGATATCGCGGCTTTCCCACACGCAGGATATTGTGTCCCCCGGTGAAATGGACAGCCCGTTGGCTTTCTTGGAGGCGTACTCTTCCATGTCGCACCAGGTTCTGTATTCGTCCGGCGCGGCTGTTACGGTTTCTTTCCGGTCCGGAAGGCCGAAGTAATATTTTTCGCCCGGCGTCGAGCAGTCCGCAACCACCACCGTATGGTTCATGCCCGCAAGCCGTTTGATAAAATCCCAGTCCGTCTCCTGGTACTGCATGATGAAGCGGCGGATCGCCTCTCCCCTGGCCGCTGTCATGATCCTCGCCGCCTGATCATAGCCGCTGTTGCAGGCATTCAGCAATTCGCTGTACGTCAGATCCCCGGACTGGAAGCTGCGCGTTTTCTTTTCATAGTCCATGAGCGAAGTCCCGGATCGCAGGAGCAGGCGCATGATGCAGAGCCCGCTTTTGACTTCCATCTGCATTTCCTCCAAAATCCCATAGAACAGGATGCTCTCGCTGCCCTCTGAGACGATCACAGCCTGAACCCAGAGCCGTTTTTTCCCTGCCTCCACATAGTCTTTCATCCGCTGAAACGGGATCTGCCCCCGGATCTCCGCCTGCGCGTGTTCATTGACCTGCATGAGGCTGCGGTATTCCATTACCTGCAGCTCCTCAAAGGGGCGGACAAACATTCTTTCCTCTCGCATTGTTTTTCTCCTTCCTCTGTTCTGTATTTTAGCAGCAGCCAGACAGCCTGAGTGACTGCGTATATTTACGCTGCCTGCGCTGTCCCTTTCTCTTTAAGGACGCCTGTTTTTCCCGTACAGCTCCACTTCTTTTAAGCCGATACCCACGGCCTCCCGCTTCAGTATACTTTCCGCTAAATCCAGGGAGATGATCGTGTGACGCCGGCGCGCGTCCCTGGCCCAGAAGATATGCCGGTTTACCATAAACCTGGTTCCTTCCGGCCGTCCTGCCAGGGCGGCGGGCCTGCCGTTTTTGTAGCTGCGTTCCACGACGTCAAGATCCGCTGTTTCATTGAATACCGGGAGGTAATACAGCTTTGATTCCCCTGTTTTCTGGTTTAATAATATAACCTCCCTGTAAAAGCTCTGCTCCCTGTACATCCCAATCACCCTTTTTACTTCCGGCGAAACCAGCAGGAACGGAAACAGGATGATATCCGTAAAGATCAACGGATCCACTGGTTCCACCATGTATAACTGGCGTTTCGGAATTTTTGGAAAGCCTTCCATGCGGATATTTCTTACATCGAACGAGCCGTACCAGTTCATGATTTGCGGGCCGCGCTTTCCTTCCGGCGCTTCCTGCAGTTTAAAATATTTCATATAATCCTCCTGTCCTGCAACTGTTTTTGAACCGTTTCTTATTCACCGTCCCTCACTTTGTCCCGTCAAAAAAGTTCTGCATCTACCCGGCATTTGAAGAGGTCGCGGACGGCTTTGATGACGTATTCAAAGTAAGCCTTCAGGATATCGGCCCTGCGCATCAGCCTGCGGCGGCCCCTGCGGTTCGTTATTTCCTCTTGCCTGCTGTCCGGCGGCTGCATTCCCGGGAACGCCGGCGGCTCGTCCTTCCCTGAACGCGCCGCTTCCTCACTGGCCGCCTGTTTCCGTCACTGAAACGCCGCTTACCACCCATTAACAGACGGGCTGTCACATACACAATAATTTTATCCTGCGCAAACATCCATCTCTATCCCGCGCCTCCACAGGAATTTCAATATACTGGCTCCGGTATATACCATTCCGTCCACCTTAAACTTTCCATATCCCACCAGGATATTTTTTTAAAGTCTAAACCATATTCCCAATACAATCTTAAAAAGCCCCGCAGGTTCTCTGTCAGAATATGGCGCATAACAGCGGTTGTTCTTCTTCGTGCATAAAACTCCTCAGAAAACGCCAGATCTTTGAGATCCGGTCTCCAGCCATCACTAATTTCGATTATGTAATAGGAATAGTACCAGTTTGAGTTAATACGCGTCTTTTTTATACCTCCTCCCACTATACAGCCTCCTGATTCCTCATAGTCTTCTTCTGAATTGTCCTTCTCCCTGTCAGCAAAATATTCAAAACAAATATCCAACCCGTTCCCGCTATAAACAGTAATGCTTAATAGCGCCTGTTTCCTTCCTATTGCTATATTTTCTTCTTCACAATTTACAGGATTATATCTGTGGATATCAAGCATCCAGTCACGAAACACAAGCCCTCTGTCAATCGCGTATTCCATAAATGAAGTCATATACTCATATTCCCCATCCTGAATGGAACTGCTTTTTTCTACGTTTTCTCTCCACACCATTCCGGGTAAATGAAAATAAAAACGTTTTCCATCTATATATTCTGCAAAAAAGGAGTCCTCCTTTTCATTGCTGCAGAAGGGATATTGGACTAATTCATTTAGCTGCTCTTCATGTTCATGAAATAGCTTTAATAAATTTGCGGGAAGTGCGAAATCCCCCGCCTGCTCCTGCAGTTTTGTATCAGAAAATAATTCACGCTCAAACATCTCGTCAATACTCTCGACTGTCTCTTCTTCCGCCAAATCACCTTTCTTTTTTCCCTTAATGCCTATAATAAAAAGAAATACTATAAGTAGTGTTACGATAAATGTTCCCGTTAATATGAAAAGAAAATTCTTTCTGTTTAACATCTTTATTCCTCTTTCGCTCTGCCGGCTCCCCCTATTCTTTTCAGGGATTCTCTGCTAATCTACAGTTCTATTTATCAACAAAGGCCTTATCCTTTTATAGAATACCTCATTCCAGATTATACGGTTCATTCCATCTAAACTCTTCCCAGTCCCTCCAGCTTATCCTCGTAAAGTCTGTACCATACTTCCAATACAGACGCAGAAAGCAGCGCAGGCTTTCTGTCAGAAAACGCTTCATTATTGTAGTAGTTTCCCTTTTTGAATAAAACCCTTCAACAAATGCCAGATCTTCAAACTCAGGGAGCCAGTAACCTTTTTCGAGCATCACTGTATATTCATAATACCAGTTTGCGTTAATTCTTGTGCGTTTTTTACTGGCTGCATAGTCATCGCACATACCTATTTTAAGGGATTGATCTGAATAATCTTTTTCTGCATTTGAATAATAGCAAAAGGATACTATGAATCCTTTTCCATTATATATACGGATTTCTAATTCCAGATCATATCTGCCGTTTTCTCCCTTATTATTCTCTCCTGTTTTTATTCTTCTGTACATATCAATATCAAGCATCCAGTCACGGTATGCCAGTCCAGTGTCAACCGCATAATCCATAAAAGAGGTTATATAATCATATTTCCCATCTTTAATTGCATGGTCTTTTTGTATATCACTGCTTCGATATATATCAGATGAACAGAAATAAAATCTTTCACTGTCAATATACCTGACAAAAAAGGAATCATCCATTACTCTGTTTATGTAACACTGCTCTGCAAATATATTAAGACGCTCTTCGTGTTCATGAAATAACTTTAATATATTGGCAGGAAGTGAAAAATCCCTCACTCTCTGCTGCAGCTCTGTATCAGCGAATAATTTCCTCTCATATATCGCTTCCACACATTCCACTGTCTGTCCTTTAGCTGAATCATTCTTTTTTGCTGTGATTCCTGTAAAATAAAGAATGGATGTTATAAAAATACCGCCTGTTAATATTATAAAAATATGTTTTCGTTTTAACACCCTTAATCCCCTTTTTCTTTGTATTTGACTGCTTGTGACTTGGGTATAATTTCAAGTTTGTAATAAAAGTCCGCATAGCGTTGACTTTTGTTATACTTCCATGCCTCAAGTATCATCTCTATATCATTGGGCTGTACTCTCTTATTTGAACGCATTATATTATCTTTACTGACCTCTTTTGTTTCTGCTGCTTCATTCCATCCCATTTTATCTGGTTTGTCGTATGCATCATGCAATCCCCAGATATGTCCAAACTCATGAGAGATCATTGACAGGAATCCTGATGATTTATAAGAACGATCGTATTTTCTTTTATCACTTTTTAGCCTAGTAAATAATAATACTGTTCCAACATTTAATATAGACCATCTATCATAGGACCAATGCAACGACCAATTATAACTTTCTTCTATACTAAATCTTTCACCAGAATAATCATCATATACATCCATATTAATCAGCCCTTCCCGGTTATCAAACATATAAACCCTGTTTCCCTTTGGATGTTCCCCGGTTGGCACACAGACCTCTATCTTTACACTTACAGCCCCATCCAGACCAAAATCATCATAACATATCGTTGTCGCATCATTCCACCATGGTTCTCTGTATTTCTGATACTGATTTTCATAAACCCCTTCCCATTTTTGAATTCCGGCTATAAGCAACTCATAAAATGTATAATTCCGATAATCTTCCCCTGCAGCTTCTTTTTTAGAACCAAACCACCCTTCTTTCCCTTCCTCCTCATTTTCAAATGGCTTTATATCCTTCACTTTTAAACTTTCTCTGTTCCCATTATATGCATATATTCTTGTATAAAGCCTGATGTTCACTTCCCTCCCCCGCCGCACCAGTTGGTAAGGCCCGTTCTTTGCCGCGTTGTTGACCACTACAATTCTGCAATCCTCTGTCTGCTCCCATGAACTCACCAGATCCAGATAACCCGCCATCCTTGCAAGGCTTTCCACGCTCCTGTTATACACCTCGTCATTATAAAACCTCTGCAGCCCTGTTTCCTCATCAATGATCGGCTCTTCTGACTTGTATTTACAATTCTCTTCGCAATCAAAAAATCGATCCAGATAAGCATAATACCGGGATGTTATAAATGTTTTTCCACCGCGTACCTCTCCACTAAATGCCTCCCCTCCTACATATACGATAGCCTGTTTTTCCACAGGCTCCGTCCCCTCCGTATCAATCCGCTCCTTCAATTGCTTCACCTTCCCGCCTCCGCCTTCACCCGCCATCCCCGGCACGGAATTGTAAGCATCCCCTTTCGGCTCCAGCTCCCGCCTTATATCCGACTTATTCGACTGCGGGATCTGGGACAGGCTGTCCGGCGGCTGCATTCCCGGGAACGCCGGCGGCTCGTCCTTCCCTGAACGCGGCGCTTCCTCACTGGCCGCCATCGCGCTGTGCTCCATAAAACTCCCGGCCATCCGCATCCGGCCGCAGTCCATGGCGATCCATGCCTGTTCCTCCTTCGCCTTTGGGTGCGACAGCCTCGTTCCCGTTACCCCCGACAGCGTTACGTTTCCCCCGCTGGCCAGTATCACCGCCCCTTTCGCGCGGAGCCGCAGCCCCCTTTTTGCATACGCTACAATCCCCAGCTCATTGTCCAGGATCAGAGCCCCGTCCAGTGCGCCTCCGGTTTCGCTCTCAAACCCCATATAATCCGGCGCGGCGGTGTATTTCTTTCCCCCGGCCCACATGGCCTTCACGTCCGCCGGCAGCGGGCAGACCGGATCCATCCGCACGCAGCAGCCCACTGCCGCGTCTTCCTCACGCATGCTCTTTATGTTCAGCAGAACCCGCGTCCCGGCTTCCGGCACGCTGTACATGATATTCCCTGTCACAGGGGTATAAGGGTACCAGTGCGCTTCCTCCGGCTCCTGCTGCGGGTCCATATCCAGATGGAGCCGCGCCATCCCTTCTTTCCTCTCTATGACGCGCCCCGGGAGCGATGCCCCGCGGATCGCCCGGTTATACCCTTCCTCCAGGCAGAAGCCTGCCTCCGCTCCCAGGACATATTCGCGCTTTAGCGCGCCGCGCTCTGAAAACAGATGTGTTTCAACCACACGCCATTCCCGCCCCCGGAACCGGATCCGGTCGCACAGGTTAAAATCCCACCCTGTCCGGATGCGGTAAGACAGGTAATCCGCTCCCGGCCTGCCGCTTCCCGACCTCCGGAAACGGCCCAGATCCAGGCTTTCCTCGCAGGCTTCTGTCTCTCCCTCTTCCAGCTCATACCGCTTTCCCTGCACACAGCCGACGCTGGCCTGCGCCAGCGGCCATGTAATCTCCGGCACTATGACTGTGTGGAGGCGGCCCGCCATCCGCTTCAGGAATTCCCAGTCTGTCTCATGGTACTGGATCACCGGAACCCCGGTCCGCTTCTTCGCTTCCGGCGCGGTAACAACAATCCGGTTCTCTGCCCCAAACCTTTTTCCCGCCTCTTCCAGCAGGTCACGGTACCGTCTTTCCGTATTCTGGAAGGAACGGCTGTACGGGGCCTGATCCAGGAGCGCTGTGAAGGAACGGCATTCCACCGACGCCTCGCACAGGCCGCCTGTTTCCGTCACTGAAACGCCGCTTACCACGCCTGAAAATAACGGCCGTTTTTCATCGCTTCCCCACACGGTAACCGTCTCCCCGCACAGATTACGTTCCGGCATGTCCTCCTGCCTGATAAAGCCTGACAGGCTCATCCTGCCGTGATCATTCACCCCCGCATCAATCCGCATGGCATTCAGCCCTAAAAAGGCGAACGGCCCCTCGGCCCTCACATCCCCAATACCATTCACTAACTGCATCCCGTACCTCCTTTGTAAACTGCATCCTCCAGGAACCTTTGTTTCTCCTTCTGTCCGGACAATCTGAAGCTCTGTCCCTTCCGCCCCTGATATCCCTCTTTATTGTCCGGAGCTCTCAAATGTGATCACCCCGCCGCACCGGCAGATCAGGAAGGATTCCGTTGTAACCATCTGGTTTCCCCCTGCCTCCGGCAGGCCGGACAGCACAGCGCCCTGGCTTATCAGCAGATTCTGTTTTTCACAAACGGCGTCCAGGCGCTGGCAGAGGGACGCGTCCGCACATCCCTCTTTCAGATACGCGCAATTCTGCCTCGCCGTCTCCGCAAACGCTGCGGCTGCCTGGGCTATCTCCCCCGCCGCCTGCCGCATCTCATACAGATTCTCTGTCTTGCGCCAGATCACGCTGTACTGCTCTGAGAGCCGGTCGCTTAAGGCATAATTCATCTGTCTGCTTCTCTCATGCTGAATGCCTGTCATCTCATTCACGCTCAGGCTGATGAGGTCGCGGAGCTGCCGCCTGCAGCTCTCTAAACTGCCAACCTGCTCTGCCAGATCCGTTATGGAAGCCTCCTCGTCGGTCAGATAATAGTGATCCATCAGATCCAGCACGCAGGGATGTTCCTCTCCCGGTTTCGCCTTGCCGGAGCAGAGATATGTCCCGGACGAGCACATTCCAAAAGGAGCGACATGCTTCTGCGGGACGCAGTCCTTTCGTCCCGCCGCCAGCTTTCCTCCCACGCGCATTCTCCCCGACGGTATGGATAATACAGAGGAAAATTCCCCCTTATCGCAGATCATCCTTGCCCCGCTTACTATATATTCCCCCATCTTTTTCCCTCCAGACGCTGATAGGCGATCCCCTTTAAATCACGCCTCAGCAGGCTTTCCGCCACATCCAGGTTCACAATCAGCCGGTTCCGGAACGCATCCCCTCCGTCGCGGCAGACATAGCTGCGCCCTGTTTTTTTGCAGTCAATGACCAGCGAAGCCTCCCTGCCCCGGCCTTCCTGCCGGATACAGTCAAGCTTCGGCAAAACAGGCGCATAGTACGGCGCTCCCTCGTCGGCCAGTGTGTTCAATATAAAAAACATTTTAAATACAATCGTATCGTCATAAGCCTGCAAAACCCGCTTCACGGTCTCCGAAACCAGGCACACAGGCCCGCTGATTACATCAAGAAAATCAAGCGGTCTCTCTGACTGTGCATAAACCACATTTTTATCCGGTATGCGCCGGCACTCCCCCGGGCAAAACAGGTTCGGATAGAAACGCTGTACAAAATCGTATAAAACCGGCGGGTTCTTATACCGCCTGTCCTGGCCTATTAAAAAGAATTCCATCGCCTAATCCCCGCCTCCTTCATCCAGCCCCCAACCAAAGACGCGCGTCGCGTGGTTGCGGTAATCGCCAATCAAAATATTCATCCTGTTTTTGCTGTAAAAACGCTCCCAGTGATCCATCAGCAGATGTTTCCGTGTGATTTCATAAATATGCTCCAGCATCCACCCATGCAGCTTTTCGCCATATGCCTTCAGAACCGGATCCATGTAATATTCCTCAACCCGCGTCTGCTTCCGGAATTCCTCCCTCACCATATCCATAATACGCCCAAGGCACTGCGCAAGCACCGGAACCTCAAGCCAGACGCCGCACTCCCCATCCGAGTCAAAATAGTCCTCATCGTACAGATTAAGCCTGTACCACGGATATCCGTCCGCGAGGGAAGAACGCATATACGATATAACCATATACCGCGGCTGTTTTTCCTGCAAAGTCCCATACAAAGCCGCCAGCTCCCCCATCCGCGCGCTCATCCTGCCCGCCGTATCGTCCTCCAGCGCCTCCTCCTGCTGCTTTAACAAGGCAGTCTGCTTCCTATACACATCCTCCGCCGCCTCCCACACCTGCGCCAGGAACTGCTCCTTTATCCTGTCCAATTCTTTTCTCCCTGATTTCTAAAAATCTGATTCACCGCCTGCCAGTAACGTAGCCGGGGGAAGGTTCTATATCCATAAGGAACCCATAGAAAACCGCCGGCACTTAGCGAGGTCTTTAAAGGGCTTAGTGTCCGCTGCGCTTTTCTCTGAGCGAAAGCGGGGTTCCGTTGGATATAGAACCTTTCCCCGGCGGCCTCATCGCATACGTTCACTCACCTCTGCCATATCTCCCGCGCTACCTGCCGGATCCCGTCCTTCACCTCGATCCGGTTATCCCCCTGCCGTATCATAATCCCTTTGTCCCCCGTCACATTCAGCTCCCTCTGGCTTTGGATATCAATATCCCCGCCTGCTATTGCCACAATATCTGACGCGCTCTCCAGCGTAATCCCCTTCTTGTCATCCAAAACCACGGATATTCCCTGATGGTTCGTGATCCGGATCGCGGACGGCTCAAACCGGATCTCCTTGTCGTGCGGGGAACGGATATACTGAATCTCCGGATCCTCCCGCAAACCGCAGGCTAAGTGGATGCTGTTAAACGCCACGGCCTTCCTCTCGTCAAAATCCTGGAAATAGACACGGACCGCATCCCCTTTTTCCGGCATGCAGTACCATCCTGTGCCGTCGGGGGACGAGTAAACCGTGGCATATGGAAACCAGACCGCCGGCTTATGTACATCCTCCGGGAACCGGACCTTAAGGCAGTCGTTTGACACCTCATACACCGTCCCGTCCAGGGATGTCCCGCTGATTTCCGTATTCATCCGTTCGGCTGTACGGATATCCCCTGTCCGGGCCAGCTCATAGACGTGGATCAGCTCCTTCCCCTCAAGCCGGCCTGTCGCCTTGCAAATTACGCAGTCCCGCCCCTGGAAATAGACCGGCGTACACAGCTCCAGCGCCTCCCGCGTTTCCACCTGAAACACAAGCGCCCCGTCCTTTCGATACGCCGTCCCGCTCTCTGCCTGACACGCCCCGTCCAGGCTCCGGACGGCCTGGGAGAGGATGTCCCCCAGCTCCCCCTTTTTCAGCTTCGGCATGCCCAGGGAAAATGAAACCCGGCCGCTCCCGTGATCGGCCACGATAACCGTATGGATCATGGAAGCGATGCGTTTTAAAAACGCCCAGTCTGTTTCCTGGTACTGCACGATCAGGCGGCCGCGCGGCTGCTTTCACAGTGAAAGCTCCCGCTGCACAGACGCCCGCGGACGGATGTAAAAAACATCAGGTTATAAATCATCCCGTCCAGCCCAAAGCTGTCAAAGTCAAACCATTCCACCTTCATCCGCCCCGCATCCTCCACGCCCTCCCCGTAAAAGGGATTGGCCGGGTGCAGCCGCATGATCATGTCCCTGACAGCCTCCTTTTCAGCCCTTGCCCCGTTCTCTCCGACCGTCCTCTCCTCACCTTCCTGGAACAGGATATCCGCGGCCGGATCACCCGGCATGCAAAACACAACGGCCGGACGGGTGAGATGCGGATATCTGCGCTTAATAAACGGCTCCTCTGCCTTTGCCGATCCGGCCGGCAGATCAAACTCCAGCGCTTCACCGGCCCTGAACGGTTCAAACTCGTATTCCTGTTCCGTCGGCTGCTCCCGCTGCTGTAATTTTTTCCTTCTTTTGATGGCGATTTTCAAATCGTTATAACCCATTTCCTCCCTAATCCCCCTTTTTCTGTCCCGGCATCCGCCAATCTCCATGAACGCGCCCCGTAAACGCCCCGCAGGCGCGCGGGCAGCGCCGCGCTCACACCAGCACACCCACGCACCGGTACTCGCTTATCTCCATCTGCATCTGGGAAATGACAAAGCGCGCCATACTTCCGTTTAAGTAATGCCCCGGTATCTTTTCCTTAAACTTAAACACCAGTGTCGCGCGCCCTTCCATGGGGAACAGCTCGTCCCGCACGAACCAGTTCATTCCCGGGGCCGCCGGGCCGCCTGTCTCTCTGCTCAGCTCATATCCTGTTACTTCTATAAATTCACGCACATCCAGTTCCATAATCCGCCGGAACAAATCAGTTTTTGTCATCAGCGGCGTCCCGCTTTTCTCCGCATACCGGCGGAGAAAGCTGTCGCGGCGGCGGTTTGTCAAAAAGGGAGCGTCGTAATCCGGGGAGCGTACGGTCGGACGCTGGATGATGTGCAGCGCCTCCCATCCCTCAAACAGCTCTATCTTTGACTTAAGGATCATCTTTTTGCCCTCATGGCGGATTTCCATGATATCCTCATTCGGGCGGATCAGGTAGCCGTCCCCCTCTTCTCTGTCATCCAGGGAAAATTCATGTTCATAACAGATCCCGTCCGTACGGGGAACCATGAAATTCGCGCTGTCAAAGGCGATCCACTCCATGTTCCAGAGCGGCAGCATGTCAGGCCGCACAAACGCCGTGTATTCCCCGCAGTAAAGCCGCGCTTCGCCTAAAGGCAGCCGCACGCCTTCTTCAGAAGAGATATTTCCTGTGTTACCCGCTGCCTGGAAGACATCATAAAACTTGTCCAGATACCCTGTGTGAACCGTCTGCCACGGCGCGTGGTTCGCCTGGAAAATCCGGTATAACAGCTCAATCCTGTCCCGGTAGCGGGATGCCGGCTTTACGCAGAACAACGCCGCCTCCCCGCCCGATACGCCTGCAAAACGGCCGGTTTCCTCAAAAGCCCTCTGGCGCCCGTCATCCCCTTCAAAGAAAATCGTCCCCCGGAAGATACGGCCCTCCTCCGACAGGGCCTCTGCCAGCTTTTCCGGATCCAGATCCATGTCCGCAACCGGGTAAAGCGTTTTGTTGGCCGGATCATAGTGTTCCCGTTTCACAATAGTCATCACCGTCTCATACTGGTTGGCGCGCGGTTCATATTCGTCATAGACGCGCCTCTCCAGCTTTCTGTATTTTTCCTCCATGAACTGCACCGCGCTTCCAAGCCCCTGCAGCAGGATTTCCTTCATAAAACGCCGTTCATCCAGGTTGTCAATCTCCCGCAGGCGCTGCTCCATATAGCGCTCAAAATCAAACGGGTACTCCCGGACTGCGGACATATTGTTTTCAAACCATTTGGCCATATCCTTCCTCCCTCAGAACAGAACCATTTCTTCCATTTCCATCGTCTCATCCACAGCGATGATCCTAAAATGGTGTTCTCAGAACCAATATCGCTCATAATAAATCACCAACATCTTCTGTCGGTCACGGCTGATCCCCTGCTTTTCATCCTCGTGAAACTTTATCAGGCCCACATTCCGCACCCGCGCTTCCCCGGATATCCGCCGGATTCAGCCGGAGCATGGCTGACAAAAAGCCGATCCGCGCCTGTTCGTCCATCATGATCTCCTTAAAGGCAAAATCGATCCTGGATTTTATTAATAATTCTGACATATTCCTCTTTATATGTCCTTATGTCCTGCTACATTTTATTGCATCCGGCCGGAAACCCAGTGGCCACCTCCGTGTGTGTTAATCCACCATAATCCGCCTCCTCTCCCTCCGTCCCCCCGGCCGCTCTTCTCCCCGCCCGGACTGCTCCAGGATGCGCCGCAGCGCCCCATACACCTTCCGCATGTCCATATATTCAGCCATCTCTCCCCCCATACGCCCCGCCGCATACGCCGCCAGCGCCCGGGTTGGCATGGCTCCCGCTTCGCAGAGGCAGTGCATTGCAAACGCCCGATCCTCCTCGCGGCTTCCCCGCTCTGACAGGATCTCCTCCGCAAACCGCCGCGTCACCGCCGGGGCCAGGCTCTTTCCTCCCAGCCCTCCCCAGTCCGCATGCGTCATGTCCATTGTGTCGTATTCCGTCTCCATATCCGCAAAGCTCTTATACTCCGTGCGCAGCGCCGCCCCCTTCCTCAAGTGGAAGCGGCACAGCTCAAACACCCCATCGCCTTTCTTCTCCTCCCCTGACAGCGCAAGCTCCATCCGGTAAGCGATGTAGTCCGGGGCGCTCCTGTCCTCCCGCACGGTCATATGTAAATACCGCATTTCCTGCGCCGCCCCGAACGGGATCCTGGCTTCCTCCATCATAATGCACACAGCCTGGCCATATTTCAGGAGCCCGGGGCGGACGGCTATCTCCTCCCCCTGTACGCTCAGGCCGCACCCCCGCAGGATCCCCTGCCCGTATTCCTGGTACTCCACCCCGGCGTGCGCAAAGGCATAGTCCCTCAGGGACCAGAGCATCTCCTTTTTCAGGATCCGGTTCCGTTCAAATAGTGGATATATATTCTGCATAACTCCCGCGCCCATTCCCATACCTTCCTCTCCTTATTCACCATTTTTTATTCACCGTTCCTCACTTCGTCCCGTCAAAAAAGTTCTGCATCCACCCGTCGTTTTCAAAGTAAAATGTCTCCTCCTTCCCCAAATACAGCTTCCCGTCCCCTCGGTATACCGGGACGACGCAAAACGCCCATTCCCCCGGCTTTGCCCAGACGAAGAAGCGCGCCTCCCGGCCGGCGATGTCGTCCGTGTCCGCCTGCAGGATGTGATCCCCGTATATCTCCCGGATCTCCTCATATGTTTTTTCCTCAAAATCCGCCAGGCTGCTCCGGCATGCGTACTGGCAGCGCTCCCGGCCTTCCGGATCCTTTAAGTACAGCGTCAGCGTCAGATCCTCGAGGTTCCTGGAAATGATCCCGCTGCGCGCGCTGCGTTTTAAGCTTTGGATCAGCACCGTTTCCTCCCCGGTATGGGTGTACGCCGTCACCTGGTACGGCACGGCCGGCTCCCCGGCGCGGATGGATATGTCGGCAAAGCCGTACTGCCTGTCCCTTAAGTACCGGAGGGCCCCCTGTATACATGTCATCTTAAGGCCCGCGTCCTTTGCCGGATCCCCGCCCGGGCTGTCCTGCCTCCGGAAGCGGATGAGCTTGCCCGGGACGAACTCCTTTAAGGCGTCGCGGAACATGCCGATCCGGCACGACTGGCCGGTCAGCCGGATGATGGAATAGTCCTCGAGCGCGTTTTCCTCATACATGGGTTCCATGAAGCGCCGGATTACGCCGTATATGTCCGCCTTCAGAAGTAACTCCAGCTCGTAGACGCTTACCGCCACGTCCGGGAATTCCTTTATGGTTTCCAGGCCGCGCCCGGCCCGGACGGACAGCGTCCATTTGTCCGCCTGTATGCGGGCGGCGGCGTCCGCGGCGCCGTCCTCCCCGCTGCCGGAGGAGAGCGCGATCCGGAGGGTCCCCACATGGCCGTAGAATTCTTTTTTTACTTTCTCCGCAAGTCCGAACAGGAGATAAAAGTTGTTTTTTACTTTATAGTAGTCGGCGCGGCCCTGGTTTTCAAATTCGCGGAAGCGGGTCGGGATCCGCTGCTCCACCTTTTCATATTCGCTTTCCAGCTCCCTGTACAGCGCCGCGCAGCCGTTTTCGTCCACGTAGCGGAACACGTCCCGGTCAAAGCCGGACAGGAGTTCGGGCACGGGCTTCAGCTCCCCGGGGTAAAGGCGGTTTACGAGGGCGATCTTGATGAGCTGCATCACGCGCCAGGTGATATTGTTCCCCCCGAAATCCGTGTCCCCGTTTTCATAGGCGGTGTCGATCTCGATCCGGTACGCCGCGCGCCGATCCCACACGCGGAACCGGCAGGAGCTCAGATCCGTTGTCCCGCCGCCGCAGTCGATGATCAGGGCCTGGTATTCCTCCCCGTCTTTAAGCCGCCCGCCCTCCAGCATTTCGGAGATGGCGCTGTACAGGACGGACACGCCTTCGTCGATCATGTCCTTCTGCCCGGCGGCGTATTCAGGGAGGATCTCTGCAAAGAGCGCCTTAAAGCGCGCCTTCTGGCGCACCGGGCAGGAGATGTGGACCGCTTCCACCCGGCATTTGAAGCGGTCGCGGACGGCTTTGATGACGTATTCAAAGTAAGCCTTCAGGATATCGGCCCTGCGCATCAGCCTGCGGCGGCCCCTGCGGTCCGTTATCTCCTCCTGCTTTTCGTAATCGCTGATCCAGCGCTTGATGTCATAGAAGACGCAGAAGCCCCCGTCAATACTGCCCGCATCTGCCAGGCGCATGGCGTCGTAGCCGAACAGGAATTCCGGGGCGGTCTCCTCTGCGTGACCTGAATGTTTTCCCGCATCCTGTATATCCTTCCCTGTATCGTGTCCATCTTCTGCGTTGTGTACTCCTTCTTCTGTACCGGATACCCGTTCCCCTGCATCCTGTATGCCTTCCCTGCCTCCATATACGCCCACCACGCCCGGGAGCAGCGGCGTCTCCTGCCAGTCCCGGGCGGTATCGCAGAACAGCGCATAGTTGGCCTGGTTCATATGCAGCCCGCGTTCCCCGTCCCTGAGGCCCATTTTTTCAAAGTATTGCTGATCCAGCCAGACCCCGGCTGTGGTGTTTGATGTCCCAAAATCCATGGCCGCCGGGATGGGGAGGCGGGCCGGCTCCCTTACCTCGAAATCGAGGAGCGGGATGCGGTATACTTCCATGTACCCGGGCGTGAAGTCGTATTTCCCGTTATAGATCCGGTACATTTTCTCCGATTCCCTGCGCCCCATGCAGTACAGGCTGTAGTTTTTTACCTCAGACTCCCGGCACACGGATTCCGCCTCCATGGTCAGGTACAGGCAGTCCCTGCTCCGGCCCATGGGGAGCAGGTTCAGGATCGCGCACACCGTCATGTCGCCGCTTACGATGAATGCGTTTGTCCCTGCGAGATCCGCTTCCCACGGCAGGGTCAGCCCGTCGTAAAAGCGGATGGCGCAGCCCTTATACGCCGCGATCCTGGAGCTGCATGTAAGGGGGAGATCCCGCCGCTCGCGGAGGACGGACTCCTTAAATGCCCGCTCTGCGGCCGCCAGCCCGGCTTCGTCGCGCTTTTTTATCAGGAAGTATTCGTCCGCGCCCCGGTAGCGCAGGATCACGCGGATCAGATCCTCCCTGTCCATGGGGTCCACGACGCCCTGGATGATCTTTTCCCGGCGGCAGATTTCACGGAGCTGAAATGTGGTCATGAGCGCCAGATCCGGTTTGTGGTAAAGCTGCGCCGGCTTTTGTTCTTTCTTTGGTTTGATTGTGTATCCGTATTTATCCATGCCTTAATCCTCTGGTGTAAATCATATAAAATAGTTACTGCCTTAACTGATCCTTACTTAACTGCGCCAGACCTTTCAATTCCTCTATCTTGTCCTTATTCACCCAGCAATAGACACCGCTGTTATAGAACTGGTATTCATCCGGCGTCTCTGTTTTTATTCCATAGCTTTTTATAAACGTCTCTTCCCCGGTTTCCACCGAATATATATAAAATCCTCTTCCGTCCGCGGTTACGGCAGGGCAGGCCAGGTATCTGCCGTCCGGAGAAAAGCTCCCTCTCTGATATGTAAGCAGCTCATTTGCCTCCCCGGTTTCCATATCTATTTTAATATATTTCAAATCGCTGGATGATTCCATTAGGAAACCGGCAATCAGGGCAGAGTCCAGAATCTCAATTGTAAGCGGAAAATTCGGGATCGCCTCCGACTGAAATACCAGACTGTTATCTGAAATCGAATAGATGCCAAGACATCTGTCTCCCTGGGGATTTATATCATCTTTATAAAATACAGTGTCCTTTGCATCTGTCTCCGTTGAAATATTATATTGCCTCCCATTCAACAGGCAGTAATCGTAATTGGATAAAATATTGGTCTTATAGAAAATGTCCGGCCGGCCATATGAATACCAGGCATTCAGGGTGGCAAACCGGATGCCCTTCGTATAATTCACCTGATCCGGGAATATAATGTCGCGATATATGTATGAATGCCAGTATTGGGGCCATTGCCTGCCTGGTTCCCCCCTGTAGTAATGAACCTCATACAGAGCCTTCTGCCTGTTTGGCGGATTTATATACGACTTTAACAGAATCCGGTCTGCCTCCGGCGAAAACGCCGTTATATGCCGCTGGTAATACTGCTTCATGTAGTCCCCGCCAAATCTCTCTTTCATCCTGTCAAAATTTCTGTCATACTGATAGCGTTCAAAAAGGGAATTCACTTCCATATAGCACGCGGCGCCTTTTTCGTATGTATCATACGGGCCGCCGAGCAGCGCGTACTCATACCATTTGGTTTGACGGTTGTCCGAACGATCCATCTCCTCTTTTACAAGAAACAGATAATCCATATCCTCAAAATCAAATTCGCTGGCCGGAACCTCAGCCGGCGGTTCGCTGCCGCCCTCTGCCTTAATGATTCTCTCTAAATCGCTCTGCGCGGCCTCTTCGCACTCTCCTTCCAGCGCCGCTTCCGGGGCCTCCGCCTGCTGCTCCCCGCCTTCCGAAGGTATATCCGGCTGAGCCGGTGAAACTTCTGCCTGGCTTACAGTTCCTGTATCCGTATCATTTTGTTTCGGATTCCCGCAGGCTGTCAGCGCCAATGCCAGCAAACATACGCTAAATTTGTACTTCATTCCCTGTCTCCTTTCCCTCTCCATATGTCCATACCCATTCCCGTTTTTACCCGCGCGCCTAAAACAATACCATCTCATCCATTTCCATCGTCTCATCCACGTCCATGATCCCAAAATGATGATCCCAGAACAGGTAAACCTCATAATACACCGGCAGGAACATATCCCTCAGGAATTCAAGCCTCTCCTGTTCCTCCCCATTCTCCTTAACCCCCACATAGACCAGCACTTCGCGCGCCGCCTCATTGCCGGCGTATACCAGGGAATCCGGGTACATATGCCGCATGACTTCTTTGAACAGGTAAATGGAGCTCCCGCACCGGTACAGCTTTAATACCAGCCTCAGCAGGCGGCGCAGCTTCTCTTTGGGGAACCGCTTTATCACAGCGCCCGCCTGGCTGCCGCACACCCCGTTCAGCAAATCATCAAGAAGGAAGCGCAGGGCATACTCCTGCCTGGAGAGCCCCTGGCGCAGGTCAAGCCGGATGAAATACTGCATGCACGCATCGAAAAAGATCCGCCGGCTTGCCTCATAATCCTCTATGTTTATGTCAAACAGGGCGGCAAATTCCCGTGAAAAACGGTACAGGGGATTGAGCCTGACCTCGTTTTGTTCGATGTCCCGGCTGTTGATGGTTTCCTGTACGATCTCCGCATAAGGGCTCCCGTCCCGCGCCGGGACGTAACGGACCGCTTCCCTTGCAATCCCTGTCCGGTCCGCCGCCAGGGCTGCTTCCCACGCATAATTCATTGTATACCTCCCTCAAGCATCCCGGCGCAGCGGTATTCGCCGATCTCCATCTGGAGCTGGGAGAGGACGAAGCGCGCCATGCTGCCATTTAAGTAGTGCCCCGGCTTTTTTTCTTTGAATTTCAGCGCCAGCGTCTTACGGCCCTCCATGGGGAACAGCTCGTCCCGTGCGAACCAGTTCATGTCCGGGGCCAGCAGGGCTTCCCCGGCGCAGTCCGTGATTTCATAGCCCGCCGCCTCGATGAAATCCCCGGTATCCAGCTCCATGATCCGACGGAACAGATCGGTTTTGGTCATCAGCCGGCTCCCGTTATGCTCCGCATAGCGGCGGATGAAGCTGTCCTGCCTGTGGTTGGTCAAAAAGGGCGCGTCATAGTCCAGGGAGCGCGCGGCGGGCTTCTGGATCATATGCAGGATCCGCCAGCCCTCGAAGATCTCCTTTTTTGTCTTGAGGACGATCTTTTTCTTTTCATGCCGGATCTCCAGGATGTCCTCATTGGAGAGCGCCAGGTAGCCGTCCGTTTCCCCGCGGCCCTGCAGCGGGAATTCGTGTTCGTAGTAAATGCCGTCCGTGCAGGGAACCATGAACTGCGCGCTGTCAAAGGGGAGCTGTTCCATGTTCCAGAGAGGGATCATGGAGCGGCGTATGTACGGCGCGTATTCCCCGTAGTCAACGGAAACAGCCTCCGGCTGCGGCCCTTCCCCGGCTGTCCCGGGGCCGCCCCAGCCGGAGGCTTCGGCATACACGTCGTAAAATTTGTCCAGGTAGCCCATATGGACCGTCTGCCACGGGATATGGTTGTCCTGGAACACCTGGTACAGCCGTTCCACCGCTTCCCGGTAGCGCGCCGCGGGCCGCACGCAGAACATCCGCCCTTCCGCCCCGGACATACCGCTCCCCGGGAAGCGGCCGGCCGCGGCGAACGCCTGCTGCGCCGCGTCGTCCGCCTCTAAGAAGATGGTTTCGACGAACCTGCGCCTGTCGTCTGACAGGACTTTTGCCAGGCTGTCAGGTTTTAAGTCCGCCTCCAGCACCGGGTAAAGCGTTTCGTTGGACGGGTCGTAGTGCTCCCGCCTGACAATGGTCATGACTGTCTCATACTGGTTTGCGCGGATTTCCATTTCCTCAAAGATGCGCTGTTCCAGCTTTTTGTATTTTTCTTCCATGCACCCGATCACCCGGCCCAGGCCGTTCAGCAGGAGCTCCTTTGTGAAGCGCCTCTCGTCCAGGTCGTTTATCTCCCGCAGCCGCTCTTCAAGGTAGCGGTCAAAGTCAAAGGGGTATTCGCGGATCGCGGACATGTTGTTTTCAAACCATCCTGCCATGTGTTTCCTCCTGTTGTGCTGTCAGACTCTTGTCTCCATATCTGTCAGTGAGACGGCCTGTTTATCTGTGTTCAGGTTTATAATTAAGGTTATATTTTGACTGGTATTCTTCATCTTCAATGTCTTCTATAAAATATGACAGCGGTACGGTGTGCTGACTGGCCTGTTCCCTTGCTTCATGGAGTCCCTGGATCAGATCCCCATATTGTTCTTTTGTTACACGTACAAAATAATTCTGTCCATCATAATACAGCTTTCTTTTCATTGATTCAGGTATCTGCCCCTTTTGAAGGCGTTCCATATATCCTGGAATAGATACAATGTATCTTTGGGGGCGCATTAACGCCGCGTATTCGATCCTTATTTCAATTTGTCCATCCTCATCCATCTGGTTGAGATATTCTTCATCGTCATTATGGCTATATCCTATCTTTCTGCTCCCCAATATGCATCCGCCTGAAGTTATATTGTCATACCAGGAGACATAACCATCCGTTTCGGGATCATATTTACATACGAATGTCCCGGCTGTATCTGCAATACACAGTTCCGGCGCGCCGTCCTCATCCATATCAAAAAAATACATGTCAGGACTGTTTGTCACGAGCTCCTCTAAATCATATCTGTCTTCCATGATGCTGCTTTCCCCGTCTTTTCTGTAAACAATCAGCCCTTCCCTCAGGAGCCGCTCATATTTTTTCCTGTAAAATTCATAGGTTTCTTTGTTCCCCTCTTTATATTCTGCGGTAAACCCTATTTCGTTATATATATCCTGGATTAGTTTTACTTCCTCCGGTTCTGCAAATACCATAAGATCCGGAAAATGATCGATATGTCTGTATGTCTCGATATCGGATTTTTGTCTGACATCTGTTACATATCCAATTAAATTAGAAACCGGTTCCGCCATATAATTTTCAGGGAGCGCGGCCCGGACATGACAGGGTATATTAAATTCGGAGCTTTTTTCGCAGCCAAGCAGATATATGGCTATAAAAACTAGAAAACTCCACACAACTGCATTTTTTATTCGATTCACTCTCACTGTATCATATCCTCCCCACGCGTTTGAGTCTCATAGTTGACTTCCACATAGTTCAGGCTATAATCACTTAATTTAAATCCAAAGTCTGTAAGCCTTCCGCCGTCAAATTCGATTACAGAGCCATCTATCGCATTAAGAGCCACAACAGCCCCATTACTTGCATTCGGATAACGTATGCCCGTTTGGACTAACCCACATATCACGTTAGCCGAAGCGTCGGATACAAAATCAGAAATAAAATGCTCCGGCGGCAAACTCTTTTTTTTATTGGAATCTCTATACGGATACATATCAAAAGAGTGTGCCTTTATATCCTTTACATAACACTCAAGAATCTGTCTCCTGCTTTTATTCGGATCACCGGTATATTCATCCTTTAATGTTAAATGTACCTTTATACATTTACTGAAACCTTTCATTTCTTCCGCTGTACATTCCCCATATAACGGGTACTCCCAGTCAAGCACCTTGGGCCCAACCGCTACGTTCCATTTTCCATACGTTTTTCCGCATATACTTGGACTGTCACCATCCTGAAATGTATACCAGCTATCAAATACATTCCTCTTTTCTACTATTTCCTTATTATCTTCTAATCTCGTGTATATCACAGCCATATTGGAATAATCAAAAAGCTCATTAAACAGCACCTCTCTCGGCCTGTCCTCCCTTACATATTGTCTCACAGCCCATCCCTCTACCATCTCCCCCTTTTTTCCTTTTTCATTATCAAATTCCGCTATACACATCACCTTAACCCATTTATAGTTTTCCGTGTCATCCTCTGTCCGCCCACACGCCAGATCCCCGTTTTCGGTTACAGCTAATATCTGCTGCCCGCTTGGAATCAGCGCAATCAAATATTCTGAATTCCTGCTCCCATCATTCTGCAGCGCCCCGTCGTGCGTTGTACGTCTTGTCTTAATCTTCAGATTTGCCGTCTGAGTAACAGAAAAATACATACGGTAACCAATTCTAACCGGCTTACTGTCCGGCTTATACGTCGCATAAGACGCGTCCGCAAATCCTCCTGCCGCTATCTTAAAGCCTGCCTGGCAGCTCCCTTCACCGCTCTTTGTGACCTCCACATAGTTTAATGATGTCTGCGCCCCCAGCATTGTCTGTGTGGCTTCATCCATATTCCCGGGGTTCAGGACAGCCGGGTTTGCACCGGCAGCGGCCAGCGCTTCTTTGCTGTAATCCGGCGTCAGCTTTACATCTTCCTGGGACACCGGCGCCGCCTTTACCGGTTCTGCCTTTAAGTATACCGTATCCCCATACCCGTTAAACTGATTCCCCATATGAAACGAGCTTTTCTTTTTACCCATATCTCACTCCTCCTTCTCCAGCGTAAGTTCCTCTTTTATTTCCGGTTTGTCCATATAATCCCCGGATATAATCTGCAGGCTGGACGCCAATGGCAGCCCGCTGCCGGACAAAATATCCGCCGACTCTTCTACTAACAAGGGAAACATCTCCTGCAGCAGCTTCCAGTCATCCTTTAATAATTCCCTCTTTAACCTGAGCAGTTCATACTCCTCCACACGGATAAACCGTTTTCGCAGGAAGGCCCCCACTTCCTCCATATCTTTTTCTATATTTCTGTAAATCATGGCCGGGAACCAGTAAATCTCTGTTTTTTCCGCATCTAAATACAGGCTGGCATCCGCCATCCCAAGCAGCGACTCATAGCTTTCCGTACAGGAGCTGGTTATTAACCGGTACAGGTATACTGCTTCTATTACCCCCCGGCTGTCCTTTCCTGCTTTCCGGCGCCCTTCCTCTGCCAGAAATTCCAACTGCCCGCGGAATTCTGCCTTTATCTCTTCATAGCAGCCTTTCAGATACCGGCGCTTTCGTTCTGCCCGCTCTGTCCTGTACTCCCGGATCGACTGCCCCATTTCCTGAATCCTCCCTGACATGCCGCCCTCCCTTATTAATCTGCTGGTTCTTCCTTTACCCCCTGCCCGTACGATGTCCCGAATATCTCTTCAAACGTCATATACGGCGGCGCATATTGATCCGCATATCTCACTATATGCATAAAATCCTTTGTCATTTCCTCCCAGTATTCCTTTGTCACCTTTATATTTATCCTGTCCACTCCGTTTATAGACATGAACCCCCAATAATCAAACGGTTCCCCGCTCCTCGCCAGGTCAGCCATAGCCCTGAAATACGTCTTGTTCCCTTCCCTGTCCATCGAATCATAATCATATACCCAGTGGCCGGCCCCTCCGGAATCATATTCAGCCCACTGGCTGCTCCCCAGAAAATCGGATTTTGCGTCCTGCCTCTCCAATACATACACCGCATCCTCCTCCGCCTCGTATTTTAATACCGTAAACCCGTCTAAATGGACTACCAGCTCCGGGAGGCCGTCCCCTTCCCAGTCCATATAGTGGTATCCCAGAATTTTTAAGACCTCCAGAAATTCGCTGTCGTTCATCATCGCAAGCTCGTGCCCCCGCACGAGTTCCCGGTAATATGTCTGCCGCCCGTCCTTATTTGCACCCCTGTCCCTGTAGCGTTTTACGGGTGTCTGCTCCGTAAGCGCTTTATAAAACGCCTCTTTGTAGATACGATCGGTTTCCGGCCCGTATAATTGCGGATCGACCGGGAAATCCTGAATATCTGTAAAATCGATTTCCTCCATCATTGCTTTGAGCGTCTGAAGCTCCTCTTCTGTCGCAAAGGATTCTTCCGGAAATTCTTCCGCGTATTCCTGTTCAGATGATATGGTATCCTGCAGGCTGCTTTCTTCACTTTCGCGGGAATACTCTGTCTCATTGAAATTGCGTTTTGCGGGAGGAGAGCCGCAGGCCGCGCAGGAGCACAGCGCGGCAGTCAGCCCTGATACTATAAAATACTTTTTCATGTCCGTTTACCAGCCCCTCTTATACACAATGATTTTTTCCACAACGTAATCACTCATTCTCCAATTTTTTTCATCTGGAAATTTTTCATTTTCTCCTTCTTTGACACGAAGAAATTCCACATAAGAGCCGTCCCTATGAGCGTCCCCATTTTCATTAGCCTGCGCACTGTATGGATAGGCCTTCCCTGTCTGGAAGACTCCATTCACATAATCCTCTGCATATGTATGGGCTTTCAACATCCCAAGTATACATTCAATATATACTAAGCTACTGCCCGGCTCCTCCTTATTTCTCAAAACCACATCTATTTCTGAACCCAATTTAAATTGTTCTTCTCCAACAGTAGCCGCTTCTCCAGGATAATCTATATGATAATTATAATATGCTACTTCTGGACCTACTCCTATCCAATACCGCATATCGTCATTCACATATATATATGTTTCTTCTGATATAACTTCAACATCCGAGATCCGATTCACAACTGGTGTTTTTCCCGAATTTATGTACTGATTTTTTAGGTATTTGCTTACACCGCCCATAAAAGAATACCAATCAATAAATGCCGCTCCATAAATAGGTATATTTGATTTTCCTAAGTCATCTCTTTTTTCTCTAAGTAATGCATTACCTTCTATTACGTGGCTGATATCTTGTCTGGAGGGCTCTCCTTTTTTGCCAAACAGCCATGGCGAAAGCTGTACTTTCTCATCCTGGTCTTCTCTCATATCATCACTGATTTCCACCACGCCAATGATCCCGCCGTATCTGCACGTTAAAACTGCGTTTTTCTTTAACGCGCACGAATACTCCTTCCCGGCCGGCCTCCAGATCAGAACTTTGCCCTTTCCTGGCTGTTTCCACTCTCCGTCTATAACTGGCACACATTTAGCGCCAAAGGGCGTATAGCTTTCTCCCGCCGGGGCGTTCACATTTCCCCATGCCCCCAGCTTCCTTCCCGGCAGCCCGTTCACCATAATGGCCCGGCAGCCGCCAAAAGTCGGTATGTTTTCTCCCGCTTTACAATCAGAACAGGTCATAACCGGCGCACCATTTCCGACATAAACCCCGGTTGTCTCCCCGGCTCCCATCCTTACAAGCGTACTGCCATTTGTACACGCAAGAACAGAGCCTACTGGAACATACCGTGTATCTGAAATCCTCTTATGATATGCCTGGTGCTGCGTGAGGAGATCCGCCACGATGCCCTCCATAACCCCCTGTTCCCCCTCTGTCTGCACAAAATTACCGTTCCTGTCAAAATAAAAATCATACATCACCATTTGCAGATCCGTTTTACGTGTTAATTCCTCTTCGCTTTCTCTTGCCATATCCCTTCCCCTCTCAGCATCCTTCTTCTACTGCCATAAAAACCTTTTCCACAATCATTTCCCATTTTTCTTTGTCCTTTAACTCACAGTTAAATACCCCATGAAGCACAGAACCTTTCATTTTTATCAGATAAACTCGGTTGTAGCTCTGCCCGTCCAGGCTGTATCCTGTGTAATCAAACCACAGCATTTCATTGCCCTGCCCTGTGCCGGACAAAACCGGCTCCTTCATGCGGATCGATGGGTTCAGGTTCCGCAGCGCCCTTTGAAACTGGTTTCCCATTGCTTTTATATCCCCATCTTTTATATCCAAACGATTAAAGGCAAAGTTCACCAGGGTGTCAAGGCTTGTCATGATCCATTTCGGAGCATAACCCGACGGATATTTTACCGCGCGGACGAATTCCGGCATTTCAACAAAACGTACCGGCAATGGTAAGCAGATGTCTGATCCTGGTAATGTTCTGTCTGCAAACTGTATCAATTCTTCGCCCGCATACATTCCTGTCTCCAGAGTAGTGTACTTTTTCCGTTCCAGCTCCCTTTTTGCCTCCAGCAATTCCTCATCATAATATTCCATAGTATCTCCCCCTGCTATGCCTGGCTGATATTGAATTCCCCGGATGTCTTTATCATAATCCTCCGTCCTCTCAAAAAGACGGAACCTCCGGCTGTGACTTCCATCTCCTTCTGTGTCTTCGCGGCAATCGTAGAATTTCCCAGCTCCATTTTATGCTTATCTCCCCTGTATACGCCTGCTTCCTCATCCCATAAATGAAGCCCGTTTCCGGCTTCGGTATCAAGAGCCCGTTTCTTATAATCCTTTTCAGCATCCTTTTTGTTGATACAATGGATCACTGCCCCATCTGTCTTATCCGCATGATAAAAATACAAAAGCGCCCTGGCTCCCGCTTCCGGCATTGCATAAAGGGCATTCCCTGTATCCGGCTGCCATGGATAAAAATAATTCCCTGTTTCCCTGCCTCCATCAATATCTAATGCAAGCCTCAGGGATTCCCCCTTTACCTCCATGACAGTTCCCCACAGCCCCAGCCCGGCGGCGGTATGGCACACTGGTATATCCTTCCGAGCTTCCCCCGCCTCCCTCATAACATATCTGAACGTCGCTTCACCGTTCTCATAGCGGCCTTCTACTTCTGTTATAACCAGCTTCCGGTTCAGATAAACAAGCGTATCCCCAATACAGGCGTGGTTCCGGCCTTCGGCTTCATAATGAACCGGGCTGTATTTTCCAGATGGAAACAAATCCATCGTGTATTCTTCCTCAGAGAAAGGTAAAATCTCGCTCCCTTTCCGCATGCCAAACCAGAAATTCGGCCTCCCGGTCGCTATATCCGGAATGATGCAGGTTCCCACCCGGGCGGCCAGACCAGCCGCAAGCTGCCATGCTGTCTCTTCATATTGAATAACCGGTTCTTCTATTTTTCTGTCCTGTTCTCTGTTTCGTATGACGCTGCCCCCACATATCCCTGCCGCTTCCCTGGCAACTTCCCCATATGTTTTTTCTGTATTCTGGAAAGAGCGGCTGGATTTCTCACAATCTAACAAAATGGAGGCTGATGCGGCATACACCGCCGCCAGCTCCAGGTTTCCTTCATCCTGTATCTCCAATCCGGCTATAATGCCGGCAAAAATAATTTTTCTTTCTTCCCCCTCCCCCATCCATATTTTGATGGGACTGGCATCCTGTAAAAAATCATCCCATGAAGCGCTTTTATCCAGATATCCTCTTACATGCAGAGCCGCATGGCAATCCGTCTTCCAGGAATACCCAAAATCAAGCACCTTTTTAAATGGAAGCTCTGTCTCAACTTCTAAATCTGCCGTAAGCTTTATTATCATCCTTCCACACCCCTTTCCATTTCTCTACAGCAGGATTCTGGCCCCCTGCATCGCAATATCTCCCCCGAGGTTCATCTTTGTATTCCCCTGTCTCACGGTTACCTCATTAGGGGCGCTCAGTTCAATCGAAGAACCTGCATTTATCCTCAGGCTCTCTTTTGACCATATTGTTATGGAGCCCTCGCTGACCATTTCGATCCCCTTTTCATCAGACAGCTCAATATAGGTTCCGTCATTATTCGTCATCAGAATCCGGTCCGGAGACAGGCGGATCTCTTTTCCTTCTTTATTTCTCCAGAACTTATGCTCTGGCTGTGTCCTTAAAGATCCCCCCTCTTCGTGGTATGCGCTGGCCACATATGCTTCTTCTTCTCTGTTCGTTGGGAAATACAGACGGATCGTATCGCCTGTTTCCGGCATACAGTACCAGCCCGTCCCGTCCGCTGATGAATAGACCGTGGAGAATGAAAACCAGCGCAATTTTTTCTGATTTTTATGTTCATCATCTCCTATTTCAATCTGAACCCTTTCCCTCCTGACCTTTTTAACCTTTCCTGACAAAGAGCTCCCTGACAAATACGGATTTTGTGCCACAGGAACCTGAAAACCGGAACGCGGTTTCATATAGCAGGTATGGTAAAGCTCATTTCCTTTCATACGGGATTCCACTTTCCATATCAGCAGATGTCTTCCATCCACAAGCATTTCTTCCCCTAATTTATGCATTTCACGGCTTTCCCATATATAAGAGGCCATATCCTCCGCACGGATCCCCAGGCCATTCTTTTTTCGGATCCAATATTCCTGAATATCATATTGGATCCGGCGATCCAACTTCTCATCCTCTGACTGGGCCTTTCTGCATGGAATTCCAAAATGGTATTTCTCGCCTTTTGTAAAGCAATCTGCAAACACAACCGCCTTATTCATCGAAGCCAGCCGTTTAATAAAAGACCAGTCTGTTTCCTGGTATTGCATAATGAAATGAGGAATTTTCCTGCCCTTTCCTTCTGTCATAATCTTTCCCGCTTCCGGATATTCCTCATTACAGATATCCAGCAAATCCCCATATGTAAATTCCTCATCCTGGAAACTCCTGGTATGTCTTTGTATATCCATCAGCAGCGTTCCTGAAGAAACGCTGACATCCATCATAGCAGTTCCGCTTCTGACCTCAATCCGCACGTGATCCGCTATGCCATAAAATAAGATTTCTTCACCCTGGGCTGATAAGGCGACGATTTGCAGCCACAGCTCCTTTCTTGCCGTATCTGCATACCTGTCTTTTTTATCAAATGGTATCATTCCTCTGATTCTGGCGCGCGCATGTTCGTTTTCCTGTTGTACAGATGTATAGTCCAAAATTTGCATATCTTCAAATGGATGCACAAGCAGCCGTTCCTCTCTCATCGTATCTCCTCCTTAAACGTATCGTATAACTCCACTTCCTCAAGCCCCAGCCCCGCCACATTTCTCCGGAGCAGGCTTTCAGCCATATCCATTGATATAATAATATGCCTTTTCTTTGCACCGCGGATCCAGAAAAAATTTCTGTCAATCTGAATGGGTTTGTATTCCGACGGCCTATGTTCTGATATACAAATTCCGTTTTTATATACCTTCTTATACATCTGAATTCTCCTTGTCTCATCCAGTACCGGCAGATAATACATTTTTGATCTCCCATTACTTTGATCAAGCAAAATGATATCCCGGAAAAAGCAAGGTTCACGGTACATGTGAAGTACCTCCCGGATCATTTCAGAAACTAACAGAAAGGGGGATAAAATGATGTCAGTAAACATCGTTTTTTCTGATGGTTCTATAAAAAAGAGTTCCCTTTCAGGTAATCTGGGGTAGCCTTCAGGGCATATATTCCTCACATCAAATTTCCCATACCAGTTCCTCAATCTCGGCGCATACTTAAGCTCCGGCGTATCCTGCACTTCAAAATACTTCATCCCTCTCCATCCTCCTTCCTGCCTCCGGCCGGCCCCCCAGAACCGCCCGCATCCCCTGCATCTCCTCTGCCGCCGTCTCCCCCCGGCCCGTTCATCCCGTCCTCCTCCGTCTCTCCCCTGTCTCCCGTCTCCTTCTTCTCCTCTTCCTCCTTCTTCCTCTCAAGCTCCAGCTCCAGCAGGGCCAGCCGCCCGTCGATCTCCGCCGCCTTATCATCCATTTTCAGCTCCCGGTACGCATTCCTCGCAAACAGATACTGCTTCTTCGCCTCCATCTCATTCCCAAGGGCCTCCTGGGTCTTTGCGGCCTGTTCATACTCCGCGGCCTGGCGCTCCTTCTCCTCATTCTCCTCCGACTTCTGCCCGCTTGAGGCAATCCTCGCGCGGATCAGCTCTGCGTGCGCCTCATCGCCCATATCCAGATACTTTTCAAGCGCCATGGCATAGTACGCCCCGGCGCTCCCGTAATCCCCTTCCGCAAAAGCCTTATCCCCCTCGGCGGCGAGCTGCGCGGCCCCTGTCTCATTCACCGCCTTCTCCTTTGCCTGTTCCGTATCCGCCTCCTCGGCCTTCTGCCGGCTCTCATACAAAGCGTCCAGGCAGTCGAGCGCATCCTTCCGGCCCTCCTCAAAATACGTCCTGGTGGCCAGGCTCTTTGCCTGCAGGTACTTTTCCTCCGCGCGCGCAAAGTCTCCCTGCGCCGCCAGCGTATCCCCCAACTGGATATAGTCAAATACCGACAGGTAATCCGTGATCGCCTCCAGCCGCCTGTCAATATACGCGTCCGCCAGCCGGTCCGCATAGCGGGAGCGCTCCTTTGCCGTCACATACGCGGCCTGCGCCTCCTCATACTTCCCGCCCCCGAAGCTGTCCTCCGCCGCGTTCACCGCCTCGATAAGCTTCTGGTAATCCGACAGCTCCTTAAGCGGCTTCTTAAGCTTCAGCTTCTCCGCCAGCCCCAGCGCCTTCTCACACTCCTCGGCGGCGCGGATAAAATTCGCGTCCTGGATATACTCAATCGTATTCGCATAGCGCCGCTGCATCTCCTCCGTCTGCTTCCTGCGCCGGCTTACAAACACCCACGCTACCATACCCACCGTCAAAGCCACGGTCAGCGCCGTCACACAGACGGCGGCTATCTTCCGGATCCGCCGCTTCCGGTTCGGATCCTGGAACACCTTATCCGCAAATACCGCCGCCAGCGTATAATTTTCCAGCCTGGACGGCTGCTTGGACAACAAAAGGTCCTCCGCCAGGTCAAGGCATTCCTTTGGATCATCCTTTGCCTCCGAAAATACATCGTCCAGCTCCCCGCTGTCTAAGTTTTCCCAGATCCCGCGTGTATACAGGGCCGCGATATCCCCGTTATTCAGGCGGATCCGCTTTGACACAGCGGGCGCAAAGCCCGCGCCCTGCCCTAAATAGGAAAACAGGTTATTCCTCTCCTCATGCCTGGAAAGCGCGTCCTCCGGCAGCTCCCGCTCCCTCGTTAAGTCGCTTCCAAGGGACATATCCCTTGTCTCCTCCACGACATGCCCGTCCCGGTACAGGCGCAGGCGCGTATTCCCGGCATAGCCGTAGCGCAGGCGCACATAATCCGTCACCAACACCGTGGCCGACGCCTTCAGCCGCTCCCGGCCGTCCGCCCCGCCAAGGGCCCGGTCCGCTGCCTCCAGGTACGAGCGGATGGCCCGCTTCCTCATCGAAGGCGACGCCTGGAAGGCCAGTATAATAGCCTGCGTCGCCAGCCTGGCGCTGTCCGCGTCCGGCATGTCATTCAGCCCGTCCGCGATGACATAGCACGCGTAGTCCTCCAGCTCCACAAAGGCAAAATAATCATGGTTCTTAAGCTCCGATCCGGCCTCGGAAATAAATCCTGTCTTAAATGTACTGTTCTGCTTGCGCATCGGCCCGTCTCCTCCAACCCTGCCAACCTTCATCCTCTCTCAAACGCCGCCCACCCCGCCGGCGCCTTCACCGGCATTTCACCAGCACCGCCGAGGCATTATCCCTGTCCGCGGCCTGGCTCCGGTTCACCAGCTCGATCAGGGCGTACGCCTTTGTCTGGCAGTCCCCCGCGCCCTCCAGGCAGTCCTCCATATCCTTCCACCTGGCCGTCCCATACAGGCCGTCGCTCATCAGGAGCACATATTCGCCCCCGTACAGGCTGATGGGCGTGTCAAAAAACTCGATATCCTTAAAGCCGTCCCGGCCAACGAAATTATAGAGGCGGTGGCGGTCCAGGAGGGATAACGCCTCCTCGCGCGTCAGCCTGCCCTCCTCATACTTCTGCCGCGCCAGGGCGCTGATGGTATGCCCGGACGAGACAGGGACCAGCTCGCCGCCGCGGTACACCGCCGCCTTCACATCCCCTGCCGCCGCATAATAGAGCTTCCTCCCCTTCACCAGCGCCGCCGTAACCGAAGCGCAGCCCTGCACCCCGTTAAGCCGTTTTAAAATCTCACGGTTCGCCCCGTTAAACGCCTTGCGGAAGGAATATTGAGGATTATAAGCGGCCGCCTCATCCCCAAACACCTGTAAAAACGCCTCCACCGCCGTCTCCGCGGCCAGCTTCCCGCCAAAGCTCTTCCCCATCCCGTCCGCCAGGACAGCCATCACGCCGTCCTCCAGCTCCCGGATGCCAAAAGCGTCCTCCTGCGTCTCCCGGTCCCCAATCGTCTTAGAAGCCCCAACCTCAAAACCCGCGCGCATCCCCCGCCCGCTCCCCAAAAGCACCTGGCCCATGCGGAACACAAGATACAAAAAGGCAGGCGCAAGCAAAGCCGCCACCGCCATTTCCGGAACTCTCATACGCCCTGCCCTCTCTCTTCCCACATAAAATTGTCCCCGCAGAACGGCACAAACACAAACCGGCTGTCCCCCATCTCAATCACATCATAGGAATCCAGCACCGTCGGCGTATAGACAGCCGCCTCATTGTGGTACACAAGCCCATTGCTGTCCCCGGGCAGGAGCACAGTCTGCCGCTTCTTGGGGTCAAACACCACCACGCCGTGGTTCCTCCTGGAAATCTTATTATCTCCCAGTATCTGGATATCCATATCGTCCGCGCGGCCGATAAAATTCTTCCCGGAACGGATCTTATAATCCTTTCCCTGCCTGGGCCCGGAAATACACACGAGCCAGCCGCACACCGGAATCTCCTCCTGCGCCAGCAAAAGCTCCTCCAGGGCCTCCCCGTCCGCTGACGCCGCCCCCAGCTCCTTCTTCTCCTTTGTCGCCGTCTCAATATTACAGAACGGGCACACCGTACCATACCGCCTGGCAGAAAACAGATGCCCGTTCTGGCACCGGATCAGATTACTGCTCATATCCCTTTCTCCTCCGAACTTTTACAATATTATCCCCCCGAAGCCGGCCAGCAGGCCCGCCCGGACGTTTCCCCTGGACGGCTGCCCTACCTCAGCAAAAGCCGGTTCATCCCCACATACAGGCAGTCCCCCTTTTCCAGCCTGCACGGCATGTCCGGCGAGAGATGGTACATCCTCCCGTCCGCCGCCTTCTTAAGCCGCAGCCCGTTCGCGCTCCCCAGATCCTCCACATACCAGCTCCCTGCCGAAAAATTCAGCACCGCGTGTTCGGTATCCGCCATCCCCGCATAAGGCCCCTGTCCCAGGTCAATATCCACCTCATTTTCCTTCACATCCCGGCCAATCAGCGCCGACGTCCTGCCGTACATGTCCCATACCGCCAGATCCCCGTCCTCCTCATTTAAAAGGACGAGCTCCGTGATCAGATCCGTTTTAGGAGAAGGCTCTTCCTGGTAAGAAAGCTTTTTTCCCTTTTTCTGCGGGGCAGTCAATGACAGGGCAGCCAGAGCCATTGCCATAAGGCCCGCCGCCCACAGGACAGGGGTTGTGTGCCGCACCATGTCCGGGTAGGCGCAGGCGATGCCGAAGGCTGTCATGCAGATAAGCGCGGCCGCCAGATCTGGGATTTTGATTCTGTTTTTCATGTTCTGCTCCTTTTTTGCCATAAATGTGTGCTTGCCGTGGGGGATCGTGAGGGGGACGCCAGCGTCAGGTTCCATATCCAACAGAACCCCGCTCCCGCTCGGAGAAAAGCGCAGCGGACACTAAGCTCGAAAAGACCTCGCTAAGTGCCGGCGGTTTTCTACGGGTTCCTTATGGATATGGAACCTGCCGCTGGCTACGTGATCGGCAGGCTATAGATTTCCGGCTGAGCGCATGATTGCGTAATTCGGTATGGCTGGATTTTAAAAAGCATGTTATGAAGCCATCGGTTCATGGCTTAATGTCGTGGGTAAAAGGTCATGTAGCGGAAAACTGTATTACCCGATTTAGAACTGCGCATAAATCATACCTACCTATACTATAACAGAAAACAGGCGCTAAACGGATTCGTACTTACATAATTCAGAAATCATTAAACCGCTTCTCCACATTGCCGCCCTTTATCCCCGGCATTATCCACATTAAGTTGTAGGCAAAAGGTTTTCTAATCCTAAAATGGTTTTAACCCGTAATGATTCACAATCAGGTATGCAGTATAATAAAAACTGCTATATAGTCAACACCCCTGCCTGTCCACCCGCCGCAAGCGGGGCATCAGGCTTGCAGCGCTGTAGAGCAGCGGGGGTATGTAACCCTCGCAGCAGTCGTCAAATGTGCAGGCAGACCCACCAGGCCCCTGCCCTCGGGAATCAATAGTTCCAAAAATATAGCCTGATAATGGCATACTTAATCCGGTACCGCTACCCTATATTTTCTCACAATCTCTTAATTTCCTAACCCCATCAATGACTGCCCTGTCTGACTAAAAGTGCTGCCGCTTAATTAAGGCAATACAATTTACCAACAAACCGCAGGCTCCCCCGCCTTCCAGTAACGTAGCCATCGGCAGGTTCTATATCCATAAGGAACCCGTAGAAAACCGCCGGCACTTAGCGAGGTCTTTTCGAGCTTAGTGTCCGCTGCGCTTTTCTCCGAGCGGAAGCGGGGTTCCGTTGGATATAGAACCTGCCGATGGCGGCCCTCTCACGATCTACCACAGCCCGCATATACTCCACTACAGCATTAAGTAAACCGCATCCCCTCTGGTTCCACCTATTTTTTAATTCCCATATATTGTTCAAACAAACCCGTCATATCAATCGGATTCTTCCTACTTTTCTGATTCTTCCCCATATCCCCCCGCTTCCCATCCGGCCGGAACCCGAAAAACTGCTCAAACGCGGCAGAACCATTATAAAAACCAAATCCCGGCCTCCCGCCCGCGCCGCTCCCGGCCCCATCTCCGGCCTTTCTCCGGCCCGCTCCACGCCCGGAATCCCTCCGCTTCTGATCATACGCCTTCCGCCTCTCCCTGTTCCCAAGCGTCTCCCACGCTTCCCCGGCCTCCTTGAACCTCTGTTCCGCCTCCGCATTTCCTGGATTCGCGTCCGGGTGATACCTCTTTGCCAGCTTCCGGTACTGCTTCCTGATCTCCTCCTCCGGGGCGTCTTCCCTCACCCCGAGAATCCTGTAATAATCCTTTTCCATCCCATTTCCCCCTGGGGCATTCTTAAAACGCGCCCTGGCCCGGACTCTCCCGCGCCTCCCATGAATATACTCCCAGAATCAGCCGCAGCCGGATTCCGGGAGCGCCTGTGATCAACAGGGAGGGCGCGCCCTGTTACGGATGCGCCCTCCAATGTAAGCATTACTGTCTACAGCCCGGCAGGAATATACACAGCAACCCTATCGGCATCCGGCCCCTTTATACGGCCGCGTAGCCGCCTTCCACGGTAATCCGGTCCAGCTTGTCTTTTTTCTGTTTTACCACCAGCGTAAAGGTCCCGGTTCCTTCCACGTCGCCGAAATCTTCCTTGTAATCAATGACAAACGCGTTCGGGAAATAGTATTTCCGCTCCATCACGCCCGCCGCTATGTGCTCGATCGTCACCTTGCGGTAGCAGTCCGCCTTCTCCGCCGGCACAGCGGACCACAGGGCCAGCTTCCTGGTGCTGTCAAAGGGATCCCCGTCAACGGCTGTCAGGATCCTGCCCGTAATCGTCAGCGTGCTCCCCACGTCCTTTGTCCTGGCATTGGAATCCAGCGGGATATCCGTGGTAAATTTCACCCTGCGCACACATTCCTTTGCAATCTCAAAGCTCTCCGTCCCCTCTACCGTTACCTTATATGACATGTCTCATATCCTCCTTTCAGCCTGTTTTACTCGCCGCCGAAGCCGCCCTCAATTTTCGTCGCCGCATTTTCATCCTTTTTCTGTTTCATGTGGATGAAAAAGGTTCCCACGCCGCTCTCGTCGTCCACTTCTTCCGAATATTCCATGACAAACGCGTCCGGAAGCGTGAACTGGCGCACCACCTGGCCGGCGGATACCACCGTGATCTCCGCGCTGCGGTAGCAGTCCGCCCGCTCGGACGGAACCTGTGACCACTGCGCCAGTCCCAGGGTGGGATCGCTGCCCTCCCCGCCCAGCTTGTAGAGCATCTTGCCCCACACCTTCACAGTCAGGCCGAAATCCGTGGCCCGCGCGTTGGAGTCCACAGACGAAGCGGAATTAAAATCCACCTTCATGATGCTTCTCTCATCAAAAACGATGTCCTCGGCTCCCCCGGTGATTTTCATGCGAAATCCCATAAATGATTCCTCCTTTTCTTTTGGAATAGTTTATTTTGTGTAACCGCCCGGGCTTCCGGGCTGTTACGGTTTATTAATACCCTCCGGACGTCCCGGGGCGGGGATGCCCGGCGGATAATAACCAGATTTTAAGCCTTTTTAAGCCTTATTGGCCGACAGCCGGTTAATCTCCACCTCCAGGTTCTTCACATTGCCGTTAAACGTAATATTTAACGTGCAGTACCCGTTCTCCTCGTCAATGATGTACTCAATATCATCGCCCTTGCCAAGGATAGCGTTCAGGTACTCGCGTTTTGACAGCCACTGGCTTTTCTGACTGCTGGGGTTATTTGAGAAAAACCGCACAATGGAATCTTCCTTGAAATCGCCTGTCCCATGGCGCATTACCCGCTCAATGTAATTCGTGACCTGAGTCTTGTAGATCGGCTCAAACATATACCCGTCTGACAGCAGGTTCCTTGTCTTATAAACCATGATGTTGGTAATGTCATGGCCGTTATGCGAAGCATTCTCGGAGCTGAAGATAAAACCGAAATTCTTGCGGTTAATGTCATTTTTAATGGAGTTCGTAAAGCCTGTGATCTCCTTTGCCATGGTCGTATAGGCCGCCAGGGCGTGATCCCCGGCCTCGATGTCAAAGCGCACGCCCGGGAGCTCCGGATCCACGCCGTTCTTGCCGAATTTATCCTTTAAATACTCCGGGCACTGGTACGCCGCCGTGATACCGGCCGCCACATACGCGGCCCCCACGTACACGCCGTCGATCCACAGCTTCATGACATCTTCCTTTTCTTTGGAGAGCTCCACGGTGTCCCCGTCCTCCCCCATCACCATGCGGCTGTCCAGCACCACGCCCGACTTGTCCTTGGGGATAATGGTAAAATTCGGCAGGCAGGGGATCGCGTACTCGCTGAACGGCTTGCCCATCAGCGGCATGCAGCGCTCCTCATACTTCTCAATTCCCTCGGTCGCCAGGGCGCTGAAGGTCGTGCTGTCGTCCGCCTCATAGCTGAAAAAGCACTGCACCCCGTAATCCTTAAATACATCCAAAAGGCGCGCCAGGGATTCCACGCTGTTCACATCGCTCTTTTCCGTCTTCGAGTTGCCCTTAAAGCGCTCGCGCGTCAGCTTCATCTTGCTGTACTGATCTAAAGAAACATTCGGCACAGCCGCATACCACACGGTATTTGAAAAATCATTCTTTGCGTTCGTCGTGTTGAAATAGGTGATCAGACGGGAAATGTTTCCCGATTTGGCCAGCATTTCATTGGAAACATTCGTGATCAGCATGGAGGGCTTCATGCCCTTTACCTTCGACGGATACTGCTCAAAAAAACACCAGACGCCAAGAAGCTTTTCAATCAGCGGCTTTACGGTTTTGATAAACGCGTCCTTTGACTCGCGGTAAAACTCCAGGTAGGAGTTGTAATTCCTGACCTCCTGCTCCTTGTCCACGCGGCTCTCCATGGTGGAGGTCAGCGGACAGAAGGTGCGGGCCACAAGGGCGGCCACATAGTCGTTGCTCTCCTCATTGAGGGCCTCATAGTCCTCCTTTAATGCCTCAATCAGCCCTGCGTTCACCTGATCGTCCACTGCCATGAGGGCTGTGCTCTCCACCTTCGGGGCCTCTAAGACCCGCAGCTCGCCGTCCTCGCCCATGCTCAGCACGCCGAGGGCCAGGGGCGTGTTGTCCTTTTTATCGCCGCCGTCCCCCAATAGCAGGCGCGTCTTGATATCCTCAATCGCCAGCGGCAGCATGGCCAGCACATTGTTGTAATTCGCGCTGGCCTCCTCGAACATGACGTTCAGCCGGTCAGCCACATCCATCTTTTTCGGATCCCCGTCGTCTAAGGACGCATAGATCCCGTATGTATACTGCAGCTCCTTGCGGCCCTGCTTGATGGCGTCCATGACCTTCCTGGGGGAAATCATCTCGGTGAGTTTATCGAATTTGAAGTCCACGTTCGTGCTCCCCTCCGAGCGCTTGGTCTCGATCATGGACATCAGCATCCCCATAAATTCATTCTGGCGGTTTAAGGGGATCTCCGTCAGCATCTCCTCCGGCACCTGCTCCGGCTTTTTAAGCTGGTAGACTACCTGCTGGCTGTTGGCATTGTAATAGCAATACACAGCCGGCGCGAATTTTTCCAGGAATTCGTCAAAGCTCCTCACCAGAAGATGGTCATTGATCTCCTTTATCTTGTCGTCCGACAGGCTTTCCATGCCGCGCACGTCCCCGACCAGCGTCAGGAAATCCAGCTTTTCCGGATTGATCACCTCCATCAGCATGGTACGGTTTGTCTGCTTAATCACATTTCCCATTCCTTCTTTTCCTCCTCTTTATAATATCAGGGATCACAGCCCATATGGCCTGCCCCTGACGGCATATGCCCTGCTTTTTCCGCAAACCCGGCTGTGTTTCTCATAGCTCCTCCCTTTCCCCTGGCTTTAAATTCCGGTAATGCAGCTCCATCTCTGTCTCCTCATCGTCAAAGGATACCGTGATTTTCCCGTTATAGTATACCGGATACCCCATTCCCTTTTTTAAAATCTCCATGCCCCGCATCACCGTGCAGCCCTCGGACTGGTCCATCACGATCACCGCGTGATCCGGGCCCGGATACAGGATGATATCGTCCGCTCCGATCTTATCAAATTTAATCCCGCAGGATGTCAGGATCTGCCCCAGCGTCAGCCTCCTGGCCCTGCGCCCGAACAGGCGGTACGTCTGAGGCGGTATGTCCTTTCCGTCCGCGTTCCTGACCACGTACATGTTTAGCTTCCCCGAATACTCGCCGGCCCTAGCGGCGGTCTTCGTCCCGTCCCCGGACGGAGATGGCGCCATATAGATCACTGTCGTCCTCTTGCCCATCCAGAACGCAAACAGCCCTGCAAGGCAGGCGGCCAGTGCGCACAGGATGGCGATCAGCGGCCGGTAATCCGGCAGAGGCTCAAACTCCGGATCCGGAAATTTCTCAATCCGCACCGGATCGGCCTCCCGTATCCGGTATACCGCCCCGTCGTCTGCCATCGAAACCGCCGCCGTCACCGTTTCGAGCGCTTCGGCCCGCAGCGTCAGGAAGATGCTTCCCCCCTGTATGGTTCCCGTATAAGGCGTCCCGTTGACGGTGAAGGAGACTTCCATCCCCTCAAACCGCTCATCCTCCCATATATTCGCGCCTTTCCCGGCGGCATTTCCCGAAAGATCCTGCGAGACCTCCCCCGAAAGATCCCCGGCGGCATTTTTTGAATCAGCTCCGGAGACATCCACCAGCGTAAGCTCCAGATCCGCGTAGTGTTCAAACTCCGGCGGCACGTTCCGCTTTATCTCCTTTTCGCTCCGCGAAAGCTCCTCGATCCGGTATGCTGCCGATATGGTGGGAACCACGTCGTATTCCGGGATCATCCATGCCTGCGCGGAGGCCGGATCCGGCGTCTGGTACGATACGCTTAACGTCCCCGCGGGCGGCCGCACCGCCTCCACAACCGCGAAATGCTGTCCTGTTATCACCTGCGCCTGCCCGGCCTGCGCCCCGCCTATGCCTTCCTCTGAGGTGATCGCCAGCCTCACGCGGCTCGCGCCCTTCGGGATGGCGGCGTTCAGAACCACGGTTGAGATTTCGGAAGGCGCATGGCCCGATCCGCCTGCCGCAAATCCGTTTCCGGCGCTTTCGGAAGGCAGGACGCTTCCTGCCCCGCCCGCTGCCAGCGGGGCGCCCGGCAGGCTGAGCCGCTCCTCCAGGATACGCCTCATGATACCAGACAGGGAGCCTGACTGGCCTTCCCAGTAGATGGCCCCGTCCGTCACCTCCGCCCCGTCGAAAATGTGCAGCCGCGGATCCGAAAGCTCTGTCCCGATCGCCACGATATACATCCGGACGCCCCGCTCCCGCGCCTGCAGCGCCGCTTCGGAATATAGCGCGCGCGACGCCTCCCTGGCCCGGCTGTCCGGCATATCGATCTCTCCGTCCGTCAGCATCACGATACAGCGGTCTGACGCCCCGCCCTCAGAAAAGAGCCCGACAGCCTGTGCGAGCCCTTCCCCTGCGTTCGTGTATCCCGTATAGGTAATCCCTGCCAGCATCTCCTCCATCTGCGCCGCCGGGGTTCCGGGGACGATCACGGTCTGTATGTCCGTGTTGTACGCCACCAGCCCAACCCGGTAATCCGACGGCAGGCTGTACACTGCCTGCCGGATCGCGTCGATGGCCTCCCGGTCCCTGTCCTGGGCGTTCATGGACGCGCTGGTGTCTAAGAGGAAGATAATTTCACCGGAAGAGGATATATTATCGTTCTTCTCTTCTCCTCTAATATTTTCTGTCACACAAAATATAAGCAATACCGCTGTTGTAAATATGACAGCCGCCTTTCTGAACCTTATCAACTCAATTCCCCCATACGCTTTGCCAAATATTTTTTATTTTATCTATCTGCCTTTCTTGATTGATAAGTTATCACAAAAAACATCCCATTTCAATAGGGATGTCGTTTTTTGTTCCGTTTTTGTCGTTTTTTGCATCATCTAAACCATTTTTTCTGATTGACAGCGGAAAACAAGATTAAAACAATCTAAATTTGACGCTAAAAATCCGTATGAAAAAAGCCGCAAAAATATTTTTTTACGGCTTACAAACTCATGATTTTTAACTTTGATTCAAAGCAGAATGGGAAATCTTTTTATTTTTTACGGTTCCTGCACATAATAATACAGACAGCGCAAGGTGCCCCAGAGCAATCGCCAGGCTCACATCCTCTGCGCCGGCTTTATAGAAAATCATCCATGCAAATATCTCAAAAGTCCATATTACCTTACTGCGTCTTCCATACCGGCGTCTCTCCGCCTGGTCCAAAGGTTTATTATGATCTTCAACCGGGGCCAGTAAAAAAATCAGGAAACCACACACTGCGCCGGATATAAGGCTCACGGTCAAAATGATACCAACGGGAATCAGCTTCGCCATCACACATACCCCGAGCAGTATCAGCGTAGAAAGAAGCGTACAGATCGTATAGTTATCTGCGTGATGGCCTCCTGCATAGGAGCGCAGCGGAATAAAGGACAGCAGAAACACAAATACAGTCATATATTCCTGAAACGCTGCTGCCAAAAGACAGGCGATCAATATATTGACCGCCTGCCCAATCAGCAATCCAAACGCATACTGATACAATCTTTGATCCTCTGCAGACAAATAATGTCTCTTTATCTGCCAGTCAACCAAATATTCTGCCAGCTTTTCGATCATACCTTTTAAAACCGCCTGAAGCGTTTAGCCTCTTCCGGAATCTCAGGCTGATGATCGATCCATCCGCATCCTGCATTCACGTTCTGAATCACTGTCAGCAGCGCCATCGCATTCAGCGCGATCACCGCCCAATTTCTGTTTTTCAGTTTTGTTAATAGGTTTTTGACTGTCTTTTTCATCATCTTTCCTCCTTTGTTTTATATTACCATAACCCCTTTTGAAGAAAAAATCAAGCATTTTTGATAAATATTTATTTTTAATACATATTTCTCAACGACACTATGGCTGTAAATCTTTCGTTCTCCTCTTCGATCTTCAGAGAACCCTTATACCTGCCTGCCAATTCCTTAACCTTTTGAAGACCGAAACCATGTCTTCTTCCGTCGCTCTTGATCGACATGAATATGCCTTCCTGTTTCTGATTTTTATGACTGAAGTTGTTTATAACCCGTAAAATAATGGTTGAATCCGTTTGTATATAAAGCGACATATTTACATATCCGTGCTCGCATTTTCCCGCCGCTTCCAGCGCGTTGTCCAGCAAATTTCCGAGAATTCTGATTTTATCCGTTTCATCCATAAAATCTAACGATACCCCTTTCTGTATATCAGGTTTAAACCGGATTCCGCTTTTATTTGCCTCCTTCATTCTTTCAACTAGCATTCCATTAACAATCGGATCCTCAATATACATTTTTTTATCCGCAGGGCTTTTTCTTTTCAGCAGCTTAGAAGCTTCCGACGAAAATTTTTTCAGGCTTTCATCGTTTTGAGCGTTTACAAAATCCTCTATTGCTTTGACAATATGCCGCATTTCATGTATGTATTCCGCATATTCCTGATTAATTTCATCTATATGACGGTAATGGCTGCGCTCCAATTCCGCCTTAAGGTTCCTCATCTTATTATCCTGAATATCCTTTTCTCTTAAAAGCAGCTTATCCATAATCAGAAAATACGCGATATTACTCACCAACAGTGCAGCGCTTCCCAGATAAATCAGTAAATATCCCATACGGTGTTGATTAGCTAAAAGAAAACCATTTAATAGTATTAATACAGAAACTGGCAAAATAAGCAGATTTTTCAGTATGGGATACCCTTCCTTATCTGGAGCATACCTGTGATTTTTTCTGATAATCACAAGTGCGAGGTAAATCAGACATTTTTCCAGCAAAAGCCTGAATGCCCAGGTATGATCTTTTACCGTAACATCGATTCCAAAAATGTGAAAAAAATGCCACACAACAAATTCTGTAATTACTAAAATTGTATAATAAAATATCACATACAACACATTCAGGTTAAACCTAATCCGGTAGATAAGCCAGATAAGAAGCATATATATAAGGGGAACACAAACCAAATTTACAAATGGCATTTCCAAATGATTTACAAAAAAAATAATGCCTGTACAGATTCCCGCCTCTGCCCATCTTACATATCGCCGTTTCTCATAGACCGGGAACAGAGATCTTAAAAACATATAGACCAAAAAAATTTCAATAATGCAGTTCAAGAGTTTTACCGCCTCGTACATAAGCCATGCAAAATCCATCACATTTCTTCCTTTCGCTGTTGTCCCCAATAGCTCATCAGTTGATCATCAAATGCTTTTTTTCTGCTTCTCGAAACGGTTAATTTAATGCCGCCACTCATTACAACAAGGCTCTTTTCCCTGGTTATAATATGGCGTATATTTATAATATAGCTCACTTTTGCATATAAAAATCCATAATCTTTTAACTCATTATAATATTCTTCCATCCCAACCCGGCTTTTTATTGACAATTCTTTCTCTTCACAGTTCCCTGCATCCCTTAACAGGCCCACTTTCTCTGCGCCTTCTCTTGTTAAATAAATTCTGCTCCCTGTCCTCTCCCTCATAATAAAAATAATATCTGACAATTGTATCGCATGAGTGACCCCATCGTGTGAAACAGGAATCACAACAGCCCGATCTTTTTCCTTCTTTCTCGCTTCTTCCAAAGTCATCCGCAGATCCGCCATAAAATCCGCAGATACCGAATCCTTCACCAGATATGCAAAAGGTTTTGCTCTCACAATACGGCTGACAGGATATTGATGCGCCGTATAAAAGGCGATCAGCGCATCGGAATCCCTTTTTCGGATCTGCTCCACCAGCTCGACGCCCTCCATCTCTCCTTCCATATAAATATCCAGGAAAAAAACACTGAATTTTCTGAAACCATCCATCAGATCCTTTCCGCTGTGGAACTCAAAAAAACGTACATGATCCGAATTCTTTGTACACTTCCGGATTAATTTTTTCAACTCCTGAATATCGCTGAGGCAGTCATCACAGATAGCAATTTCCATTTGTTCATCCCTCCAACAACCATTTCTCATTTGTATATCCGACCCCCGAGCCACGCCGCCAGCCTGCCCGAAAAAGCGGCCAATCAGCTCCGCTGTCCGATGCATAAGCAGTTTTATAATTATAACATATAAATGCATAAATTGGCAATCCGTCTTTTGTATACTGCAAAAAAACGAAAAATACAACGATTAGTTGTAGGATTTACCTTTTTTACAACTTATTTTCCTGTCATTTATTATCTTCCCCGGACAGACCATCCACAATCTTTTCATCTCTGTCACTCTGTTTTCCTGCCGCTCATCCCCCCTTCCTGAAAAGTAGCGCTGCGGCAGTAACACGCCTGTTCCTGCGACAATTTAATAGACTTTGTATCCCGCCTGTGTTATACTTGAGCTGTAGCAACAGCAGCCGCAATATAGAAAGCAGGTGATTGCATGACACTTGAAGAACAGAGACAGGCAGCGATCATCACGTATGTGAATTTAATGAGAATTAAAGCGCATGAAACCGGCCAAAACAAAGAGCTCGATTACCAAATCAAAATTGCAAAAGTCATGTTACAAAATTTTGGTATCGACTTTTCCGAGCTGGAGTATCAGAGCGTGCCTGAAAAATGCTTTCCGTCACATGTGCGTCACAGTTTGTGTGCGATTTGGCCCAAATTCGCTTAACGCGGCGCAGTGGGCTTCGTTAAGTGAATTTGGGCCAAATATACCGCAAAGTGGGGCGTGCAGATGATGGGAATGATGGAGTTGCCGCGAATGACTTTACATGTTATTTCGCGCATCTCCTCCATCTTTACTCTGTTCTCCTCCCCAAAGCCTTCACGCCATAACCGTCCTTTTACACCACCCGCACCTTGGATTCGGCTGAATCTCCATTTCCTCCATCCTCATCGCCTTCGCATCCACAAACAGCATCCTCCCGGCCAGGGTCTCCCCGATCCCGAGAAGAAGCTTCAGCGCCTCCGCTGCCTGTATACTCCCAATAATCCCCGGAACCGCGCCCAGCACTCCGAAGCTCCCAAAATTCGGCCCCTCTCCCGGACCGGGCGTTTCAGGGCTTAAGCAGCGCAGGCAGGGCCCTCCCGGCATAAACACCGTAACCTGCCCCTCAAATTCGCAGATCGCCCCATACACATCCGGCTTTCCCAGCTCCATACAAGTGTCGCTGATCAGATAGCGCGTATAAAAATTGTCGGTCGCGTCCACCACCACATCAAACCCGGACACGATCCGCCTGATATTCTCCTGATTCAGCCCCTCGCCAAACGTCCGGACGCAGATCTCCCCATTCATCTTCTCCAGGTTCCGTTTGGCTGCCTCGACCTTCATCTTCCCCACATCCTTCTCCCGGTACAGGATCTGCCTCTGCAGGTTGCTGATATCCGCCTTATCAAAATCCGCAATCCCGATCGTCCCCACGCCCGCCGCGGCCAGATACATACAAACCGGACTCCCAAGCCCCCCGGCCCCGGCCACCAGCACCCGTCCGGCGCGCAGCCGCTCCTGCCCCTCCGGCCCGATATCCGGCAGCATCAAATGCCGTTTATAACGAGTTTCTTCCATAATAAGCGCACCTCTCCTCTCTTTTTATTCCCGCGGGCAACGAGCCAAGTGGGCATGCATGCTTGCATGCACATTTGGCGACTGCCGCGAGGGTCAAATACCCCGCTGCTCTGCAGCGCTGCAAGTTTGACGCCCCGTTGCTTGCAGCGGGGTTGTTGACTTTCTCAAAATCCAGCCATAGCAATTATGCAGACAACGATTTATGGCCTGCTGCTGGCGGCCCTCTCACGAACGCCCTCTCCCATCAAAAAGGCGGGAATACCATCCTCTGTATCCCCGCCTTCCTCATCTCTCTATTATTCCTGCATCCCCGCCCGGCTCAGCCTCCGCCCAGCAAATGATGGATCTTGAGATCGTCGTCCTCTTTCAGCACCACATTCCCATAGTCTTCCGGCCAGACAAGCTGCCCGTTTACCTTCACCACCAGCTTGGGCCACGTAAAATGCATATAATCCATCACGCCCCGGATGGTCAGTCCCTCATGCCAGTTTTCATACGGCCTGTCGTTCAGTCTCATGGCTGCACATCCTGGAGCGGCTCCACGATCTCGAGAAGCTCCGGCAGATCCATGCCCAGCTCTTTTAAATGGGCCACGGTCGGAACGCCGTTCAGCGTCCATCCGCGCTTTGGATATACCGCGTCGATCAGCTTCTCATACTCGGATTCCCGGTAGCTCCTCGTGGCCGCCATCTTTTCCTTAAGGCTCATGGTCTGCACCTCTTCGGCGGTCTTTCCCACCAGATCCACAAGCTGCTTGTCATAGCGTTCCTGCCTCGACAAATATTCCTCTTCCGTCACCGGCCCCTGGGAGCGGTACGGGATCGCGTCGTTCTTCCGCAGGCCCTTGCCGAGGCGGATATTGAAGATACGCTGGAAGTTGTACACGCGCTCTGACATGCGGATCATATCGTCGCGGTCGATCTTCACGCCCGTCACGCCGTAGTACAGATCCAGGTAATTGTCCACATGCTCCGGAACCTTGGCCGGTTCGTCGCGCAGGCTGTTGTCCGCGGGCACGATGTCATTCCAAGGCAGCTTGCACAGTCCCAGAAGACCGAACCAGGTGCGGAACATAGGATAATAGTACAGCGCCTCAGCCTTATCATCAAAGGTCGGGATCTGGTTATTCACCTGATCCATGAAGATCAGCCATGCCTCGTCGTGCTGCGGCCCCTTGTTCGTCAGGCCGTAGCCGCCCTGCTGGGCCAGGGATTCCTTGGAGGAATACTCCGAATACTCAAGCCCTTTCTGCTCCATGGCGATATCATTCATAAAGTCCATATCGCCCCAGCCCTGCTCTGCGAAATAGGCTTTCTGCTTGTGGGAACCCAGCGCGCCGATTTTTCCAAAGCCCTCGTTTCTCGCGATCAGGTGCAGAAGCTCCAGATCCGCCTCCGCATTGCCCCACACGAGCTCCAGGCCGCCGGTCCGCTCCTTATTCAGGATACCGTTTTCATAGCACTCCATCAGGAACGCGGTCATGGTCCCGTAGGAAATGGTGTCGATCCCGTAGGTGTCGCAGTAGAAATTAAGCTCTAAAATCACCTGCGGATCCGTGATGCCGCAGTTCGGGCCCAGGCCCGCCGCGCTCTCATACTCCGGCCCGTCCACGCAGACGCGGCGTCCCTTGTAAGGCCCGGTCTTTAACAGAAAATGATCCGCCGTCTTGGCGCAGGCCATGGAACAGCCGTACCAGCAGCCGTCCGCGCCGCCCTGGGTCAGCCATTTCTCCTGCCACACCTCTGCCTTCATCTCCGAAACCTTCTCCGTCCCGCCGTATTTATAGTTGTGGGTCGGGAGAATGTCGTAATCGCTCAGCGTCTGCAGCGAATACGCTGTGCCGGACTTGCGCATGGCGTTCTGCTTATTGTCAAGCGCCGCCACTTCGCGGTGGAACTTCAGCCCGTCCTTATTCAGGAGCTTGATGTCATATACATCGTTTAAGTTGGCCTTTACGCCCTTAAACCGGCAGACTAAAGCCTTGATGTGTTTGTCCGCAAACACGCGGCCGATTCCGCCGCGGCCGGCCTGCTTTAAGCGCACCACATTCCGCTTCGGATCATAGAATGTAAAATTCAGCATGGAGAGGTTGCAGTGCTCTGCCGCGGAACCGGAACAGACTACCGCCACATTTTTGCGGTCATTCCCATCCTCTGCATACATGGCTGTCAGCTCTTCTCCCAGGATATGGGCATCCCTGTGCTCCAGAGGCGCTTTTTCAACGGAGATGGTCCCCTTATTTCCGTCAATGACAATGATCACATCCTCTTTGGCTTTTCCGGTCAGCTCAATCATGTCAAAACCGGAGAATTTCAGAAACGGCCCGAAATATCCGCCCACATTGGAGTCAATGGGGATATCCGTCATGGGGGAAATGGTGCACACCAGACATTTTCCGGTTCCGCCGTACTGCGTAATGCCAGCTACCGGGCCGGCGGACATGGTAACCGCATTCTCCGGCGAATCCCAGCGCGTCTGCGGGTTGACTGCATCCCACAGATACCGCAGGCAGTAGCCCTTGCCGCCCGTAAATTTCTCCTTTACCTCCTGCGGGATGTCAAGAATGCTGACCGAGCTGTCCGACACGTCAATCTTTAAGCGCTTATCCGTATAGCCTCTGTACAGGGGCTTTGGCTCATATGTAATCTGGTTCAGAACCACATGCGCCTCTTTCATTTTTTTGATCTCTTCCATATCCGCATCCGCATAGCGGGGAAGATCGCACATTTTAATCATCTTTGTCCTCCTGTTTTTGCTGCGATGCCGCGCTGTATGCTGTCTGCCAGCCGCGCGCTTCGCGATACACACAAACTGCAGCGATGCGTCTGACGCCTATTCCTCCACGAGCCGGATCGCGCCGGTGGGACATGCCTTTACACAGATCCCGCAGGCCGTACATTTCGACGGCTCCAGGCAGTCGTCGCTCTGGACCATCACATCCTCCGGACAAAAGCCGACGCACATCAGGCAGCCGGCACATTCCTTTTTATCGAGCCGGTAAACGCCCTTCGCATCCTTTCCAATCACGCCCGTATTGCACACCTCGGCGCAGATCCCGCACTGGGTGCAGACGGAAATCTTATGGGTTCCATCCTCCCGGTCCGTGATGCGGATGCATGATTTCGTCCTGTCCGCTGTCTTATAAAACGCCTTCGAGCACGCTTCCTCGCACTGGCGGCAGCCAGTACAGAGGGCCTCATCCTTTTCTAACCGTTTCACTTTCATTCCTCCTTTATCTTCGCTCCTTTTTTCCGGTCACAATCCGCCGAGCAGTTCGATTTCATCCTGCTCCGAGACCTCCCCGGACTGCGCCACCTTCAAAAAGACGGCCCCGGCGGCGAGCCCGCATTCCCGGCCGCTTCTGAACAAACTACATTCCGGAAAGCACGCCTTCCCGCGCTCCGACACCTCAAACACAGCCGTCCCGGCCGCGAGCCTCATCCCCGGCCGCAGGGCCTTTACATCCAGGCCGTCCACTGTCAGATTGGCCTTATACCTCTTAAAACACAGCCCCGGCCTGTCCTCTTCCTTAATCCGGCGCAGGGCCGCCGCACAGCACAGCGTTACCTGCCGCTCCCCGCCCCGGGCATGGAGATCCCCGTCCATACCCAGGTTCTCTGTAAATATTCCCCGCTCTGTGTACTCCCCCGGTTTTCCCTTTTCACGAAAGACACAGAGCGCTTCCACGCGTCCCTTCATATCAAAATCTCTCCCGCCCTTTCATCAGCAGTACACGATCTCCCCGGTCCGGCGCAGCGCGTAGCCTCCCAGCTTCATCACGCGCTCCTTAAACGCCTCGCTTTTTAAGACCTCAAGGAAACACTGTACATGCGGCAGCGAAAGGAAGCGGACCGGAATGGCAAAATCATACTCCTCGGGGCCGATGGGGATGAAATCCAGCCCCATGGCGCGGGCGGCTGACTCGATCCCCATCCCGGCGTCCGCGCTGCCTCCCGCGATCGCCGCCGCGGCCGCCATATGCGTCGCCGCCTCCCGTTCATACCCCGAAATCTCCTCCGGGGCAATGCCGGCAAGCTTTAAACGGTAGTCGAGAAGCACCCGCGTCCCCGCTCCGCGCTGGCGGTTGACATAGCGGACGCGCCTCAGATCCCCGATCTCTTGGATCCCCAGCGGATTTCCGGCCGCAGCCATGATCCCCTGTATCCGGTCCACGCCCTTAATGAGGGCCATGGGCTCCTGAAACAGCCTCTTTATGATCGGAATGTTGTAGGTTCCCGACGCCTCGTCCAGCAAATGCGCGGGCGCGATATGCGCCTCCCCCCGCCGAAGCGCCATCAGCCCCGCCATGCTGCCCACATGCGTGCTGGACAAATAGTTCCCCGGACATTCATCCGGCATGAGATCAGACAGCACGTCCAGGATCAGATCATGGCTGCCAATGGCCACCACCGTGCGGTCGATCTCCTCCAACGTCCGGTACAGCTCCACCGGGACGCGCTCGCCGGCTTCCACTCCCTCGCTGTTCTGCTCAATCACGCAGAAGCCGTCGGCCCGCGCCAGGCTCATAGCCGCCCCGGCCCCGCGGGCCAGAGGCGAGGCTACCAGCCGCTCATCCACCTTTCCGACCTTTACCCGCACATACTCCCTGTGCTTTAAGGACGATACCAGGCGCTTCGTGACGACTGCCTCCGCCACGGATCTCTGCTTTCCCGCCCGCCCGTTCATCATCTCCAGCACCGGGACCACAAAATTTTCAAAATTGATATACGCCGAGACAGGGTAGCCCGGAAGGCCGATCACCGGTTTATCCTTCACGATTGCCAGAATCACCGGTTTTCCCGGCTTCACCGCCACGCCGTGGATCAGGACCTCGCCCAGCTCCCGCAGGATGTGGACTGTATAATCCTCGGTCCCCGCGCTGGAGCCCGCGTTGACCAGCACCATATCATACTCATCCGCGGCGCGTGAAACCGCGTCCTTCAGCTTCTCATAATCGTCCGCAATGGGCGCAAAGCGGCGCGCCGTCCCGCCGTGTTCCGTTACCATGGCCTCAAACATCCGCGAGTTCGATTCAATGATATCCCCCTCGCCCGGTTCGGTTCCGGGCTCGATGATCTCGGTCCCTGTGGGGAAAATGGCGACCTCCGGAAGGGTATACACAGGAACTTCCGTGATCCCGCCGGCCAGCAGTACGCCGATATCAATGGGCCGGATCCGGTGACGGCCGGGCAGAATCATTTCCCCAGCCACAATATCCTCACCGATGGGCCTCACATGCTGCCACGGGGCCGCCGCCCCGGTGATCCGCACCCCGCCGTCCGCCAGCTCTGTCAGATCCTCTGCCATAATCACCGCATCATACGGGGGCTTCACCGGATCCCCGGTATCCACCACCGCAAAATCCGCATCCGGGTAAAGCGTAAGCGGCTCCCGCTCCGAGGCGCCCCTGGTCCGCTCTGATATCACCGCGATCCCGTCCATGGCCGCCGCATTGTACAGCGGGGAGCAGTATGCCGCATACACCGCCTCAGCCGTGATCCGGTTCAGGCTCTCAATCACCGGAATCGTCTCCCTCCCGGGGGCAATCAGCCCCTTTAACGCCTCCCGGTAAACGTTCAGCGCCTCCTCAACCGGCGTATTGTTTAAGTACAAATTTCGTTTTCCCATCGCATCTCCTTATCCGAAAGCAACCGTTCAGATAGCGCTGAACCATTACTATGCGAACGTACATCCTACAAAAAACGGTGGATCTCCACCCACTCCCCGCGCTTTAAGCCCTCCCGGTTCATCTCTGCCATCACATACCCGTCCGCCTGGGACATGGTCGTAATCAGCCCCGATTTCCCTAAAACCGGCTCCGCCTCATATCCGTCCGCGCCGCGGTAAAGCCTCACCGGCACGCACGTCAGCTTTCCCGGCGCGCTCGCAAGGTTCATGCTCATCCGCGCCCTGACGGACCATTCCTCCCGCTGCCCGGTCAGCTCCCGCCACAGCCAGAAGGCCAGAAGGCGGAACACCGTCAGAGCCGCGACCGGATGCCCCGGAAGTCCCATCAAAAGCGCGCCGCGGCCGCTGTCAAACCCCAGGATCGTCGGTTTTCCCGGTTTTAATGCCAGCCCGTGCGTAAACACGCCGCCCCCGGACACCCGGTCTAAAACCTCGCACGTCACATCCTTTTTTCCCTGCGAGCTCCCGCCTGACACCAAAACCAGGTCGCTGTCCTCCGCGGCCTCCCGCACCGCCGCCTCCAAAAGCGGCTCATCATCCGCCAGAAGCGCTGTCCGGATCACCTGAAAGCCCGCGTTTGCCGCCGAGGCCGCCAGGCCGGCGCTGTTGACATCCCGCACCTGCCCCGGTCCCGGACACCCGCCGGGCGCCACCAGCTCATCCCCTGTGGAAAGGATACTCACCCTCCAGGGCTTATACACAGAAACCTCCGTGATCCCGGCCGCCGCCAGCGCCCCGAGCCCCGCCGGGCTGACGGCGCTGCCCCGCGCCAGAAGGAGCTGTCCCTTCTTCACATCCTCCCCCGGAACCACCACTGAGCTCCCAAAGGGAACCGCCTCATATACTGCCACATGATCCGCGTCAAAAGGCTCGCAGTATTCCACCATCACCACCGCGTCCGCGCCCTCCGGGACCATGCCTCCGGTGGGAACATACATACACTGTCCGCTGCCAATCGCCCTTCCCGCCGCTGTCCCCACAGAGATCTCCCCGATCATTTCAAGAAATGCCGGAATACTCTCCGACGCCCCGGCCGTATCCGCTGACCGCACCGCGTACCCGTCCACGCCCGATCGGTAAAAGGAAGGTACCGCCTCCCCGGAAACCACGTCCTCAGCCAGGATCCGGCCCAGCGCATCCGCGCATCCAGTTAGCTCCGTCTCCGGCGCGCGCCCCGCAAACACGCCCTTAAGCTTCCCCCTCGCCTCCTCAAGCGTATCCACCCGCAGTAATTTCATAACCAATTCCTTCCTTAATTATAATAGGTTTCAATGCGGTATTATTACAGCTTCAAATACGGCATTGCGCCAAACCCGGACACAACAAAAAGGCGGCCCGGAGAAATCCCAAAGGATCCGGCGTTCTTCTCTCTGCCGTCTTCTCCGCGTACCGCCCTGTACCCATATCTGTCTGTCCCCACGCCAGCCTCTTCTTCGCGCACCCGGAAAACACCAACGCCGCCGCCCACGCCCTCCCGGGCCGCGCAGTAACCCGCCCCGCAGGATACCGCCTGATGAACAGCAGCCGAACTTGCCTCTCTTCCTAATTATAAATTCTCTGTTATAATGAATAAAGAAGCAATTTCTGGCAACCGTACAGAATACCTGAACGATTACAATTTCTTTCCAATGCACCAGAAAACCGGATGCGGGAGGCGCGGAAGTTTCCCCCCGCACCCATTGGCCGCCATCCCATCGCAGAAATCCGTATCTTTGCAGTTCCGATCCGAAAAAGACCGCTCTGAATCCGGCCGTGTATGCCGTCCGGAGCTAATCCTGCATTAGGTGAAAGCAGCTCGAAATTCTAAGCTTAGTATAACATAATCAAAATTCTGCTGTCAATGAGATATTTAAAAAATTTCATATATATAAAATATTTTTCATTATTATAAAAGCTTTATGCGTCTGCTATTTATAATTCGGCGTGATAAGGCCGCCAGAGTGAGGTTCTGTTGGATATAGAAGTCCGCACGGGCGGCCCTTTCACGACATGACTTTCCCCTACCCCCGAAACGACACCTCCGTATCCGCCAAAAACGCCCTTATCGACGGATGCGACGGATTCAGCAGAATCTCCTTCGGCGTTCCCTCCGCGATCTGCCTCCCCTTCTCCATGAAATGCACCCGATCGCAGACCCGTTTCAGATGCACAAGCTGATGGCTGATCGTCAGCCATGTGATCGGCCGCTTCCTCTGCTGTTCCAGCATCAGCTCTTCAAACAGCTTCGTGCTGTCCGGATCCAGATTGGAGAGCGTCTCATCCACAATCACCAGCTTCGGCCCGAATATCAAAGCGCGGATAAACGAAAGCTTCTGCTGCTCCCCGCTGCTTAAGCTCCTGGCATACTGGCGCTTCTTATCCTTTAACCCGCACCGCTCCAGCCATGCGTCCGTCTCCTCCTTATCCGGCTGCATTCCCCGCAGCTTCAGGGGAAGGATCAGGTTTTCATACACCGTATCGTGCAGAAGATACGGCTTCTGGCTTGTCATGGTAATGTCGCGCGGCGTCAGCCCTTCCAAATCCATCATCCCCTCATCCGGCGTGAGGATCCCGGTCAGGAGTTTGGAGAGCGTTGTCTTGCCGCAGCCATTCGGGCCGGCCAGCCCGTGGATCAGCCCGCTCTCCAGGTTCATCTCCTCTATCCAAAGCTCAAAGGTTCCCATCCGCTTTTTCAGATTAGAGATTCTCATCGCCCTGCTCCTCCCTCCTGAAATGGTCGGCCAGCGTCTGTACAGCAAACGCCATTATCATCAGAAGCACGCCCAGGAACACGCCCTCATAATAATCCCCGGCCCCCTTGAGGGTTGAAATCGCGGTCGTCATGGTGCGCGTGTGATTCTTAATATTGCCTCCCACCAGAAACACGGCCCCCACCTCGCTGATCGAGCGGCCGTAGCCTGACGCCACGGCAAAATACATCTCATGCTTCATTTCCTTTAACAGAAGCCACCCCGTCTGCCGGCGGTCCGCCCCCATCAGCCGCGCAAACGCCCGGATCGCCGGAGCCGTGCGCACCGCGTAGGAATAGACCATCCCGCATACAATGGGCGTGATGATTAAAACCTGCGCAAACACCATGCCTTTGATGGTAAACACCCACCGCAGGCTCCCGAGCGGCCCCCGCTTTCTGAGAAGCATATAGGCCAGAAGCCCGATCACCACCGGAGGGGCCCCCATCAGCGTGCGGTTGAGGCGGATCACCAGCCGTTTCCCGGGAAATTCCCGCCTTTCCAGCAAAAATCCGAGCGAAATCCCAAACGCAGACGCGATCAGCGTGGACCAAACCGACATGATGAGCGTGACCCGGATCGAATCCATCACGCCCACTGTGCCAAAAAATTCTGAAAATACCTGTTTCAACTCAACCCGCTCCCTTAAAAAAGGCCGAAACCGCGCAGCGCCACCGCCCGCCCCGGTTTCGGCCTTGCTGGCCTTAAGGCAGCGCGGATATCCTCCGCCGCCTTTTTCTGTCTTTCTACTGCTGATCCGCGTTGGGGAAGAATAACGGCTCGCCGTACTCCTCAACGCCGAACTTGCCAATCAGCTCCTGAACCTCAGGAGAGCAGATCCACTCAATAAAGGTATTTGCCGCCTCATTGTTCAAATCCGGGTATTTCTCCGGATTCACGGCAATCACGCCGTACTGGTTCAAAAGGTTGGCGTCGCCCTCGCAGATGATGTCCATATCCGGGTAATCCGCCTTTTTCGCGAGCCAGGTTCCGCGGTCTGTCAGGCAGTAGCCGCCTTTCTCATCCGTCATATTGATCGTATCGCCCATGCCGGCCCCGGCTGACACATAATTCGGATTGCTCTCATAATCCGCAATCCCCAGCTTGTCCCAGATCCCGGTTTCCTTATTGTGCGTGCCGGAATTATCGCCGCGCGATACAAATGTCAGTTCCTCGTCCTTTATCTGCTTAAATACAGACTCAATATCGTCCGTCACCGCAACCGGGCCGTCCTTGGGCCCAATGATAATGAAATCATTGTACATCACCTGGAAGCGCTCCACGCCGAAGCCGCTGGCCACAAACTCCTCTTCCTTGGCCTTGGAGTGAACCAGCACAATATCAACCTCGCCGTCCATGCCCTTTTGGATCGCATCGCCTGTCCCCACGGCTGTCCACTGCAAATCAATGCCCGTCTCCTCCAGAAACAGCGGCTGAAGGTAATCAAGAAGCCCCGTATTATCCGTGCTGGTCGTGGTAGCCATCATCAGCACGCCCTGCGCGCTCTTTTCCTGCTCCTCACTCTCAGCCTCCCCGGTTTCTGCCGCCGTCTCCTCCTCTGTCGGGGCCGCCGCCTCCACCTCAGCCGCAGTCTCTGCCGCAGTCTCCGTTTCAGCCGGCTTGTCCGCGGAACCCGAGCAGGCCGCCATCGATACCGCCGCCGCGGCAGCCGCCGCAAACACCTTCCATCTGCCTGATTTTCTCATCGTATCTCTCTCCCTTGAATATTATTTCTGAAGAAAACGCCGCACCGGAACAAAAATCGTGCGGCAACTCTTCCCGGGAGCGCCCGAAGATGCGCTGAAATTTCCATTCAGACGCGCTCCGGCACAGGCGGAAGCATTCAAGCCTTTTCATAGCACAATTTCTTTCCAATGCATTTCTTTCCAAATGCGGGAGGCGGGCGGGTTTCCCCATCCACCCATTGGCTGCCCGCCATGCAGCATGATTTCACTGTTTCAGGCGCAGCAGCTCGAAATTTACTGTTTTTTTCAGATTACAGAAATCAGTATAGCACAGGTGAAATCGCTCTGTCAATATGAGACAAAAAGAACAACCTTGCGGCTGTCACGCATTCGTAACAGTTCAGATAACCCTGAACTATTACCTGCATTTATTGAAGTATTTATAAACATCCGCACGGCCGGCGCAAAAACAATGCATGCGCGCCGTGTCACCGAAAATTGATGACCCACCGGCTCTCTGCCTGATAATAAATAAGCCATGCCCTGATCCCGCGCCCATGCAGCGCCAGCGTGCAGTCATATTCGATGGAAGGAACCCCGGCATACGTCTTTTTCTCCTGAGAATGCACGATAATCTCCCGGATGGTCTGGATCTCCCCGTCCTCATCCTGTATTTTCAGCATCAGAGGCGTGGCCTTTCCGGTGCTGGTAAACCAGCATTCACATGCAATCTCCCGCTGGATTCCCCTGACGCCGCCCGCGTCCGCCCCGCGGGAATTCATGCCAATCCCAAATGCCATTGCCATCCCCTCTTTCCCAAAGATGTACTCACAGTTACGCCTCTCACGGTTCGGTCTTTATGTCGATTTGTTGGTCTAAAAATACGGCCCGCCGCACCGCGCCGGCCCCGAACCGCCCTCTTATCTCATCGACAGCCCTGTCCATCCTCGAAAGCTTCTCATCATTTACATCGTCAAACATCCGTAACTGCCTGTAATTCTCCCGGCTCACCCGGCCTGTATGCACGCCCAGGTGACGGACCGGCCGGCCGTTCCACAATTCCAGGAACAGTCCGCACGCCGCCTCATAGATCTCCATGGTCCGATCCGTCGGGCCGCACAGCGTTCTCTGGTGGGAGGCATAGGAAAAATCCGCATACCGGATCCCCACGGACACCACCCCGATCTGCACCCCGTCCGCCCGCAGACGGCCTGCGACCGTCTCGGAAAGAGCCAAAAGCGTCTGCTTCGCCGTCTGCGCGTCCATCACATCATACGGCGTCGTGGCGCTGTTCCCGTATCCCTTATTCCCGCCGGACGGCGCGCCAACGGACAGGCCCGCGCCCGCATCCGCCGGCGCACCCGGTTTTATTGTGTACGAACCGCCGGACGCCGCCACCGGCGAGGGATCGATGCCATTGGCAAAGCCCCATATCACCTCCCCATGCTTTTTCAGCACGCGCTTAAGCCACGCCGGATCGCAGGCCGCAAGCTCCCCGATGGTTCTGATACCCATGGAAAGAAGCTTTCCCTCCGTGGCCCGCCCCACAAAGAACAGCTCTGATACCGGAAGCGGCCACATCTTCTCCGGAATCTCCTCCGGATACAGCGTATGTACCTGATCCGGCTTCCTGAAATCTGACGCCATCTTTGCCAGAAGTTTATTGGCCGATACGCCCACATTGACCGTAAATCCCAGCTCCTCCCGGATGCGGTCCCGGATCTGCGCCGCCGCCTCCTCGGGCGTCCCGAACAAATGGCAGCTCGCGCTCATGTCAATGTACGCCTCGTCAATGCTGTACGGCTCGACCGCATCCGAATAATCCCGCAGAACATCCATAAATGCAGCCGAACATTTCTCATACAGGCCATAATCCGGCGGCACGATCACCAGATCCGGGCATTTCCTTCTCGCCTCCAGAAGCGTCTCGCCTGTTTTGATCCCATACCGCTTTGCCGGGATCGACTTCGCCAGGATAATCCCGCGCCGCGCAGACACATCCCCGCCCACGGCAGACGCGATCGTTCGCAAATCCACCTTCTCCCCCCTGTGGGCCAGCCGGTAAACCGCCTCCCACGAGAGATAGGCTGCGTTCACGTCAATATGAAAGATGATTCGTTTCAAACGTACGTTCACCCCCTTGGGTTCCATTTTAGCAAACATACGTTTCTATTTCAAGCGGTAATTTATGGAATACATACCGTCCCCGGCCGCCCCGGAGCGTGTCAGAATCGTCAGAAGCAGGCCCTAAAACAGGCTGAGCTGCTCATAATCTGATTCACGTTCCAGCAGGCAGGGTATTTTGCCAAGAATCTCCTTCACCCCTGCGTCATCCAGCACCCATTTCGCCGCCTCGTCCCACTCCAGGATCAGGGGCATACGTTCATGCACCGGCTTCATGGATCCATTGGCCGCTGTTGTGAGTATCACAAAATGCGCCCCGTCCTCATACTGCCTGCTGCACCCCGCCATCAAAAGAAGCGGGCAGCCCTTTTTGTAAAACCGGCTTTTCTCCCTCCTGGAATTCCACTCATAAAACCCCGCCGCGGGAACCGCTATCCGCCTGTGCAGGATGCTGTCGCGAAACAATGGCTTTTCCATCGCAGATTCGCTTCTCGCATTAAAAATCACCCGCTTCCCCTGAAAGCCCGGAAATCCCCAGCGCTGCCATCCGCAGCGCACCGCGCCTCCCTCTCCCCAAAGAACCGGCGCCGCCTCAGACGGATGCACGTCGCCGGCGGCCATCCGGCCCACTGCCGCCATAGACCCGCGCCTTATTTTTCCCTGCAGCCCGCGAAGCAGCGCTTCCATCGCCCTTGCTGTCTCATCATCTACATAGTATCTGCCGCACATACATTTCTCCCTGAAATTTTTAATATCCGCTTTATGTCCGCCCCTGTGTGCTGTTTTCCATGCCTCTCTGCCTGCATTGTACGATTACGGCATGGGTATGTCAAGCCCGGCTCTCTTTACGCCGAAATTGAATCCGCTGGTACAGTTCGATATGTTCTGTAAGTTATTTCTGAACAGTTCCTTATTGAAACAAATTTTTTTATTCAGATGCACTACTGTAGTGTCTGGTTTATATTTAGCATAATTATTGTACGAATAGTACATATACTTTATCGGTAAATAAGGAAATCCGTTTAGCTAAATATAATCAAGATATTACACTGCTATATGCAGTTTTACAAAAAATAGCAGAAAAAGAGAGAAAGAATCTTGCAGTTTAGATTATCTTTCTTCATGACAATAGAAAATCTGCGAAGCATGTTTTTTATTGTATGCAGGGAGGTAAGAAGGTAGAATGGCCGAAAAAACCTGGAAAAAGAAATTTATTGCTGATAACAGGCTGCGCGGTCTAAAACAGAACCGTACTTTCTAAATACCCAAAAAAGAGACATCCGGGCATTTTCGTTTCAGATATCCCTTTTATGGCGCTTAGAAACTATAAACTACTGAGCCCCGCCCGCCGATCCGCCGGTTTGTGCCTCATCTCCTGTCTCTGCCGCCGCCTGTGCTGCTGCCTCTGCCGCCGCTTGTGCTTCCGCCTCTGCCGCCGCTTGTGCTTCCGCCTCTGCCGCCGCTTGTGCTGCTGCCTCTGCCGCCGCTTGTGCTTCCGCCTCTGCCGCCGCTTGTGCTGCCGCCGCTTGTGCTTCCGCCTCTGCCGCCGCTTGTGCTTCCGCCTCTGCTGCTGCCTGTGCTTCCGCCTCTGCCTGAATCTCTGCGATAGCCGCCTCGCCTCTGATCAGCGTAACCGTGAGGTTTCCCTCCTGCGCTGATGCCTGGATCAGAAGAGGTTCCTGATAGGGATTCACAAACTTGAGATCCTTATGCCCTTCGGAGATCGTCGCGTCCAGCCCCACAGGCAGGTAGGACACCGGGGAAGAATGCGGGTGGCGTTCCGACGCCGGGAGCATAGCGTGGCACATCGCCGCATACAGGGTTGAGGATACCTGGCAGATGCCGCCGCCATACTCCTGGCCGCCGATTGCCGGAGCCAGTACATAGCCGTTTTCCAGCCTCCTCGGCTGCACGGCATTGCTGAACGAGAACTGTTCGCCCGGCTGCAGCACTGTGCCGTTGATCCTCTGCGCCGCCAGGCATACGTTGACCGCCCTGGGGATGGCGCTGTTATAATTGGTCGTATATGTACCGATCCGGCCGTTTTCGTTTCCCTGCGGCTGGCAGATACGCCCTTCTGCCTTTCCGGCAGTCATATAATGCCTGTAATACGCGGCGATATCCGTTTTACACTGATTCACCAAATCCGGATTGTAGAACACATAGGCTCTCACGTCAAATTCTTCATTTCCGGGACGGCACTCGCGCATGCCGCTCGACATGAAATGGGAAAACAGAGCCTGCGGATCATTTCCGATCGCAGCCTGCAGATCCGGATTCTGGTTATAATAATACTCTGCGTCAAACACGGCCTGCCATGCTTCCGCCGTCTCGTCTGCCGCGCTGGCAAACGGGGAGACAAAGCTGAGCAGCAAGGCGGCGCCAATCACGGACAGAAGCCTTTTGCCCCCGGAAACAAAGCGGCAAAGACGGGATAAACGGGCTGCTATGGGGGTGTGGTAAAGCATGGGGTTCATATCATTCATTCCTTTGCATGTTTCTATTCATTTCTTTTGTGGTACTGATCTGTTCCCCATTGTACCTCGGTATGGCAAAATCTGTCAAGTATTTTTAAACTTTTTATTACGATTTTATTACAGTTGTTGTAACAGTTCAGACAACCTGAACCAATGTCAGTTAGTTAAGCGAAATGAACGATCGTGGGGCGTTGTTTGTCGTGAGAGGGCCGCCAGAGTCCGATTCAAACCCAACGGAACCCCGCTCCCGCTCGGAGAAAAGCGCAGCGGACGCTAAGGAACTGTCCCGAAATAACTTCCCATTATTCCGCAGGATTTTTCTTCGAGAGTGCTGCTCAAAAATCAGGCGCATAGCGGGCTATGTAACTGATTTTTGAGCAGTGCTGTCGGAGAAAAATACAAGGAATATGGGAAGTTATTTCGAGACAGTTCCTAACCTACAGTTTCAGCAGCAGTTCAGATAAGGCGGGCATACGCATCCGGCGCATCAGCCGCCCCCGTGTTTTCCTGATCCCCCCTTAACCGCCTCCATTCCCGCGGTTCTTATAGTACAGATACCACAGCCCCTTGAGCAGCAGATCCGGATCACAGACAATCTCCCGGCGGCAGTGCGGGACGATCCGCTTTGCCGCGCCGCCGGTCGCGATGGCAGTCACCTTCTCATGAAGCTCTTCCTCGATCCGCTCAATCAGGCCGTCGATCATGGCCGCATTTCCGTACACCAGCCCGCTCTGCATGCTCTCAACGGTATTTTTCCCGACCAGGTGCTTCGGCCGCTCAAAGCGGATATGGGGGAGCTGGGCCGCCCGCTCGGACAGCGCCTCCTGGGAAATACCGATGCCCGGCATGATCAGCGTCCCTAAGTAAGCGCGCTTCCTATCAATCACCGAGCAGGTCGTGGCTGTGCCCAGGTCAAAGACCGCCGCCGGCCCCGGGTATTCCTCAGCCGCCGCCACGGCGTCCACCACCAGATCCGATCCGAGGCTGGCCGGGTGATCCGTGGCGATGCGGATCCCGGTCTTGATGCCCTGGCCTACCACCAGGGGCTTCACCCCGGTCAGCATGGCCATGCCCTCCCGCACCAGATCCGTTAAATCCGGGACCACAGAGGAAATGATCACGCCGTCCGCCCCCTCTGCACGGACATGGTAGATATCCAGAAGCGTCCGGACCGCCACCATGAACTCCTCCTTTGTACACCTGCGATCCGTGCGGATCCGCCCCTGGAAGGAAATCTTCTTCTCCTCATCCATAAGCCCGATCACCAGATTCGAGTTTCCGATATCAACCGCAAAGATCATCGGCGTTTTCCTCCTTCCCGGCGTCCTGTCCCTCTTTGGGAAAAGCGCCGCTTCTGCGGACGCCCGGACAGGAGAAGTCGGTTCCGCTGCCGCCCGCGCCGTTTTTTTGCTCCCAGATCGCCCGCAGCTCATCCAGCAGGCGGTCCGCCGCGCCGTCCTTTGAAAGCAGGGGCAGATCCGTCACGCTGTCACGGCCAATCAGCACCAGATGGTTCGTATCCGTGCCGAACCCCGCCCCCTCTTCCCGCAGGCAGTTGGCGGCTATGAGATCCGCTTTCTTTTTTATGAGCTTTTCCCTGGAATGCTCCAGCAATGCTTCCGTTTCCATGGAAAAGCCGCACAGCGCCTGCCCGGGCTTTACCCGCTCCCCGAGCCAGGCCAGGATATCGCGGGTGCGGCCAAGCTCCAGCGTCATCGCGCCGCCCTGCTTTTTGATCTTCTCGTCCCGGATCGCAAGCGGGGCATAGTCCGCCACCGCCGCGGCCTTGATGATCAGATCCTGGTCCTCAAAGCGCTCCCGCACGGCCTCAAACATCTCCTCCGCGCGGTTCACGGAAACCACGCGCACAAAGGGCGGCGGCGCAAGGCTTACCGACCCGGTGACGAGCGTAACGTCCGCCCCGCGGAGCATGGCCCGCCTGGCAATGGCGTAGCCCATTTTCCCGGTCGAATGGTTCGTGATAAAGCGCACCGGGTCAAGCGGCTCCCTCGTGGGCCCTGCTGTCACAAGCACGCGCATCCCGGACAGATCCTTTTTGCATGCGATCTCCCTCAAAATATAGCTGAGCAGCACATCCTCGGACGCCAGCTTTCCGGTCCCCACATCGCCGCAGGCCAGATAGCCGCTCTCCGGGGGGATAATAATCTTCCCGTACTCCCGAAGGCGCGCCAGATTATCCTGAACCACCGGCTGATTGTACATACGCACATTCATGGCCGGGGCCACGAGCACCGGCCCGCTCATGGCCAGCGCCGTGGTGCTCAGCATGTCGTCCGCCAGCCCCCAGGCCAGCTTGGCGATGCTGTTTGCCGAGGCCGGGGCCACGAGCAGCACATCGGCCCTCTGCGCCAGGGATACGTGCGCGATATGGAACTGGAAATTGCGGTCAAATGTATCCACCAGGCATTTGTTGCCGGTCAGGCTCTCAAATGTGGTGGGATGGATAAAATTCAGGGCGTTCTCCGTCATAATGACATGCACATCCGCGCGCAGCTTCACCAGACGGCTGGCCAGGCCCGCGATCTTATAGGCCGCAATGCTGCCCGTCACTCCCAGAACAACCGTTTTCCCGCTCAGCATGCCGTCCCCTCCATATCAGCCAGGCGGCCGTGCTTCTCATACGAAGTCACCCGCGCTATACGGTTTTCCCCGTCCACAAATACCACCTTCGGCGCATGGCTGTCCGCCTCTGCCGGCGTCATCCCCGCATAGGACATGATGATAATCTTATCCCCCACCTGAACCATGCGGGCCGCCGCGCCGTTTAAGCAGATCAGGCCGCTGCCCTTCTCCCCTGCAATCACATACGTCTCAAAGCGCTGCCCATTGTTAATATCCACAATCTGCACCTGCTCATACTCTCGGATCTGTGCCGCCTCCATCAGGGCTTCATCCACGGTAATGCTGCCCACATAATCCAGCCTGGCCTCTGACACCGTAGCCCTGTGAATCTTTCCTTTCAATATTGTAATATTCATTTCAATCGCTCCTGTCTTTCTCCCGACGCCTGTGCGCATCAATAACCGCTCCGTTTATAACGCCGGCTCCCATATGAAATTGTCAATCAGCCTTGTCTTCCCGATAAATACGGCAACCGCCGCGAGTACCGGGCAGTCCAGGCGGTGATGAACCGCAATGCTGTCCCATTTGACCATTTCCACATAGTCGATCCGCGCCAGGGGCTCTGCTGAAAGGATCCCGCGCATCACCTCCAGGATCTTCTCCCCGTCCTGCTCGCCGCCCTCTGCCATAGCCTTTCCGGCCGCGACGGCCCGGCTCAGCGACAGGGCGGCCTTCCTCTCCTCCTCTGACAGATACGTATTGCGCGACGATTTGGCCAGGCCGTCCGCCTCGCGCACGATCGGGCAGCCCACGATCTCCAGATCCATATTTAAATCCCGGACCATCCGGCGGATCACCGCGAGCTGCTGGGCGTCTTTTTCACCAAAATACGCGCGATCCGGGGCCACAATGTGAAACAGCTTGCTCACCACGGTACACACGCCCTTAAAATGCGTGGGGCGGCTCTTTCCGCACAGCTCTGCTGACACGTCCTGCATATCCACATAGGTGGAAAAATCCTCCGCGTACATCTCCGACGCCTTTGGCGCAAAGACCATCGCCGCGCCGGCTTCCCGGCAGAGCGCGCAGTCCGCCTCCAGATCTCTCGGATAACTCTCCAGATCCTCTGCGGGGCCAAACTGGATGGGATTTACAAACACACTCACCACCGTCCGGTCATTCTCCCTGACCGACCGGTCGATGAGGCTTTTGTGGCCCTCATGCAGGTATCCCATGGTGGGAACCAGCCCCACGCGAAGCCCCTCCTTTCTCCAGGCCGCGGCCTGCGCGCGCGCGCCTTTTACGGTTTCTTCTATAATAAAAGCTTTTGTCTTTCCTTCCTTCATGTCCTGTCCCTGCCCTTTCCCGGATCATCAATACAATTTCTCAATCACTTCATCCGCTATCTGGTAGCCATGCTCCGGCCCCGGAAAGGTTCCCTGGCCCACGTCCTCTATGTAGGATGCAAAGGCGGCCTTCATGGCCTCCCCCACCTCGCCGTAACGCCTGACAAATTTGGGGGTAAAGTCCGAAAACATGCCCAGCATATCCTGATACACCAGAATCTGGCCGTCGCAGCCGGCCCCGGCCCCGATCCCAATCGTGGGAACCGACACGGCCTCTGTGATAAGGCCGGCCAGGGCGGACGGCACGCACTCCAGGACAATGGCAAACACGCCGGCCTCCTCCAGCGCCTTTGCGTCCTCCAAAAGCTTTCTGGCCGCCGCCTCGTCCTTTCCCTGCACCTTATAGCCGCCCAGCGCATGGATCGCCTGCGGCGTCAGTCCCAGATGGCCCATGACCGGGATCCCTGCCTGGACAATCGCCCGTATCTGGGGAACCATCTCCCGGCCGCCCTCCAGCTTTACCGCATGGGCGCGCCCCTCCTTCATCAGCCTTCCCGCATTCACCACCGCGTCATACGCCGACGTCTGGTACGACAGAAACGGCATATCCACTACCAGAAGCGCGTTTTTTACCCCTCTCGATACGGCCGCGCCGTGATGGATCATGTCCTCCATGGTCACCGAAACCGTGTCCCCATAGCCAAGGATCACATTTCCCAGCGAATCCCCCACCAGAATCCCGTGAATCCCCGCCTCGTCCATCAGCCTCGCGGTCGAATAATCATAAGCGGTCAGCATGGAGAGCTTCCTGCCCTCTGTTTTAGCTTTTTTAAATGTAGCGACTGTGTGTTTCATTCTCTTCTCCATTCTTCCTCTAATAATCGTGATAACGGTTCATAATCCCGCTGCGGATGCTTCCGTTTCGCTATTTCAACCAGAACGCCGGATAAACCCCGGTACAAATCCCGCTCAGGCCCGCAAAGCGCGCCCAGATGCTTTTCGATTGTGCCCAGATCCGCCCGTTCCACCGGCCCTGTCAGGGCCTTTAGCGGCCCTTTCTGCGCCACGGACAGGCAGTTTCCGGTAAACAAAGGGCCGAGCGCCTGTTCGCCGCTCTCCCTGTCAAACCCGCACTCCATAAGAAGACGGACCCCCATCTCATAGAGCCCGGCCGCCAGATTGCTGGCAAAGACAGCCGCGCAGTGGTAGAGAATCTTCTGTTCCGGCTTCAAAATCCGCACCGGATTGCCCAGCCCTTCCAGAAAATCCCGCCAGAACGCAAGATACTTCTCCGGCCCTTCAATTGTGAAATATGCTTTGGAAAGCTCCTGATACGATTGCAGCCTGCTGCTGACTGCAAACAAAGGATGGATAGAATAACCAAACGCTCCCGTCTGGCCGATCTCAGAAAATACGGCGGATGTCATCGCGCCGCTGCAGTGACAAATCAACTTGCCTGTCAGTGAATACCGCTTTAAAGAATCCCATACCTCCCCGATGGCCCCGTCCGGGACCGTCAGAAATAAGGCGTCACTCGACTGCGTTATCTCTTTAAGCGTCTCGTAATACCTTGTATGCGTAAAAATGGATGCCTGTCTGGCCGACTCCATACTTCTGCTGTAGAATCCGGATACACACACGTTGCGTTCCGACATGTACTTTCCCAGAGTAAAGCCAACTTTCCCTGCACCTACAAATCCGATCCTCATCCTGTCACCCTCCTTCCAGGCGACGCCCTCATGAAATCCTACTCATAAGCGATATAAGTTTCACCGGAGACCCTTGCGGAAATCGAATGGATCTGCTAACAAGTTTTTGGTTTGTCCTGGTATAGTTTCCTGAGGAATACTATCCAGGGGATATTATACCACAGGAGGCGGGGGGATGGCAATGGGGAAATCTTGCGGAAGGGGGGTGTGAAGGGGGAGCGGGAAAAAGCGAGGGAGCGGGAGGGGCCGCCAGGGGAAGTTTTGATATCCGACAGAAAAACGCTTCCATCAGCTTTCTCAGGCACTTGACAAGTGAACTTATTTGTAATATGCTTCGTACTAACAGAGGGTGCCCTTGCTAAACGGATGGAGGATCGAAAGCCTTAAGTAAGTTACTCTGCAAAATGATTGCTGATTTATCGCCAGAAAGGAGCATGATTAATGTCTGATGCGCCAGCTTACGCAAGTACGTACACGGAAGATGATTATTACAGCCTGCCGGAGAATATCAGAGCCGAATTGATAAACGGCCAAATCTATTATATGTCAGCTCCCAGCAGAATGCACCAGGAAATACTTGGCTTTATATTTAAAAAAATTGCCTATTATATTGACGGGAAGAGAGGGGACTGCAAAGTCTACCCGGCTCCGTTTGCTGTTAAGCTTTTTGAAGATAACTCTAAGACCGTGGTGGAACCGGATATCAGCGTGATCTGCGATTTAGACAAACTGACTGACAGGGGCTGCACAGGAGCGCCGGACTGGATAATAGAAATCGTTTCTCCGGCAAACTCCAGCCATGACTATGTTTACAAGCTGAACCTTTACATGAACGCCGGAGTAAAAGAATACTGGATCGTAAATCCGACAGAGCAATCGGTGTATGTGTATGTTCTGGAAAAAGAAAAATTCAAGGCCAAGCCCTACACTTTCCGGGACAGAATAAAGCCTGGCATCTATGATGATATGTGGATTGACTTTACAGAACTTAAGCTGTAGCCTGCTGCTAAGTCTCCCGGACGGGTCCGGGAGGCAGCCGGATATTTGAATCTGTAGAATTAAATACCATTTTCCAGTTCCTGAAATACACAAATCTTGATTTATTTTTTTGTTAATCCCTATTCACTTTTCATTTTAATTCAAATTCCACAGGCTGCTTATATTCATCCTTATTTGCAGATAATACTCCCTCTGTTCCATTTTACCTCCTGAGAAATACCTCCCCTCTCTTAACCCTGTCCCTCCAGTAATCCAGTAAATCATGCATCGTTGTCTCAAAGCGGATCTCCGGCTCCCAGCCGGTATGCTCCTTAAATTTTGTGCAGTCCGGCACCTGCAGATCCGCATCAATCGGGCGCAGCCGCTCCGGGTCCGTCACAATCTCTATCTCATCCTTCCTCGTGCTGTAGGACAGCAGCGTATTCAGCGTGTCGCCCACCTCGCACGTATACGTCCCGCCGATGTTGTAATACTCCCCTGCCGCCGGATTTACGGTTACAAGCATATAGTACGCCCGGACCGCATCCCGCACATCCGCATAGGTCCGCAGCGATTTTAAATTCCCGGTCAGCACCTTCGGCTCAATCATGCCGGCCTCAATCATGGCGATCTGCTTGGCAAAGGTGCTTTCGTGGAACACGTCGCCCCGCCTCGGCCCCGTGTGGGTGAACATCCGCGTTGTCATCACCGTCATCCCGTACGCCTGCGCATAGTATCTTCCCAGCAGATCCGTCCCCGCCTTGCTGATTGCATAGGGGCTGGCCGGGTGG
>CAJTGE010000007.1:0-590 GCA_910575795.1 Clostridiaceae bacterium | reverse complement strand
AGCGTGTCCACCGGGGCCGTAAAAGAGGTCAGGGGATAGCTCTGCGCCGCAAGGTGGAACACATAGTCCGGCCTGATGTCATGGATCACCCGCACAAGCGACATCTCGTCATTCAGATCCGCATACTCAAAAAATACCCGTTCCCTGCGGTTGACCCGCCCAAGCAGGTGCGCCACATTATCAAGAGGACTTCTCCAGCGGCAGACGCCGTACACGTCCCAGTCTGTATGCACCAGCAGGTAATCCGCAAGATGCGACCCCACCATTCCTGTAATTCCCGTAATCAGCGCTTTTATCTTCATAGCTTTACCCCTCTCAGTTCTTTTTGTATTTTTTCAGTAAACGCACCTTTTTCTGTGATGTTGTATGGTTCCAAGTACAGGCTCTTCATCTGCGTAATCCGGGGACGGTTTTTAAAAAATTCATCGCCTGTCATCGTCACTGTATAGCTAAGCCTGCCGCCCAAAACCCGGTTGATTTCATCCGCAATACGGATCCGGCTCACCAGTTCCGGCCCGGCCGCGTTTAACACAGACGGCTTATACGCATCAAAATGCCGGGCAAACCAGAGCACTATATCCACCACGTCC
>CAJTGE010000006.1 GCA_910575795.1 Clostridiaceae bacterium | reverse complement strand
GTAGGGAAAAAAGCAGCATAAGGGATTGTGTATTTTATTCAGTTTTCGAGGTCAGGTAACGGATTGAAAAATAAGTCCGATGAACCTGATTTTTTAGTGTCCAAAATGACTTCAAATGGATGAAGATCAGGGTTTTCGGACAGTCTGGGGGGGGGCGGAGGGAGAGGAGGCAGATTGTGGTGGAGCTGCCAAAGCTTCCAAAGGAGTTAAAAGAGGACAGCGACGAGATCCTGCTGTGGGCGAAATTCATAAACGCGGAGAAAAGGAGGAATTTAACATGCTGGCGGAAAGAACCCCCTATATCGAAAAGGCATATGAGAAGCTGCAGGTGCTCAGCCGTGACCGGGAAAAACGTCTGGAAAAGAGAAAACGAAACAGCTTACAAAAGCAGCGCCATACATCCGGCGCTGCTTTTCGTCTGCCGGAAGAAACAGCCAGCGGAACATGTAAAGTTATCTTTGAACAGTTTTTATGCTCCTTTATGTTCTTCTTTATACTGCTTCAAGGCCCGCGCGAGCTGATCCGGGCAGGAAGTGGGGCGGAAGCCGCAGTTTATGCCTTCCGTACGGGCGATCACCTCGTCGATATCCATGCCTTCCACGAGCCGGGCTACGCCCTGTGTGTTGCCGGAGCAGCCGCCGACAAAGCGGACATTCTTCAGTTTATTGTTTTCCACTTCAAAGCTGATTTCACGGGAACAGACGCCCTGTGTCTTAAAATTCATAACCTTTTACCTCCAGATGATTCTTTTTATAAATGGATATGTAAATATAATATCCCGCATCTCTTTATTAAATGATTCCTGACAGCAGCCATTCACAGGTTATCGAACGGTTCCGCCGGGCAGACAGCCATTCGCATGCTCAAAACGGCTATGATGATTATATATCCGCACAAAAGCAGTTGTCAAGATTCCAAAAACTGTTTCAAAAAAACATATAAACCATGTGTTGAAACAATTTTGGGGAAAAGGCGTTGAAAATGTTGCGGGATTGTGGATAACAGACAGGGCAAAAGGCCCTGTTTTTGCTTAAAATAATTTTTTTTGCTGTCAGGGGCAGATTGGCACAAAAATTGCTAATTATATAGGGTGTGGGGATATCATTTCATTGATTTTAAAAGGAGGTTATCTTATGAAGAAAAGTAAAATGCGTTGTTATGCAGCTATTTTGGCAATGGTAATGGCGGGATGCTCCCTTGCCGGATGTGGGGGAACACCATCCGGCACACAGGAGACAGAGGGGCAGCCAAAGACGGTTCAGGAAAGTGTGTCTGATACAGAAGCCGAATCATCTGGGAAAGCGTATCCGTCCATGCAGATAGATATGGCGTGTAATAATTCCAATTCACCGGACGAAAGCCTGCTGTTAAAGTTCGCGGAGCTGGTGGAAGAACGCAGCGGAGGCGCTGTAACGGCAGTCGTATTTGCGGGAACACTTGGATCAGAGCTGGAGATCGATGAACAGATCCGCTCGGGAACGGTTCATATGTATGTCTCAGCGACGTCTACGATTTCCACATATGCGCCGGATTATAATACATTTTCCGTACCGTATGTGTATTCAGATCGCGCTCAGGTGATGGCTTCATGGCAGGGGAGCATAGGAGAGGGATTACGCCAAAAATACGCGGATGCCGGAATTTATACGTCGGGCGATACATTGTTCATACGCGGAATGCGGGAGCTGACATCGAATAAGATTGTGAAAACCGCTGACGACGTGAGAGGTCTTAAACTGCGCCTTCCCAGTACAGCGGAATGGGTGACTGTATGGTCAAAGATGGGGGCCAATGTGGCGACGATTTCGTCAGCAGAGGTATTCAGCGCCCTGCAGACAGGGGTGGTGGATGCACAGGAGAACCCGATTATTTCCAACCATGATAAGGGGCTGCAGGAAGTGCAGAAGTATACGATCATGACCGATCATATTGTTGACATGCTGCCAGTCATTTACAGTAAGAAATGGTTTGACGGACTGGATCCGGATACCAGGGAGCTGATTAAGGAATGCCTTGATGATGCGACAGACTGGGCAAATCAGTATGCGATTGAAGTGACGGAAGAAAATAAGGCTGAGATGGAGGCAGCAGGAATGGAATTTATTGAGGTAGATACCTCCAGTTTTAAAGAGAGCGCTCTGTCATGCCTGGACGAGCTTGCTAAGAATTGGGCGGATGGCGTATATGATCAGCTTATGAAGGACATTTCCTAACGAATCATGCATATCAGGACAGGGCTTTGTTTTGAACAGAGTCTGGAGGAGGTTTTATGCTGAAAAGACAGATACGTTTTTTGAATGGAATCTATGATTTCCTTGGACTTTTATTTATGGCGGGCCTGATTTTGTGTTGCTGGCTGCAGGTGGCGGCCCGTTTTATCAACAGTGTGACGATTGTGTGGACCGACGAGCTGGCCGGTTATATGATGGTTGGCTGCTGCTTCTTTGGGGCGGGGACGGCAATGCGCCATGGAGGCCATCTGGGCGCGTATTTTTTGCGGGATCGCCTTAAGGGGAAGATGTGCGGACTCGCCCTGCTGTTTAACGCCCTGATCACCATGGCAGTATTAATTATGTTTGTGATCGGAGGCTTAAAGGAGCTGGAGCTGGTAGGGGGGAATATGGCCACGTCTATGCCGTGGCTGAGCCAGAAATGGCTGTATATCCCCCTGATTATTGGCAGTGTTTACATGTTTTTTTATACGCTTCGGGATGCGGCGATTGCTGTCCGGATCATCCGGACAGGGAACGTGGAAGGATTTAGGACAGGGCTTAGCAGCCCGTTTCCGTCGGAGGTGAATGAATGCTAATCGTACTTTTTGTCGGGGTTTTGGTTGTACTTATGCTTTGCGGCGTCCCGGTTGCATTTTCTATGGCGGCCACAGCGTTTGCCTCAGCCGTATATCTGTGGGGATTTGAGGACGTACCGCTGCATATTTTAATCCAGCAGACCGTTTCGGGCGTAAACAGCTTTACATCCCTTGCGATTCCGCTGTTTCTTCTCGCGGGTCAGTTAATGAATGGGAGCGATATTACAAACCGTATCTTTGACTTCTGTCAGGCCTGTGTGGGAAGCCTGCGCGGTGGGCTTGGGCATGTCAATATTTTGTGCAGCGTTATTTTTGCGGGTATGTCCGGCACAGCCGCGGCAGATGCGGCGGGGCTTGGGACTATGGAAATTAAAGCGATGACGGATGCCGGGTTTGATAAAGAATTTTCGGTTGCCGTGACAGGGGCATCTTCGCTGATTGGCCCGATCATTCCGCCAAGTGTGCCAATGGTAATGTATGGGGTTCTTGCCGGGGTATCCGTATCCGGTTTGTTTATCGGAGGAATATTGCCGGGACTTTTGATGGCCGGGGGGATGATGGCCATGGTGTACATGTATTCTGTAAAACGCAATTATCCGCGGGGAGAGCCCTTTAGCTTAAAAAGACTGTGGAATGCGTTTCGCCATTCGATTTTGTCCCTTATGACGCCGATGATTATTATTGGAGGAATCTGGTCCGGTATTTTTACCGCGACTGAGGCGTCAGCAATCGCCGTTTTATATGCATCAGTTCTGGCTCTGTTTATCTATCAGGATATGAAACCGCGGGAGTGGGTTTTACTGCTTAGAAAAAGCGTACTGGACTGCGCGTCGATTATGCTTGTGCTGGGCTGCGTGTCATTATACGGTTATGTACTGACCCGGACGCGTATTCCCGTATTACTGGCTCAGAGCGTGGTAAGCCTGACCACAAACAAGGCGGTTGTAACCATGATTTTGATGATATTCCTGCTTTTTATAGGGTGCTTTATGTCTACAACCGAGTGCGTCCTGTTGTTTACGCCGATTTTTCTGCCTCTGATGCAGCAGGTGGGGATTAATATAACAGTGTTTGGAGTGGTGATGTGTCTTGTTCTGATGATTGGGCAGATTACGCCGCCGTTTGGGACATGCCTGTTTATTTTGTGCAAGAATGCAGGGCTTGGCATGGACGTGGTGGTAAAACATACAATTCCGCTAACCATTCCTGTTCTGATCACGGCAATTTTATGCCTGATTTTCCCTGGGCTTGTTACATTTCTGCCCAGTGTATTTTCATAAGCAACCAGACAGTTTATTTTAATTTTAGGAGGATAACGATATGTATGCAACCAATCAAATCAGCGGCGCGCGTATGCTGCGGGAAAGGCTGAAGAATCCAGAGATCATCGTAGCGCCCGGCGCATATGACTGCCTGTCAGCGCGCCTGATCGAGCAGTGCGGTTTTGAGGCAGCCTTTATGACCGGCTACGGCGCGGCGGCATCCATTCTGGGAGAACCGGATTATGGGCTGATGACCATGAATGAGATGGCCAATGTATGCGCCAACATGAATGCGTTTTTAAATATTCCCCTGATCGGGGACATTGACACCGGTTATGGCAATCCGCTGAATGTGTACCGGACCGTAAAGGAATTTGAGAGGGCCGGAATGGCGGCGGTTCACTTAGAGGATCAGGTGTTCCCCAAACGGTGCGGCCATATGGAGAATAAAGCAGTTATCTCCATGGAAGAGCATGTGGAAAAGATCCATGCCGCTGTGGAAGCGCGCGAGGAGATGCTGATCATCGCCCGCACGGACTCCCGCGCGACACATGGCCTGGACGAAGCGATCCGCCGCCTCGAAGCCTACCGCGACGCCGGGGCGGATATTGTATACGCCGACGCCCTGCGGAGCGACGAGGAGCTGAAGGCTGTTGGCTCAATCCCCAATGTCTATAAATTCACAAATCAGACGGAAAACGGAAAGACGCCGCCGCGGACGGCGAAGCAGCTTGAGGAAATGGGCTTTAATATCGTGATATTCCCCTGCGGGACCGTGTTCACGGCGGCAAAGGCCATGCAGAAGATGTTGAAGCAGCTTAAAGCAGAGGGAACCTCCGAGGGGTGCGTGGGGCAGATGACGACCTTTAATGAGTTTACCGGCATTGTGGGGCTTCCGGAGCTGCAGAAAAGGGAGGCGAAGTTCAGGACGTATGAGTTCAGGCAGCCAGCCGGAACAACGTGAACCCTGTCCTGCCATCAGTAGCATAATTGCCCCAATAATCGTAACGGTTCAGACAACCTGAGCTGTAACCAGTAACCATCCATCTCCCATAATTATTTTTAAAACCAGTTGCCATCCCTCCAAAACTACATTATAATTTTTATTGGCAGATGCGCAGCGCTTACAAAGAAACATCCTGCGCACTTTGCCTGGTACAGCATTGCATTCATTCGCGGGTAAACATCACTCGCGAATGAATGCAACGTTGCACTGGGTTATTTCGCGACAGTTCCTAAGGATTAAAAATTTGGAGGAAAAAGGAATGCTTGGTATTATCGGCGCAATGGACGAGGAAGTGGCAAAGATTAAGGAGGAGATGACAGACGTCTCGGTCACTACAGTGGCCGGAATGGATTTTTATCAGGGAAAGCTAAAGGGCAGGGACGCGGTCGTGGTGCGCTCCGGAATCGGTAAGGTCAATGCCGGGATGTGCAGCCAGATTCTGGCGGATCGCTTTCAGATCAGCGCAATCATCAATACAGGAATTGCGGGCTCTTTAAGAAATGAGATCAATATCGGCGATATTGTGGTGTCTACAGATGCGGTGCAGCACGATATGGACGCCAGTGGATTCGGATATAAGAAGGGGCAGATCCCCAGAGTGGATACACTGGCGTTTGAGGCGGATAAGGAGCTGATCGAGCTGGCTGTCATCTGCAACCGGGAGGTGAACCCTGAGATTCAGACCTTTACGGGGCGTGTGCTGAGCGGGGATCAGTTTATTTCCGATAAGGAGAAGAAGGAGTGGCTGATCGAGACGTTTGGCGGAAGCTGCACGGAGATGGAGGGCGCGGCGATCGCCCAGGCAGCTTATTTAAACCATATCCCGTATCTGGTGATCCGGGCGATCTCCGATAAAGCGGACGACAGCGCGGGGATGGATTACGCCGTATTTGAGGAGCAGGCGATCCGCCACAGTGTAAAGCTGCTGCTGGAGATGGCGGCAAGGTACGAAAAATAAAAATAACGCTTCAGACATGGCCTTGAGAATCGAATCAAGGCCATATTTGACGAACGATTTTTGGCTTTCTCATCTTCCCAAAGATAAAACCGGAGGCTATAATATAGGCTATCTGGAAAATCTGGAGAAGAAAGGGGAGCTTTTTTATGTTGGAATTTTTAGCATCCGGAAAAGCATTATCCGTGCTTGCGGCGATCGGAGTCATCGGGATTGTGAGCAAACTCATTACACGGAGCCTCTACAAAAGATTATTGAAAGAAACAGATAACATGGCGATGACGAAGAACAAAAACTTAAAAGCACTGAAGCAGAAGCTGGAAAATGCCTATCGTCTGAATCAGAACATTGTCAATACGCAGGCATATTTGGAGAAGCAGCTATACGGTTTCCGGTTTATGAATCTCTCTCTGGATACATGGAATAACCTGTCCATGCAGATGGTGATTCTGGGGCTCCTGGCCGGAGGGGCGGGATCATTTTTGGCTTACTGGTACAGGCTGGATTCCTACTATATTGTATTATATGCATCCGTTGGCGCTTTGAGCAGTCTTCTTCTGACCTTTTTGGACAGCAGTTTTAATATTATCCAGAAACAGCAAAGGCTGGAGACGGTTTTACTGGAGTATATGGACAATTCCGTGTTTGTACGGGCCGCCAGGGAAAATACGGGCCGTGATGCGGCGATGTCCAGGGCGGCGCTTACGGCGCAGGACTGGGACAAGGATCGCCAGGCGCGCGAAGAAAGAAAAGACCGCCAGACACGCGAGGATGAGATCATAAATGAGCGCGGGGCGCGCGGTGAGGAGGCCAGGGAGCGATCCCGCGACGAGGAGTTTAAAGAACGCATGTCCCGCGAGGGAAATAAGGACAGCCTGGCGCGCGGCGAGGAGACGAAGAATGGCCTCATTAAGGAGGAGACGGGCAGAGGAACGATACGCAGCATTAAAAGCAGGAATTCCAGGGCGGATGATCTGCTGCGGGCTGTGCGGACGATGAAGGAGGAGGACGAGCAGGAAGCGCCTGTAAAGCTGAGGGAAATGGATCGCGCGGAGCGCGCCGTGTCAGGGGCATCCAAAAAGGGCAGAAATGCGCCGCGGGATGCGGCATACGGCGGCCCGGAGGAAGACAGCCAGGCCAGGCGGGATATTGATTATTTAAAACAGAGTCTCGAACAGATTGCGGCCAGTAAGGACAGAGGCCAGGAGGAAGCGCCTTCCAGGGAGAAGGACTGGCTGAAGAATTTAAACGGCGAGGAGCTGAAGCTGATCGGAGAGATCATGCAGCAATATTTTTCACGGACATAAAATGGGGGCATGGCAGATGGAGCATGGCGGCGGTTCGGGTGGGCGGACGGTTATAATTATAGTGTAACTGGTAAGCTGTTGCTATTTACGGGAGATATCTTCTTGTCCGGCTATGCCGGACAAGAAGCATCGGGCGTTCGCCCGATGTGGAAAACTGGCGGAAAACCGCCTTACAAGCAAGCTTGACGTCTGTTTTCCGCCAGTTTTCCCCGCCCTGCGAACTGTAAACGGTAAATTGGCGGTTGCGAAATGGCGGTTGCATTGATATAATGAAATACATAGGACAGCCGCCGGAATGCGGCTGTGAACAAGTGAAAAAGGAGACAAAGACAATGGGAAAAGAAGTTAGGTTTGATTATTCCAAGGCAGGCGGATTCATCGGCCAGGAGGAGCTTGGCAACTTAAAAACCAGCGTGATGGCGGCCAGAGACACGCTGGTAAACCGGAGCGGCGCGGGGAATGACTTCCTGGGCTGGGTGGATCTTCCGGTTGACTATGACAAGGACGAATTTGCGCGTATTCAGAAAGCGGCGGCGAAGATTCAGGGAGATTCCGATGTGCTTCTGGTGATCGGTATCGGCGGCTCCTACCTTGGGGCAAGGGCGGCTATTGAGTTCTTATCCCATAGCTTTTACAACAATTTATCAAAGGATAAGAGAAAAACGCCGGAGATTTATTTTGTGGGAAACAGCATCAGCAGCAAGTATATCAGGGATCTGCAGGACATGCTGGACGGAAAAGATTTCTCCATCAATATCATTTCCAAATCCGGCACCACCACAGAGCCGGCTATAGCCTTCCGTGTATTTAAGAAGATGCTGATTGAGAAATACGGAAAAGAGGAGGCCAATAAGAGAATCTATGCCACCACAGACAAGGCCAGGGGAGCGCTCAAGAGCCTGGCGAATGAAGAGGGCTATGAATCCTTTGTGGTTCCGGACGACGTGGGAGGCCGCTACTCCGTGCTGACCGCTGTGGGCCTTCTTCCCATTGCAGTCAGCGGGGCTGATATCACAAAGCTGATGGAGGGCGCGGCGTTCGGAAGAAAGAAAGCGCTTGAGACGCCGTATGAGGAAAACCCGGCGCTTTTATACGCGGCGGTGCGCAATATCCTTTTAAGAAAAGGAAAGATGGTCGAGATCGTGGCAAACTACGAGCCGTGTCTGCATTACGTATCCGAGTGGTGGAAGCAGCTCTACGGAGAGAGCGAGGGCAAGGATCAGAAGGGCATCTTCCCGGCCTCCGTTGACCTGACCACAGACCTGCACTCCATGGGACAGTTCATCCAGGACGGCGCGAGGATTATGTTTGAGACTGTAATGGAGGTAGAGAATTCTCCGGCTGAGATCATTCTCGAAGAGGAAGAGGTTGACACGGACGGCATGAACTATCTGGCCGGAAAGAGCGTGGATTTCGTCAATAAGAGCGCCATGAACGGCACGATTCTCGCGCACACGGACGGCAGCGTGCCGAATGTAAAGGTTATCATCCCTGAGCTGGATGAGTACAATCTGGGACAGCTTTTCTACTTCTTTGAGTTCGCCTGCGGCGTCAGCGGATATTTACTGGGCGTGAATCCGTTCAACCAGCCGGGCGTGGAGAGCTATAAGAAGAATATGTTCGCACTTCTCGGGAAGCCGGGATATGAAGAGGCGAGAGAGGCGCTTTTGAAGAGATTATAAGAGGCTGCGGATTGCGGTTTTTATAAGGAATGAGCCGGGAAGGCGCGGGGATACAGGAGTTTATATAAGGATATAGTTAGGCCGCCGTAAAGTCACAGGGAGTGATTTTGCGGCGGTTTTATGATGCATCCATACATGACGCTTAATGAAGATACAGAAATTACACATTCTGAGATGAAGCCTGATGGACGTGTTAAGGTATATATTGAAACACCGAATGAGAAGGGCTGCCGCGGCGGCATCGTTGACCGCCGACAACGCAGTCTGATGGAAATTTAGGCAAGGAGGTTTGCCTGAATATAATCGGTACAGTACAGTAGTATATCATCGGACATTAAATACGCTATACGAACCTATGGCTTTAGCACTGCCATTCCCCAAATTGGAAATAGGAAAGCCCCGGAGGCGACGCTCCAGGGCTTTTTGTCATGCTGTATGAAAAGCGCCCGCTTCATTTTTGTCTGTTGGCAAGATACCCCCCAAAAAAATTCTTCTGAGCCGCATCACGAAACGGTAACAATTTAGTGGAAATCCTGGAATTCCTGCAATTTGACAACAAACAGGGCATATACTATAATGGGGATACATAATACATCCGGATTGTTTGGCAATAAAAACGGAATTTTCATCCTGAAATCACAAAACTCTCTGTTTTGACAGACAAGCTGCCCAAATTATCCGCCTGTTCCGTTCATGAAGGGAGATAATATGCATAAATACACCGCGCCGTCCAAGGAATCCTGGGGAACCCTGCGCAAATGGTTTGAGACAAATTGCGGAGCTCCTCCATTCACAGAGATCCTCAAAACAAGCGAAAACGGGTTTGTCCGTAAATACAGCGCCGGCTCAGGGATATCCGGAGCAGACAGCACAGACAGAACCGGCAAAGAAATCAAACAGACCAAAGCAGCCAAAGAACCTCAGGCAGCCAAAGAGCATACGCTCTGCGATAACAGCGCCCCGTCCGCAGAGGAGCTGCGCAGGTTCCACCGCTGTGTTTCCTCTGCGGCGCATAAGGCGAAACATCTGTTTTTCAGCCTCTACAATCTTTCCTCCCGGGACATGCCCCAAAAGGCCGGCATCCTGGCAGAGCTGCCGGATTTCTTCGGAGATGTGACGTCCTATTCCGATATCTTCGACTGTATAGCAGGAGCGGAGGACGGACTTGACGTATTTTCCCCGGCCGCCTATTTTGCGGATCTGATGCGGATCATCGAGACATACATAACATCGGAATTCGACATTCCGCCCGGCCGGCGTCTGCGCGACCGCCGCCCGGATCTCTATTCGCTCCTGCTGACAAGGGAAAACACAGAGACGCTTTTGCCATACACGGATATCATCCGGGAACGCCTTGCCGCGGCGCTTAAAAAGCTGGATCCGGACAGGTTTGGGTGTGGAAGCGCTATGGGAGCTGCGGGTGCGGCGGGCAGAGAAACCGCGGGCAGGGAAACCGCGGGCAGGGAAACGAGGGGCAAAGAAACAGCGGACCGGGAAACCGCGCACATGGAAACGGCAGGAGGGGACGACGACGGGCGCATCAAGGCATACTGCGCCAAAAATGTATATCCCCCCGGCCTTCCTTTTTCGGAACCCTATCACATCGTCGCCGCGGCCCTTAAGCAGGGCGTCTTTTCCCCGGCGCGCCTTCTGGCCCTGTTTCGTCCCGATCTGCCGGAGGATCGCCTGACGGCGGCCGCGCTGGGCGTCAGTGCGGATTATCTGGCGGCGCTTCTGGCCTGCAAAAGTGACTTTTACCCTGAATTAGACGCCCTGGCCGACGGGTCAGACGTCGATGCCGGCCTTGTCATGCGCGCGGCCGGACTTTCCCTAAAAGAGCTGGACGAATTGCTCGGGCGGGGCATAGACACAGCGGAGGAGTACCGGCTTGCCGCTCCCGGATTTTATATCAACCGGGGCCTTGCAGCATGCCTGGAGCTGTCGGCGGATGCCCGGCGCGTTACGGGACTCACAAGGGCTTCGGTTCCCAACCTGATTCGGTTTGCACGGGCAGCGGCTCTCACAGGGCTGTCTTACAATCAGCTCGACGCTGTGATCGCCGACGGCGATATGGATCCTGCGCTTTCACGCGTTGCCGCTATCCGGAATATGCCAAAGGATCAGGAGGCGTTATTGCCGCTGATATCATCGCTTTGCGATTACGGGCCGGACAGCGCGTTCCGGGCCGTTTACGGCGGGCGTCTGTCGTCCGGCGCGGCATATGCTCTTTCAGACGCGCTCCCTGCCATTGCAGAAGCCCTGCATTATCCGGAGAATGATATACAGGCGCTCTGCTCGTATCTGTTTGGCTCTTCGGAGAGTATTTCCGCAAAAGAGCTTGGCGCGCTCTACCGGAATACGCACATGGCCGGGCTTCTTGGAACGGGCGTCGGCGAATACATTGCCCTGGCAGAGCTCGCGGGCGTCGGCGCAGCGGCCCTTACCGGCATATTCTCTGCGGAAACGCTCGATGCGCTTCTGACATATGAGGATATAAGCGGCATGAATGCGTATGAGGCGGATTATATCTGTACAGGCGCAGAGACGCCGTATGCGGGACCGGGCATTAAGGACAGCGATATTGCGGCGTTCTTGGATGGCATCAGGGCGCAGGCGGGCGCGCTTTCCGCAGACAAAAAGAGCTATGCCGTTGAGCAGGAGCTGATCCGTTTCCTGGGGATGGATGCGGCGCTGGCCGGATGCCTGTTTCATGTGATTCCGGCCCCTCCCGGCGGTTTCGCCTCCTGGCAGGAGACATTTTATAAGGAAGAGGGCCTCGCGTTTGCGCGGAAGGCGGTCAGACGGCTGGCCCGCGCGAAGCTGCTTTTGGACAGGCTCCCGGCGGATGTGTTTGCGCTGTTTGCCGGGGAGCTCTTCCCGGACGACATGGAAGGGACGGTTGTTTACAGGGATCTGGTAACCGTGTGCAGGTCCGCGAAATACTACCGCGCCAATCCGCTCTTTTTTATGCTGGCTGCTGACGCGATGGCGGGCGATGACAGCCGGGCGGCTCTCGCGGGGCTGTGCGGGCTTTCGGAGGATGATATCGACGCGTTACTCTGCCCGGCGGCGCTGTCCGCCGAAGGTATGCTGCAATTTGCGGCCAGACTGGACGCAGTAAAGACCGTGCGGATATCTGTTTCAAACCTTCTGTCCTATTTAGACGCGCTCACAAAAGAAAACGGTTACGGGGATCTGCTTTTGTGCGCCCGCGGCCTTCCTGTCCCGGAGGGAAGCGGAAAGGCATACTGTTCGGCCCTGACGGCGCTGACGCTCCAGACGCTCGGCTCCATATACCGGGACATGGATACGCCGGAGGCGCTGTCGGCGTATCTGCTGCTTGACGTGCGCATGGACGATGCGGTGCGCACGTCGTATATACGCGAGGGGATCAATGCCGCCCAGACGTATCTGAACCGCTGCCGGAGCGGGCTGGAGCCCGGTGTCGGGCGGATCGATGGCATAAGCGGGGAATACTGGTCCTGGATCATGGATTATTCGGAGTGGAAGGCCAACCGCATGGTGTTTGTCGAACCGGAACAGTACCTCCTGCCGGATATCCGCTCCTCCCAGTCGTCCCTGTTTAGGAGCGCCCTTTCGGAAGCTTCCGGAAAACCGCTGGATGCGGCGTTAGCGGAGTCTCTCTATGCGAAGTATCTGGACGGCTATGCGGAGCTTTCCAATATCATTCCCTGCGCGTCGTACCTGGCCGCGACAGACGGCGCGGAGGAGCTCTACCTGTTCGGGCGTACGAAGGCGTCGGGCGGGAAGCTTTACTACTGTATCCGCAAAGACGGGATCTGGGGGGAATGGGCGGAGATCCCTGTGCCTGTCCCTGTGACGGAGATCACGCCCATTTTCATCTTCGGGAAACTATACCTGTTCTGGCTTGAGAAGTCGCTGGGGGCCGCGCCGAAGATCTCGTACACGCCCCCGTCCCCGGGCGGCGGAACGGATGAGGGCGCGGCGGCGCGCCTGCTGCAGAGCACCTCGAATGTGACGAGATTTTCCGTAAAATACACGTACCGGAGCCTGCTCGGAAGCTGGAATACGGTTCAGACTCTGTTCGATGAAGCCTGCGTGGTTGAAGATTCGGACGCGGATTACGGCAAGCCGTTCAAAAATGCGTACGACGTAAACGGCGAGGGATACAGACGCCTTGCGGCGTTTCGGATCACCGAGCGCAACTTTTGCGACGCCTCCGGCCGGTACTATATCAGCCAGAACTGCGAATTTGAAAAGCTGCTGATCATGTTCGGCGGTTTTGTCTACCGCATTCCTGACGAGGCGGTTGAGAATTATTATCCGTTAAGCAGTCCGTTTGAAACCAGGGATAAGGCCGCTTTTTCCGAGCGCCATGCCTCGCTCTGTGATAAAATCAACCTTCTGAGCCATCAGAATATCTCCGGCCGGCTCTGCAGCGGCAGCGTGCATATATTCGGAAGCACCCTGCGCGAGGAAAATGCGGCGGCGGACGGTGAGTTCCTGATCTTTGACGAATACACAGGCGGGGAAGAGGCGATCGCGCCGGCGGCCGCTATGGATGAATCTTCCTCCATCATCAGCGCCGTGTACACTGCCGATGTGCTAAAGAATCCATTGAGCTCGCCTGATACGATCACTCCTAAATTTGCCGGGCAGGCATTGCCCAGGTATTCGTACACCGGAGAAAGCGGAAACTACGGAGGCGAGTTCTGCGACACATTAAATACCTATGCGCTGGGTACAAAGCCGGATGCCATGCTCCGGGATTTCCAGAACTATCTGGAGGGCGTCGGCATAGCGGTATTTACGAAGTCCGATACGGGCGGAGCCGGCAGCGGCGGCGTGGTGCAGATAAGCCCCGAAGCGCTGAGCGGAAACAGCTTTTATGCGTCAACATCGAAGACAGGGGTCACTCCCGCGCAGTTCGGCGATCTGTATACGATCCTCCTGCAATGCCTGGGATCCCGGAACCTGTTTGGAAGTGCGGATAACCGCCTGGCCTCGGATTCGGAGATTATAAAGACCGTGAACCTGGCCGGGGGCTTTATACTAAAGACAGGGGGAAAGGGCGGGGAGGCGTTTCTCCTGACTCCCGCGCCCGCAAAGAGCGAAAAGGGAAAGCCCGCGCAGCTTAAGCCCACGGACAGCTCCATTGTAATCAGCTATCCGAAGATAACCACAGAGGACATCGGGCGCGCTGCGGGCGAATGCGGCAAGAGCAGCGAAGACATGTTTGATACCCTGTATCAGCACGAACCGCCGGTGATTGACATCAACGGCTATGTATACACGCCCAACGCCACCAGGCAGAACATTGCGGGAGCGCTGGAGAGGCTGTTCGGGAAAAACGTCCCTGAGCAGACCGTTGAGGGGCTGTTCCATCTGCTGAGCAACCGCCGTCTGGCGTCGAACCGTATGTTCTGGTCGCAGAGCGTGGATCAGGCGACGAGCGTGGAAATTTTCAACGCGCTCACGGATCACACAGGGAGCGGGTACGCGGTTTCACCTGTGGATACAGCCGTTTCCATGAACTTAAATCCAAAGGTAAAGCTGAGGAATACAAACGTGATCGGCGCGAATACGCCGTCAGAGGTCAGCCGGATTTTCAGCCGGTACGTCAATGCGCCGCTGCCTGTATCCCTGCGCTTTTCCGGAGGCGGCGGGAGCGGATTTGATATAAACGCAATGAAATTTGATGTGACAAGGCTTACAAATGCATCGCTTCCCTATATTGTACAGAGCTTCAGCACAGGGGGAGTTGACGCGTTCCTGAAGCCTGAAAACCAGCAGGCGCCAGTGCCGGCCATCTATCCGATTGAGCGTTTTTCACCCAATGTAAAAGCGCTTAACCTGCCTCTGGCAGCGGACGGCGCGCAGCCGGATTTTGACGGCTTATATAAAAACTATAATTACGAGCTGTTTTACCATCTGCCGGTGTACGCGGCAAAGACGCTCCGGGATTTTGGAAATTACGCGGACGCCAGGAAATGGCTGGAGTATATCTATTCGCCCCTTGCCGCTGAATCGTTTATTGATTTTAACACCTTTTCGCCCGTTATCCCCGGCAGGGAAAACGCCTGCCTTTCGGCGCTTGCTGGAACCGGGCTGCTTACGGCCGTATCAGCGGGGAGACAGGTGCAATACCGGGTGAAATACGGCTTTGGCCTCGCGGATTTTGAGAGTTCGGGCGCGCGGGAGGATCTTTTGGCAGCGGGTCTTTTGCCGGAGGATATCAATAACGTGGCTGCAATCCTTTTGAATCACACGCTGGGAGGCCCTTACGGCTACTGCTGGGGCTTTTTCCCGTTCCGCACCAGGACAATTGCCAGTCTGATCGATGACCTGCGCGGCAGCGCCGAGCTGCGCAATTACCACAACAACCCCTTTGATCCGCATGCCATCGCGTCACTGCGCATCGGCGCATATGAAAAATATACGGTTTTAGAATATGTCGATTTGCTCACCGAGTGGGGGGACAGGGAGTTCGCAAAGCTGACCTGGGACAGCATTGCCAATGCGTCGTCCCTCTATGGCATGGCGGGCGAGGTTTTGGGAAAACGGCCGTGCGCCGTAAAGCAGCGCGCGCCAAAAGCGTCGGCCAGGTGCTTTGACGATTTATTTGCCGGAAACAGAAGGGAGCAGGATAGCGGGGCCGCCAGATTAATGGAAAGGCTGACGGCCGTTCTGCTGGATGAGCAGGACGAAGCCTGGGCGGGAAGCGCTTGCAGCGCGGAGGATACCGAGTTTTTCTTTCCCTATTTCAAGCTCCCTGCCAGCGCCGCCGCTCTGTCGAGATGGGATATTGTGGAAGACCGGCTGAGAAAAATCCGCGGGAATCTTGACATCAACGGAAACCCCAGGAGTATCCCGCTGTTTCCCGCCGCGGCGGATCCGCTGGAGCTTTCGAGGAGCCGGGCTGCAGGCTGCGCATCGCCTTGTGCAAGGCGGCCGGTGATCGGGACAAACTGGTACCGGTATTCGGTTCTCTATGCCTGTGCAAAGGAGTTCACCGCCGCCCTTATCCAGTTTTCGTCACAGCTTCTGGCCTCCATCGAGAAAGGGGACGCTGAGGCGCTCCGTGTTCTGTCAGCGAGGCAGAGCGCAAAACTGCTCGCCTTTACAAAGGAAGTCCGCAAAAATACGATTGAGGCGCTGGACAGGGAAAAAGAGGCGCTGCAGATCGCAAAAGAGGCTGCCAAACGGCGCAGGGAATACTATAAAAAGCTTGCAGACGAAAATATTTCCGGTACGGAGAAGGCGGCAATCGGACAGAATATAGCGGCTGGTGCGGCAAACGCCGCGGCCGCGGCGCTGTCAACCGTAGGAGGGGCGGTTTCTCTGACGCCGGAGGTCGGATCCCCGTTTGCAATGGTTTACGGCGGCAGGGAGCTTGGCAGCTCCATGATGAATTTTTCGATGGCCTCCATGTCCCTCGCGTCATCGCTGAGCTGCTCGGCCGGCGTGACAGAAACCTACGCCGCGTATGCCAGGCGGCTTGAGGAGTGGAAATTCCAGGCCGGACAGGCAGAGAACGAAATCAGGCATATGGAACAGCAGTTGTCCGCAAACGCCCTGCAGAGAGAGTCCGCGCTCAGCGAACAAAGAAGCGTGGATCTCCTTGACAGGCAGACCGACGAGCAGATCGATTTTTACCGCACAAAGTTTTCGTCCTGCAATTTGTACGGGGCGCTGAGCGGCCTGCTGCGCCGGCTGGTGTTCGATTCCTACCAGACGGCGATCGGGATCTCCGCGCGTGCCCAGGCGGCCTGGCAGGAGGAGACGGACGATTGCACGGATTTTCTTACCTATACATACTGGGATGACGCCAAATGCGGGCTGATGTCCGGGGAAGCGCTTATGAGCGCGCTGAACGCCATGCAGGCGGCATATATCGCCAAAAACCCGCGGCGTCTGGAGATAACGAAGACCATATCGCTGGCAAGGGATCTTCCGTCCGCCTTTGCGCAGCTTCAGAGCGGGAATGCCTGCGGCTTCACGCTGCCGCTGTCCCTCTTTGACGACGTGAAAAAGCCGGCAAACTGCCTGCACAAGATACGCTCCCTGACCGTCAGCACGCAGGTTGTAATCGGCGCTTTCCAGAATATAAACGCAACGCTGACGCAGACAGGAAGCGCGATACTGGCTAATCCCGCGGATCAGGAGGCGCTGGCTTATATGGCCGGCTTTGGCCAGAGCGGGGCGGCCGCGCCCTCCGGAGTGACAGTAAATCGCCGCGCAGGCCAGGCGATCCATATATCCAACGCCCAGAACGAAAGCGGGATGCATTTCTACAACCCGTCCGGCGGCGCGTACCTGCCGTTTGAGGGAACAGGAGCCGTATCGCAGTGGTATCTGGAATATGGAGATGAAAACCCCTTTAGCCCAGGGGATATAAACGATGTCATTCTTACGATTGCTTATACGGCTCTGCCGGCGGGAAAGGCTGTAGCCGTTGAGCCTGCCTGAACAATTTACGCGAGAGGTTTAACAGATGGATTATTATATCGATACACCGGAGGATTTAACAAATATTCTGGGAGCGTGCATCCGGAAAAACACCACCAGGGGCAGCCGCTTTATTATACGCAGGGATCTGGACTGCGGAAAAATCACAAATTTCGCTCCTCTGGGCAACGGATCCCGCTATTCTTTTGACGGAGAGCTGGACGGGGCGGATCATGTAATTAAGAACCTTGAGATATGCCCCCGCCAGACGTATGATCTGGGCTTTTTCGCCAAGATCGGCGCGGGTACGGTAAAGAATCTGCGGTTTGAAGCAGCCTGTGTCAGGCAGGACATAAGCGGCATGCGAAGCGGGGCCAACACGACCCGGGCCGGGATCATTGCGGCCGTCTGCCAGGGGACGATTTTAAACTGCTCGGCGCAGGGGACGATGACTGTCCAGGAGGGGACGGGGGCCTGCCTGGCAGGCGGCCTGTGCGGCTCCCTCTCCTATGCGGAATCAGAAATCCGCCGCTCCTGGGCAGATGTAAGTATCTCGTTTCAGGCAGGCGGGACAGAGAACGGCAAAAAGAAAGACGATGCCTTATGTCTGGCCGGGGGAATTGCCGGGAGCGCAAACGGAATCATAGAAGCCTGCCACAGCGCCGGAAGCGTCGCCGGGCCTCCGGATGCATCTAAAAGCTACGCGGCGGGCGGGATATGCGGAAAAGCGGATTCATGCGCAAAGATTACGTCCTGCTATAATCTTGGCTATCTGTACAGCCGCGCCGTGGAAGGCGACGCGTTGGGAGGCATTGCGGGCATAACGGAAAAAGAGGCCGTTGTTTCCGCCTGTTTTTATCTGTCATGGTGCCTGCGGCCCAAAAGCGCGGGAGAAAGGGTCAGGGCCGCAAACCAGGCGGGGGATAAAAAACGCTGGGAGGAGTTTACGGATCCGGAGAAAAAGCCAGGCTCCGTGCTGTCAGAGCTGGGCAGCGGTTACGCCTGTACGCCTCCGGGGCCGGACGGCTATGTGTACGCCCCTCATCTGGTTTCACTGGAGAAGACCGGGGACGCCGGGGCCTTAAGCGAAGCCTGCTTAAAGGCGCTCTGCACGCCGGCCGCGCTCTCATTTGCCGAGTCGGTCTATCCGCATACGACCAATCCCGTGAAAGTGGACTGCGCGCTGTCCGACGGCGCGCTGGCGCAAGTTTTGCTGACGGCAGTACGGCCGGATCAGACCCAAATCACCGTGGAACCGCCGATCTCTGGCAGTTCATTTAGCTATAATCTCGGAAACAACGAATATATAAATTATGATTTTTTATTAACATTGAAGGATAAATACGGCCGTATGGTAACGATTTCAGATACGGACATAGAAACAACCATTTAAGCGCCCTGCCGGGCAGGCAGGCGCTGCAGAAAGGAAGATCTTACAGGATGGAATATACGAACAAAGAGCCCCGCATCATTCTTCCGCACATAGAGAAACCGTCGGTGGCTGCAGGGAGGCTGCGATCCGCCGGGGGCTGCGCTAAAGCCGTATCGGGCTTTACCAAAGCGCCGCAGACGGCAGACGCTTATAATTATGAGGATTGCAGATATCACTGGGTGGGAAACGGATACGGGCCGGTTGCATATACGTATTTTGCCGACTTCTCCGCTATGGTATCGGGCGCGGTCTGTATGGAGATCCGGGATCCCGCAGGCCGGACAGTAGCCAGTGAAGAGATCCCGTTCACAGAGGATCTTCAGAAAACGCCGGTAAAAAGGATTACCAGAGAAGATCAGCCGTACCGGTTCGATACCCTGACTTTTGCAGTAAAGAATGAGGCCGGCATGGAGTCATCGGCGCGCTGGCAGGAAGACAAGACGGGGGGACATACGGCGGAAGCGGCGGGCCGCGCTTGTGTGCGGGAAGAGGCGCCGGCCGGGGCGTCATGCCAGTCCGCCCGGCCGGGCCGCCGGAATGCCGGGGATGAGAGGACAGGCGAAACGGGGCGCGGCGATGTGTGGGAATATCCCTTAATGCGGCTGATCTGGAGCCTGACAAGCGGTTGCAACCTGCATTGCCGTCACTGCGCCTTCCGCGACATGCATCAGAACATGACAGACTTAGACGGCCCGCAGATCCGCCGCGTGGCCGGGGATATCATACAGTTGGGCGTGCCGGATGTCTGCCTGTCGGGCGGCGAGGTGCTGACAAGCCCCTTCTGGTATGAGACGGCTGAGACACTGAGCCGGGCCGGGATTAAGGTCAGTCTCATAACGAACGGGACGCTGATAGACCGGGGGATCGCCGCGGATATAAGAAGAGCGGGCGCAGCCTGCGTTTCCGTGAGTATCGACGATCTCCCGGGGCAGGAAGGCGTGGTGCGGGGGGACGGCAGCTATGAAAACGCGCTCCGGGGCATAAAGCGGCTTAAGGAAGAGGGGATCCCTGTCTCTGTGGTCACAACGGTCAATGCATTCAACATACGCCGTCTTCACGAGATGCGGGACGCCTTTACAGAGTGCGGGGCTGATTCCTGGTGCCTGAAGCCCGTCCTGCCGATCGGCGGGGCGGGCCGGAGTCCGGAGCTGTGGCTGGACGGGCCGGACATCCGGACCGTTATTGACTTCTGCTATTCTGCGATAAGCACAGAGGGGCTGCCGGTGGTTCCGGCCCTGTCGTTTGAGATGCACAGTGAAAAAGGCGCGGCCGTGCTGCGGCATCTGTACGGAGAGGAGGCGCGCACCGATTTTCGCGGCGGCGACGCAGGCATCTTTTCCGCGCAGCTCCATCCGGACGGAAGCCTGGTGGGGATCTGCGTGTGTTCTCCCCGGGAGGCGGCCGGCAACGTGAAGGAGCGCTCCCTTGCCGATATATGGCGGGATAAACGAAGCTTTAAAGCCCTGCGCGAATTTGATCCGGACAGACTTTCCGGCTATTGCGGCGTGTGTGACAGGCGCGATACGTGTAAGGGAGGGGATCTGAGCGTGCGCCTGGCATTTGGCGGAATGAATGCGGAAAACAGGCTCTGCGCGTACAGGAATTCTATGCTGTCCGGTGTATCTATATAGACGGATTTCCACATATAGACTGGCGTTTGCCCTGCCGGAGGAGATTTGATGATGGATTGGAAGGATTTATGTTTCTCATACAGCGGCGTCTGCGCGGAGCTGTCCGTGAACGGCCCCGGTTTTGGCGGGACGGCCGATACGCAAATTAAGCTGCGCGTCCCGGGCGCCCCCGGGATAGCCCCGGATCTGGCGGTGAAATGGAATTTCGGCGGCATGAACGTGTTCGGCCGAGGCGTTTCGCTCTCGCTGCCATATTTTGAGCGCATGACTGCGGGCGGTGTTCCGGCTTATGATACCAGCGACTGTTTCATACACCCGCGCTATGGAGTCATACAGGCCGGGACAGCGGGGAATCCGGCGCGCTGTTACCCGCGCGCCGATTACGGCCGCTCGCGCATCGAATATCTGCCGGATACGGACGCGTTCCGGGAAACACTGCGCGACGGCACGGTAATCTGGTACGAAGAAAAGGAGGCGGGGCAGTCCGGGACAGGGTTTGTCTATTTTCCCACTAAACAAGCGGATCCGCGAGGAATGACCATCCGTTTTCGCTACCGTGACACCGGCGAGATCGCATCGGTCGAATACGGGGATATGCCCGGCGGCGGCTATGCGTTTGTCATCGATTTTTCATATGAACCGCGCCCGGACAGGGAGATAAGCTTCAGGGGCGGGTTCCCGTATGCGAGGCGGCTTCGCTGCTCTGTGATCACGGTGTCTTCGGTATTCACAGAGAAAAGAAAGATGCGCGAGATTGCTTTTTCATACGACAATACAACGGGATATTCGCTGTTAAACCGCATAACGGAAACCGCCTTTTCGGGCGGAGAAAAGGACGCGGCCCCATCCATCCGTATTTCCTATGGGGAAATGGGGGAGGCGGCGTTTACGGATATCACGTCTTCCTTTGCAGGCGTGGATATGGGAGCGGCGGTTCCGGTCAGTCTTTGCCGCGAGGGGGCCAGCGGGTTATTTGTGAAGCATTCATCCGGCGCATCGTATTCGCCCCCGGTCTGGGCGGACGGCCCGGCTCCCTGTTTCGGCCCGGAGGTATCTCTCGCCCGCCTGCCGGGGAGCTTTTCCGGAAATGCCCCGGGCGTGACGGCGCGCCCCGCCGCGGGGAGCTTTTTTGACCTGGACGGAGATGGGGGAATCCAGTGGCTTGCTCCGGGAGGAGACGGATATTATGAGATCAGGGACGGGCAGTTCGGGCCTTTTACGCCGTTTGAAAGCATCTGCCCGGCAGGGGCTGCAACTGAATTTGCCGATCTATACGGAGACGGGAGGCAGAGCGCGTTCACCGTCCTCTCCACAGGGGAAGGGGCCGGATGCGAGATATGCCGGGGACTTGGGAAAAAGGGCTTTGGCCGGCCCCGGACGGTCAGGCTCCCAAAGGGCTTCCCTGCCATTTCGCCCCTGAAAACGGAATATATTGGTTTTGTGCGGTTTTTCGGAGACGGATTACAGCACCGCATCGCCCTCAAGGACAAAAGCTGCGTCGTCTTTCCGAACCTCGGGAACGGACAGTTCGGGGACGGCATCCGCGTCGGGAACGCCCCGGATTTTGGCGGTGAATTTGATGCGGAACGCGTACGGTTTGCTGATACGACAGGGAGCGGGACGGATGATATCATCTATATCGGGCGCAGGCAGGTAATGGTATACCAAAACATAGCGGGCGCCTTTTTTGAGGCCCCGTTTGCGGCAGAGCTGCCCGAGCCGTTTGCGCCCTCTGACATCGTGTATGCGGCAGACTTTACAGGGGATTTGCTTCCCCAGCTTATTTTCATCAAGCGGGCGTCGTCCGGGACGCGCGTGTATTCTCTGCGGTTTGCGCACCGTTTTCTTATAAATGGACTTGAGAATGGTTTGGGCTTGGATGTAAAAACCGAGTATGCGTCATCGGCGGCATTCAGGCTTAAGGATGCCGCCTCCGGCCGGCCGTGGAGCAGCGCGCCCCCGCTCCATATCCCGGTCGTTACAGGAATAATCAGCCTGGACGGGGTAACGGGCGGGAGGAGCGAGGCGCATTATTCGTACCGTGACGGGCGCTATATCAGGAGCAGCCGCGCCCTGTACGGCTTCGGCTCTGTCTGCGAGACACGCTCTGATGCCGCGCCGCTGCCGGAAGACGTGCCGGGGGACTTACAGCCGCCGGTCCGCCGGGTAACGAATGAGTATTACATATGCGGATCGGAAGAGCCGCCGTCTGACGAGCTGGCTCTCATCGGCCTGCCGCTTACAACCTCTTTCGCCGGGGAGGACGGCGCGGCGCGGCTGCGGCATACCCGGACATACAGGGCAAAGAGGCTTAAAGGCGCGCCGGACGGCTCGTATTTTCCCGCGCTTGTGGAAGAAGAGACGGCGCTGTGCGGTAAAGATCCGCGTGTTTCCAGGACGTATATGGCCTATGACGATGATGGGAACATGACCGTGTCGGAAACGCATTTCCTTCCGCTTAAGAGCGCCGGGGCGCCTGCCGGACAGAGTACGGAATATATATCTAAGGAAACATGGGATTACATCAGTATTGATACAAATGATACATGCATAAAGAGTATAATATTTAAACACACACATTATACAGGTAAAAACGGCGGCCGCCTTGCCCTTGCTTCCCTGCGGGAATACTATTACGCCGATCCGGCTTCGGGCCAGGCGCTTCCGGCCGGAGTCTGCGCTCTTCCGGCGCTGCCGCATCACAGCCGCGACATGGTATGCTCTGCCGGAGAACCGGATCTTGCAGGGCTTGAAGATGTGCTGCTTAACGAGTGCGGCTGCTGTCTGGAAAACGGATGTTACTATATCTCAAATGAAGCCTGCGGCTACGACGCGGATCACTTTTTCCGCCTCTGCTCCGTAACGCTCGGCAGTCGTGTCACAAGTCTGTCATATGATGACAGCGGCATATTTGTTACGGGCATTGAGCAGTCGTCGCCGGACGGCGTATCTCTTGCAGAAACATACGCCCCGGATTACGCGTCATGCGCGTATCAGTCAAAAACCGACTGGAACGGGAACACGCAGTATTATCTGCACGACGGATTCGGAGAGCTGAGGGCGCTCTCATACCGCGCGGCCATGACGCCGATTCCGGGGCCTCATTCCCTTGCGGAGTTCCTCTCCCGCCCGCAGGACTGGCTGGCGGGATGCACGGACGCATATATATACCATGACCGGAACGCGTGGGAGAATGCGCGGGCAGCGGCCTGCCGTGCGGCGGCTGTCAGAAAGGAGATGCGGGAGGACAAATCCGCCTCTGGCGGCCCTGGACTGACGCTGAGCGTAAGCTATACGGACAGCCGTGGCCGCGGGTACGGGCAGGCGGTCCGCGACACGGATCACTGGATTATTTCGGAAAGGGCAGTCTATGCCGGGGAAATGAAGCTGCTGGAATATCCCCCCTGCCACAGCGGGGATCCGGACGGCGGCCCGGACGGGTATCCGACAGCGTACAGGTATGATCTGTTTGGCCGTATCGTTAAGGTTTACACGCCGTATTCCGAACCGTCTCCTGTTTGGCGCAGCGTGGAAACAGAGTATGAACCGTGGTATGTGCGGACAACCGACGCCCGCCTTGCGCCTGATGCCAAAGAACCCGGCAGGGCCCTTCGGTTCAGGCAGGATCTGGATCCAAGGGGGCTGGCCATCACAGATGTGTATGAGGAACCGTGTGGATCGGCGGACGCGGCTGGCGGAGATACAGCAGGCAGAGACGTGACAGGAAAAGATGCGGCAGTCAGAGATGTTCTGCGCGCGCAGATAGAAAGAGACAGCTCCGGAAATGTGGCGTCACTGTCCGACGGGCGTCTTGCCGCAGCAGGCTTTCACAACCTCTCTTACCGCTATGACAGGCTGGGCCGCGTGATAAAGACATTTTCCGCGGATGCGGGGGAGACGCTTAAGCTGTACGGGCATGAGGGACGGCTTATATATGAAGACTCAAACGGCACAGTAAAGCGGTATTCCTACGATGCGCTGGGGCGGTTTATTTCATTAAGCGTGCAGGCCGGAAAGGCAAAACCTGTCACAGCGGAGCAGATCGTATGGGGGGAAGGCGCGCCGGAAGCAGAGGCGCGCAATCTTAGGGGGCGCGTCTGGCAGCGCACAGACCGTTCCGGAACAACGGCCTGCGCGGGGTATGACCGTTTCGGGCGCGCGCTGGACGTGGAACGGCATTATGCAAAAGGCGGCGAAGTACGGGCGCGGTACTCCTATAATCTCGCGGGAGAGCTGAAGACGGCAGAAACAGGGCCTTTTTCCCTGGCATATTCCTACAGCCCGGCCGGAAAGCTCATGACCGTATCAACGGCGGAGGGAGAGAGGCTGAGCAGCTTCAGCTACAATGCGCAGGGAAATGTCTGTGACGAGGCATGCCCAGGCGGGCTGCATGCCTTCCAGAGCTATGACCCGGTCACCCGGTTTCTGGCCGCCCGGTCGGCGCGGTACGGCGGGGCCCTGCTCTGCAAAACAGAGTATCACTTCACAGCGCAGGGAAATCTCGCAGCGGCGGCGTATGAGGCTCTGGGGCGGGACCCATTGGCGGGCGCCTACACGTACGACGTCCACAGCCGCCTGATCCATGCCAGGATGTCACAGGGCGCATTTCAGGCAGACGAAAGCCATGCAGGCCGTCTTCACTCTAATGAAACCTCTGTCAGGGAAACGCTGTCAGAAAACATGCATAAAGATGAATTATATGCGGATCCACCTTATGTGGATGAAACGTATGAATACGATAACAGCGGGAACATTATATCCTTTACCCGCACGGGAAATATACTTCCATCCGTTACACGCAGCTTCGAGATTGCAGCGGACAGCAACCGCATAGAGGCCGCTGTGATAAACGGCCTGCGCTGTGTATTCAGCTATCATGCCCATGGAGGGCCGGAGCGGCTGGCAAACGGCCAGAGCGCCTCCTACGATGAGTTCGGCAGGCTGTCCGCTGTGGCCGGAGAGAAGATTTCAGAAGAATATGTTTACGACGCCCGGGGAAAACGCGCCGTTAAAACCGACTCAGCGGGAACGCGTACGGTTTATTTTATCGGCAATCCTCTTGCGGGAGATTACACGCGCCAGAGCGGCGGATGCGAGATGCTGAAGCTCAGTTTTGGCGGTATGCTGAACACGGTTCTGCTGAAATCCGATACGGAAGCGGAGACGCTGCGTCAGGTGACGGATCAGCGGGGAAGCGTCATTCTGACCCAGGATCGCGCCGGGAATCTCCTCCTGCACGAAGCCTTCAGCCCTTATGGGGAGGCGATCGCGGATGAAACAGGCGGCATGCAGGAGACGCCGGCTCCGGCCCTGTACAGGTTTGCAGGCAGGGAGTACGACAGGGCGACAGGGCTCTGTTATCTCGGCGCGCGTTATTATTCCCCGGAGGACGGGCGCATGATAACGCCCGACGATGCGGCATACGCATTTCCCGGCGGGCTTTCGGGCCTGAACCTGTACGCCTACTGCCTCGATAATCCGGAAACGTTTGAGGATATTTCCGGAAACTTCCCCTCCTGGATCCGGGCGGCCGGACATTTCCTCTCTTCTGTATGTACGGTTTCAGGAGCCGTGGGAGGCGCGGTGACAGCGGCTCTGGGCGTGTCGCTGGGCAGGTATTTTAATGCCATTGATCCGTTCCGGGCCACAGCCGTGGCTGCGTTTTCCAGCGCGGCAGGGGCTTTCATCTCAGCCGGAGGGGGCGTGGGGGAGCGTCTTATCTCAGCCGCCGTTACAGGGGCCGAGGCCGGTTTGTATACGGCCGCCATTAATTACGGAAAGGAGGCTCTGTTTAAGCGCTTTCCCGGGCTGGCAAGGGAGCGCCCCGCGGCAGCCGGATATGCCGTTACAGGAATCAACGCGGCCGCGTTTGTCTTTACAGGCAATGTCCCGGGAGGAATGACAGTCCCTAAGGTGATCGGGGCTCTGGGAGGAGGAGAGCTGGGGGTGGCAGGCGCCCTTTACTCCGGCGAAACAGGCACGCTGACAAACCCCAGGACAGAAGGCGGCGCTATCCGCGTGGTCAATCAGGCGACCCATTACCAGCCGGAGGCAGGCCCTCTGTTACCGTCAGGAAAGTATGACATGGGGCGGATTGCACAGTATGGAGTCGTGGATTTTTCGTTTTACAGGAACGCCGGCGGGCGGTTTCAGGCGGCGCAGGGAGCCGCCAATAACTATACGGAGCACCGCGTGATTGAATACAATGCGTCGAAGGCGTCCCAGTGGAGCGCGCCGCAGGACATGGCGGATATGATGGAACTGTGCTATTATGACTCACACCCAAATAATCAGTATGCCACGGCGGATTTGGCGGTAATCGTCCACGGCGGCCCCGGAGGGCATGTTTTCATTGACGGGGATGCGCCATTGGCCGGCAATGTTCCTGTATCTCACACATTCGTACACGCAGAAACGCTGGCCAATGACATCGCGCAGCGAATCGGGATGAACCCGCTGCCCCCCGGATCGCTTATCAAACTCATTAACTGCCATGGCGGGGAATACCGGCCGATTGTGGGCACAACCGCGCAGCGCATAGCGGACAGGACCGGGATGCGGGTAGCCGCGTATGACGGCGCGGTCAGCATCTATGAAACGCTGCCTTACCAGGCGAATACCCGGATAGCCAGAATGTTTTACCCGCATTGACAGGGCGGCTCATGGCATGAGCTGTTACAGGGGATCCATACAGCAGCCCGGAGAAGATATACTCCAGGCTGCCTTTTCTACACGATCTCCTCAATATGCGCCACATAATCCAGCGTCCCCAGAGCCTCAATGATCTCCCTGTGCTTCTTGTATTTCCTCAATTCCTCCTTTGTTATCGTAAACGAGATGGAATACACGCTCAGACCCGAATGCACATAAGCCGGATTCAGCTCGATATTATCGATTTTCAGCCCCAGACGCCGTATCGTCGTGATAAAATCCTGCAGGTAAGCCACATTTTTCAGCTCCAGATGCACTTCAAAGTAATTGGACAGATCGATCAGATATTCCTCCAGAACCGGCAGCACAGCAAGGCAGATCAGCAATGCGGCAAAACCGCCCGCGGCGACGGTATAGAAGCCGCCTCCGGCCGCCAGCCCGATGACTGCGCAGGTCCAGAGCGCCACGGCGGTGGTCAGGCCCTTAATCTGGTTTCTGGAACTGTACAGAAACGAATTTCCGCTGATGATCGCGATGCCAATCAGGGCGGCGGCGGAGAGAATTGGGCCGGATCCGGCGCCTGTAAGGCGCAGGCTGTACTGATCCAGAAGCATGGCAATCGATGAGGCCGTGGATACTAAGATAAAGGTCCGAAGCCCGGCGCTGTGGCGTTTTCTGGCGCGCTCACAGCCAATGACCGCGGCAAACAAAAAGGCAATCGCAATGCGCAGCAAAATCGAATATGCATTCAATTCGCAGGCCCATTCTCCGAGCAGGGACGCAATGGGATCGACATATGGAATAAGGTTCATAAGAGGTTCCTCCTATCTTTGATTCAGAAATCTTCCGTGGCTGAAGACGTCAGCAGCCTGATACTGCTCCTCCGCGGCCTGCAGAAAAGCGAGCTCCTCCTCGGACTCGCGTGGGCCGTGGGAGGGAAGCTCTTTCTGGATCTGCTGGAGCCGTTCGATGAGGATTTCCACAGGCGTTTTCGGCGTCCCGGACTCCGTAACCGGGCTGACCTCAGTGATCATGTCAAGATCATTGGAATAGGAATGGGACAGATACAGCGCCAGCTTCGCACAGCCAGGCCCGATCAGCTCGTACAGGACGCTGGAAGCCAGGATAATGGTCTGCAGGCTGCCGCCGACTTCTGAACCCAGAGAACGGACGCACAGGGCCGCAAGGCCGATGGCGACCCCGGCCTGCGGGATCAGGGCAAGCCCCAGATAGTTCCGCACATCTTCGCCCTTCCCCGCCAGAAGGCACCCCAGATAAGCGCCCGCGTATTTTCCGGCGATCCGCGTCAGAAAATAAAGAATGCCGATTGTAAGGAGCGAAACGCCCCCGGCCATGGCGCCTGTATCCATCAGCGCGCTTAAATTAAAGCTTAAGCCCGAGCGGACAAAAAACAGGAGCAGGATAGGCGGACTGAAATAATTAAGCTGCTTAAACAGCTTATCATCATTCGTGATATTGATGTACGCCATTCCCATAGCCATACACCCGAGAAGCGGCGATACGTCCGAGAGCGCGCAGATCCCACAGAACAGGAACATGACGCTGACGGAAACAATCAGCCGGTTATCCGTGGAACGGCGCGCCATCAGAAATTTCAGAAGCACCGCAAACGAACCTCCCAGCAGCATAACGGCCAGGTTCACCAGGATGGGCGACAGGATCGTGGAGACAGAGCTTCCCTGCGCCGCCCCAAACAGCGAGGATACGGCAAGGGAAATGGCGATGCTGTATGCCACAAGGCCCACAACATCATCCATGGCAACGACCTGCAAAAGCGTGTCAACAAAATCTCCCCGGGCATGCGTCTGCCGTATGGTCATAATCGTGGAGGCCGGCGCCGTCGCGGACGCCAGCGCAGAGAGTACGATAGAAAAGGCCATATCCAGGCGCAGGATAAAATAGGTCAGGATAAAGACGGCAACCGACGCCATAACGGCTTCCATGACTGTGATCACCACAGCCTTCATTCCATTCTGCTTCAGTACAGACAGCTTGAAAAATTCGCCTACGCTGAAGGCGATAAAGGCCAGGGCGATATCCGCCAGAAAGTCCGTCCCGGCTATAAAATCAGCGGGAATCAGATCCAGGCAGTAGGGCCCGATGAGAATGCCGGTCACAATATAGGCCGTTACATTCGGCAGCTTCAGCCGTTTTGTAATACGCGTCATCGAAAAGCCCAGAAACAGCATCAGGGCAATGGAAATAATAATGGCGGCCACATCGGAAGGGCCGTTGGAATGGATATAAAGTTGTTGTAACATAGCAGCTCCCCCATAAATCTTGAAATTTCTTTCTGGTTATGATACACTCAAATTACCAAAAAAAGAAATAATAGTATTTTTGCAGGATATAAAATTTTATTATAGTTGGAGATAAGGCTATGTTAGATGTCAAGGTATTATCGTTTCTGGAGGCGGCAGAAAAGAAGAATTTCACACAGGCGGCAAAGGCGCTGTCGCTGACACAGCCGGCAGTCAGCCACCACATATCACAGCTTGAGCAGGAGCTGGGGACCGCTCTGTTTATCCGGGGAAAAGGCAGGCTAAAGCTGACAGAATCAGGGGAAACCGTACTCCGGTACGCCAGGCAGATGCATTCCATATATGAGCGCATGCTGATCACCTTATCCGATCAGGAGAAAAACCTGACGAGGCTGCGGATCGGAATTACCCACACGGCGGAAAGCAATCTGGTGGCCGAAGTGCTCGCAAAGTACGGGAACGAGAATCCCGGGATCGTGATAACGATTATTACTCACTCCATAAAGAAACTTTATAATATGCTGGAAAACTACGAGCTGGATCTGGCGATTGTAGAAGGCGCCGTTCCGGATGGGAAGCAGTCCTTAAATTCCCTGCTTCTGGACACGGACTTCCTCGTCTGCGCCGCATGTAACGACAACCCCCTTTCCAGACGCGCCATGGTAACGATCCGGGAACTGAAAAAAGAGCGCATGATCCTGCGCCTGCCCAAATCCGGCACAGTCAACCTGTTCGTCACCTGTCTGGAGACGATCCACGAATCCATCGACGATTTCAACATCATCCTGGAAGTCGATAATATCGCCACGATCAAAGACCTGATCCGCAAAAACCTGGGAGTGTCCATCCTCCCGCAGAGCACCTGCATGGACGAAGTCCGAAAAGGCAAGATGACCATTCTCCCCATAGAAAACATGAGCATGGCCCGGGAGACCAACATCATATACCAAAAAGATTTTTCCCATCTGGAAGTCCTCCACGAGCTGACAGGGCTCTACCGCAGGACGGCAAGAAAAATCATCAGCCACACGCGCAGCAGGCTGTGATTTCCGTTGTTAATAGAAGCATCAGAGAATAGCGCCTGGCCGGGAGAAAAGAAAAGGCAGCCGTCTTCCATTTTTGTGGAGGACGGCTGCCTTCTTATATCCGGTTATCGTTTCTCAAAGAAATTCTCTTACAGCTCCTCAATCCGGCAGCCGAAGGGTTCCAGCGTTATATCGCCTGCAGATGCCTCGAAGGCGTTATGGTTGATAAGCATCCGGACGCGCTGCTGCGCGCCGCCGCGGAGCACCACTTCCACGCCGCTGTCGGAAGGGATAACGTCAATGTGGCTGTCCGCGAGGATCGTCCCCATAATTTTTGCGGTAACAGCTTCATCCAGGGCGCAGCCCAGATAGTATACCATGCCTTTATTATGCTGCTTCCTGGTCACGGCAGCGTACCGGGTATAAAAGGCGTCGCCGTAACGATAGAGAACCTGGGCGTCCGTGACCTCCAGCATATCCCGGAAGATACCGCCCTGCCCGGATTCCCCTTCAAAGGCGCTCTGCCCGATGAGCGGGAATGCAAGGATTTCCTGCAGGCTTTCGGTTTCCGCTACGGTTACGCCGGCCAGCTCCCGGTAGCCAACGGGTACGCTTTCGCCAAACGGCAGGTTGTTATCCACATCCTTAACCGCGTTCCGGTAGGTCAGAACAAGCGTGCCGCCGGCATTTACAAAATCCTTTACCCGATTCTGGAATTCCGGCCTGGCAATGATCATCTGGGGAAGAAGCACAACTTTGTATTTTGAGATGTCCGCGCTTGACGGAATCACATCCACAGGTACATTCACGTCAAAAAACGCTTTATACAGCTTCTTCATTTCCCCCTGACAGTCAAGCAGGATGCTCTGGCGCTGGATGCGGAAGGAGGCAAGAGAATCGTAGTCGTAGACGATCGCCACCTCGCTGCGGATCGGGGACTCCATGGCCTTTTCATAGTTCCGGATATCTGTAAAGAAGCTCTGCACCTCGCGGAATTTGCGGCCTTTTATGTTGTCTGCATCCAGTATGCCGTAGCAGAATTGTTCCGCTCCTTTGGTTGCGCCCCGGTAGCGGAAGTACATCATGGACTCGCAGCCGTGCGCCATGCCCTGATAGGACCACATTTTGGCCTGGTTGGGGCGGGGAAGAAAACCGGTGACATCGTGACCCTGCGCGCCCATGATCGCCTCGGTAATCCAGAAATTCTGCTGTTTTAATCCCCGGATATAGTCCAGCCCAAAAGCAATCTCATGGGGGGCGATGGGCTCTTTTTGCCCGCCCCAGACAGGATAATTATTATAGGCGGCCAGATCCAGGTTTCTGGCTGTCTCGGAGTAATCAACATGCTTATCCAGCCCGCCGCCGGGGAAGTCGTGCATTACCAGGGCATGGGGAATCACTTCCCGTAAAATGCGCGCCTGAAAATTGATAAAATCTACAATACTTTTGCTGCGGAACCGTTCCCAGTCCATGCGCAGGGCCGGATTGTGCGTGGTTATGGTTTCCTCGGGCAGAGGTATTTCCTCAAAACGGTTATATTCCTGGGACCAGAACGCAGTCCCGTAAGTATCATTCAGCCTGTCGATACTGCCCTCAAATTTTTCCTCCAGATAGCGCTGGAAAGCCTGGCGGCATTGCGGGCAATAGCAGACGTCGCTTCCCTCGTGTCCGAGCTCGTTATCAATCTGCCAGGCTGCCACCTGCGTTTCATCCCGGTAGTGTTCAGCCATCGCCCGGATGATTTTCTCCGAATAGGCATACATAGCGGGGCTGTTAAAACAGTAAACATGGCGGCCGCCGAACGCGCGCTTTTTTCCGCCCTCAAATTCAGAGAGAATATCGGGATGCTTATGGGCAAGCCAGGCCGGGATCGTGGCAGTGGGCGTGCCCAGGATGACCTTGAGGCCCTTTTTCTTTGCTTTTGCAATCACGTTGTCAAAGAAAGAAAAGTCGTACTGTCCCTCCGTCTTTTCCATCAGATGCCATGAAAATTCTGCAATCCGGATCACATTGCAGCCCATTTCGAGCATCGTATCCATGTCCGAATCCATCAGGGACGGATCCCATTGCTCGGGATAATAATCAACGCCTAATAACATCATTTCAGCTCTCCTTTCTTGTGCGCAGCTCGGCAATCATTTTATCGTAAAATTCTCCGGTCAGTTTGTATCCGTTCTTATAGAATACAAAACACAGAGCAGACAGGGCGGCGGGAATCACGAGCATGATGACTTTCATTCCCATAATCGTACCTGCGCCGGGAGTAACGCCTGCTTTCCAGCCGATGATCGTCAGGCCCACGCCGCTGACAAAGCCGGAGAAAGCGCCCGCGAATTTTACGATGAAGGTCTGCATGGAAAACAGGATAGATTCATTTCTGGTTCCCAGGGAATACTCGCCATAATCTACCACGTCAGCCAGCATTACCGTAATAAATACCAGCATGAAACCAATGCCGTAGTTGACGATGGCAGAGCACGCGCCCACGGCTGCGGCGCTCGAAGGCGCAATGACTCCTGTGGCGAATAACAGTACAAATCCGGCGACCGGAAGGAAGCAGGCGAGGAAGAAAGCCCTGCCCCGGCCGATGATCTTTGTGATCATGGGAAATGTAAACTGGGCGGCCATCTGGGCAATGCCGGCTACGCCGGTATAGATAGGATAAAGATCCTGGATGCCGATAGCGTATGTAAAGTAATACAGCGAAAAGGAATTAGATAGCTGGTAAGCAAAGTTAAAAAACAATGCGATTCCCAGAATCACCTTTACCTGGTCATTGGCAGTCAGTACGTGAAGCATGCCTTTGGCCGTGGTCTTTTCCGCACTTTTCGTGACCACCTTTTCCTTACAGTTTATCACAGTAATGGCAGAGCATACAATAAAAATTATGCTGACCATCATAGCGAAATAAGCGAATCCAACACGGCTGTCGCCCCCGCCCGCTTTATCAATGATCTTCAGGCCAAAGGAACCCACGATGAGCCATGCAAAAGAGGCAAACAGGCGGGGAATGGCTGATATCTGGCTGCGCTCATTCTCGTCGTCTGTGAGGGCCGGAACCATGGACCAGTAGGGGATATCATCGATCGTATAAGTCATGCCCCACAGGATGTAGAGCACGGCGGCAAACGCCAGGAATGGCCTGCCCTCCAGATCTACATTCCAGAACATCAGCGCAAGTACCACAGCGTTGAGCACCGTGCCAATCATGATCCAGGGACGGAATTTCCCCCATTTGCTCCGGGTATTATCCACCACCATACCCATGAACGGATCATTGAAGGCGTCCCAGATACGGGCTATCATAAACAGTGTGCCTACAAAAGCGGGGGCGACGAAGCGGACGTCCGTCAGATAAAACATGAACAGATTCCCTACCAGGGCGTAAACCAAATCCTTACCGAAGGCTCCCATGCCGAAGCTGATTTTCGACAGCCAGGAGAGCTTATCGTTCTTTTCCAGTTGCTGCATTTGTTTTCCTCCTTTAAATAAAAATAAAATGAATTAGATTCTGCTGCGATTCAGGCTTACGCATGAGAGGCAGCGCACGGTTCCCCTGAAAGACAGTTCCTGCCGCGGGCCCTTTCGGCAGAAGTTCTTTAGATTGATTGTATTTTACTGCAAATTTTAGTAAAAGTCAACGATTGTTTTACTAAATATTTTAGTAAAACACTAAAAATATTACTAAAACAAAAGGGCAAAGAAGTGAAAAACTGTTGACAATGCCGGAAAAATGCAGTATAACTTATAAAAACTTGTTTTATACTGTTTAAATGGCGTTCCGTGCTTTCCGGATCTGCCGGAAAACAACGTATAAATCACAAGCGCCCCAGGAGTATTATGATAAGCGCAGGTTACAGGCGCTTTGGCCGTTTTCGGAAATGTTGAGTAAAAATTTTACCTGCATTACTTTCTGAAACGGCAGTTTGGAGGATTTACTATGGCTACATTGAAGGATATTGCAGAGCAGGTGGGCGTTTCGCAGACCACTGTATCTCGTGTGCTAAACCGGGATCCCTCCCTGAGCGTTACGGATGAAACCAGGAAGCAGGTCATCCGTACCGCGGCTGTCATGGGCTACAAAAAAGCAATTCAGATGCAGGCGGGAGAGAAGGAAACCCCGCCGGCAGAAAGCAGGGAATTCCGTGTCGGTATAGCCCAGATGTTTGATATGAAGGAGCTCCAGGAGGATATGTATTATATGGCGATGAAAAACATTCTGGATGAGGAATGCTTTGGCAGGCAGTGGTCCACAGTGCCGCTGTTCCGCGATGAGCATCAGAGGTTTGTCAAGAATAATGAGCTTCCATTAGACGGGCTGTTCGCAATCGGGCGCTTTACGGAAGAAGAAATTGCGAATTTCAGGGAATATACGGATAACATTGTTTTTCTGGATTCGGATCCGGATCCGCTGAAGTATTACAGCATCCTGCCGAATTACCATCTGGCGATTCGCCTGGCAATGGGCCATTTTCGTGAAAACGGTTACGACCAGGCAGCCTATGCCGGAAGCGTCTGTACCTTTGGCCATCTCAAAGAATCTGCCATGGACGCCCGCTTTTATTATTACCGGGCCGATCAGATGAGCCGGAATTGTTTTGACCCGGATCTCGTCCTTGACTGCGCTATGAATGCCCGCGGCGGCTATGAGGCTATGACCGCCTTCCTGAAACGCAGGGGCAGCGCGCCGAAAGCCCTGTTTATAGCCAGTGATTCCATCGCCCCGGGAGTGCTGATGGCGCTGCAGGAGCATAAAATCCAGGTTCCCAGGGATATTAGTATTATCACCTTTAACAATACGGTCCTGTCCGAATACTCGAATCCCCCGCTGACCTCGGTTGAAGTATATATGAAGGAAAATGTGAGAGCGGCCGCGTTTTGTATGGAACTGCTCTGGCAGGGAGATACCAGGGGAAAGAGAGTTGTGGTGCCCTGCGGACTCGTGCTCCGCGACAGTGTGCGACCTGAAACGAATGAACATTTTGCCGGGAAAGGAGAAGCATGCCTATGTTCCGACTGTGGGGAAAAATCATAAAAGATAACCGCATGCTGAGGGATACGGTCATCGAAAACGGAAACTATGCAATGTCCAGAACCGCCATGGTCTTGGACGCCGTAGATCAGATGTGCTATGAATTCGACCTGGGCCATCCGGTATGGCTGGATAAGACGGTTGAAGAGTTTAAGCGCCACGACAAGGCGCGCTTTACGCAGGACAATTTTATAGAAGGAATTGAATTCGACTATCTGGAAATTCAGGTGATCGAGGAATAGTAACTGCCCTCGGATTTTCTGTGACCTTCGCTCACAAAAAACACCTCGCAGAGTCGAAGGCTGAACTGTTACAACAGTTCAGATAACCTCCGCAGAAAGAACGTGACAACCCCTGTAAAGTATGGTAAAGTTAAGCATAAAAGAGACGCGCCGCCTTGAAATTCACGCTCATAATGAGCCTGAACTTCAAGGCGGCTAAACACAAACGATCCGGGAGGCGGCTATGGCACAGACGATAACGGACTTCCAGTCATTTTTAAAGGACGCTGAGGAAGCGGTTCTGGAGCTTTCTGATTTGACAAAAAAGAGTATACAGCTTAAACAGGAGGAGGAGCGCCTTGAGAGGGCCCTTGAGGCTGAGAAAAAGGCGGCGGAGGATTCGGTCAATTCCACAGTCAGGAAACGGCGCGATGAGATAAGCGGCAGCTATGACGCGGAGATAGGCAAGCTTCAGGAGCGGCTGAAAAAGACCAGAGTCCGCCGGGAAAAGGCCAAAAGCCAGGGCATAAAGGAACGCATCCGTGAGGAGACAAAGGAGCTCCATGAGTACAACCGCGAGCTGCAGGTCAAGCTGCGGGCCGCTATCCAGGCGGATCGGGCCCCGTTTTTCTGCAGGAGCGGTTTCTATTATGCGCTGTATTTCCCCAGAGGCTTCCGGGAGGTACTGACCCTGATTCTCACCTTTGCCGCCTGCTTTTTTCTGATTCCTTACGGAATCTATCTGCTGCTCCCGGTGAAAAAGACGCTTTACCTTGTCCTGATTTATCTGGCGTGCATTCTGGTATTCGGCGGGGTATATATACTGGTCGGCAATCTGACAAAGGACCGCCATCTGAAGATGCTCCAGGAGGGGCGGGCCATCCGGAGCCTGATAAACTCCAATAACCGCAAGATCCGGGTCATCACCTCCTCGATCCGAAAGGACCGGGACGAGGCGGCCTATAATCTGGAAAAGTTTGACGATGACATTGCCCAGCTCGATCAGGATCTGTCCGAGACAATCCAGAAGAAAAAGGATGCCCTGAATGTCTTTGAAAATGTGACAAAGACCATCATCACGGATGAGATCATGGGCAACTGCCGCGGGAAGCTTAAGTCGCTGGAGGAGGCGCATGCAGAGGCGCAAAAGCGCCTGCGCATTACTGAGACGATGCTCAAGGAAAAGAAGATCTATATAACTGACACGTATGAGAGCTATGTCGGCCGGGAGTTTCTGTCCGCGGATCGGCTGAAGGAGCTGCGCAGAATCCTTGAAAACGGGGAGGCGGGCAATATCAGCGAGGCGATCGGGGTATACCGGAGCCGGCGCGCGAAGTAAGAGGCCCCACAAAAAAAGCGCCTGTCTGCATATTTTTCTAAAAGCCTGTTTATAATAGAATTAACAAAAAACAGGCGGTAGATTTATGAAATTATGGGAATGGAAGGCGCTGCGGGATGAGCAGGAGATTTACTACTACAACTCGTTCCGGAATTTTATCCCGGAAGAATTTGCCGGCCGGCTGGAACGCATGATCCGCGAGGAGCGGGAGAGGAAAAACAAGAGAGGCGTCGTGTTTTTGTGCATTGGGACGGATCGTTCCACAGGAGACAGCCTGGGCCCTCTCATCGGATATAAGCTGAGGCAGATGAGGCTGCCAAAGACCACTGTATTCGGAACCCTGGAACGGCCGGTGCATGCAATGAACCTGGAGCGCTATTTGTCAGTTCTGAATACATGCTACAAGGATGATCTGATCATCGCAGTGGACGCATCCGTGGGAAGCAGGGAGCATATCGGCTTTGTGACGCTGGGAAAGGGGGCTTTAAAGCCCGGACTGGGAGTCAGCAAAGAGCTGCGGGCCGTGGGAGATATCTTTATCACCGGCATTGTGGGGAGCTGCGGGAGCTATGATCCGCTGATGCTCCAGAGCGTGCGGCTGTCGATTGTCATGCAGATGGCCGACTGCATCAGCGGCGGGATTGGGCTTGTCGAAAAATTCTGTGTCAGCAGGGCCTTTGTTTGACAAGATTCTCGTACAATCTGTGCTATGATTTTTTGAGATTTCATGGAACGGTTTGGCAACAGACCGTTATGATGATAGAAAAATGATAGCGGGGTGAGTCTATGGGAGAATTATATAATCCATATCCCAGGCTGCCAAAAAATATCAGGCAGATTGGCGAGCGGGATGATGTGGTAAAGCTTTACGTGGAGGACTATGTAAACACGTATTTAAAACGCCTTTACCCGGCAGGCGGACAAGACCTGCGCGTGGGACTTTTGCTGGGTTCAGCGGAGTCATATGAGGGGACGCCCTATCTGTTTATCGACGGGGCGCTGGAGATGGAGAATGTGACGGCAGCAGGCGAAAAGGTGGTATTTTCAGAAGCTGCCTGGAGAAAAGCATACCAGGGTATAGAAGAGACTTTTCCAAAGAGGACCGTACAGGGGTGGTTCATATGCGGAGCGCCGGGCTGTATTTTGAGTCCTCTTAATTATTGGAAACAACACGGCCAGTATTTTGGCGGAAAAAACCAGCTCATGTACTTAAACAGCGGCATAGACGGGGAAGAAGCGCTCTATGTGGCATCCGAGGACGGCTTTTACCGGCTCAAGGGATACAGCGTTTACTACGAGCGGAACCAGATGATGCAGGATTACATGATCCTGCGCAAGGACGTCCACCGCGTGGAGACAGGAAGCGGCGACCGGGTGATCCGCGATTTCCGCAGCCGGATGGAGGGCAGGAAGCAGGAGGCCGTATCCAGGAACGGGACAATCCGCACACTGGGAACCCTGTGCAGCGTTCTGTCCGTGGCTGTTCTGGCCGGCGGCGTCGTGATGTTTAATAACTACCAGAAGATGAAGGAGATGGAGAGCGTGCTGGTGTCCGTGCTCCCGGAAGGCGTCCGGGGAACCGCGGAGAGCCAGGCCGCGCAGAGCGGGGACAAGCTGGTGATCGAGGAGGTAAAGGGAAACGTCTATCCGACCAGTCCGCAGGAAAACGGAGGCGGTATCCTGGAACAGGGCCGCCCGGTGGGAAAGACCGAGATTCCCGCTTCTCAGGAGGCGGAAAGCGCGGGCTATCCTGCCCCGGATCAGGCGGGAGACGGCTCCGCGGATAAAAGCCAGGAGGAAGGCGCGGCGGCCGGCCAGGAAGGAAGCCAGGAAACGGGAGGCGCGGATGAGACGTTAAGCGGCGCTCCTGCCCTGTCAGGGGAGACAGAAACGCAGAGCCCGCCTCAGACAGCGGCAGCAGGCGCGCAGATAACGGCTGAAGGAAGCGAGGGAGAGGCGGCCGCACAGGCCGGGGAAGAGGAAGCCCTACAGACGCCTCCGTCCGGGGAGGCAGAAAACACAGGCGGCAGCGGCAAAGAGGCGGCGCAGGCCGCCGCAGCCAATATGAAGCCCGGGAAAAGCTACATAGTCGGAGAAGGGGAAACCCTGTACGGAATCTGCTTTAAGCTGTATAAAAGCCTTGATTATCTGGAGGACATCTGCGCGTTAAACGGTCTGGATGATGTAAATAAAATAAAAGCAGGGCAGAAGCTGACGCTGCCGGATTTACAGTAATTATATAAAAAATAATGCATAACGCCCGGAAATCGTGTATAATGACAGCAGCAGATTATCCAATCCAAAAGATTCGTGCTTAGGAACTGTTCATAAATAACCGTTACATTTGGCCTGTCTGATCCCGCAGATACTGCGCCAACTGCAAAGGTATTTATGAACCGTTCCTTACTGGGAGATAAACGACATATGAGCAGTATGAATTCAATTGAACGGGAACAGAAAAAGCGGCAGCTAAAACGGCGCATCGTTGAGCCGGGCAAAGCGGCCGGCGGGACTGACCGGAAATGGGTAAGCTATTCGGAGCGTGAGGAAGAAGAGCGCAGGCAGGCAGCGGGCCGCGCCCGCCGGAAACGCAGGAGGCTGCTCCTTATCCTGGCCGCGTGTATGGCTGCGGCGGCTGCCTGCGCGGCGCTGTACAACAGCAGGCGGCAGTACACCGAGTACACAGTAGCCTGGGAAAAGGAGATTCCGGCCAGTGAAAGCAGCTTTACCGAGTATATAAAGTTCGGGGAAAACATCCTGAAATATACAAAAGACGGAGCTACCTATCTGGATCGTTCAGGAAATGCCGTGTGGTCCTTAAGCTATCAGCTAAAATCCCCGATCTGTTATGTAAACGGGGATTATGCCGTAATCGCGGACCAGCAGGGGAATTCGATGTTTATTTGCGACAAGACGGGATGTCAGGGAGAGGCAACGACGCTGCTCCCCATTCTGCGTGTCAGCGTATCAGCCCACGGCGTAGCGGCGGCGCTGGTAGAAGACAGCACGGCCTCATATGTGACATTCTTCAAAAAAGACGGAAGCTCCCTGGACTGGGGAATCAAAACCATCATGTCAAGCAATGGGTATATTATGGACGTATCTCTGTCGCCGAGCGGAACGCAGGTCATGATCTCCTCCGTATACGTGCAGGGCGGCATGCTGAAAAACAGAATCGTATTCTACAATTTCTCCGAGTACGGCAAAAGCTATTCAGACCGCCTGGTGGGTGGTTTTGAGGAATTTAACGACTGTATAACCCCAAGGGTGCGTTTTTTGGACGAGGAACATGCCTGCATCTTTGCAGACGGCCAGTTGGGATTTTTCCTTTTGGAAAATGTAACAAGCCCGGAGCTGGCCTTCCAGATCCCGGTGGAAGGCGAGATCCAGAGCGTGGCCTACTCCGACGAGTATGTGGCCGTCATATCCGATCACCCGGACGGAGAATACGACAGTAAGCTGGATTTGTACAGCGCGGCGGGGGAGCTTATTTTCAGCAGGGAGTTTACATATCCGTGGCAGAATATTGAGATCAACAGAGATTTTATTATTCTGTATAATGATCGGTCATGCCGGATTTACAGCACGGCGGGAAAGGAACGGTTTTCAGGGGAATTTGACTTTACGGTTTCGATGATAACAAGGGGGAGAGCGGCGAATTCTCTGATTATTACGGGAGGGGATCGGATGAGGGAGATTCGGTTGAAGTAAGGGTGGAAATGTATGCGGGCCGTGGTTCAGCGTGAGAGGGCCGCCAGCGCCAGGTTCTGTATCCAACAGAACCTGACTCTGGCGGCCTTCTCACGACAGACCACAGCCTGCATACACAGTGACAAAATAAGCCGCCAGAGCTATTCCCGCGTTTTCAAAATCCTGGCGCCCCATTCCGCCTCCTTAAATCCGACCAGCACAAAATCTTCCCCGACCAGGATCGGCCGTTTCACCAGCATACCGTCCGTCGCCAGGAGAGCGTACTGCTCTTCCTCGCTCATAGACGGCAGCTTGTCTTTTAAATTCATATTCTTGTACAGGAGGCCGCTGGTGTTAAAGAACCGTTTCAGGGGAAGCCCGCTTCGCGCGTGCCAGTCTTTCAGTTCCTCCGCTGTCGGGTTCTGTTCCTTAATGTGGCGATCGGAATACTCTGCCGAATGATCGTCAAGCCATTTTTTCGCCTTCTTACAGGTCGTGCAGGGCGGGTATTCGATAAATAATGGTTTCATAGATACATATCTGTAGCAGGGAGACAGTCTCCCTGCCACTCTCCTTCCTTATTTTGTTACCCGGAATTATACCACAGCCATGGCCCCATTCCCATCTTTTTATAAAAATTTTAAATACTTTTCACAGGAACGCCATACATTTCCCCTATAATACCGGAATAAACTGTAGGGATAAGGATCGGCCCGGAGCATGCCATGAAATTGATCACCTACCTGTCAGATTATCTTGTCCCTCTGCTTATATTTTACATGGTCGGCTTTGCCGCGCTTCAGAAACGTCCGGTATTTGACGATTTCATTGAAGGGGCAAAGCAGGGGATGCGGACCGTGGCGGGAATACTGCCCACCCTGATCGGCCTGATGACCGCCGTCGGAGTCCTGAGAACGTCCGGGTTTCTCGACTTTTTATCCGGCGTCCTGCAGGGCCCCGCAGAGCTTCTGCACATCCCCGCCCCGGCGGTTCCCGTGATACTGGTGCGCCTGGTTTCAAGCTCCGCCGCCACCGGACTCGTGCTCGACATCTTCAAAACCAGCGGCCCGGACTCGCCGGTAGGCATGATGGTTTCGATCCTGGAAAGCTGCACGGAAACCGTCTTTTACACCATGAGCGTTTACTATATGTCCATCAAAGTGACAAAAACGAGATGGACCCTCGCGGGAGCCCTGGCCGCGACGGCCGCAGGAGTGGCGGTCAGCATCGCCCTCTCCTGCTAAGCCCGTTGAGGTTCCCGCATGCGCGCCAGCCAACGCGAAGCTCAAAACAGCGTCTCTAATCGCCGGCGCTTACCAGCGGATTTCTTATTACGGGATTCCAGAGGAGACGGAAACCTTACAAAGTTATATTAATAGCATTTATGGCCCGCCGATTACGCAGCCAGCGGCAGGTTCTGTATCCATAAGGAACCCGTAGAAAACCGCCGGTACTTAGCGAGGTCTTTTCGAGCTTAGTATTGCTGCGCTTTTCTCCGGGCGGAAGCGGGGTTTTGTTGGATACAGAACCTGACACTGGCGGCCCTTCCCGCAACCGCCCCCAGCCCGCCGCGCAACAAACCATATTTTGTAAGAAATTTGATGGTTGTCTTGTAAGAAAGAATATTGTATAATCAATGAGGATCTTTGGTTATCAATATATGAAAGGGCAGACGGTGGATAATTACGAGACACTGAATGAAGTAATGGTAAGGCTGTTCCGTGATATTATGTACATTGAGCAAAAAGCCATTATCACACCGGAATTTAAGGATATCACAAATAATGATATGCATGTAATTGAAGCCATTGGGATTGACAAGCCGAAAAATATGACGGCTATTGCCAGGGAGCTTTCGGTTACGGTCGGAACGCTTACCATTGCCATGAACAGCCTTGTAAAAAAAGGCTATGTAGAGCGCGCGAGGGGAAAACAGGATCGCCGGGTGGTGTATATATCCCTTTCGGAGCGGGGCAGGCGCGCATATGAGCATCACGCCAGTTTTCACAAGGCGATGATAGAGGGTGTGACCGGTGAGCTGTCACAGGTGGAGCTGAAGACGCTCGTAAAGGCTCTTTCCAAGCTGGAACACTGGTTTTACAGCCGGAAAAACTGAAAAATGAGGAGGAACTACACAATTATGAAAAAATTAATGGGATTATTAGCAGGCGGTATGATGGCGGTAGCGCTTACTGCATGTACGCCGACATCACAGAATTCCGGGCAGCGCAGGACAGCGCCGCCGGCAGGCGCCACGCAGGAGTCGCAGGTTGACGGGGCGCTGGAGAAGGAGCAGATGGTGGTGGACGAGGATCCGGCGGTGACAGTTTGTATTTACTCTGTAAATGCGGACAAGACGGGCCTTGCGCAGAATATAGACGCCGTGGACGGCGAGGAGCTGGACGCTCAGGAGCTGGTCAACAAGATGATAGAGCTGGGCGTGATAGAGGAAGGCATTACGGTGACAAAGTTTGAGAATAAGGACGGCGCGCTGACGCTTGAATTATCCGCTCTTCAGGGCGCGAAGGACGATCTGATTGTCACCGCCGTAGCCAATACATTTATCCAGAACTATGAGGCGGATACATTAAGCCTTACCGTGGCGGGCGAAAAGATCGGCGGCGGGGATCTGACCTTTAACAAGGAATTTAAGAAGCTCAAATAACGCAGCCATTCGGCCAGTGGGATAACGCCCGCAAATGTCAGGAACTGCCGGGAATATTTTCTGCGCAATCCGCACAAGTTATTTTCCTGCATTTCCTTACATGCGGGCGTTAGATACGGGAAAGACCGCAAAGCAGTGAAGATACATATGCTTTGCGGTCTTTTTCTTAATTCCTGCCTGCGCCGCGCTCCGCAAGCCATGTCTGGAAACGGGGCCTGATGACACGGAACGGAGCGCCTTCCATATCGAGGATAAACTGGTGGAATGCCTTCACATCAAAGCGCTCTCCAAGCGCCTTGGCCGCCTCATCCCGGAGCGTGCGGATCTCCAGAAAGCCGGTGTAATATTTCAGGTAATTGACCGGATTATCGGTCAGGGAATGATAGATTTCCGCGATGACGTCTGCATCCTCAATTCCGTAATAGGTCTTTAAAAAGACGGTCGTCTGATCCAAATCCCAGCCGTCGTAATTGATACGGATATCCAGGAGGGCGTACAGGCCGTAGATGGAGGCGGCGCTTTGCGCGACTACCTGTTTTAAGGGCTCGGGATTGCCGTTGTCAAAGGAATAGGCGTAGAGCTCGCAGTACAGGCCCCAGCCCTCGCTGTAGCCGTCACAGACGAGGAGGCGCTGCAGGGGACAGGGATTTCTCCGGTTAAAATACACGGACTGGTACAGATGCCCCGGATAGCCCTCATGGGCCAGGGTGGTGTAGAGGTCGTCGTCCCCGCTCAGGAGGTCATTGATATAAATGACGTTCGTGTCATTTGAATCAAGCGGCGGAATCAGGAAAAAGGCGGGGGACAGCGAGGTTTCCAGCGCCTTGGGCACATGCTTTACCTCAAAGCCGGAGTCGTCAAGCTCCGGGAAGTCCTCTTTGATCTGTTCCCGCAGGTGATTCAGGATCTCCACCGGATCTGTGACAGGGAAACGAAAATCAGTCAGGCTGTCTCTGAGCTCCGGGTGATTTTTCATCAAAAGGCCGATCTGGGCCATATTGCTCCCCAACTCCTTTTCGATCCGCTGGCGCAGCTCAGGCGCCGTGGAGCCGGTTCCGGTTAAGGAGGCGACCAGGTATTCATAGTATGCCTTTCCATTTTCAAAATGGCAGAGCCCCTGTTCGCCCGTCCCTGTCCCCTTAAGCGCTTCCAGAGCGGCGCTTAAGTTCGTATAGGCCGGGACGAAATGCTCCTGCAGCGCCTTTAGGTTCGCCTGTTTGTAGGCATCCCGTTCAGCGTCCGTCAGATCCGGGACCTCATTTAAGCGGCTCTCAAAGGTTTCCGCCATAAAACTGCTCTCCGGGGAGGCGAGATAGTCCCTGCAGGAGATGAGGATGCGGTCAATGGCGTCGTCGCACGGCGTGAGGCCGGCAGCGGCCCGTTCTTTCTCATAATCCGCGAGCTGCGCATAATACGTATCGATCTGCGCGAGAAGCGCCAGATAATCGTCCACATCCTGTCTATCAGAAAACTCGTACTCAGCCAAAAGCACCGGGAGCTGCGCCTGCACGCCGATCACAGGGCTTAAGGGCTGGTAAAGGAGCTCCAGCCCCTTTGACAGGGCTTCAGTCTCCAGCGTATCTTTCAAATTCTGCCAGGTATATAGCTGTGAGGAGGTCAGAAGCGCCGGATCAAAGCTTAAAAGCTCCTGTAAAAGCGCTTCGTTTTCTTTTGCATCCTCAAGAAGAAGCTCATGGGAGATAGAGGGGAAATGCATATCCTGCGCCGCGACGCCAAAAGACTCCGGGTTTTGCAGGGTAAAATGCAGCGACATAGGATCCTCGGCCAGGGATTCACAGAAGATCCGGCTGGTAAATGCGTCAAACCGCTCCCGGACATCCTGCGTATCTCCGGGAACGCCGCCTTTATCCGGGGCATCCGGTTTCTCTGCGCTTAAACCATCTAAAGCGCGGTATTCTCCGGCCTGATACGACTCTGAGGGCGGAGTATAGCGGCTGCAGCCGCAAAAGACAGCGGCGATCATTACAATCAGGAAATAAAAAATCCGGTTTCTGTGTGTCTTCATCATCTAAGCACCTCCAGGTTACCTGCTATTATAATTTATATTGAAGACAAAAACAACTATGAATAAAAGTAGATCCTGCTTGACAAAAAGCGGCTGAACGGATAGGCTAAAGTCAGAGCGTTTTTGAAAAATATAAGGAGAGAATTGATTTATGTGTACAAGCTGTAAAAAACCATACTATATAACAACCGCAATCGCTTACACCTCAGGTAAGCCGCATATCGGAAATACGTATGAGATCATATTGGCAGACAGCATCGCCAGGTATAAAAGGGAGCAGGGCTTTGACGTGCGCTTCCAGACCGGAACAGACGAGCACGGCCAGAAGATTGAGCTCAAGGCCGCCGAGGCGGGCGTGTCGCCAAAAGAATTCGTGGACGGCGTAGCCGGGCAGATAAAGGAAATCTGGGATCGCATGAATACGTCTTATGATAAATTTATCCGCACAACCGACGCGGATCATGAGGCGCAGATCCAGAAAGTATTTAAAAAGCTGTACGATCAGGGGGATATCTACAAGGGCTGCTATGAGGGGCTTTACTGCACGCCGTGCGAATCCTTCTGGACGCAGTCGCAGGCAGTGGACGGAAAGTGCCCGGACTGCGGCCGCCCGGTAGAGCCTGCAAAGGAGGACGCGTATTTCTTCAGAATGAGCAAATATGCCCAGAGGCTGATTGACCACATCAACGCGCACCCGGAATTTATCCAGCCCGTTTCAAGAAAGAATGAGATGATGAATAATTTCCTGCTTCCTGGCCTGCAGGATCTGTGTGTTTCAAGAACCTCCTTCAAATGGGGGATTCCGGTTGATTTTGACCCGAAGCATGTGGTCTATGTGTGGCTCGACGCCCTGACAAACTACATCACCGGGCTGGGGTATGACTGCGGCGGCAGTCACGGCGAATTATTCGGAAAATACTGGCCGGCGGATCTGCATCTGATCGGAAAGGATATAATCCGCTTTCACACGATCTACTGGCCGATCTTTCTGATGGCCCTTGATCTGCCGCTTCCGAAGCAGATATTCGGCCACCCGTGGCTTCTGCAGGGCGACGGCAAGATGAGCAAGTCAAAAGGAAATGTGCTCTATGCAGACACCCTGGCGGACTTTTTCGGCGTTGACGCAGTGCGCTACTTTGTCCTTCACGAGATGCCGTTTGAAAACGACGGCGTTATCACCTGGGAGCTGATGGTCGAGCGCATGAATTCGGATCTGGCGAATATCCTCGGCAACCTCGTCAACCGCACCATTTCCATGAGCAACAAATATTTCGGCGGCGAGGTAGCGGATAAGGGCGCGGCCGAAGAGGTGGACGCTGACTTAAAGGCCGCGGTGCTGGAGGCTGTAAAAAAGGTTGACGGGAAGATGGAAAAGCTCCGCGTGGCGGATGCAATCACAGAGATATTCGGCATTTTCCGCAGAAGCAATAAATACATTGACGAGACGACGCCCTGGGCGCTGGCAAAGGACGAGGCAAAACGCGATCGCCTGGCGACCGTGCTTTATAACCTGACAGAAGCCATTGTCATCGGCGCTTCCCTGCTGCACTCCTTTATGCCCGAGACGTCGGAGAAGATTTTGCGGCAGTTAAACACGCAGAAGCGGCCGCTTGACAGGATGGAGCAGTTCGGCCTCTACCCGTCAGGCAGCCATGTGACAGAAAAGCCGGAGATTTTGTTTGCCCGGATGGATATCAAAGAGGTATTGGAAAAGGTGGAAAAGATACAGGCTGACGGCGCTGAAAAGAGCCAGGGCCAGAAAGACGGCGGCGCGGCAGCGGCCCATGCGTCCGGCAACTCTTCGCAGGATGGCGCGTCCGGCAGCGGCTCTGCACGGGATGGTATGGCCGGCAGCGCTTCTTCGCAGGATGGTACGACGGGCGGCTCCGGGCAGGATGATACATCCGGCCATGTGATCGATCTGGAAGCAAAGCCCGAGATCACGTATGACGATTTCGCAAAGCTCCAGTTCCAGGTGGGCGAGATCATTGCCTGCGAGGCAGTTCCGAAGTCCAAAAAGCTTCTGTGCTCACAAGTAAAGGTTGGCAGCCAGGTGCGCCAGATTCTCAGCGGCATCAAGGCCCATTACTCGCCGGAGGAGATGGTTGGCAAAAAGGTCATGGTGGTTACGAACTTAAAGCCTGCAAAGCTGGCGGGGATGATGTCAGAGGGCATGCTGCTGTGCGCAGAGGATATGGACGGAAATCTTGCGTTAATGAAGCCGGAGAAGGATATGCCTGCAGGAGCTGAGATTTGCTGATGGGAGAGATGATATTTGACACACACGCCCACTATGACGACGAGGCGTTTGACGGCGACAGGGAAAACATTCTGGAGAACCTTACAGAAAACGGGATCGAGGCTATAGTCAACATCAGCTCAGACTTAAAAAGCATAGAAGACACGCTGGCGCTGACGCGCAGATATCCGCAGGTGTACGGGGCGGCCGGGATCCATCCGTGCAGCACGGACGAATTAGACGAAGAGAGCTTTAAGGCTGTCCTCCGGGCGGCCCTTGAGCCTGCGATGGCAGCGATCGGCGAGATCGGCCTGGATTACTACTGGGACGAGCCAGGACGCGGCATTCAGAAAAAATGGTTTGAGCGCCAGCTTGAGCTGGCCCGGGAGACAGGCCGCCCGGTAGTCATTCACAGCCGAGAGGCGGCAAAAGACACGCTGGAGATCATGAAAGCGCACAAAAGCGCAGAGATCGGGGGCGTGATCCACTGTTTTTCCTACGGGACCGATATGGCGCGGGAATACCTGAATATGGGCTTTTATCTGGGGATCGGGGGTGTGCTGACCTTTCAGAATGCAAAGAAACTGAAGGAGGTCGCGGCCTATGCCCCGCTGGACCGCCTGGTCCTGGAGACGGACTGTCCTTATCTCGCGCCTGTTCCGCATCGCGGGAAACGCAATTGTTCACTCTATCTGAAATATGTGGTCAAGGCCCTGGCGGACATAAAAGGGCTGACGGAGCAGGAGATTATCCGCGCCACAAACCGGAATGCAAAGGAGCTTTACAGACTGGATAGGCGGGAAGTTACGGAAAGGAATCCGTTATGAATAAATCCGTTGTGAAAACAGACTTAAGCAGCCCGCAGAATACGCTGGAGATCATCCGCCGTCATGGCTTTGCGTTCCAGAAAAAGTACGGCCAGAATTTCCTGATCGATTCCCATGTGCTGGACAAGATTATCGCGGCGGCGGACATTACGCCAGACGATATGGTGCTGGAGATTGGGCCGGGCATTGGGACCATGACCCAGCGCCTGGCCGAGCGCGCCAGATGGGTGGCAGCGGTAGAAATCGACGCAAACCTGATCCCGATTCTCGAAGAAACCCTGGCAGGCTATGAAAATATAAAAGTGTTCCATGAAGATATCCTGAAGATGGATATTCCAAAGCTGGCGCTGGACTATAATGAGGGGCGTCCCATAAAAGTGGTCGCCAATCTTCCATACTATATCACCACGCCCATTATCATGGGATTGTTCGAGAGCGGGGCCCCGGTTGACAACATCACGGTTATGGTCCAGAAGGAGGTCGCGGATCGCATGCAGTCAGGCCCGGGGTCCAAGGAGTACGGCGCGCTGTCCCTGGCCGTCCGGTATTACGCGCAGCCGTACCTGGCGGCCAATGTGCCGCCCAACTGCTTTATTCCCCGTCCGGGCGTCGGCTCAGCGGTTATCCGCCTCACGCGCCATCAGGATCCGCCGGTGGAGACAAAGGACAGGCAGTTAATGTTCCGCCTGATCCGCGCCTCCTTTAACCAGAGACGGAAAACACTGCTAAACGGCCTGTACAACAGCCCGGAGCTTGGTTTTACGAAGGAGGAGATAGCGAAGGCGATCGAAACTCTTGGCCTCCCCGCCGCTGTCCGGGGCGAGGCGCTGACGCTTGGGCAGTTTGCAGAGCTGTCGAATCTGCTGGCTGTGTAGGTCATAGGAGGCATTAATTACGCGAAGGAGAAGAGAGCGGCATCCCGCTTAAGCGCGCGGCTGCCCTTCTCCGCGCTCCTTACAGGATACTCCTATACATCTTATATCCCATACATCCCAGACGGGCAAACCGCGGCCGCGGGCGGTATGTTTTTGGTTTTGCAAAGCATTGAAGTGAAAAATGGATATCAAAATTGATAAAAAGTAAACGATTAAAAAAGTTTATAAAATTTCAAAAAACGCTTGACATTTTCTTTAATATAAAGTAAAATAATTAACGTCGCTGGAACAGTGCAGCGGGTAGGAATCAAAGGATTTCTCAGGATGCCCAGATAGCTCAGTTGGTAGAGCAGAGGACTGAAAATCCTCGTGTCACTGGTTCGATTCCGGTTCTGGGCATTAGAATTTTATATTTATTATGCGGGTGTAGTTCAATGGTAGAACACTAGCCTTCCAAGCTAGATACGTGGGTTCGATTCCCATCACCCGCTTTTTCGACGCAACCTTGTAAGTACAGGATTTTCCTTGTAGTTACAAGGTTTTTTGGTGTCTGTTATGGGAAAATATAAACATATCTTATCCTCAAATACAAAGCTTTTTTGGGGTATGTATCACACGAAATCACATGGTTTTTATTCCCCTAAAATGCGCATTGATTTTTTAATCCTGTTATTTCAGGTCCGGAAATCTTAATTTGACAAATCATCCAAGCGGGCACACAATATACGTAACAGGAGAACCGTTGGCCAGATCAAGCCTGGCCTCCTTTCTTTCGTCCGGCGGCTGACATAACACCCCAACGGTTCCCCGGTTAAGCATAATATATTGTCATGGTGCGGTCATTTAAAATTTTGTTCTATGCAATTTCTTCAATCCGTTGTTTAATCCGTCGAACCTCATTTTCCAGACGGTTCACCCGGAGCAGAAGCATTTCTTTTTCAGCCTCCACTTTTAGGGCGTCATCAAGTTTTCGGGAGAGGTCAAGGTGGCCTTCGGCGATAATATGGATTTCCTTGTTGGTTTCATTTTCCAAGGTCATTTGAACTTCTGTTACTTTTGTCTCCATCTTATCGAGTCTTTCGTGTATAGGCTTGTTTGTCTCCTTTACGATTTCAGCTATCATTTCCAGATCTTTTTTCTCTAACATCTTTTTATCCTCCTTCAGTTTTGGTTTTATAAGGCCCCTCAGGCTTCCCATCATTTTTCTCTTTCAAAGAATGATTAGATTTTCTCAATAACAGCAAGCGCTGGTTCAAACATAATTCTATAGGTTGTGGATAATTTCTTCAGCAGGAACGCAGGTTTTCTATAAAACAACAAAAATCTTGTTAAAAATAAATCCGGCTCAAAGGCGCTTAAACTATCGCTCTGTTACAGTTTAACTGCCGGGGATTTCCCGGGGCTCTTCAGGTTTTTTTGTTGCTTTTTTTACCCGTTCGGTTTCCCTCTCTATTATGAGATCGACGGTTTCTCTGCCGTATTGGTCCAGGTTACGATATTTTTTTATATGTTCATATTCTGAAGGTTTTAATTTATATGAATAAAGAGTTTCCTTATCTTCTTGAAGGCCATAAATAAAATCAGCGGAAACGTTAAATTATCTGCAAATCATTTTTATAAAATCAGAATTCGGTTCCCTGACTCCGACTTCATAATTATTATATGTTGTATATTTAATCCCTATAAATTCGGCAAACCTTTTTTTGTTCAAACCGGTTTGCTCCCGTATTTCGCGTAGTTTATCGTTTATCATCATGTCTCTCCTTTGTATGTTTATGATATTACACATTTTGTAGGATGTCAATCTGATAGCATACAAAACAGGAATTTAGCTGTATATGAAAATGTGGAACTTTAAGAGAAGGTTCCACATTTTTTTGCGCAGCCCATGCAAAGGAACACGCCGCCAAAGCAGAGCTTTTGTGAGCGCTTTGAATCAGACAGGAAGGAGGCATTCTTTCCTGCCCGATTTAAAACAGAAATAGTATATCAAACCAATCGCCAACGCCTCTTCTTGTCAAAACCCACAAAAAAAACGCAAAGGACACACGTTATTATAGCTTTTTGTATATATCCGATAGTTGTAATTGCACTATCAAGTTGATAGTGTTTTTTCGGCAAAGGTGCTACAATAATTTCAGATGTTTTGCTGATGGAAAAGGATATCGTTAAAAAGGTGAGGAAAAATCGAGGGGGGGGGGGGGTATCATGAAAGGCGATGTCAACATCCGGCATCTGGAATATTTTACGAAGGTGGCGAAGCTGGGCTCGATTAATAAAGCGGCCCAGGCGCTGTTTATTTCTCAGCCGTATCTGGGGAAGATTATCCACGATTTGGAGGAAAATCTGGGGGTGCGGCTTTTTAACCGGAGCCGTTCGGGGGTCATTTTGACTTCTGAAGGATTGGAGTTTCTGAGGCGTTCGGAGCGTGTGCTCAAGGAGCTGGACGGCCTTTGGTTCCGCGAGGAGAAAGAGGGGGAGGTGAAAGATCCGCTGGCTGTGTCAATGACGCGCTTTTCGCATATCATGGAAAGCTTCAGCGAGGTAGTGATGCGCCATAAGGACAGGCCGTCCTATTCGCACCGCCTGTATGAGGGAAATTCCGATGAGGCGATAGAAGATGTGGTTTCCGGGCGTGTGAATGTGGGCGTGTTTCATTTTGACAGCCGTAAGAGGAAGGAGATGACGGAGCAGCTTGAGGAAAAGGGGCTGGAGTATCACTTTCTGGCCAATGTGGAGCCGCATATTGTGATTTCCAACAAGCATCCGTTGATTTTGCAGAACCGCCCGGTAAATCTGCACACCCTGGCGGAGTATGGTTTTTTGTGGTATCTGGGCCAATGCGATGATTATATTTATGAGCTGTTGGGGAACTGCAGCCCGGACGTGGAAAAGATGCGGTCAAAGATTATCTACCTGACCAGCCGGGCGACGCTGATGTATATGATCTCAGTGAGCGACTGCTACAGCATCGGCATCCATGATTTCGCATTGCAGGAGGCGTCCTATCAGGCGACATCGATACCGATTCAAAACAGCGGGTTTATGCTGGAATTTGGTTATGTCATGCCTGCCGGGGCTCAGATTACTGATATTACAAAGGAATTTATCTATGATTTGAGACGGAGGCTGTCTTAAATGGCTGTCAGACTGTTTTAAAATGTGGGGAGGTTAAGCAATGGAACTACAGGTAGTAGAGCAGGCGGTCGCAGCGGCGAGTGACAAGACCTGCGAGGGAAAGGTTGCAACGTATATCCCGGAGCTGGGAAAGGCGGACGGCAGCCGGGTAGGCGTAAGCGTATTTTCCAGATCCGGAGAGAGGCTCTCGGTGGGAGATACAAAAACGCGTTTCAGTATTCAGAGTATTTCCAAGGTGATCAGCCTGGCTGTGGCTCTGGAGCTGTGCGGGTTTGATATGGTGTTTCAGAATGTGGGCATGGAGCCCTCCGGCGATGCGTTTAATTCCATGGTAAAGCTGGAATATGCGCACAGCGTGCCGTATAACCCGATGATTAATGCAGGGGCCATTGTGATTGCGAGCTATCTGGCGCGGCGGATTTCATTTGAGGAGATGATGCGGACCAGCCGGTCGTTATGCCTGGATCCGGACATTGTTCTGGATGAAAATGTATACCGGTCGGAGATGTCGAACATTTCCAGGAACCGCGCGATTGCATATTTGCTGGAAAGCAAGGGGTACATAGAAAAGGATGTGGAAAAATGCCTGCATTTTTATGTTAAAATGTGTTCTCTGAGCGTGACGGCAGAGAGCCTGGCCGGCCTGGGGCTGGTTCTGGCCAATGACGGGATCCATCCGGCGACAGGGGAACGGCTTTTACAGGAGCAGACCGTCCGGGTGGTAAAAACGATTATGCTGACCTGCGGGATGTACGACGGTTCAGGGCAATTTGCAGTGCGTGTCGGTATCCCGTCTAAGAGCGGCGTCGGCGGAGGCATCCTGTCCGTGATTGACAGGGAAATGGGAATCGGAATCTACGGCCCTGCCCTTGACGATAAGGGGAACAGCGTGGCAGGACGGTATATTCTGGAATATTTGTCTGAAAAATGGCATCTGCATTTATTTGACAACAGAAAATAAAAATAAGGGGAATGTTTAGTATGATGGATTTATATGGAAAACTGATAGGACAGCTCAGCAATTATCTGTACGGCTATATCCTGATTGTTCTGCTGCTCGGCGGAGGTATTTATTTTACGATCCGGACAAAGGGCGTGCAGTTAAAGTATCTGGCGGAATCGCTCCGTATTGTGCTGGAGCCGGCGGAGGACGGAAAGGACTCGATTTCCTCGTTCCAGGCCCTGATGGTCTCCACCGCGTCGCGCGTCGGCACCGGAAATATCGCGGGTATTTCAACGGCGATCTGTATCGGCGGATCAGGCGCGGTATTCTGGATGTGGATGACTGCGCTCTTAGGCTGCGCGACGGCCTTCCTCGAAGGCACGCTGGCCCAGATTTACAAGCGCCGCGCCGAAGACGGAAGCTGTTACGGCGGCCCGTCCTACTACATTGAAAGCGTGCTTCACAACAGAAAGCTGGGCGTTGTATACGCTGTGTTCATGATTCTCACCTATATGATTGGCTTTAACCTCGTGGCATCGTTCAATATCGTCGATTCCTTTAAGGTATACAGCTTCTTTACCCCGGGTATCACTCCGTGGATCATCGGCGGCATCATTGCGCTGATATTCGGCATCTGCATCAGCGGAGGCGGAAAGCAGATTGCAAAGGTGACCGGTTTCCTGGTTCCGGTGATGGGCGTTCTCTACATCGCGGCTGCCCTGCTGATCATTGTGATGCATTTAAACCGCATTCCGGCCGTGTTTGGAAGCATCTTTGCAGGCGCATTTGATTTTAAAGCCATCTTTGGCGGTTTTTCGGGTTCTGTTATCATGCTGGGTATTAAGAGGGGCCTGTTCTCCAACGAGGCAGGCGTCGGAGCGTCCGCGACAGCCGCCGGCTCTGCCAGCGTGTCCCACCCGGTAAAGCAGGGGCTTGTACAGGTTCTGTCCGTGTTTATTGATACGATCGTAATCTGTTCCGCAACCGCGTTTCTGCTCCTTTGCTCCGGAGTAGAGCCGGAGGCGGAGATGGCTGGCATGGCCTATGTACAGACAGCGATGTCAAATGTATTCGGCAGCTTTGGAGTGGTGTTCATCACGGTTGCCCTGAATCTGTTTGCGTTTACAACGCTGATCGGAAACTACTTTTTCACGGAAACCGGTATCGCATACTTATGCGGAAAAACGCCGTCCAAGACGATCCGGTGGACACAGAGAGCCATCGCTGTTATTGTCGTGGTGATCGGCGCTGTGGCGAGCCTTGGTATTGTATGGGATACGGCGGATGTTCTGATGGGAATCATGGCGGTGATCAATGTGCCGGTTATCATGATGCTGTCAGGCCGGGCCCTCAATTGCCTGGAGGATTACAGGAAGCAGAAGAAGGAAGGGAAGAATCCGGTGTTCAGGGCTGCGGAGATCGGCCTGAAGGAGGAGACGGATTTCTGGAAGTAAATAGCGGGATATCCCGTTTGATTTAGTATTAAGGAAAGCGTTGCAGATATACACAGCCATTCCGCATCTGTCCCGGCTGTCTATACCTGGAGCGCTTTTTGCATGTTTCAGTTTATATGCCGGCGGCCGCCTCACATCCCCCCTGGCCGGCAAATTCTCCCGTCTCCCCCTGAAACTCTTGCAATTAAAACCCTCATCTCTTATAATAAAAAAAGCATAAAAACGGATAACGCGGGCAAGTTATCCGGACTGTCATGAAAAAGGCCCGCGGCCTGCGAATCACAGCCCTGGCGCGGAAGGCATTTTCGCCTTCCGCGGTAACACAGGCGCGGGCCGCGGCAAAGAGGGAGGCCATGCCATGGAAAAAAAGTGTATTGGTATTGATGTGGGAGGCACGACGGTAAAGCTCGGGTTATTCGAGGCGGACGGCGCCCTGATCCGGAAGTGGGAGGTTCCCACCAGAAAGGAGGAGGGAGGCGTCCATATTCTTCCGGATGTGGCGGCGTCTGTGCGGGCAGCGCTGGCAGAGGAGCGCCTGAGCCTGTCCGATGTGGCGGGAGCCGGGATGGGGATTCCGGGGCCTGTGCTGGAGAACGGCTATGTGGAAGTCTGTGTAAATCTGGGATGGCGCGATATGAATCCGCAGCAGATTTTAAGCGGCCTTCTCGACGGCCTGCCGATCTGCTCCGGAAATGACGCCAATGTGGCGGCGCTGGGCGAGATGTGGCAGGGCGGCGGCAAGGGTTACAGCGATATTGTGATGGTAACGCTCGGGACCGGCGTGGGGGGCGGCGTGATTTTAAATCAGAAGATCGTTTCCGGAAAGCATGGCCTGGCCGGGGAGATCGGGCATATCCGTATCCGCGAGGGCGAGAAGGAGTCGTGTAACTGCGGGGGACATGGCTGCGTGGAGCAGATCGCGTCCGCGACCGGCATTGCCAGGGAGGCCAGACGCGCCATGGCGGCAAATCCGGAGACAGCGTCGGCGATGCGCCGTTTCGGCGATGCGGTAACGGCCAAGGATGTGCTGGACTGCGCGAAGGAGGGCGACGCCATGGCCCTGGAGGTGATGGAGACCGTCGGTTATTATCTGGGCTGGGCGCTGGCCGTGGTGTCCATGACCGTGGATCCGGAGCTGTTCGTGATCGGCGGCGGCGTGTCAAAGGCGGGAAGCTTCCTGATTGATTTCATACAGAAGTATTATGAACGGTTCACGCCGATTTCGGAGAATAAGGCCGGGATTACGCTTGCAACGCTTGGAAATGACGCGGGGATCTACGGGGCAGCCAGATTACTTCTGTAGTTAATGGCAGAGCGGGCCCGGCGTATGAGGGCGTCAGACATGAGGAGACCCCGGAGCCAGAAGGCTGCCGGGGTAATTATGAAAAATCTATATGCAACATTACCAAAAAACAAATTAAAAAACTCATTTCTTTATGCTATTAGTATAAAAATCATATATGAACAAAATGTGAATGACCTGTAAACAGATTTTGAATATTAGGCGGGAAAGGAGACGAGGCGGCGCGGGATATCTGCACTGACAGACGGCAGAAATCCCGGCGGCTGCAGGAGGGAGAATATGGCAGCAAAGAAGGCAAAGAAAACGATTGTGATCGGACACAAGAATCCGGATACGGATTCGATCTGCTCCGCCATCTGCTATGCAAATTTAAAGAACCTTCAGACCGGGAATGAATATATGCCCGGGCGGGCGGGGCATATTAATCCGGAGACGCGTTTTGTGCTGGATTATTTTAAGGTAAGCGCGCCGAAGGAGATCGATACGGTCAAGACGCAGGTAAAGGATATCGAGATCCGGGAGACAAAGGGAGTGCGCAAGCAGATTTCCCTTAAAAAGGCGTGGAATGTGATGCAGGAGGCCAATGTGGTCACGATTCCCACTGTGACGGAGGACAATGTGCTGGAAGGGCTGATCACGGTTGACGACATCACCGGCGCGTATATGAATGTCTATGACAGCCGGATTTTATCCAAAGCCTCTACTTCCTATGCGAATATCATTGAAACCTTAGAGGGCGCGATGCTGGTGGGGGATGAGGAAGGATATTTCAGGGAAGGCAAGGTTCTCATCGCGGCGGCCAACCCGGATATGATGGAGTATTACATAGAGAAGCATGATCTGGTGATTCTGGGAAACCGGTATGAATCCCAGCTCTGCGCCATCGAGATGGAGGCGGGCTGTATTATCGTGTGCGAGGGCGCGGGCATTTCCATGACGATCAAGAAGCTGGCGCAGGAGAGGGGCTGCACGGTCATCACTACGCCGTACGACACGTATACGGTGGCGCGGCTTATCAACCAGAGCATGCCGATCAGCTACTTTATGAAGACGGAAAAGCTAATCACCTTTGATATTGAGGATTATATTGACGATATCAAGGAGGTCATGGCAAGCAAGCGGCACCGCGACTTCCCGATTCTTGACAAAAACGGGAAGTATAAGGGCATGATTTCCCGCCGGAACCTGCTGGGCGCGAGAGGGAAAAATGTGATTCTGGTGGATCACAATGAGCGCAGCCAGGCCGTGGACGGCATTGAGAATGCAAGCATACGGGAGATCATTGACCATCACCGCCTCGGCACGGTGGAAACCATGGGCCCCGTATTTTTCCGGAACCAGCCCCTGGGCTGTACGGCCACGATCATTTATCAGATGTACAATGAGGCCGGGATCGAGATTGAGAAGAAAATTGCCGGCCTGCTCTGCAGCGCGATCATTTCCGATACGCTTTTATTCCGCTCCCCGACCTGTACGCCGGTGGATAAGGCGGCGGCCATGGCATTGGCTGAGATAGCGGAGGTGGATGTCAATGATTTGGCAAGCAAAATGTTCGCAGCCGGAAGTAAATTGAAGGGAAAGAGCGACGCGGAGATATTTTATCAGGATTTCAAGCACTTTACAGCCGGAAAGACCACCTTTGGCGTGGGCCAGATCACCTCGTTAAACGCAGACGAGCTGGAAAAGCTCCGGGATCGGATGCTTGCATATATGAAAAAGGCGCGGGAAGAGGAAAAGGTGGATATGATGTTCTTCATGCTCACCAATATTCTCACAGAATCCACGCTGCTTTTGTGCGAGGGACAGGGGGCGGAACAGCTTGTCTATGAGGCGTTCCATCTCCCGGAGGCACAGCAGGGCGAGAGCGGGACGCAGTGTGTGAACCTGGCCGGCGTGGTGTCCAGAAAGAAGCAGCTTGTGCCAGGGCTTATGGTGGCGACAGAACAGTAGGCAGCAGTTTCAATAAGGAAGGATGGCATAGGATTAAAATGGAAGAAGAAAAGGTATATTGGAAGCCGGGCAATTTGATTTATCCGGTTCCGGCCGTGATGGTGACTGTGGCGGACGGCGAGGGGAAGAGCAATATCCTGACGATTGCCTGGACGGGTACGGTCTGCACGAATCCGCCGATGGCCTATATTTCCGTGCGGCCTGAGCGGTATTCCTATGGGATGCTGAAAAAGACAGGAGAATTCGTGATTAATCTGACGACCGAGGCGCTTGTGCATGCCACGGATTACTGCGGGGTGACTTCCGGCAGGGATAGGGATAAGTGGAAGGATACAGGGCTGACGCCCGGCAGGGCCTCTGTGGTAAACGTGCCGGTCATCATGGAAAGCCCGGTACATATTGAATGCAGGGTGACGGAAGTGAAGGAGCTCGGCTCCCATCACATGTTTCTGGCAGAGGTCGTCGCGATTGATGTGGACGGGAAGCAGATCGATGAAAAGGGAAAGTTTCATCTGGAACAGACAAAGCCGATCGTGTACTCGCACGGCGAGTATTATGGGCTGAACGAGCTTTTGGGAACCTTTGGATACAGCATCAGGAAGAAGAAATAGACGGGCAAAGCAAGATGGGCAGAAATATTACATTAATCGGAATGCCGGCGGCCGGAAAGAGCACAGTGGGCGTGCTCCTGGCAAAACGGCTGGGATATTCGTTTGTGGATGTGGATATCGTGATTCAGAACCAGGAGGGCAAGCTTTTAAAGGAGATCATCGCTGAGCAGGGGCTTGACGGCTTTCTGGAGGTGGAAAACCGCGTGAATGCGCGGATTTCGGAACACGAAGCAGTGATCGCCCCCGGCGGAAGCGTGATTTACGGCAAAGAGGCCATGGAAAACCTGAAATCACAGGGCGTAGTGGTCTACTTAAAGATCAGCTTTGAGGAGCTGGCCGAGCGTTTGGGGAATGTGGTGGACCGCGGAGTGGTGCTGCGTGAGGGGATGACGCTGCGGGATCTGTATGAGGAGCGCATCGCGTATTTTGAGAAATACGCAGACATTACGATCGATGAAGAGGGAAAAGATTTCGGGGAGGTTGTGGATGAGCTGAGGAGGCTTATGGAGGCCCGCGGATTCTTCAAAAAAGGCAGGAGAGAGCATGGATAAAAAGGATATCTGTTATACAACCTACGTGGATATTTTAAAGCGCGAGCTTGTCCCGGCCATGGGATGCACAGAGCCGATCGCCATTGCATACTGCAGCGCAAAGGCCAGATCCGTTCTGGGAACGCTTCCCGACGAGGTGTATCTTAAGGTCAGCGGCAATATCATAAAGAATGTAAAGAGCGTGATTGTGCCGAATTCCGGGGGCAGGCGGGGGCTTGCGGCCGCGGCGGCCATCGGGATCCTGGCGGGGGACGAGACGCGTGAGCTGGAGGTTCTTTCCGGCGTCACGGATGAGGCCGCGCGCGGCCTGGGCGCGTACATGGAGAAAACGGGATTTACAGTGATTCCGGTCGAAACGCCGTATCTCCTCGATATGGCGGTGGAAGTGAAAAAGGACGGCCATACGGCGCGCGTGCGGATCGCCCAGGAGCACACGAATGTGATTGAGATTCAGAGAGACGGGGAAACTCTGTTTGAAAAGGCCGTTAAAGAGGATGGCGCGCAGGACGGGCCGGACTACGGCATGCTGACGATTGAACGTATCTACGATTTTGCGGTTACCGCGGATCTGGAGGATGTAAGAGAGATTCTGGATCGCCAGATCGAATATAATACGGCGATATCACAGGAAGGGCTGCGGGAAGATTATGGGGCCAATATCGGGCGGATCCTCCTGGAGGAATACGGGGATTCTGTTGAAAACCGCTTAAAGGCCGTGGCGGCGGCCGGATCCGATGCCAGGATGAACGGCTGCGATCTGCCGGTCATCATCAATTCTGGGAGCGGGAATCAGGGAATGACAGCCTCCCTGCCTGTGATCGAGTACGCGAGGGAGAAACAATGCGGCAGGGAACAGCTCTACCGCGCGCTCCTTATCTCCAATCTGATGACACTGCATCAGAAGACGGGGATCGGCCGTCTGTCAGCCTATTGCGGGGCAGTCAGCGCCGGAGCGGGAGCCGGGGCCGGGATCGCCTATCTGGACGGCGGCGATCTGACGGTGCTGGCACATACGCTTGTCAATGCGCTGGCCATCACCTCGGGGATCGTCTGCGACGGGGCCAAGGCGTCGTGCGCGGCGAAGATTGCGGCAGCGGTAGACGCAGGTGTACTGGGCTATAAGATGTACAAAACAGGACGGCAGTTCTACGGCGGGGACGGCCTGGTGGCCAAAGGAGTGGAGAATACGATACGCAATATCGGCCGGTTGGGGAAGGACGGTATGAGAGAGACGGATAAAGAGATCATCCGTATTATGACAGAGTAATCTGTGACAGGGGAAGTGTTTGTGTGCGGCGCGGCTCGTACGCCAGGCCGGAGTAACGTTTAAAGGCTGTCCGTTTTGAAAGGTAAGGGGAATATGAATGAACAGATAACTGCAACGAGGCAGGAGCGCTTTCTTCTTCTGTCTTTGCTGCCGCTTTTTTTTATTTTAGCCGGGCTGTCTCTGCAGCCTCTAAAAGGGATCTTTACAGGGCTTTACACCCTGATCCGGGAGCCGGATTTCCTGATCACGGACTATATCGCCGTCGGAGGGATTGGGGCCGCGCTGGTGAATGCGGGCATGATGACCGTGATCAGCATTGTCCTGATCTACAATCTTGGAATGGAGATGGACGGCCATACGATCACGTCAAGCTGCCTGATGTTCGGCTTTTCCCTTTTTGGAAAGAACCTGCTCAATATCTGGGCTATTTTCCTGGGGGTGTACCTGTACTCGAAGTTTCACAGGACGCATTTATCAAAATATATTTATGTGGCGCTGTACGGTACGAGCCTGTCGCCCATCATTACAGAGATTATGCTGATTGGCCATCTGCCTTTGGTGGGCCGCATGCTTTTAAGCCTCTCTGTGGGGGTCTGCATCGGTTTTGTGCTCCCGCCTCTGTCAACGCATGTCCACTATGCCCATCAGGGCTATTCGCTTTATAATGTGGGTTTTTCGGCCGGGATCATTGCAACGGTGATTGTCTCATCGCTAAAGTCCTTTGGGATAGAGACAGAGGCAAGGCTTATCTGGTCCACAGGGAATAACGGCCTGTTTCTGGGGCTTTTGGTCATGCTGTTCGGGGGTATGATGATGGGCGGCCTGGTGTTTGGGGAAAAGTATGTGCTCGCCGCCTATGTCCGGATCCTGAAAAGCCGGGGGATCGGCGGAACCGATTACCTGCTTGAAGAAGGCGGACCGGCGGTGCTGCTCAACATGGGGATCAACGGCCTGTTTGCCACCGTGTTCGTCTTGGCTGTGGGAGGGGATCTGAACGGCCCGACCCTGGGCGGGATCTTTACGATCGTGGGCTTCAGCGCGACGGGAAAGCACCTGCGCAACATATGGCCGATTATGGCGGGCGTCTGCCTGGCCAGCCTGGCCGGAGCGTGGAGTATAACGGATCCTTCGGCGATGCTGGCGCTCCTGTTTTCCACCACGCTGGCCCCCATTGCGGGTGAATTCGGGATTGTGGCCGGCCTGCTGGCCGGATTCCTGCACAGCTCGGTGGCCCTGAATGTGGGCATTGTCTACGGGGGGATGAATCTTTATAACAATGGATTTGCCGGCGGTATCGTGGCCATCTTTATGGTTCCGGTGATCCGCTCCATCCAGGACAGGAGAGCGAGGGCCAAGGGGGAGCTCTCCCTGTAGGCTGCGCGTGATGTTTGCTGAAGACGGCTCCCTGCGTGTGAGCACAGCAAAATCGGCGCAGGGACATCATTTAAGGAAGAGAAGTTAATTGGTTACTATCCACAGGTAGTATTCCGCGAAGCGTGTTACGGTTCACGGAGCGGCTGCTTTTTAGCCGCCGTGAATCGTAACGTTAATTGTTTGCTGTATGACAGGAGGTAGGTAGTATTTCCATATCATTTTTATTATTAATGATTTCCGTTGTCATTTTTGTGTGCATCGCGGGCAGCCGGGTTTCCGGGCGGATCGGGGTTCCCACGCTGTTTGTGTTTATCGTGCTGGGCATGATGTTCGGATCCGACGGCTTTTTAAAAATTCCGTTTGATAATTACCTGATAGCCGAGCAGCTTTGCACGGCCTCGCTGATTTTTATTATGTTTTACGGCGGGTTTGGCACAAGGTGGAGCGAGGCGAAGCCGGTCGCGGTCCGTTCCATTCTGCTGTCCTCAGCGGGCGTGATCCTAACCGCGCTCCTGACCGGGCTGTTCTGTCATTTTGCGCTGCGCATGGATCTTCTGGAGAGCATGCTGTTAGGCGCGGTGCTGGGCTCGACCGATGCGGCCTCGGTGTTCTCGATCCTGCGCTCCAGAAAGCTGAACTTAAAATACGGTTCCGCCTCCATGCTGGAGCTGGAGAGCGGCAGCAACGACCCGTTTGCCTATATGATGACCATGATTGTCCTGTCCGCCATGTCCGGAACCGCCGACGCGGGCTCGATTGTCCGCATGCTGGCAGCGCAGCTCATATTCGGCCTTCTGGTGGGCTGGGCGGTGGCGGCTGCGGCCTCCTGGTTCCTGAACCGTTTTCAGTTTTCCGGAGAGGGCTTTGACACTATCTTTGTCTTTGCCGTGGCCATGGTTTCCTATGCGTTTTCCTCCTGTATCGGAGGAAACGGTTACTTAAGCACATACCTGACCGGTATTATCCTGGGAAATCAGGAGGTAAAGAACCAGAAGACGCTGGTCAGCTTTTTCGATGTATTTACCGGGCTGATGCAGATTCTGCTCTTTTTTCTTCTCGGCCTTCTCGCTTTCCCGTCCCAGATGGCGGCGATCCTGGGGCCGGCCGCATGTATCGCGCTGTTTTTGACGTTTGTGGCCAGGCCGGCGGCTGTGGGCCTTCTGCTTGCGCCGTTCAAACCCAGGCTGGGCCAGTATCTGGTGGTGTCATGGGCCGGTCTGCGCGGCGCGGCCTCAATCGTATTTGCCATCATGGCCACGGTCGGGGATGTGTATACAAAAAACGACATTTTCCATATCGTGTTCTGTGTCGTCATGTTTTCGATTATCTTTCAGGGCTCCCTGCTCCCGGAGGTGGCAAAGCGTTTTGACATGATTGACAAGAACGCGGATGTCATGAGAACCTTTACGGACTACACGGAGAATACGCAGATCCAGTTTATCCAGCTTCACATCAATGAACACCATCCATGGGCGAACCGGAAGATCTGTGACATTGACCTCATACCGGGGACGCTGATTGCGGTGATCAAGCGGGGGAAGGAGATTGTGGTTCCCAAAGGACAGACAATGATCTTGAAGCAGGATATTGTCGTGCTGGGCGCGCAGGGATTTGAGGATAACCGCGGGATTCTGCTGAAGGAGATTCCTATCACAAAGGCGCATAGGTGGTGCGATAAGCGCATATCAGAGGCGAAATTTAATAAAAATACGATCATTGTTATGATAACGCGCGGGGATGAGGTGATCATTCCGGACGGGAATACGCAGATGCATGATGGGGATCTGGTGGTGACATATTCGCAGAAGCTGGCGGCGAAAGGGTAGTAAAGGGCGGCTGCCTGTTCTTTTCGGTAGGATATTCTATACATCCGATAACAGGAAGTCAGGCCTATGTTTCGCAGAAAGATTATGATGAAGGAATTATGATTGAAAATGCGCTTTATCAGTGGTTTTGTAACTGGCTGAACGGAATGGATTTTGAAAACATGTCTGAGATGCAGAGGGCGCGGATAGCATTAATTAACTTAAAACCCATTGGGAGAAATACCGGTGGGTTTGTAACAGTTCAGGCAACCTGAACTGTTACGTGAGTTTTTCATTTTTCGACAGATTTCATACTTTCATGTATTCCCTTCTCTCCTAAAATCGCTTATAATGTTTTACATCAGAGAAAGCGGGCAGCGCTCCCTATTTGGAGGATACGCACCTTCGGGACTGGTTTAATTTAGGTTAGACCCGTGCCGCAGGTGTGTAAACACCAGAGAAAGGAGGATGTGGTCTATGTTCTTCTTAGAAGTCCTGAACCGTGTTGTGAGTGTCTTCGCGGGCATTGTGGGCGGCCTTAACGGGCTGGTTTCATTAGTCCAGAAGTGTAAACCTTACATAGAGCGGCGCAAGGCACAGACAGAAAAAGACCCATCAGCAAGCCTAGCAGCACCTGATGGGTCGGATGAAGATTGCTTAAGCAATCAGTAGTCCACTAAAGGCGGCAGCTACATCGCCGCCTTTTCCTATTACGAGTTTATCTTAGCATTTTGTCAGGGTGAAGTCAATAGGGAAATTCATAGGGCTGTTTCAGTTACTGTTCACGGGTCAATGTCAGTTAGTTAAGCGAAATGAACGGTTGCAGGGCGTTGTCTGTCGTGAGAGGGCCGCCAGAGTCCGATTCTAAACCCAACGGAACCCCGCTCCCGCTCGGAGAAAAGCGCAGCGGACGCTAAGCTCGAAAAGACCTCGCTAAGCGCCGGCGGTTTTCTACGGGTTCCTTATGGGTTTGGAATCGGACTCTGGCTACATACCCGTCAGGCTATAATAAAAATATCAAATAATATGGCTCATCATGGCTACAGCATACGAATAATTTTTTGCTCCTTTCCAAATTTAGTTGAAAAGATTGTTATCATCGTGTAAAAACATGCTATATTGCATTTATACCAAGAAATGTTTGTCGAATGGACAAACCTGGAAAGAGTCAATTTTTGGTTGATAAAATCCCAAAACATAACAGTTAAATATTTATCGAATCATTATAAAACAGAATATATAAAGCAATTATACCGATTATTTGCAATTCGGTCAGAGGATATTCCTGCCCGTTTATGCCAGACAAACGTATTACAGAACTTTCGGAGGGATGAAACGGATTCCCAGCCCGCTGATAACGTAGCCGTCGCTAGCTCCTGTATCCAAAAGGAACCCGTAGAAAACCGCCGGTACTTAGCGAGGTCTTTTCGAGCTTAGTACCGCTGCGCTTTTCTCCGAGCGGGAGCGGGGTTCCGTTGGATACAGGAGCTGACGACGGCGGCCTCCCCACGATAAACAACATCTCGCAATCGTCCGCTTAACTAACTGACATTGGTTCACGGGTAGTATTCCGCGAGGTGTTTTTTGTGAGCGAAGGTCACAGAAAACCCGAGGGCAGCAGGCGCGAAAATGGGCAGTCTGCCCATTTTGTGTGCATCATGTTGCTGTGAACGGCGCAGCCGTGAACAGTAACTTCACGAACGACAGTAACATAAAATTTATTATAGATTGTAATTCTCCCATTCTGATTGTATAATAGGGAAAAATGAAAAAAGGAGCGCGGTTCGGATGACAGGGCAGGCAGAGGAAGAGTTACTGGATGTTGTGGATGAGGATGGAAACCCCACAGGGGAGACAGTAGAGCGCGGCAGGGCCCACAGGGAGGGGATCCGCCACAGAACCTCCCACGTATGGCTCCTTCGCCGGCGCGCCGGACGCGTAGAGGTGCTTCTGCAAAAACGCAGTGAAGATAAAGATTCTTATCCCGGCTGCTATGATATTTCGAGCGCTGGCCATATCCCGGCCGGAAGCGGCTATACAGAGTCGGCGATCAGGGAGCTTAAAGAAGAGCTGGGGATTACAGCAGGTGAGGACGAGCTGATCTTTTGCGGCAGGAGGCGGATTTCCTGTGAAAACGTATTTCACGGACAGGTATTCATGGAATGCCAGGTCAGTCATGTATACTGTATGTGGAAAGACGTTGAACCAGAGGAAATGACGCTGCAGGCATCGGAGATTGATGGCGTTATGTGGATAGATTTAAGCGAATGCCGCCGGATGGTGCGGGAAAACAGCTTCAGGCACTGTATTGTTTACGAAGAACTGGAGATGCTGCCGGAGCGTGTTTGAACAATCATTCCCGCCATCCGCGCGCCCCGCTTTGCGGTATATTATGCATACCAGGAGGAACCGAAGTGGCAGAAAAAGGGACAGGCGCTGTGATTCTGGCAGCCGGAAAATCAGAATATATGGAGGAGCTGAGGCCTCTCATGAAGGTGGGCCGGACGACTATGATTCAGAGGGAGATCGATACGCTCCGCCAGGCCGGGATCAGCCCCATTGTGGTGGTGACCGGGTATCAGGCGGAGGCGCTGGAAAAGCATATTGCCCACAGGGGGGCTGTATTTGTCCGCAATAAGCGTTATCAGACATCCCAGATGTTTGGCTCGATCTGTCAGGGCCTGCGCTATATTCAGAAAAAGGCGGATCGGGTGCTTTTATTTCCTTCCGATATTCCGCTGGTATCAGCGGACACGATCTTTAAGATGAAAGAGGCAAAAGGGAGCATCGCTATTCCCGTATATGAGGGGAAAAGAGGCCATCCCGTCATGCTGGCTCAGAGTGTGATTCCCGCGATCCTCGGATATAAAGGGGAAATGGGGCTGCGGGGCGCGATCGAAGCGTGCGGCGTGCCGGCAGAGCTTGTCAGGCTGTGCGATCGCGGCGTGGTGATGGATACAAACACAGCCGGGGATTACAAAGAAATCCTCAAATATGAGGAAGACAGCCGCAAAAAACAGGAATTATCCTGTATGATTTCGGTCAGACTTAAAAAGGAGACAGAATGCTTTAGCCAGGATACCGCGGGCTTTTTAGAAGCGATCCGGGAAAACGGTTCGATGCTGGGGGCGTGCCAGGCAAAGGGGATCTCTTACAGCAAGGGCTGGAAGATGGTCAAGCAGGCAGAGGATGAATTGGGAATCCGTTTTATCACGCGCCAGGCAGGCGGCAGCAGGGGCGGTTCCTCAACGCTTACAGAAGAGGGGGCCGGATTTTTGGACCGCTTTTGCGCGCTCGAAGAGCAGATTGCCCGGTATGCCGAAAACGCGTTTTCCGGGCTGTTTTCCGGAGCCATGGAACAGAAAGGACAGGAGTGGGAAGGAGATGAGTGAGAAAAAGAGGTTACTATTCACGGGCAGTATTCCGCGAGGCGTTTTTTGTGAGTGCAGCACAGCGGAAGTCACAGAAAACCCGGGGGCCGCAGCGCCAAACCGCGTTTTTTGCGGTTTGTGTGCATCGCGAAGCGTGTTACGGTTCACTGAACGGCTGCGTTTTAGCCGGGCCGTGGATAGTAACAGAAAGAGAAATACCGCGGGCATTTTCCTGCTTCTGGCCGGATTGGCCCTGTTTACGTACGGAGGACGCCGCCTGGAGCCGGATGTAGTGCTGATGAAGGCAATCACGATCTGTATGGAGTGTATTGGAATTGGATAAACGGGAGAGAAATGTCAGAAGACAGGGGAAGTAAGCGTATGGGTTTTGGGAAAACAGCAGAAGCGGCATCCGATTGCCATCAGGATCATCAGGAAGAGGGCGGGAGATTTCCGTTTCCATTCGCAGGCAGAAAAGCAAGACGGCCGGGAAAAGGCTTTGGCAGCCTGTCCGTCTGCCGCCTTTGGGTGCAGGCGCTGTGGACAGCGATCAGCAACGGCTACGCGGCCGGATTTTTAAATGGGCGCATTTATACAGGAAAAACAAAGTCTGCCTGCGCCCCGGGGCTGAACTGCTATTCCTGCCCGGGCGCTCTCTTTGCGTGCCCTATCGGCGCGCTGCAGGCAGTCATAAGCAGCAGGCAGTTCACATTTTCCTGTTATGTATTCGGCTTCCTGATGGTACTCGGCTCCCTGTTCGGAAGGATGATCTGCGGCTGGTTCTGTCCCTTTGGGCTGGCGCAGGATCTGCTCTATAAGCTGCCTCTGATGAAAAAGAAACGCCGGCTTTTGGGAGACCGGTATCTGCGCTGGGTGAAATACGTGATATTAGCTGTGTTTGTGCTGATCCTGCCGGCTGTCGTGGTAAACGTGGCGGGGATCGGCTCTCCCTGGTTCTGCAAATATATCTGCCCCAGCGGAACCCTGATGGGCGGCATCCCGCTTTTGCTGGCCAATCCGGGACTTCGGGAGGCGGCGGGCGTTTTATTTGGCTGGAAGGCATTTCTTCTGATTGTGGTTGTCCTTCTGTCCATCCGGATGCCGCGCCCGTTCTGCCGCTACGTCTGCCCTCTGGGGGCCATGTACGGGCTGTTTAACCCGGTTTCCATATTCCGGTTTAAGCTGGAGGCAGACAAATGTATCTCATGCGGGCAATGCAGGCGGGCCTGCCCCATGGATATCAAGGTCTATGAGCACCCGAACAGCATGGAATGCATCCGCTGCGGGGCCTGCATAGAAGCCTGCCCGACAAGGGCAGTCAGGGCTTCATTCATAAGAACCGGGGCCTGCAAAAAGGAAAACGGCGGGGCGGTCCGCGGCTCATAATCCCGCGGCAGATATTTACCGCGCGCAGCAGGCTGCGTTACAGGAAGGGGTATAGTAAAATGGAAAATCGGGAAACGGCAAAAAAGGAAAACCGTATGCTGGCCGATCGCCCGGGAAGGGCGATACTGTTATTCGCTTTGCCGATGATTCTGGGAAATCTGTTTCAGCAGTTCTATAATATCGTGGACTCCGTCGTCGTGGGCCGATTTGTCAGCGAAGAAGCTTTGGCCGCTGTAGGCGCATCCTACTCCATAACCAACGTATTCATTGCCGTGGCAATCGGAGGCGGCGTGGGCAGCGCGGTTCTGATCTCCCAGTTCTTCGGGGCCGGACAGACGACAAGGATGAAAACAGCGGTGTCAACGACGCTGGTGAATTTCCTCTGCATCAGCCTCGCGCTCGGCCTCTCCGGCCTGGCAGTAAACGACTGGATCCTGCGGATCCTCAAGGTTCCTGCAAACGTATTCGGGGATGCCGCTGCCTATCTGCGCATCTACTTCATGGGCCTTCCGTTCCTGTTCATGTATAATGTCCAGGCATCGGTTTTTAACTCCCTTGGGGACTCCAGGACGCCGCTGTACCTCCTGATCTTCTCCTCCCTGCTCAACATAGCCCTTGATTTACAATTCGTAATCCGGTTTCACATGGGTGTGGAAGGCGTAGCCTGGGCGACCCTGATAGCGCAGGGAATCTCCGCCTGCATCTCCTTTTTCCTTCTGATGCGAAAGCTTAAGGGATATCCGCATGAAAAAGAATCGTTCCGCCGATATGACAGAGACATGCTCCTGCCCATGACGCGGGTGGCCATCCCGTCCATTCTCCAGCAGTCCATCGTACATGTCGGAATGCTTCTGGTGCAGTCCGTGGTCAACACCTTCGGCTCATCCGTGATGGCCGGCTATTCGGCAGGAACCAGAATCGAATCCCTCTCCATTGTCCCCATGATCGCCGTGGGCAACGCGATGTCCACCTTCACAGCCCAGAACATGGGCGCCGGAAACGTCAAACGCGTGCGGCAGGGGTACCGCGCATGCTACGGAATCCTGCTCTGCTTCGCCGTCCTCCTGTGCGTCACGCTTCAGGCAGGCAGAGAGCTCTTTATCTCCGCTTTCCTCGACGCGGACGCCAGCGCGGACGCGTTCGCTGCCGGTATGGCCTATACAGGATTCATTTCCTGGTTTTTCATTTTCATTGGCGTGAAAATGACAACGGACGGGCTGTTAAGGGGCGCGGGGGATGTGACGGCTTTCACGATCGCGAACCTGGCTAATTTGAGCATTCGGGTATTTGTGGCAAACTATTTTGCGCCCAGGTATGGCGTGGCGTTTGTGTGGTATGCGGTGCCGATTGGGTGGTTTGTGAATTATGCGATATCGTTTGGGTGGTATTTGACGGGGCATTGGAGCAGGGTGCGGCTGGTGGGGAAAGAAGCTTGAGTATATGCGGGTTTTGAGGGATCGCAACTCTAAAAATCCATATAACGAAAACTATTGCATTTTAACAGAATAAATGATAAGATAATACGGTACTTTAACACGCTACCATGATAACTAAAGAAAGCAAAGAAACAACATCCAGAAAGGATCACTTAAATGGATTTTGAAATGAAAGGTCTAAAACGCGCCGAAGCCGCCACCCTAAAACTCCGCAGCCTCTACGAAACCTACGGCTACCGCAAATACCGCATGGGCCGCTTCGAGGAATACGGCCTGTATGCGGCGAACCGGAGTTTTCTCCCCAGCGAGCATATACTCACCTTCACGGATCTGGACGGACGCCTGATGGCGTTAAAACCGGATATCACGCTGGGAATCGCGAAGAATACGAAAGCGGGCCGGGATTTCTGCGAGAAGGTTTATTATATAGAAAGCGTTTACCGCGAGAGCAAGGAGAGCCATACCTATAAGGAAATCAGCCAGATGGGCTTAGAGTGTATGGGCGGGGTGGACGGCTTTGTGATTACAGAGGTTGTGGGCCTTGCGGTTCAGACGCTGGCCGCTTTTGGGCAGGATTATGTGCTGAAGCTGTCGGGGATGGATTTTGTGGCAGGGCTTTTGGAGGAGCTGGGCGTGGGCCGGCGCGCGAAGAGGCAGCTTTTGGAGGCGCTTCGGGCGAAGAACCGGAGCGGGCTGGAGGCGGCCTGTGAGGAGGCCGGGCTCGGTGAGCGGGAGTCGGAGCGGGTTCTGGCGCTTTTGTCCCTGTACGGGGATTTTAGGACGGTTATTGCGCAGGCGGGGACTATCGCGGATTCGCCTGCCATGAAGGAGGCATTGGAGCGGCTTTCGCTTGTCTGTGAGGCGCTTAAGGCGGACGGGCTGGGGGAGCGGATCCGGCTCGATTTTACGATGATTCAGGATATGGAGTATTACAACGGGATTATTTTCCAGGGGTATCTGGACGGCCTGGCCAGGCATGTGCTGTCGGGCGGGCAGTATGACGGGATGATGGCGAAGTTGAAGAAGCCGGAGAGCGCGATTGGCTTTGCGCTGTATCTGGATGAGTTTAACTGGCTGCCGGAGCGCAGGGCGGAGTATGATCTGGAGGCGCTGGTGCTGTATGACGGGACGGCGGATCCGGCGCTCCTGGGCAGGGCGGTGAAGGAGCTGCGGGGAAAGGGCCTGCGCGTCCGGGTGGAGCGCGCGGTTCCGGGGGAGCTGCGGTTTGGGCAGATTTTCCGGTTCCGGGACGGAGCGCTGCAGGCGGAGGACGGAAAGGGGGCGCGCACATGCTGAATATAGCGCTGCCCAAGGGAAGGCTTGGGGATCAGGTGTATGAGCTTCTGGCCTCTGTGGGATATGACTGTAAGAGTATTTATGACGATAACCGGAAGCTGGTATTTGAAAATGAGGCGGCAGGAGTGCGCTATCTTCTGGTGAAGCCGATCGATGTGGCAATCTATGTGGAGCATCACGCGGCGGATGTGGGGATTGTGGGAAAGGATATTCTGCTGGAAAGCCGGCCGGATGTGTATGAGCTTCTGGATCTCGGGCTGGGGCGCTGCCGGATGTGCGTAGCCGCAAGGGAGGATTATGCCGGGGATCCGGATCGCCCGGTGCGCGTGGCGACAAAGTTTCCTAATATTGCCAAGGCGCATTATGCGAAAATGAGCCGGGATATTGATATTATTAAGCTGAATGGGAGTATCGAGCTGGCGCCGATCCTGGGGCTGTCGGATGTGATTGTGGATATCGTGGAGTCAGGCAGCACGATCCGGGAGAACCATTTGAAGATTTTGGAGGAATTTCTGGCGATCAGCGCCCGTTTTATTGCCAATAAAAGCAGTTATGAGTTTAAAAATGAGGAGATTAACGCCATGCTGGGACGGCTGGAGGATGCGGCGCTGAAGGAAGGCCCGCATAAAACAGCGGCGCTTTAGCGGACTGTGAACCGCAGCCGCGCGGTTGGATTTAAATAATCGCTCAGACAGCGTGAACGGATGCGGATGGCTGCGGTTTTTGGAAATTCAGACGCCCGGGGGATTTCCGGGATTCCGTCAGATCAGGAGGAGCACAGATATGAGCCGTTTTTTAAGTAAATCAGGTCAGGCGCTTTTGCCCTACACGCCGGGCGAGCAGCCGAAGGGAAGGAAGTTTATCAAGCTGAATACAAATGAAAGCCCTTATCCGCCGAGCCCGAATGTGGCTAAAGCGATTCTGGCGGGCTTTGAAGAGAGCGATGGAACGGATCCGGCGCCGCCGGAGATTGCGAATCTGCGCCTGTATTCGGATCCGGAGGCAAAGCCGCTTGTAAAGGCCATTGCGGATTATTATGGAGTGGAGCCGGATCAGGTGATTGTGGGCAACGGATCGGATGAGATACTGGCGTTTGCGTTCCGGGCCTTTTGCGATAAGGAGAGCCCGCTTCTGGCCGCGGATATTACATACGGCTTTTATCCGGCGCTGTGCGGGCTTTTGGATATCCCGTACCGCACGGCGGCGCTTAAGGATGATTTTTCGGTTGACACTGAGGATTATAAGGGCTGCGGATGCAATTGCATCATCGCCAACCCGAACGCGCCGACCGGGATGGCGCTGCCGCTTTCGGCGATTGAGGAAATCCTGGCGGCGAATCAGGGGCAGGTGGTGATGGTTGACGAGGCGTATGTGGATTTTGGATGTGAGAGCGCGGTTTCCCTGCTGAAGCGCTATGAAAACCTGGTGGTGATCCAGACATTTTCCAAGTCGAGAAGCCTGGCAGGCGGGCGCGTGGGCTTTGCGATCGCGGGGAAAGAGCTGATCGCGGATATGAACCGGGTCAAATACAGCTTTAATCCTTATAACGTAAACCGCCTGTCCATGCTGGCCGCTGCGGAGGCGATGAAAGACAGGGAATATACGAAGCTGTGCTGCGAGCGGATCTGCGGCACAAGAGAGAGGACGGCGCAGGGGCTCCGGGAGCTGGGCTTTAAGGTACTGGATTCCAGGACAAATTTCCTGTTTGTAAAGAGTAATTCCATGGGCGGGAAGGCGTATTTTGACGGGCTGCGGGAGAACGGGATTCTGGTGCGGCGCTGGGACGCGGATCGGATAGGGGAATATCTGCGTGTTTCGATCGGCACGGACGAGGAGATGGAAGAATTTCTGGCCGTGACAAAGCGCCTGCTTTCTGACAGGGAGGCAAGAGGATGAAGCGGCGGACAGCATATCTGGAGCGGAAAACAAAGGAGACCGACATCCGGTTAAGGCTTGATCTGGACGGGAGCGGTATCCATGAGGTAAAAACCGGCTGCGGGTTTCTTGACCATATGCTGGAGCTCTTTTCGCACCACGGGCGTTTTGATCTGACAATTTGCTGCGAGGGCGATACGCATGTGGATTATCATCACACTACAGAGGATATCGGGATCGCCCTTGGACAGGCTTTTGCGGAGGCGCTGGGGGACAAGCGGGGAATACGGCGGTACGGCAGCATGCTTCTTCCTATGGATGAAACGCTGATGCTGACAGCCCTGGATATCAGCGGCCGGGCGTATCTGGTGATGGACGCGGAGATCCCGTCCCAGAAGGTGGGCGATTTTGATACGGAGCTGGTCCGGGAATTTATGTATGCATTTGCGCAGAATGCAAGGCTGACCCTTCATTTTAAGAAATTACACGGGGAAAACAGCCATCATCTGATTGAGGCGATGTTCAAGGGGCTGGGCCGGGCGCTCCGGGAGGCGGTGTCCATTGAGGAGGCGCACAGGGATGAGATTCCCTCCTCAAAAGGGGTTCTCTGAGAGATGGAGCCGTAACCGTCCGGGCTGCCTGAACAGTTTCTTACCTGAAACCATAACAGGGGAGGCAGATTATGATTACGATTATTGACTATGGAGTTGGCAATTTATTTTCTCTCAGCAGTTCCCTGCGCTTTCTGGGACTGGAGAACCGGATCAGCGGGAAAAAGGCGGATCTGGTTCAGGCGGATCGGATTATCCTGCCGGGCGTGGGCGCGTTTGGGGACGCGGTTTCAAAGCTGCGCCAGTCTGGCCTGGTGGATACGATAAAGGACGAGGCGGCGAAGGGAAAGCCCATCATGGGAATCTGCCTTGGCATGCAGCTCTTATTTGACAAGAGCTATGAGTACGGCGAATTTGAGGGCCTGGGCCTGATCCCGGGGGCGATGAAGCCGCTTAAGGGTGAGATTCCCGCCTCCTTAAAAGTACCGCATATGGGCTGGAACAGCCTGCGGTTTACAGAAAAGGGAAAGAAGCACCCGCTGTTTAAATATTCCTCGGAAGGGGATTATGTGTATTTTGTACACAGCTATTATGGAAAGGACTGCGACGAGAGCCTTCTGGCGGTTTCGGAGTACGGGATTTCGGTGACAGCGGCCGCGGCCAATGGAAATGTGATGGGAACACAGTTTCATCCGGAGAAGAGCGGTGCGGCGGGCCTTCGGATCTTGAAGGCGTTTTCGGAGATTTGAGGTAACAGTTCAGACGGCGTCAGGTTCCGCATCGGATGGACATCCGCTTCTTGTCCGGCGTAGACGGGCAAGAAAATGCCCCGTCTGAACTGTTGCGATTTGAGAAGGAGGCAAAATGGAGTTATTTCCGGCGATTGATTTGAGGGATGGGAACGCGGTACGCCTGGTGGAAGGCGATTACGCGAGGATGACGGTATTCAGCTCTGATCCGGCGGCGGTGGCTATGGGCTTTAAGGAGCAGGGGGCGAAAAACCTTCATGTCGTGGATCTGGACGGGGCAAAGGACGCGGCGCTGGCGAATTTTTCCACGATCCGGCGTCTGATTGAAGAAAGCGGCCTTTTTGTGGAGGTCGGCGGCGGTATCCGGACGGAAGATGCGATCGATTCCTATTTATCACTGGGAGCCGGACGGGTGATCCTGGGAACCGCGGCGGTGACAGATTACCCGTTTCTGGAGGAAATGGTAAAAAAGTACGGCGGCAGGATTGCCGTGGGCGTGGACACAAAGGACGGCTGCGTGGCGACGCACGGATGGCTGGAGACGAGCGCGCTAAAGGGCGTGGATTTTTGCCGGCGGCTGAGGGACAGCGGTGTGAAAACCGTGATTTACACGGATATTTCCAGGGACGGAAGGATGCAGGGGACGAACCTTTCGCTGTATGAGGAGCTCTCACAGATTCAGGGCCTTGACATCATTGCATCCGGGGGAATCAGCAGCCTGGAGGAGATCGTGAAGCTGAAGGATGTGGTTCATGGGGCTATCCTTGGCAAGGCGCTCTATGTGGGGGCAATTGATTTGAGAGAGGCCCTTATGAACGCTTAGAATAGGGATAAGCGATGGATTGAGAGCTCTGGGAGGCATTTATGATAACAAAACGAATTATCCCGTGTCTGGACGTAAAGGACGGACGCGTTGTGAAGGGCGTGAATTTTGAGGGGATCCGGGATGTGGCGGATCCGGTGGAGATGGCCCGCTTTTACAATGAGAGCGGCGCGGATGAGCTTGTATTTTATGATATCACGGCCAGCGTTGAGGGCAGGAAGCTGTTTACAGATATACTGACAGAAACGGCGCGGCAGGTATTTATTCCCCTGACCGTCGGCGGCGGGATCGGCGCGGTTGCGGATTTTGACCGTGTGTTAAAGTGCGGCGCGGACAAGGTGAGCGTAAACAGCGGGGCCATCCGCAACCCGGATCTCATCGACGAGGCGGCCAGAAAGTACGGAAACCAGTGCGTGGTGCTCTCCATGGATGTCAAACGCGTGGATGGGAGATTTATGGTGTTTCAGAACGGCGGCCGTGTAAATACCGGGCTGGACGCGCTTTTGTGGGCGGCGGAAGGCGTGCGGCGCGGGGCCGGCGAGCTGGTGGTCAACAGCATTGACACAGATGGCGTGAAGCAGGGCTTTGACCTGGAGATGCTCACAGCCATTGCAGAGCGCGTGGACGTGCCGATCATCGCGTCAGGCGGCGCGGGCTGTAAGGAAGATTTTCTTAAGCTGTTTTCCTGCCCGAAGATCGACGCAGGGCTGGCGGCCAGTATTTTCCACCGGCGCGAGGTTGATATTGCGGATCTGAAGGATTATTTAGGCAAAAACGGAGTGGAGATAAGGAAATGATGGAGATGAATGTGAAGCCGGAGGAGCTTGCGTGGAACGACCAGGGCCTGATTCCGGCGATTGTACAGGATTATTACAGCAAAAAGACCCTGATGATGGCCTGGATGAACCGGGAGAGCCTGGAGATCAGCATCCGGGAGAAGATGACCTGCTTTTACAGCCGCAGCCGCCGGACGCTCTGGAGAAAGGGCGAGACGAGCGGGAACCGGCAGCATATTGTCTCTGTCAGCGCGGACTGCGATCGCGATACGCTGCTGATCGAGGTGATCAAGGACGGCCCGGCCTGCCATACCGGAGCGGAGAGCTGCTTTTTTGAGCCGGTCTTTCAGAATGAGGAGATCGGGCCGTTTTCGTATGAGGGGCTGTATGAGATGCTGAAAGGGCGGAAGACGCAGCCCAAAGAGGGTAGTTATACGACCTACCTGTTTGAAAAGGGGCTCGATAAAATTCTTAAAAAGGTCGGGGAGGAGTGCACAGAGGTTATCATTGCCGCGGCAAAGAAGGATAAAGAGGAGACGGTGTATGAGATCGCGGATCTCTGCTATCATGTGATGGTGCTGATGGCAGAGGCGGGGATATCGGTGGAAGATGTCACGAAGGAGCTGGCGGGGCGGCATGTGGTGGATCATAAGGTAAAGCAGGAGTATATGAAATAGGGGGAGCGCGATTCCTGCCGGCGGCAGCATTCGTTTATGCAAATCAGATGATGCAGTTTCGCAGATCAGACGTTGAGCGTACCTGTCAGTTGCATTCGGATCAACAGTATATATAATCGAAAGAAAGGCACGCCGCGGATTTCCCTGCATTACCCATTATGAAAGGGTTTGCAGGGATTCTCCTGAGTTATGCTTTTCGTTGTATCGGTAGTGTTTGTAACTATATTATCAATGCGCATTGGTTCGGCAGGAATCCGTACAGCGATCTGTTCGGCAAATAATCTACGATATCTTCTTCACAAAATCCGTCATCGCCTCTGAGATCTTGATCTGCTGCGGACAGACTGCCTCGCAGCTCCGGCATCCGATGCATGCTGACGGCTTCTTTTCATCCGGCAGCGCGGACAGGGCCATCGGGGCGAGGAAACCGCCTTCTGTGAAGCAGTGCTCATTGTACAGGGACAAAAGCTCCGGGATATTCAGGCCCTTGGGGCAATGGCTGACGCAGTAATGACAGGAGGTGCAGGGAAGCGTTTTCCTGCCGAGCATCTCGTCTGCGATGTGCAGCAAAGCGCCCATCTCTTTCTCATTCAGCGGACGTTCGTCCTCAAAGGTGCGGATATTTTCCTCCATCTGCTCAAGGCTCGACATGCCGGAGAGTGTCACAGTCACGCCCCCGACGGACTGCAGGAAGCGGAAGGCCCATGCGGGAACCGGCTCGTCCGGTCGAAGACTTTTAAGCGTGTGTTCGTGTTCTTCCGGCAGGGAGGCAAGACGTCCGCCGCGCAGGGGTTCCATCACCCAGATCGGGATATGGTACTCTTTCAAAAGCTCTGTCTTTGCCTTCGCGTCCTGGAAGGACCAGTCTAAGTAGTTGAGCTGGATCTGGCAGAATTCCATCTGCGGGCCGTACGCTTCCAGGAAGCGCTTCATCACATCATAGCTTCCGTGGGCGGAGAAACCGAGATGGCGGATGCGGCCGTTTTTCTTCTGCTCTGTTAAGTAGTCGTAAATGCCGTATTCGGGATTTAAATAGGCGTCAATGTTCATTTCGCACACATTGTGGAACAGATAAAAGTCAAAATAGTCCACCCTGCATTTTTCAAGCTGTCTCTCAAAAATTTCACGGACCTTTCCCATATTCGACAGATCATAGCCCGGGAATTTGGTGGCCAGATAAAAGCGCTCCCTGGGATATTCGCTTAAAAGCCCGCCCATGACGGATTCGGAACGGCCGCTGTGGTAGCCCCATGCGGTGTCGTAATAGTTGACGCCGTGTTCCATGGCATATGCAACCATCTGCTTTGCCGCCTCTTTATCGATGCGGGAGTCGTCCCCATCGATGACGGGAAGGCGCATCGCGCCCATGCCGAGAGCCGATAATTTTGTGTTTTGGAATTCTTTGTAAACCATATAGCCAGCCTCCTGTATGTTTTTATATGGTTCTATTATATCGGTTGAAGTATACTTTAAGTCAATGCTTTTTTACCTGGTTGCCCTCATATTCCTTCAAAGACCGCATGGCCTCCCCGGAGAGGGGAATCAGGGCCAGCATATTAAAGACCGTCATGAGCGCGATTCCGATATCGCCCAGATCCCACACAAAGGTATAAGCCTGCAGCCCTCCCACAAAGAGCATGATCAGAGCCAGGATCTTATAAAGCGTCTGGGATGTCCAGTTATCCCCGAACAGATACGCGACATTCGGCCGGGCGTAAAACAGGATGCCGATAAAGGTGGAAAAGCTGAACAGCCACAGGATCACAGCGGTAAAGATCACGCCGAAGCTTCCAAGGTGATAATGCATGGCGGCCTGTAACAGATCCATTCCGGCCTGTCCCGCTGTCAGGTTTTCCGGCGTCAGGAGCATGATCATGGCAGAGCAGCTACAGATTACGATGGTGTCAATAAATACGCCAAACGCCTGCAGAAGCCCTTCCTTGGCGGGATGGCTGATATCCGCGGCGGCAGCGGCGCAGGGGGCGGAGCCGGAGCCCGCCTCGTTCGAGAACAGCCCGCGCTTGGCGCCGTTCATCAGCACCGCTCCAAAACCGCCTGCCACGGCCTGCCTGAGCCCGAAAGCTTCTTCAAAGATCTGCTTAAAAACGGCCGGGAGCCGGCCCGTGTTTTTGATGATAATAAAGATCGTAATGACAAAATACAGTCCGGCCATGACGGGGACGACGATATCCAGGACCCTGACTGTGGCATTTTTGCGCAGCACGATCACAGCCGCTGCCAGGACGAGGATCAGGGTCGTCCAGATCGGGGGGATGCGGAACGCGTTTGCAAAGGATGAGGAAACCGAGTTTCCGATGACCTGGCTGATCCCGCACCAGCACAGGAGGCCGGAGAGGGCAAACAGCACGGCAATCACAGAGCGCTTTTTGCTCTCCCGCACGGTCTTTTTTGTGAAGAAGCGGTGGATATACCAGGCCGGCCCGCCGCGGAAGCCGCCGTAAAGGGGATCCGGATCCTTGTAAATCTGGGCCAGGGTCGCCTCGGCGAAGGCAGTGGAGGAACCTAAGAGAGCGGTAACCCACATCCAGAACACCGCGCCCGGCCCTCCGGCGGAGATGGCGGCCACCACGCCGACCAGATTTCCCATCCCCACGCGCGTGGCGGTGGAGATGATCAGGGCCTGGATGCCGGAGATGGCGTCTGTTTTGGAGGACGTCTTTTTCTCAAGCGTGATGCGGATCATGTCCGGAAACAGCCGGAACGGAAGAAATCTTGTCCGCACAGTAAAAAAGATGCCGGACGGAATCAGAATCAGAACAAGCAGGGAAAGCCCAAGCTCACTGCCGCCGGGAAGCGTGATCGTAAACAGATCGCCCCACAGAAGATTGTAAATCCATTGAATCAAAGCCATTGTTCATATCCTCTTTTATATTTGTATTTTCCTGAATTTTAGTATATAGTAGAAAGTAGTATCTGTAAAATTAATTATTACAATACATACAATCGGAAATACAGATAGACTGCCGAAGGAGGGGCGTAATGGATCTGAAAAATTTAATCAGCTTCATTCAGGTTGCAGAGCTGTCAAGCTTTACCAGGGCTGCCCGGACGCTGGGCTATTCCCAGTCCACGGTTTCCTCGCATATCAGGCAGTTGGAGACGGAGCTCGGCTCCCAACTGTTTGAACGCATTAATCATACCGTTGTGCTGACTCAGAGAGGGCGCGAGATCTTGTATTACGCCCAGCAGATCACGCTTTTGACCAAAGAGATGGAGGACAGTATACGGGAGGAAAAAAGCGCGCGCGGTCATGTGAGGCTGGCCATGGCAGACTCCCTGTGCGATTCGCTCTTAAGGGATCGGTTCCTGGAATTCCGCAGGCAATACCCGGATATTACCCTGAAAATCACGGCGGCAGGGACAGAGGAGATGTTCAGGCTCTTAAACCACAATGAGGCGGACGCCATTCTGACGCTGGACAACCACATTTATAATGCGGAGTACGTGATTGTGCGGGAGGAAAAAGTAGAGATGCATTTTGTGGCGAATCCGGAATGCCCGCTGTGCGGGAGAAGGGGCCTTACGATCCGGGATCTGGTAAATGAACCCTTTATTCTGACGGAAAAAGGGATGAGCTACCGCCGTCTCATGGATGAGGAGCTGGCGGCCCGTTCGCTGGAGATACGGCCCATACTTGAGATTGGAGGCACGGGCCGGATATGCTCGCTGGTAAAGCAGGGAGCGGGGATTTCCTTTCTGCCGGATTATGTGACGGCGCAGGACGAACGGGAAGGCGGGCTTTGCCGGCTGGACGTGCGGGGATTTGAGATCGATATATGGAAACAGCTTCTGTACCACAGAAATAAATGGATTTCCCCACAGCTTAAGTCTGTGCTGTCTTACTGTGTGGGAAGGGAGTTCCTGCCAGAGGAAGCGCTGGATGCGGCGCCTTCCGGACCGTCTGCCAGCGCGGTTTACTCCCCCATCAGCCGCCCCAGATCCAACAGAATCTGATCCAGATTGCGCTCCACAACCTCATAGACCACGATATCCGGCCTGTTTTCTTCCAGAAGGGAGCAGTCAAATGCCTGTCGGTGGTAGAAATCCGCAAAGCGGAAATATTTGCAAAGCGCCGGAGCCAGCGCGACGCCAAACGAATCCCGGTATATGGCGATCCTGCGCGGATCCGGTGAGTCAGGCGTTGTATAGCGGACAATGTTTCCATCTCCCGCCGGATCAGAAAATTCCGAGGGAAGCTCGTCATAGTAGCCGCGAATGGATGCGGACGTGTCGTCCGCAAGGGACACTGGCATGTGAAAAAGGCTGGCCAGATCCCCGTATTTGCCCGGAATATACTCAACCTGAATATCCTGGACAGAGACAGGAGAGCCGCCCGCCATTTCGATCAGCATCTGCGCGGCGACAAAGCCCGCGGCGTCGTTCCAGTGAGTGTCCGTCTTGAAATACCACTGATAGTCCCGGTTTTCCATAAAATAAGCGGACGGATCGGCTATCAGGCCCGGTATGCGGTTGCTGACAGCCTGTATCAGCTCCCCGCGGCGCGTAGGACCGTCTGGGGAGGTAAAGCCGTCGGGGAGAAATTCCCTGTAAATTCCCTCTTTATTAGGCGCAATGAGGACAAGGAAACGCACGCCCCGCTGTTCAAAATACGCCTGTGCGGCCAGGAACTTTTCTGTGATGGCTGAGAGCTCCTCGGGGGAAAACCGGTTGACGCCGAGGAAATCCTCGACGGAGCTTCCGGCGGCGTAGAAATACCAGCCATCTTTTCCCTTTATGACCTCCCGTGAATCGGCGTGGTCAAACAAAGCCAGGTTCAGGGATGAATTCAGGCTCAGAAAGCGGTTGCGGAAGGCGGCGTGATCATTGATATAAAGTTCGATGTCCGCAGGGAGGGAATCTATATTTTCCCATGAAACGGAAGGGAACGGCGCCAGCGTCCTGTTTTCACGGTTTTCCAGATCCGCCTCTGTTTTTATCAGCGGAAACAGCAGGTTCGGGGTCAGAAGAACGGCCCCGAACGCGGTAATCATCAGATGCTTCATCTGTATCATAATCAGTCGGCTCCAGTCTGTAAGGCGGATTGAACATGCGCTTCCACGGCAATGGTTCTGTCGTCTGAGCGGTTACGTTTCACGAGAAAGGCCACCCTGGCCTTGAACAGATCCCCGTCGATATAGAGATCAAAGCGCCCGTTCTGCAGCTCTGTTAAATCCTTGGCAATCGCCAGCCCCAGGCCGCTCCCTTCTGTGGTGCGTGAGACGTCCCCGCGCACAAAGCGCTCGGTCAGCTCATCGGCCCGGATATTTAAGGGTGTGGCAGAGACATTTTTAATGGTAAATACAGCCTGCGCCCTTTCCTGCCCGTCCTCCTCTGGCAGAAGCGGCTCCCTGGAAACATCCACATAGATGCGGCTGTTCTCCATGGCGTATTTAAACGCGTTATTGTACAGGTTTTCCAGAATGCGCCACAGCCTGCGTCCGTCCGCCTCAATGATCAGGCTCTCCTGCTCCTGCGCTGTGGTGACGAGCTGTAAATGGCGGCTGGCGAATTTTTCCTCAAATTCGCCGTTGGTCTGATGCACCAGCTCAACCAGGTCAATATCCGAGATCTCCAGCTTGATATTGCCGGAGCTGGCCTTGGAGGCTTCCACCAGATCTTCGGTCAGCGTCTTAAGGCGCTGGGATTTCTGCTCCAGGACCTCCAGGTAGCGGAGAATTTTTTCATCCCGTATATCCTCGCGCCGGATCAGATTCACGTAGTTTAAAATCGAGGTCAGGGGCGTTTTGATATCATGGGACACATTTGTGATCAGATCCGCCTTGAGGCGCTCGCTCTTGACCTTTTCCCTGAGGGCCGTCTCAAGGCCCGCGCTTAAGTTATTGATCCCTTCTGCAAGCGTGAGTTCCTGTCCCTCAAACCCGTCGAGATCGAGCTGGTAGCTGGTCTCCCCGCCGGCCAGGCGCCCGACCGCGCCGCGTATCAGATCCAGATCCGCGGCGCGCTTGTACAGGAGATAGAATACCCATAAATTGAAAAACGCGCAGGCAAGTATGACGACGCCTGAGAGAAGATGCAGAAGCAGCCGGCTGACATACATCCGGTCCCACACAAACCACGTCAGGCTTATGAGCGATGTATTGACCGTCAGATACCCGAGAAAGCTGATGGTCAGGCGTCCGGTAAAGCTCTGGCCTGTCAGGAGGATGGAGAGCTTCTTCGACCAGGCGCAGGCCAGGCTCCCGCTCCACAGCGTGCCGGCCTTATACCGCCGCAAAAGGCTGAAGAAAAGAAGCAGCCCTCCCAGATAGAGCACGGCCGTATACAGCACGCGCGCCGCAAAATCCCATGAATCCTCGGGCAGGATCAGATGGGAAATGCGCACCAGCCCGGTCTTGCAGATCCAGAGGGAAACGACGGTCAGGACAGAGAAAAAGAGGATACCCGTCTCCGTACTTGTGCGGTCAAAGCCGTGCAGCGTAATACTGCGATCCGAGATGCTCTGGCGCCCGGAAATCCGTATCAGGAATAAAAGCGTAATCAGGGCTACAAGCCCCCCGCAGACGAGCAGCACAAAGCCGGCGATATAACGGTTCTGCATCCGTATATAGTCTTCCCTGCCCTCGGAATAGATATCCCGGAAAGGGTACGCGGTATCTACCCCCGCCAGAAGATAAAAGCGGTTGCCCACATACGGATTATTGGCGGACAGAGAGGGAATCGTGCTCAGAGCAATAGAGAAATTCGTGTCATAAAACAGGGAATCCCCGGAAAAATACGCATACGTTCCCAATGCCTTTGCCGTGTCAGGCGTCAAATCCGGATCATTTGTATACACGCTTCGCGCCCCGGACTCCGGATCCTGGTACTCAATCTTGTAGTGCAGATTGCTGTCGCCGATGACCAGGCGGTCATAGGTCGCATAATAGCGGTGAAGGACATCCATGATTTCCAGGGATATCTCCTCCAGCGTTGTCCGGCGCATGCCCGGCGAAATGCCGCTGTAGCTCTTTTCCGGCTCGCTGGCGGACCAGTTTACATAGCCCTCCTCCGGATCCGTGGCCCCCGTGGGCTCAGAGACTCTGGCGCAGAGGAAATCCTCCGTCAGCCGGTACCCCCGGCCCTCCAGGAAAGAGATGAGATCCGTCACGTCAAAATCCTGCGTCTCATTCGGGCCAAAGGTCATCCGCAGCAGGATCTTCGAGGCGTCAAGGGAGTCGTCATTTTCAAACACATCCAGATACTCAATATAGTGAAAAATGTTGCTCAGATCCCGGTTGAACTGCGCAGAGAAGCTTTCTGTCTCCTCATAGGGCACATTCTTAACACCGACAATGCCCGCGCCGTAATTGTCATTTAAGTACATTAAGCCAATGCCGCAGAACATGACAGCCAGGAACAGAAGATGCAGGACGCTGGCGGCCAGCTTTTGGGTGCGCACCGGCAGATAAGAGAGCTTCATAACAGGCCCTCCCTACTGCTTTTCAATCTTATAGCCGACGCCCCATACGACCTTCAGATACCGGGGCTCCCGGGGATTGATCTCGATCTTTTCGCGGATATGGCGGATATGGACTGCAACCGTATTGTCCGCCCCGATCGCCTCCTCGTTCCAGATCTCCTCATAAATCTGGTCAATCGAGAAGACCTTGCCGGCGTTTTTGACAAGGAGCAGCAGGATATTATACTCAATCGGAGTCAGCTTAATCAGATCGCCGTCCACGGTCACCTCCTTGTTCTCGTCATTGATCTGAAGGCCGCCGCACTTGAAGACATGGGTATTGGCCTGCGTGTTCATATTACCGAGCTGGGTGTAGCGTCTGAGTTGCGATTTCACCCGGGCGACCAGCTCCAGAGGATTGAACGGCTTGGAGATATAGTCGTCCGCCCCGATATTTAAGCCCAGGATCTTATCCGTGTCCTCGGACTTGGCCGAGAGGATAATGATCGGGATGCTGCTCGTCTCCCGCACCTTTAAGGTGGTGCGGATCCCGTCCAGGCCGGGCATCATGACGTCCAGAATCATCAGGTTTACATCATGGGTCTGGAGAAGCTCCAGGGCCTCAAAGCCGTCGTAGGCTTTCACCACCTCAAAGCCCTCGCCGGTTAAGTAGATATCTATGGCTTCTACAATTTGTTTATCGTCATCGCATACAAGAACAGTCTGCATAGGAAATTCCTCCTGAATTACGTTGGATTTGTTGTCGGATGGGCCGTAAAAGGCTTTTTTTATTATACAACGAAAGAGGGGGAAAAGGATAGTCTTTTTTCCTTAAGATGTGTTGGCTCCGAAATTTTGCGGGAATTGCATTTCTTTGAAGTTTACACTTTGCTACGAAAATAAAACTCGTAGCCAAAAACTGAACCTTGCATTTTTGAGGTATAATAAGGAGGTGCGTAAGATGGCTTTACATGGGACGCACGGCAGTTGATGAACCAGCCAGCAAAATAATATATCCGCAACGGAGAATGTGCATGCAGTACGAAGATATGGTTTTTAAAATCCCAATGGAATCCGATACTTATAAAGAAGGCTCTGATTTTGTTATCAGGCAGAGGCGAGGCGCTGGATTAGCAACCGCACAGGTGAAAAATACAGGTCGGTTAATAACATGCGGGGGCAAATCCCGGAAATGTATGGGAATTTTCCTACGTGCATTATTGTAATAAAAATCGTCAAAAGCATCCAACCCCAAAACCGGAAGCTTTGTATGAACGAATGATTTCAGCGTCTTCAAATAAAGGGGACACGGTTTTAGACCCCTTTCTGGGCAGCGGCGCGCTTTTGCGGGTATGTCAGCAGACAGATAGAAATGGTATTGGGATAGATAACAACCCAGAGTATATAAAAATGGCTGAGGAGCGATTAAGTATGCCATTTACCGGGTTTGACAGTATTGATGAACGTATCGGGTTCCTAATGATTTAAATGATGCACAAATTCGTATTGAGTATATACAAAATCATGTAAAGTGGTTTCCCGCAAATCATCCGGATGCGGTTAATGAATTTATTGAAGACGTCAAACAGAAATATTGTAATAAGTTGATTGAATCCGGTCAATATGCATTTGTAGAGCAATTAAACGAATGGAGGCGTTTTGGAACTGCCGCAGAATAACCTGTACAATTTGTTTGCCTTTTTCTCCGATAGCGCCAGTCAAAAATCAGTTGCATACCCCGCTATGCCCCTGACTTTTGACTGGCAATCCCATAAAGGCTGCAGTAATCAAAATGTCAAGATTTTTTAAGAAATTTGTAATATATTGCGTAAAATCTTTATCGACAATACTGTCCGATTCGTATATAATCTAAGAGGTATAGCCGGACAGCGGGTTTCGGCTAAAAGATTGTTTTAAGGAGGAGAAAGAGAAACGATGAAAAGGATGAAGAAACTTGCAGCCCTTCTGCTCGCTGTTATGATGGTCTGCAGCATGGCCCTGATGGGATGCGGCGCAAAGCTGGATCCGGCTGATCAGGTGATTGGCGCAATGTACGAACTGGCGCTGAGGGATAATGCTACCCCGTTAAAAGATCTGCTGGGCTTTGAGAGCGAGGACGACGTAAGAGCTTCCATCATGGAGGACGGCGGTGAGAACGGCCTTCTTGAGAGCGTAAAGGCACAGTTCGCAGCATATGACGTGGAAGTGACCGATGAGGAGCTTCAGGGCATGATCGACTCTGTTCAGTCGATGCTTGCAAAGCTTACCTATACCGCAGAGATCACGGAGGAGAGCAAGGATAAGACCACCGTTGTCCTCAAGGTAAACGGATTCTCCATGCAGGAGATTCAGGACGTTATGGTATCCACACAGGAGTCCGAGATGGCAAAGCTCACCGAGGAGCAGCAGATGGCGATCGCCGGCGGCGACACAGACGCCCTTCGCGAGTTTGTTGTAAACTTCATGACCGAATATATGAAAAACGTAGCGGCTCTTGAGCCGGCTGCTGAGACGACAGACATCACCGTTGAGTGCGAAAAGCTGAAGCTGGACGTAAGCGGCAAAGAAAAGGTAGCCTGGCTCCCGTCCGACGTAAACAAGTTCGCACAGGATGTAGAGAACGCCGTATTCAGATAAACCTTCAGAAGTTTATTCTGGCAGGTTCATAACTGCGGGTTACGCAGATACATACTGATTAACAAAGAAAAATACCGTATTGATTCTTTAACACAAAGGATCGATACGGTTTTTTTATGCACAGGGACGCATGGATATGGAAGCTGTCTCCGGCGGCCCCTCACGATCTTAATATTATGATACCAGGGCCAAAAGGTCTAAAATCCGATGCAGGCTCGCTTGGATGAGGATTTTTGAACATGGGATTCGCCAAAAACATGAAAAAGGAGCCCGATCAGGGCGGATTTTGAATGTTTAGAAGGCTATCTTATTAACACCTTTTTTACAACTTGATCTTGACAAATACAGGAAGATTCGATATGCTGTGAATGATTTGAAACTCAAAACATTTGAAATATCGAAAAGCCATTAAAAGAAGCGGGAAAAACTATGACAGCGAGAATCATTGGAACCGGCTCATATGCGCCGGAGCGTATTGTAACAAACAAAGATTTGATGAAGTTCCTTGATACGGATGACGAGTGGATCCGGGAGAGGACCGGAATCTGTGAGCGCCGTGTCTCCGCAGGGGAAGGAACCTCTGATCTGGCGATCCATGCGGCCGAGAGGGCGATTACGGACGCAGGCATTGACCCAAAGGAGATTGAGATTCTGATTGTGGGAACGTGCACGCCGGATAACGGTTTTCCGAGCGCGGCGACGGATGTACAGAGAGCTGTCGGGGCGGTCAATGCAGTGGCCTTTGACGTGACGGCTGCCTGTTCCGGCTTTATCTACGGGCTCCATATCGTACAGAGCTTTATCCGGTGCGGGATCTATAAAACCGCTCTCGTGATCGGGGCGGAAACCATCAGTAAGGTATTGGACTGGACGGACCGCGGAACCTGCATCCTGTTTGGAGACGGGGCTGGCGCGGCTGTGCTGCGGGCGGATGAGACGGGCGTGATCCGCACCCTGGCCGGGAGCGACGGGCGCAAGGGCCATGTTCTGGGGTGCCAGGCGAGAACCATGGATAATTTCCTGACCGGACGTAAGCCGGAGCCGGGCTTTATGACCATGGACGGCCAGGAAGTATTTAAATTTGCCGTTAAAAAGGTGCCGGAGATTGTAAGCCAGATTCTGGAGGAAAGCGGGATTGGCCGGGAGCAGGTGGATCACTATGTGCTCCATCAGGCAAATATACGGATTCTGGAGTCCGCGTCAAGACGTCTGAAGGTTCCGATGGAAAAGATTCCGGTCAACATTGACCGCTATGGAAATACGTCCGCAGCGTCGGTTCCGATTCTCTTAGATGAGATGAACCGGGAGGGAAGACTTAAGCGGGGCGATACGCTCGTTATGGCAGGCTTTGGCGCCGGGCTCACATGGGGGGCCGCGCTGCTGAAGTGGTGAGTTTCCTGTGGTCTTTGCTTATAGAAAGCATATTGCGCAGGCCGGTGTGCGGACAGTGACGCGGCAGACAGGATTTTTACAATGTATACAAGCATTTTGTTGCTGTGACAGGCAAGCTGTGGTATAGTACATGGCAGGAGGCGGGACAACGCTTCACATATAAAATTTAAAAGATAAAAGGAGAATGAAACTATGTTAGAGAAAATGAAAGAAATGATCGCAGAGCAGTTAAGCGTAGAGGCAGACAGCGTGACGGAGGCTTCTTCCTTCAAGGACGATTTAGGCGCTGATTCCCTGGATTTATTTGAGCTCGTGATGGCGCTGGAGGACGAGTACGGCGTGGAGATCCCGGCGGAGGATTTGCAGAATCTTCTGACAGTCGGCGATGTAATGAATTATCTGAAAGAAAAAGGTGTTGAGGCATAATGAAAACACGGGTAACGGAATTACTGGGGATTGAGTATCCGATCATCCAGGGCGGCATGGCCTGGGTGGCGGAGCACAATCTGGCCGCCGCCGTTTCAGAGGCAGGGGGACTGGGCCTGATCGGCGGGGCGAACGCCCCCGGCGAAGCGGTCCGGGAGGAGATAAGGAAGGCCAGGGAGATGACAAAGAAGCCGTTTGGCGTCAATGTTATGCTCATGAGCCCCTATGCGGACGACGTGGCAAAGGTTGTGGTAGAGGAAGGCATTAAGGTCGTTACGACCGGAGCCGGAATCCCCGGAAAATACATGGGCATGTGGAAGGAGGCCGGTATCAGGGTGATTCCGGTGGTGGCTTCCGTAGCGCAGGCCAGGATGATGGAAAAGGGCGGAGCCGACGCGGTAGTGGCCGAGGGAATGGAATCAGGCGGCCATATCGGCGAGGCCACGACGATGACGCTGGTTCCGCAGGTAGCAGACGCGGTATCTATCCCTGTGATTGCCGCGGGCGGGATCGCGGACGGCAGAGGGATTGCCGCTGCCTTTATGCTGGGAGCGGAGGCGGTTCAGATGGGAACCCGGTTTGTGGTGTCAAAAGAGTCCATTGTCCATCAGAATTACAAGGATCGTTTAATAAAAGCCAAGGATATCGATTCGGCCGTGACCGGGACCAGCCACGGACATCCGATCCGCTGTCTCAGAAATAAGATGACCAGAGAGTACATCCGTCTGGAAAAGGAAGGGAAGTCCTTTGAGGAGCTGGAGTATCTGACGCTGGGCGCTTTGAGAAAAGCGGTCATGGACGGCGATGTGGAGTCGGGAACCGTGATGGCAGGCCAGATTGCAGGTATGGTCAAAAAGGAGCAGACCTGTAAGGAAATGATAGAAGAGATGATGGCCCAGGCAGAGGCGCTTTTGAAAAAACCTTTAGCCTGAGGGGCGGTTAAGCCGGCAGCCCGGGCAAAGGGCTGCCTGTGCGAAGGTAACTAGCAGAGAGCCGCGGCAGCCGGTGACAGACACGCTGCCAGGCAGTTTAATACGTGAGGTAACGCTATGAGCAAAATTGCATTTATTTTTCCGGGCCAGGGAGCGCAGGCCGCTGGAATGGGACAGGATTTTTACGAGCAGACAGAGACTGGAAAGGCGATCTTTGACAAGGCATCGGAGATTCTGGGCTTTTCTATGCCGGAGCTGTGCTTTGAGAAAAACGACAGACTGGATATTACGGAATACACACAGCCGGCCATGGTTACAGCCAGCATTGCGATGATGAAGGTCTTCATAGAGCGTACGGGCGTAAGGCCCGATGCGGCGGCCGGTTTAAGCCTGGGAGAATATCCTGCAATGGTGGCTGCAGGCGTTATGTCGCCGGAGGACGCGATCCGGACCGTGAGGCAGAGGGGGATCCTGATGCAGGAAGCGGTTCCGGCGGGCCTTGGCTCCATGGCCGCTGTCCTGGCCATGGATGCATCTGAGATTGAGAAAGTGATCGCGCCGATTGAGGGCGTGCAGATTGCAAATTATAACTGTCCCGGACAGGTGGTTATTTCCGGGAAAAAGGAGGCCGTGGCAGAGGCGGCCGACCGCTTAAAGGAGGCGGGAGCGAAACGCGTGCTTCCGCTGAAGGTAAGCGGGCCGTTCCATTCCGCCATGCTCACAGAGGCCGGGGAAAAGCTCTATGAGGTTCTGGAGGATGTAACGCTTTCTGAGCCGGCCGTTCCCTATGTGGCCAATGTGACAGCGGACTATGTGACAAAAAAAGAGGATGTGAAGCCTCTTCTGAAAAGCCAGGTTTCATCCTCGGTGCGCTGGGAGCAGAGCATCCGCAGGATGCTGGCAGACGGGATTGACACATTTATCGAGATCGGGCCGGGTAAGACCCTGACCGGTTTTATGAAAAAAATTGACAAGAACGCGAAAGCGATGAATATAGAAAAGCTGGAGGACATCGAAAAGGTAAAGGAGGCGCTGGGATGTTAAAGGGAAAGATTGCCCTGGTGACCGGGGCCAGCCGCGGGATTGGCCGCCAGATCGCGATCTCCATGGCCAGGGAGGGCGCGCTGGTGATCGTAAATTATAACGGATCCGCCGCCAGGGCAGAAGAGACTGTTAAAGAAATAACAGAGTCCGGCGGGCAGGCAGAGGCTGTGCAGTGCAATGTATCTGACTACGCGGCTGTGGAAGAGATGGTGAAATATGTGATTGGGAAATATAAGCGTCTTGATGTCCTGGTCAATAATGCGGGCATCACGAAGGATAACCTGCTGATGAAGATGGGCGAAGAGGATTTCGACGCGGTGATTGGCATTAACTTAAAGGGCGCATTTAACTGCACAAAGCACGTATCGCGCCAGATGCTTAAGCAGAAGGGCGGACGAATCATCAATATTTCCTCTGTATCAGGCGTTATGGGAAATGCGGGACAGGCGAATTACTGCGCGTCCAAGGCAGGTGTGATCGGCCTCACGAAATCCGTGGCTAGGGAGCTGGGAAGCAGAGGCATCACGGTGAACGCCATTGCGCCGGGCTTTATTGACACAGAGATGACGGAGGTACTGTCAGAGGACGTGAAAAAGGCCATGGGAGAACAGATCCCTCTCAAACGCTTTGGCAGGACAGAGGATGTGGCGGAGGCCGCCGTATTTTTGGCGTCGGACCGCGCGGCTTACATAACCGGACAGGTTATAAACGTAGACGGCGGTATGGCGATGTAGGACAGGCCGGGTAACAGTTTAAGTTTCCTGAACTGTTGCCAGGCAGTCAGAAAGGTAAGAGGAATCATTATGGAAAATAAGATACGTGTTGTGGTGACAGGAATGGGAGCGGTTACTCCGATTGGCAATGATGTGGAGACATTCTGGCAGGGCCTGAAGGATAAGAAACTGGGCTTTGGGCCGATTACGTATTTTGACACCGCGGATTACAAGGCCACGGTGGCTGCGCAGGTAAAGGATTTCAACGCAAAGGACTATATGGATCCAAAGGCAGCCAGAAGGATGGAGGCATTCTCACAGTATGCGGTGGCGGCTGCGTCCCAGGCGCTTAAGCAGTCCGGGCTCGATTTGGAGAAAGAGGACCCGTACCGTATCGGAACAAGCATTGGTTCCGGCATCGGAAGCCTGCAGGCGATCGAGAGGGAATACAAAAAGCTCCTGGACAAGGGGCCGGGCCGCGTGAATCCGCTTCTGGTTCCTCTGATGATCAGCAATATGGCCGTGGGCAATGTGGCGATTCAGTTTGGCCTTAAAGGCAAATCCATCAATGTGGTGACAGCCTGCGCGACGGGGACGAACTCGATCGGGGAGGCGTTCCGCTCTATCCAGCACGGCGAGGCGGATGTGATGGTAGCCGGCGGTTCGGAGGCGAGCATTACCCCCATCGGCCTGGCTGGTTTTACGGCTCTGACCGCCCTGTCCTCCAACCCGGATCCGAATACGGCTTCCCGCCCGTTTGACAAGGACCGCGACGGCTTTGTGATGGGCGAGGGCGCGGGAATCGTGGTGCTGGAGTCCCTGGAGCACGCAAAGGCGCGGGGCGCAAAGATTCTGGCCGAGGTAGCCGGTTACGGCGGAAGCAATGACGCGTTCCATATCACATCCCCGGCTGAGGACGGAAGCGGCGCAGCCATGGCGATGAAGGCGGCGATGAAAGATGCGGGCATTGCGCCGGAGCAGGTGGACTATGTGAACGCGCACGGAACGAGCACGCATCACAACGATTTGTTTGAGACCATGGCAATCAAGACCGCTCTGGGAGAGCACGCCTATAAGATTAAGGTGAATTCCACAAAATCCATGATCGGACATCTCCTGGGCGCCGCCGGAGGCGTGGAGTTTATAGCCTGTGTGAAATCCATTGAAGAGGGCTATGTGCATGCGACCGCAGGCTTAAAGGAGCCGGGCGAGGGCTGCGATCTGGATTATGTGATGGGCGAAGGCGTTCCCATGGACGTCAATTGCGCCATCTCCAATTCCCTGGGCTTCGGCGGAGTGAACGCAAGCCTTGTGATTAAGAAATTTGCGGGACAGGGGGAGTAAGCCATGCTGGGAATTAAGGAAATTCAGGAGATTATCCCTCACCGCCACCCGTTTCTGCTCATCGACTGCATCGAGGAGCTGACGCCGGGCGAGGGGGCGACTGGCTATAAGTCTGTAACGTATAATGAACCGTGGTTTGCGGGCCATTTCCCGCAGGAGCCGGTCATGCCGGGCGTCCTGATCGTGGAGGCGCTTGCTCAGGTAGGGGCTGTGGCTATCCTGAGCGAAGAGGAAAACAAGGGAAAGGTAGCCTATTTCGGCGCTATCAATAATGCGAAGTTTAAGAATAAAGTAGTTCCCGGGGATAAGCTTAAGCTGGAATGCCATATCATCAAGAGAAAGGGTCCCGTGGGGATCGGAAGCGCAAAGGCGACAGTAGACGGAAAGCTGGCTGTATCGGCTGAGCTGACCTTTATGATTGGATAGGGAGGACGAATATGTTTAAAAATTTATTTAAAAAGACTTATACGACCATCAACTCCAAAGAGAATGCAGAAGGAACATCTGTGAAGGAAGGTACAGCTCCTGTCGAAGCAGGGAGCGTTTCGCAAGCGGTTCAGGGAACAGGAGCGCAGGAGGCGCCAGACACAGGCGCAGCGGCCGAAGCAGGCGCGGGAACAAAGGAGAAGGAAAAGGCGCCCGAGCCGCCGAAGGCCAGCTCGCCGCAGGAGATCAAGGATCTCTGGAGGCGCTGTAACAAGTGCGGGCGTCCGATTTTAGTCCAGGCGGTTAAGGACAATGATTACATCTGTCCGGAGTGCGGCGGCTATTTCCGCGTACACGCCTACCGTCGGATCGAAATGCTGATCGATGAGGGAACCTTTGAGGAGTGGGATAAGGAGATGGAGATCGTTAATCCCTTAAATTTCCCGGGTTATGAGAAGAAGGTAACGGCTGCGAGGGAGAAAACCAACTTAAACGAGGCGGTTGTGGCAGGAAAGGGTAAGATCTTCGGCTATGATACCGTGATCGCGGTCTGTGACTGCCGTTTCCTGATGAGCAGTATGGGACATAATGTGGGCGAGAAGATCGCGCGGGCTGTGGAGAGGGCTACAAAGGAGCAGCTTCCGGTGATCATCTTTGCCGCTTCGGGCGGCGCGAGGATGCAGGAGGGCATGATTTCCCTGATGCAGATGGCCAAGACCTCCGCGGCGCTCAAGCGCCACTCCGAGGCCGGGCTTCTGTACGTGAGCGTGCTGACCGAGCCGACGACCGGAGGCGTGACGGCGAGCTTTGCCATGCTGGGCGACATCATCCTGGCAGAGCCGGGCGCGCTGATTGGCTTTGCGGGTCCCCGCGTGATTGAGCAGACCATTAACCAGAAGCTGCCGGAGGGCTTCCAGAGGGCGGAATTCCAGTTGGAGCACGGCTTTGTGGATCGCATTACGGAGCGCCATGACCAGAAAAAGCTCCTGGGCCAGATCTTAAAGCTGCACAGCAAAGAGCACGGCTGGGAGAAATGGTCGGATGAGCGCAATTCTGTGCGCCCGTCGGTGTCGGACTTCCTGTCCAGCACAGCGACCTGGCTGGCCGGCGGAAGCGAGGTAAAGCCGGCAAAGAGCCGCAGAGCGCCGTTTTCCGGTATTATGCGCCAGAAGACGCTGGATAAGATCAAGGGACGTCAGAGAGAGGCATGGGACACCGTGCGCCAGTCCCGCAGCGCGGGCCGTCTGACGGCGACGGATTATATCCGGATTCTGTTTGACAATTTTATGGAAATGCATGGAGACCGCTATTTCGGGGATGACGGCGCGGTGGTCGGCGGCGTGGCTTCCTTCTACGGGATGCCGGTGACGGTCATCGGACAGGAGCGCGGCCATTCGCCCAAGGACAGCATGAAACGCAAATTCGGCATGCCGTCTCCGGAGGGCTACCGCAAGGCGCTCAGACTCATGAAACAGGCGGAAAAATTCAACCGGCCCATTATCTGCTTTGTGGACACGCCGGGCGCATATCCGGGCATGGAGGCAGAGGAGAGAGGCCAGGGCGAGGCGATTGCCCGCAACCTGTTTGAGATGTCAGATATGAAGGTGCCGATCCTGACTGTGATTACCGGGCAGGGAGGCAGCGGCGGCGCGCTGGCGCTGGCGGTGTCAAACGAGGTGTGGATGCTTGAAAACTCGACGTACTCTATCCTTTCCCCGGAGGGCTTTGCCTCCATCCTGTGGAAGGACGCGAAGCGCGCGGATGAGGCGGCAAAGGTGATGAAGATCACAGCGGAGGATCTCTATGATCTGGGTATGATCGAGCGGATCATCTCCGAAGATCAGCCGGCTACGGCGGAGAATATCGAGGTGATCGGGCAGATTATTGACAAGCATATGAGAGAATTTTTCAAATCCTGCGCCCAGAGGACGCCGGAGGAGATCGTAACGCAGAGATACGACAGGTTCAGGAAGATATAGCATAAAAAGAGGCGGCGTACTGCAGATCGGACAGGAGACAGGTATGTGCGGATTAAGACCATTGAAAATAGGAACACTGACAGCCAGGCTTCCGGTTATCCAGGGCGGGATGGGGGTGGGCATCAGCCTGTCCTCCCTGGCCGGGGCCGTGGCCAGAGAGGGCGGGATCGGACTGATTTCCACTGCCCAGATCGGTTTTCGCGAGCCGGATTTTGCAGAGGATTCCCAGGCGGCCAATCTGCGGGCCATTGAGAAAGAGCTGAAAAAAGCCAGAGAGATTGCGCCAAAAGGGATCCTTGGCTTTAACATTATGGTGGCGACAAAAAACTATGCGGAATATGTAAAGGCCGCAGTGAAGGCCGGGGCGGATCTGATCGTCTCCGGCGCCGGCCTTCCCGTCGATCTGCCGAAATATGTCAAAGGGGCCGCGACAAAGATTGCCCCGATCGTGTCATCCGTGAAATCAGCGAATGTGATCTGTAAGCTGTGGGATCGGAAGTATCAGACCGCCCCGGATCTGGTGGTCATCGAGGGCCCTCTGGCCGGAGGCCATCTGGGTTTTGCCAGGGAGGAGCTGACCAGTCTGGGAGCGGATACAGAGCACGCTTCAAAAACCTTTAAGAGGGCGGAATATGAGAATGAGATAAAGGGCATTATAAGCCTTGTCAAAAAATACGCGGACAAGTACGGCAGGGAGATCCCGGTGGTCACCGCAGGCGGCATCTATACGCATGAGGATGTGATGCGCCAGATCGGGCTTGGCGCGGACGGCGTACAGGTGGCGACGCGCTTTGTGACCACGCAGGAATGCGACGCGCCGGATGCATATAAACAGGCGTATCTGGACGCCGCGGAAGAGGATATCGTGATCGTAAAAAGCCCGGTCGGCATGCCGGGAAGAGCGATACGAAACGCCTTTCTGCGCGAGGCGGAGAAAGGAAAGGTTGCGGTAAAGCGGTGTTACCATTGCCTGGAGCGCTGCGACAGGACGAATATCCCGTATTGTATCACCCAGGCGCTGGTGAACGCGGCCCAGGGGGATGAGGAGAATGCGCTGCTGTTCTGCGGGAGCAATGCGTGGCGCGCGGATAAGCTGGAGACGGTGCATGAGGTGATGTGCGAATTGTGCGGTTTGCCGGCAGTGTGACGTTCCCTTGGGGTTTGTGGAGATAACTGGAAAAAGGCATCCTGTTTATGAGAGGCGGGATGCCTTTTGTGTGCACAGGCCCGTATAAGGAAGTTAAAAAAAATGTGTTGAGCAGGGCTCTTTTTTGGGATATACTTAATCTGAAAAGATAAATAAGGAAGAAAGGCGGTAATGAATATGTCAGTATTACAGAGGCAGGTGGTTCAATCCCTTAATGGCTTGTCGGATGATAATTTACGCTTTTTGCTTGATATGATACAGCGCTTTATGAAGCCGCATGAAGCTGGAAATAACAATAGTGGTGAACCAGTGATGGGAAAAAAGGGTATCCGCAGAATTGGAAGCTTAGAGGGGCAGGATCTCATCGATATGGATTACGATATAGACGAATGTAACAATGAGATCACTGAGATGTTTGGGGTGTTTGAACAATGAGAATATTGTTAGATACGCATATCGCTGTTTGGGCAGTATTGAATGCTCCTAAGCTTCCTGATAAAGCGAGACAAATGATTCTTGACGAGGAAAATGAAATTTTTTACAGTACAGCTTCCGTATGGGAAATCACGATAAAGCATATGCTGCACCCGGATAAAATCAGGATGAGCGGTAATATTTTGGAAAAAGGCTGCGAAGATAACGGGTACATTGTGCTGCCGATCCTGAATGATCATGTTTCATACCTGGAAACGCTGCATCGTCCCCAGAATGCGCCTAAACACAATGACCCGTTTGACAGAATTATGGTGGCGCAGGCAAAGGCAGAAAAGCTGATGTTTTTAACGCACGATTCGTTGATTCCATATTATAAAGAACCATTTATTATCCCGGTTTAACTAATAGCTGATCCGCCTCCATATTAAAATGGTATATCCGGCAGCTTTTGATAAAGCGTCTTCCCCGCGCTGTTCTTGGGGATTACGTCAATGGGGAATACGCGCAGCCCGCTTGGGTGCAGGCCCGTTTTGGCGGCGATCCACAGCTCTGCCTGTCTGCAGAACGCCTCATCGGCCCCGGCGAGGAAGATCCGCATATGGTCGTCTTCACCGGCGCAGGCGGCCTGGACGCCTTCATACTCTGCCTTAAGGAGGCGTTCGATCTCATCCATGTTCACGCGCATGCCGAACAGCTTTAAAAACCGCTTTTTGCGCCCGGTGATGTAGTAATAGCCATCCGCATCCCGCATGGCCATGTCCCCTGTAAACAGGACGCCGCCCCGCTCATCGCCTTTGGCCAAGCCGGCCCGGCAGGCGGCGTAGCCCATCGTCACGTTTTCGCCCTCATAGACAAGTTCTCCGGTTCTGTCCGGCTCCGTGATTTCCACGTCTTTGTCTTCCATGAGGCGGAAGCGGCCGCCAGGGATGGCGATGCCCATGCTGCCGCATTTTCTGAGCGCGTCTTCTGCCGGGAGGTAGCCCATGCGGGCGGTGGCCTCGGTCTGGCCGTACATAACGATAAAGCTGCGCCCTGTCTGCGCCGCGTATTCCGCAAATTCCCTGTGCAGCTTCGGGGCCAGCTTCCCCCCGGCCTGTGTCATGGTCCTCAGAGAGGGGAGCTCCATGTCAAAAAAGGAGAGCCGCCTTAATATTTCATACGTATAGGGCACGCCGCCAAAGGAGGATGCCTGCTCCTGTCTGAAAAATTCCCAGAATTCTTTTTCAACCATGCTCCGGTTTGTCAGCAGCACCGCAGCGCCTGCGAGAAGGTGGCTGTTGATAATGGAAAGACCGTAGGTATAATGCATCGGCAGCGTGGTAATCGGGCGTTCTGAGGCGTTTAAGTCCAGATAATCCGCGATGGACGCCGCGTTTGCCGAGATGTTTTTCCGGCTCTGGCGGACAAGCTTGGGGCTTCCGGTGCTGCCGGAGGTGGTTAAAAGCAGCGCCAGATCAGGGTGGAGCGCAGGATAAGGCGCTCTTTGCCCGGCCGGCGTATATTGATATACGGTATAGCCGAAGCCTTCTGCGGCAGGTACAGCGTCTGCGGATACATCTGCGCATAGGTCTGCCGGGAAGGCGATATAATCCGGCGCATAGGTCTGAATTAGCCGCGCTGCCAGCGCCTGCTCCATTTTTGCATCTAACAGCAGGGGAACGATTTTTTTGTTTAAACAGGCCAGATAAAAGAATACCGCGCCAATAGAGTTTTCACAAAATAAAAACAGCAGGGTTCCTGTCCTCAGTTTGTTTTCAACGGAGCTGTAGAAGGCCGTGAAATCGCCGTACGTTACGCCCTTTCCGGTATCCTCTAAAAGCATCAGGCGTTTGCTTAAGCCTGGATTGATTTTATAAAATTCTTTATATTCCATAAACGCTCCTTTCATAGGCCCCGGAGTCTGTGAGAGCCTGAATCTCCCGCAAAGCGGGGCGCGGGATGGCGGGAATGGTGTATCAAATACGCTTTAACGGCTGATCCGGCGCGAGAGGCTGTCGATTAGGTTTTTTCCGTCCCAGGTCAGATCCATGAACAGGGCCTGCCCGACGGGCGCGATGCGGGAGACGCCCCGCAGCCTGCCCCGGAGCGCGGTTTCCATGAGCGCTTCCCCTGAGACGCCGAAGAAGGTTACGGTCTGCGTCTTTTCGGACACGGCGTCTGCCCATTCTCCTTTTTCCTGCATGTGGTATTCTAAAAAGCTTCCAAACTGCATCGGGATATCGGGAAAGTCCCGGGAGAGAGCTGACAGCTCCAGCACATACAGGAGGTTGTCCCAGCGCCGGATGCGGCATACGCGCCCGTTTTGCCCCGCATATTCCCAGAGCGCGCCGTATTTGCGGGTGACCTTGATTTCGGAAAGGCGGTATCGCCGGGCCGCCTTTGCCGCCGCGTTCCAGAAACGGCTCGCGGCGCGCGCTCCTGTTTTGGCGTCGCTTTCCTCCCAGCATACGAGCTTCGGACAGGAGCAGGCATTTTGATCCATGGCGTAGGTATCGTTATAAAAGCGCGCCGCCAGATCGCAAAGCGCCTCGTGCGGGAGCGCGAGGACGGCGTCTGCGCCCAGCACGCAGAGGGAGGCGCGGTCCGGGAAGGAGAGCTCAACGGCCCGGGGCCTTATAGGGATCCGGCGGATTTCTTCCACGGTCCGGTCTCCTCCCCAGACGACGCGCGCGCTGCATTCGCTGCTGAAGCGCTGTGTAAGATCCGTAAGGCTGCGGTCATAGGCCAGGACAGAGATCCGCTTTGCCAGGGGGGCATACGCGCCGTCTGCGAGCAGTTCCCGGATCAGTGCGCATAATTGCTCCGCGTCCCCGGTCCGCCGCCCGGAGACGCGCACACGGCAGGCGTTTCCGGCCAGAAGGCCGATGGCGCAGGACCAGGCAAATAAGAGCGGCACATTTGCGGGAGCAATATGGAAGGATATGCCCAGGCCCAGGGCGTCGGCCCGCCCATAGGCTTCGCGCAGGCCGAGAAGGTGCGCGCGCCGGAGCCAGAAGCCGAGCGAGCGCATTTCTTCGGACACGTTCCCGCGGGGGAGGGCGCGGATGTTTTCCGACAGGGCGTTTAAAAAGCCGAGCACAGATGCATCAAAGGGCGGCCATGGCGCCGGATCAAGCGTATATGCGCCGGCGAGCAGGGTAACGCCCGCCGGGATGGATTCCTTATGACTCATATGTATCGCTGCACCCCCTTATCTCAGCTGCCGGGATCCGGCCCGTGATTTTTATATATTTCCCCTTACGCCCGCAGGGGCAGTCATCCTCTCCGAGAATGATTCCCTTATCCTCGGTGAGGATCGAATGTCCGGGATAGGAGCGGGCCATGGGGGAGAGAACCTGAATGACGCCCTCTGTTCCATTTTTGCAGCAGGAAAAATCCTCCATATTGCGGATCCGCACATCCGAGTATACGCTGGCGTGCAGCCGCCCGTGCTCACATTCCATATAGATGCAGCCGGTCTGCTCCGCCATTCCATAATAATTGCGCACTCTGGAAAGGCGCGCCGCATTTCGCAGGCCCTCTTTAAACGCTTCCCCGCTCACCGCCTCATTTTGGAGCTTTTTCCAGCCGCCGCCGTGGATGAGAAAGCCGTTTTCGAGCGGAAGGGTTCTGCCCAGGGCGGCCAGGGGCTGGCAAAAGTATTTCCAGATAATATAGGTAAAGCCGAATAAAAGAGCCGGCCCGCCCGCTGCTTCTTCCGCAAACGCCTCCACAGCGTCAAGGTCAAGCTTCATATCGCTGGTCAGCGCGTAGCGGCGCTTTGTCCCGAAAATAGAAAAGCCGAGGATCCCTGCGCCCCGGGCGGAGAACAGGTTACGGTCGCGCAGGACGTCCGGTGAATCGATGATCAGCATCGGAAGCCGTTTCCGGCCGATAAAATCGCTGACAATCCGCTCCAGCGTGCGCTGCTGCCAGGCGGCGGTCTGCTGATCAAGAAAAATTCTGGATGTTTTCTGCCCGCTGGTCCCGGAGGAGGTCATGGTCTTAAAGATGTCTTCCTCCGGAACGCTTGAGAGGCGGAGCTGTTTAAAAAGGGAAACCGGAACCATGGGGATATCCTCCACGGCCCGCATGCCCTGGGCGGGATCGCCTAAAAGGCGGCAGACGCGCCCGTAAGGAGCGCAGCGCTCCCGGTGCCAGTCCGTCAGCCGGTTTAAGAGCTCCCTGTAAATTTGTTCCTTTTGCGCTGCTGAAAGCGCGTAGGGCCCGATGTTTAATAAGTCCTCATAATTCATGAAAACGCCTCGCCTCCCCGCACATCTGAAATTCGCGGCCGTGTCCGGGATAGATCCAGGTTCCGTCCGCGATGGTTTGAAGCCATGGCCGCGTATATGTTTCGTACTGTTCCTGGCTGCCGCCCGGCAGGCGTGTGACCACGCGTTCTCCCGGAAGCAGATAATCCCCGGAAAACAGCGCGCTGTCCAGGAAAATCAAAGAGCTGCCGGGGGTATGGCCCGGCAGGCGCTTCATATGGAGCCGCCAGCCGCCCAGGAGAAAGCGGATCTCCTCCTCAAAGCAGAGATCCGCCGGCCCGCAGCGAAAGGGCGCGTAGGGCGTCAGCTTCGTCTCATTGCTCTTATAATAGAGAAACGCTTCCATGCGCCGCGACATGTTGGCCTTTGTATCCTGGATTTCCTCACTGCAGGCCCGGCTGCAGACTGCGAGGACAGGAAAACGTTCCCGCAGGCTGTTTAAGGCGCTGATGTGATCACAGTGACCGTGAGTCAGGAAAACGGGGAGAAAGGCCGGGGCATGCCCGGACAGAGCCGGGGCGGGAAGCGGAAAGCAGCCGGCGTCGACAACCGCGCAGGCCCCGTTTTTGACAAGCAGATAGCAGCCGCTTCCTGTCACCGGATCAGAGGCGCAGAAAATATCTGCCTCCATCCCGTCCGGTTTCCGGCATCTGCGCCATCCGTCCCGGTTATTCAATGGCCACTCCATATTTTCCCAGCACCTCTTTTCCGGTTTCATAGGAGGTAAACGCCAGCACATCCTGCGTGTCGATACGAATGTCGAACGCCTCCTCCAGCTCGCTCATCAGATCCATATGGCCAATAGAATCCCAGAGCGCGATCCCTCTGTACTTTAAACCGGGCAGCTCGTCATCGGCTTTGCGGAATATGCCGCGGAAAATTTTATTATAGGTTTCTAAATTTGTCATAGCTGGTTCCTCGCTTTCTTTATGGTGCAGGTTTCCGGTTTGGCATAATCTTCGCGCCTGGAAATCAGCGCTTCCACCGCCTCTCGGGGCCGCCTTATCCCCAGTATCCGTCCGTATCGGGATCGGCCTCCGTCTCCCCGGGATTTGCGACCTCAAACAGCTCTTTGGACATAAGCTGCCGGCAGCGCGCGGCCACGGTTATTTCCCCGTTCTGGTTTGTGCAGACGCCGGAAAATGTGCCGATGTAGCCGGCTTTTCCCTCGCGGCAGGAGAGGAAACGGACACGGGCCGTTATGGTGTCGCCGTAAAATATGGGTTTTAAAAAGCGCGTCTGCGCCTCTGTGAAAACCGTCCCCTCTCCGGGGAGCTGCATACCCATGACAGAGGAAATCAGGCTGGCGGTCAGCATGCCGTGCACGAGCGGGCGTCCGAAATCTGATTTTTCCGCAAACGCCGCGTCCGTGTGCAGACGGCTGAAATCTCCTGTCAGGGCCGCGAATTTGTCGATGTCGTCCTTAAAAAAGGTCTTTTCCATCTGCGCGCTCTGGCCCACGCGGAGAACCGTTTTCCGCCCGTTTTTCCCGTCAGCGGAGGACGCTTCCTCCCCCATGGCTTCGTCCCGGCCGCCTTTTTTGGCCGCGCCGCGCTTCGCCCTGAGATATGTTCGGACCTCTTCAAAGCTGCGCTCCGTGGGCAGTATAAACATCCGTTTCTTGGCCGTAAGGCCGTCGGTGGAGGCGCAGGATCGCATGCAGCCGCAGACAATAAGCCACACGTCGCAGACAGTCCCGGCCGCCGCGGTGCGGAATTCATGTTCCGGAAACTGTTCCTTTAAGAGCTGCGTCTGCCTCCCGCGGTTATAGACGCTGTTGCAGCCGCCGCAGTATTTGATTCCGATAGTCATAGGCTGTTTATCCTTTCACCTGATGGTTTAAAAGCTTCTTTGCAAAATCCAGAAGCTCGGGGCTGACCTCATTGACGAGGACGACATCCTGAACCTGGGGAAGCTCGTCCATCACCGTTTTGCCGATCAGCTCCTCTGTCGTCAGACGGGCGGACGGACAGCCCGCGCACTGTCCGGTCAGACGGATTTTCAGGATTCCGTCTGTAAATTCCAGAATCTGTACATTTCCTTCATGCGCCAGAAGCGACGGACGAACCTTCTCCTCCAGCACGGCTTCGATTTTTTCAATGATATTCATGTATGATACTCCTGCTTTCTTTCTTTGCTATAATATACAGCAATTTTCATGCCAGGGAGGCGGGGCGGTTTTGGATGGAAACGTATACGCTTTTTAAGGTTTTTACGCCGGAATGTGGAAACTCCTGATGCATTTTTGGATCAAATATCCGTTTGGTTGCATTTTCGCAACAAAATATTGCTGGTTTTTTGTCTGTCCCGGCGCTTTTTTTGTCGCTATTTATCAAAAAAGAAAAAATTTCCCCCGGGAAGGGCCGCCCGATGTGCCGAAATAAGGGATGTTTTGCGGGCCGCCGAAAAAAAATTAAAAGAAAACAGGAAAAGGTTCCCGTGTTTTGGCACGCGATTTGCATTAAATCCAGTTATAACAGTTATAAATAAATTTTATAAAGAAAGGAATTATAAGCTATGTTAATGACAGGTGAGCAGTATGTGGAAAGCATGAGAAAATTAAACCTTCAGGTTTACATGTTCGGAAAGAAGATTGAAAATCCGGTCGATGACCCCATTCTCCGTCCGTCTTTAAATTCCGTGAAGGCGACCTATGATCTGGCTCAGATGCCGGAATATGAGGATTTGATGACGGTGAAATCTTCAATTAACGGCGAGAAGATCAACCGTTTCACTCATATCCACCAGAGCACGGAGGATCTGATCAAGAAGGTAAAGATGCAGCGTCTCTGCGGACAGAAGACGGCGGCATGCTTCCAGCGCTGCGTAGGCATGGACGCGTTCAACGCCGTATACAGCACTACATATGAAACTGATGAAAAGCACGGAACGCATTATCATGAAAATTTCAAGAAGTTTTTACAGTATGTTCAGGAAAAGGATCTCACCGTAGACGGCGCTATGACGGATCCCAAGGGAGATCGTTCCCTGGCGCCGCATGCCCAGGCGGATCCGGATCTGTATTTACGGGTTGTTGAGAGAAGAGAGGACGGCATTGTTGTCCGCGGTGCAAAAGCGCATCAGACCGGTTTTGTAAACTCCCATGAGGTGATCGTTATGCCGACCATCGCCATGGGCGAGGACGACAGGGATTATGCCGTATCCTTTGCAGTACCGACTGACGCAAAGGGCATCTTCATGATCGTGGGCCGTCAGTCCTGCGATACGAGAAAGCTGGAGGGCAGCCAGATCGACGTCGGCAATTCCGAGTACGGCGGGACAGAGGCCCTGGTTATTTTTGACGATGTATTTGTGCCGAACGAGCGCATCTTCTTAAATGGAGAGTATGAATTTGCAGGCGTTCTGGTAGAGCGTTTCGCGGGCTACCACAGACAGTCCTACGGCGGATGCAAGGTTGGCGTGGGCGATGTTCTGATCGGCGCGGCGGCTGTGATCGCGGAGTACAACGGCGCGCAGAGAGCTTCCCACGTAAAGGACAAACTGATCGAGATGACGCACTTAAATGAAACCTTATACTGCTGCGGCATTGCATGTTCCGCAGAGGGCGCGCCGACAAAATCCGGCAACTACTTAATCGATCTGCTTCTGGCCAATGTATGTAAGCAGAATGTCACCCGGTTCCCGTATGAGATCGCGCGTCTTGCCGAGGACATCGCAGGCGGCCTGATGGTAACAGCCCCGTCGGAGAAGGACTTAAAGGATCCGTTCCTTGGCAAATATGTGGAGAAGTATTTCCGCGGCGTAAATGCCGTATCGACGGAGAACAGGCTGCGCATGATGCGCCTCATCGAAAATCTGACGCTCGGCGCGGCGGCAGTCGGCTACCGGACCGAGTCCATGCACGGCGCAGGCTCTCCGCAGGCGCAGAGAATCATGATCTCCCGTCAGGGCAACCTTGCCATGAAGAAGAAACTGGCAAAGGCGATCGCCAAGATCGAGGAATAAGAGCGCGGCGTTTGCGGGGGACGCAGAGAGGGCCCCAGGCCCTCTTCTGTGGATTTGAGCGATCTGCCGCCCGCATTTGTATTTGGAATTTAGAAATGGAGGAATCCCATGAGCTGGGAAAGCGAGTATCAGAGTAAATTGACGGAGGCCGAAAAGGCCGTTGATTTTATTAAATCCGGCGAACGCGTTGTGATCGGCCATGCCTGCGGAGAGCCGTCCCATGTGGTTGAGGCTATGATAGCGAAGGCAGAGCAGTACGAAAATGTTGAGATCGTCCATATGGTGGCCATGGGCAAGGCCGGCTACGCACAGCCGGGCATGGAAAAACATTTCCGCCACAACGCCCTGTTTGTGGGCGGGACGACGAGAAAGGCGGTTCAGGAGGGCCGCGGCGATTATACCCCGTGCTTTTTCTACCGCATTCCGGATTTGTTTACAAACGGAAGCCTTCCGGTCGATGTGGCCATGATCCAGGCATCCCGCCCGGACGGGAACGGGAATATGAGCCTTGGAATCTCGGTGGATTATACGCTTCCGGCTGCCAGAGCCGCGAAGAAGGTCATTGTACAGGTGAATAAAGAAATGCCGGGAACCGGGGGAGATAGCTGCATAAACGCGGCGGATGCGAATATTGTGGCCATTGTCGAGCATGACGCCCCGATCATTGAGCTGGCCCCGCCGAAAATCAGCGACGTGGAAAAGGCTATTGGCGCAAACTGCGCGTCCCTGATAAACGACGGCGATACGCTGCAGCTTGGGATCGGCGCGATCCCGGACGCGGTGCTTTTATTCCTGAAAGAGAAAAAGGATCTGGGCATCCATTCCGAGATGTTTTCCGACGGCGTTGTGGAATTAGTGGAGAGCGGCGTTATTACCAATAAGAAAAAGACCACGCATGTGGGAAAATTTGTGGCCAATTTCCTGATGGGGACAAAACGGCTGTATGACTTTGTAAATAACAATCCGGATGTGGAGATGTATCCGGTTGATTATGTAAATAACCCGGTTGTGGTGATGAAGGAGGACAATATTGTCTCCATCAATTCCTGCGTGCAGATTGATCTGATGGGACAGGCGGCTTCGGAATCGATCGGCTATACGCAGATATCCGGCGTCGGCGGCCAGGTGGACTTTATCCGCGGCGCATCCATGGCTAAAAACGGCCGCTCGATCCTGGCGTTCCCGTCCACGGCGGCCAAAGGGACCGTGTCCAAGATTGTGCCTCTGCTGGACGAGGGAGCGGCCGTCACAACGTCCCGGAACGATATCGACTACGCTGTGACAGAGTACGGCGTTGCGAAGCTGGCGGGAAAGACCTTAAAGGATCGCGCCCGAGCGCTGATCGAGATCGCGCATCCCGATTTCCGCGACGGCTTAAAATCAGTGTATGAACAGAGGTTCCATTGTAAATATGAATAAACAGGTTACTGTGAACCGTAACATAAACAGTTGGACAGAATAGGAGTAATTACTTATGGCAATGAAACGTGAATATGGACAGGAGCAGCCGTATATTCCTGCCGGCATATTTAAGATCCGCCTTCCATTTATCCACTACAGATGGGAGATTTCCGAGTGCCTGCAGGCCATCCTGATGTGCGCGACCTGCCTGGGCGCGATCCCGGTCCTCGAGGAGGTGCTGGGGGTTCCCTATGAGGTGGCCTGGAGCATGGTGATTATCAACGGCTTTTTCTACAGTATGCACGCGCTGCTGGGCGATCCGGTCGTTCCGGGCTGGATCACGCCGGCCATTCCGCTTGTTACCGCCTTCCTGACCCTGTCCGAGCAGGGGCCGGCGAGAACGCAAAGCCTGATTGCCCTGCAGCTCATGGTCGGTATCATCTTCCTTTTTATGGGAGTAACGGGGCTTGCCAGCAAAATCATCGGCGCGATCCCGAACGCGATCAAATCCGGCGTGCTTGTCGGCGCGGGCTTTTCCGCGATTATGGGCGAATTTAAGGACGGCGGACGGGCGGGCATGTACCCGGCCACAGTGCTGATCGGCTCTGTCATCGCCTATTTCCTGCTTTTTTCGCTGCTGTTTAAGAAAATGAAGGCAAAGAATAAGCTGTGGTATATGGTCGGGAATTTCGGCATGCTGCCGGCGATCATCATCGCGGTGATCATCGGGCCGCTTTCCGGCGAGCTTCCGCCGCCAAACCTGGTGCTCGGAGAGGTGATCAAGATTCCGGAATTCGGCGCGATTATGAGCACGTTGAGTCCGTTTTCCATCGGTTTTCCAGGCATCGGGCAGTTTATCGCGGCGATCCCGACGGCGATCTCTGTCTATATCATCGCCTTCGGCGATTTCGTATCCAGCGAGCAGCTTTTGTCAGCCGCCGACGAGATCCGGCAGGATGAAAAGATTGACTTTAACGCCAACCGTTCCAATATAATCAGCGCAATCCGCAACATCGTACAGTCCCTGATCTGCCCCTATGTGGCTCTCTGCGGGCCTCTGTGGGCGGCGGTAACCGCCTCTGTTGCAGAGCGCTATAAGGACGGCAGGGAATCTATGGATTCGATCTTCAGCGGCGTGGGCACATTCCGCTGGATGACGTTCATCTGCGTGGCGCTCGTCCCGGTCGCATCCTTTGTGCAGCCGATCCTTCCGGCGGCCCTGTCCCTTACGCTGATTGTGCAGGGATATGTATGCTGCCAGATTGGGCTGGGCATGATAAAGACAGACGCAGAGCGCGGCATCGCAGGCGCTATGGCCGGTATCCTCGCCATTAAGGGCGCGGCCTGGGGGCTTGCTGCCGGCGTGATTGTCTACATTCTGATCTATGGGAATTTCAAAAATCCGGTCGTGGAGGAAAAAGCGTCGAACGCGTAAAATTACAGAAGATACACAGGCCAGAGGGAGTCGTGGAAAGTCCGCCGGGAGCAGGCGGCGCTTTCAAGCTCTCCCTGGCCGTCATCATTTCCCGGGGCGGTCCGGCAGATGCTGTCGCACATGAGCCGGCGCGAGGCGTTTTTTTGAGCCGGGTTATGCCATACATCGCTGTTTTAACAGTGTTGATATTTTTTTAACAGCACGTTAAAATGAGGCTGTCGGACAGCCGTCTGCGGCTGAAGAATCATAACAGTTCAGAGGTTGTCTGAACTGTTACGAAAAATCAGGGGGAGAGGGGAGAAATGATGCAGAACAGAAAAGAGATTGCGGAGCCTTTGAGCAGCGAATATCTGGATGCGATTATTGAGCATTCCTTTGACGGGATTTATATTACGGACGGACAGGCCAATACGATTAAGGTGAACCGTTCTTATCTTACGATTTCGGGCTTAAAGAAAAGCGAGGTGCTGGGCTATAATATGAGGGAGCTGGTCCGCAATAAGACGATTTCCGCTTCCGGTACGCTGATGGCTCTGGCGCAGAAGCGCCCGATTACGATTCAGCAGGAATTTAAGACCGGAAAGCGCGCCTTAATTACGAGCACTCCGATTACCAATGTGCAGGATGAGGTGATTCTTGTGATCACCAATGTCCGTGATATAACGGAATTGTACCGCTTAAAGGAGGAGGCCGCGCAGTTCCATCAGAAGGAGCGCAAGCTTCGCAAGGAGCTGGAGCATATACAGAGGGATTCCCTCAAACGCTGCTGCCTGACAGCCGAGGATCAGAAAACAATGGAGATTATCTCCCTGTCAAAGCGGGTTGCTCCTCTGGATACCACGGTGATCCTGCTGGGAGAGACCGGGGTGGGGAAGGAGGTGTTTGCAAAATATATTTACCAGAACAGCAGCCGGAATGACAAGCCCTTTATTAAGGTAAACTGCGGCGCAATCCCGGCGAACCTGGTGGAGAGCGAGCTGTTCGGATATGAAAAGGGCGCTTTTACGGGAGCGGACCGGAACGGGAAGATGGGGCTGTTCGAGGTGGCAGATACGGGAACCATTTTTCTTGACGAGGTGGGGGAACTGCCCCTGGATATGCAGGTCAAACTCCTGCGCGTGCTGCAGGAGCAGGAGTTTGAGCGGATCGGGGGCCGGAAGCCCGTGAAGGCCGACGTGCGGGTCCTGGCGGCCACCAACCGGAACTTAGAGGAGATGGTGAGGCAGAAGGCGTTCCGGGAGGATCTGTACTACAGGCTGATGATCTTCCCAATCCATATCCCGCCGCTCAGGGAGCGGCCCGCGGATATCATCCCGCTTGCCAGCCTGTTTCTGTCACAGCTCAATAAGAAGTATAATTTCAAGAAATATTTTTCGCTGATTTCCATTACCATGATGAAAGACTATAACTGGCCCGGGAATATCCGCGAGCTGCGCAATATCGTGGAACGGGCGGCCATCATCAGCAGCGGCGACGAGATCACGCCGGACGCCCTTTCGCTGTATCCGGCCGGGGAACGCCCGAAGGCCGCGCCATGCGTGCCGGCGCACACAGGAAGCTTAAAGAGCGCGATCGAGGCGCTGGAGCTGGAATATATCAACCATGCGTATGAGACGTTTGGCAACGTGCGGGACGCCGCCGCAAGCCTTGGCATGACGCCCTCCACGTTTGTGCGGAAACGTCAGCGCTTCAGCGCGCAGGTGAAGGATCTGATGTAAATGGCGCGCTATCCCCAGATTTTACGCCCGTTTTTATCCGGCAGATTCATTTCGCCCCTGTATTTATTGACGGTCCTGCGCGAGATATGGATATCATGCTGCAAAAGCTTTTCGCTGATCGCCTGATCGCTGTAGGGATTTTGCTTGTCTTCCCCGTCCACGATGGTCTGAATCAATGCTTTTACCTGCTCCGGGGTCTTTTCCTGCGTTGTCCCGGCCGCTTTCCCCGCGGCGCAGGTCAGAAAATAGTTCAGCGGGAATATCCCCCAGTGGCACTGGAGATATTTGCCGTGCAGGGCCCGGCTGACGGTGGATTCGTGCAGGTTAAGCTTATCCGCCAGATCAGAGAGCTTCATCGGGCGTTTGTATCCGGTTCCGCGCAGGAAAAAGTCATTCTGAAGCTGCACGAGCTCATGCATGACGCGCGCGAGCGTGGAGGCGCGCTGTTCGATGCAGCTGGAAACCCACCTGGCCTGCCGGATTTTCTCGTGCAGATAGGCTTTGGCCTCCTTATCGGCGATCGTGCGGTGCATATCCTGATAATAGCTGCTGATATGAAATCCGGGATACTTGTACTCATTGATCAGAATTTCAAAGGAACCCTCTAATGTAACGATAATAACATCCGGGGTGATATATTGAAGGTAATTCCTGCTGTAAAAGGCGCTTCCCGGTTTAGGCTGGAGCCTGCGGATTTCCTCGCAGGCCAGGGTTACTTCCTCCATGGAGGCGTTCAGTTTTTTCGCAATATGCGGCAGATGGTTCCTGGCGATATCGTTTAAATGGTTCTTTATAATAGCCTCTGTCAGTTTATGTGTACTGCCTCCGCGCTCTATCTGCAAAAGCAGACATTCTTCCAGGGAGCGCGCGCCGATTCCCGCGGGGTTTAGAGACTGGATCACCTTCAGAAGACGCTCAATATGCGGGACATCCACATGATACGCTTCGGCGGCGACCGACAATTCATCCGGATAATAGCCGCGCTCATCCAGGGACAGGATCATAAATTTCAGGATGGACCGATCCTGTCCGGAAAAGCCGGACAGTAGGATCTGGGATAAAAGATAATCGCTTAAGCTTTCCTCCGCCCAGTTTTGATCATGCCAGTTGTCCTCCGGGCTGTCATCGCCGCGTTCCTGCTGGTAATACACCCTGTTCTGCAGATCCGTCGATTCCAGCCAGTCTAATTTGCGCTGCAGCTCCTCCTGCTTCTCCTGCTGCGCCGGGAGGTCTTCCCGGCCCCGCTCGTCCAGTTCCATGACAGGGTTCTCAAGCGCCAGGTTTTCCAGATAGCTCTCCAGCTCAAGCGCATTCATCTGAAGGATTTCCATGGATTGGATCATGTGCTGAGCCAGCCCCTGTTTTTGCGAAAGCTCTATATACTGTTCCATAATACCCCTCTTTTGTCTGAACATTCATAACAGTTAAAAATGAGTACCGGTTCAGAGATAATCTGAATAATTGCAAAAAAGTGAATAATATCCCTATATCCGCCGGAGTATGCCCCAAACAGGCTCCTGTTTCTATCCCCTGAACCGGTTTAAGCAGGCGTAGATTTCCTGGACTCTCGGCAGGCACAGGCCCATGGCGGCATATGACGCGTCGGTAAATGCGGACAGCCCGTGTTTTTCATATTCCTTCATGATCAGGGAAACGATTTCCTGAAGAGTGCAGCGCTCAAAAAGGCCCTTTTCGAGACAGTAACGGACCATCTGCGCCAGGGCGTTCGTCTGCTCGCTGTCCGCAAGCTGTTCCACAAAACGCAGATCAACCGGTTCCTTTGCCACCTGGAAGGCGTCCTTTCCGCGCACCTTGACCTTAATCCGGTCGCCGCGCCCGCCGCCTCTGCCGTCCCGGTCGCCGCGTCCGCCTCTGCCGTATCCGCCGCCTCTGCTATACCCGCCGTCTCTGCCGCCGGCGCTGTTTCCGTTCCCGCGCCCGTCTCTGCCGCCGCGTCCGCCGCGTTCGTTACTGCTGTCCCCGTCGTCTCCCGGTTCGTCTCCGGTATTCCTGCCTCCGCCGTCCCAGATATCGCCAAGCCCGTTGTTCCTGCGCGCGCCTGTGACGCTGGAGGCGAGGCGGCGGCCCTTTTCCGGAAGCCGGAAGCCGGGGGCCGAGATCTCGGGACGGGATTCGGACGCCTGGCAGGCCGCCTTTACCGTATCTGTGATGTCATACGGCCGGTAGGAGTCCATCTGGAGCACGGTGTCGGCGATGAAGAAATACGCGCCCGAGCTTCCGGCAACGAGAACCGTGGAGATCCCGGCCTGCTCATACAGATCCCTTGCCCGTTCAATAAACGGCGTGATGGGCTCCTTATCGCGGCTGACGATGCGCTGCATCAAATCATCTCTCAGCATAAAATTCGTGGCCGAGGTGTCCTCATCAATAAGGAAGGCCCGCGCTCCGGACTCAACGCCTTCTATGACAGCCGCGGCCTGGGAGGTGCTTCCGCTGGCGTCGGCTGTGGAAAAGGCGGCGGTATTCTTGCCGTTTGGCAGATCGTTGATAAAAAGGGAAATATCCACATTATTGATGCTGCGCCCGTCCTCTGCGCGCAGCTTGACAGCCGTACAGTCCGTGATCACATACTCCCGGCCATCCCCGGCGATATGGTTGTATACGCCGGATTCCAGGGCCTTTAAGAGCGTGGATTTCCCGTGGTAGCCGCCTCCTACAATCAGCGTGATGCCGCGGCGGACGGCAAGCCCGGAGAGAGGGCCGCGGTGCGGCAGTTTAAGGGTGATTGTCAGGGAATCCGGGGCGGTAAAGGGGATGCTGTCTTTCATGGGCCGATCCGAGATGCCTGTCTCGCGGGGCAGGATGGATCCATTGGCCGCAAAGGACACCAGATCAAGGCGCTTTAATTCGCCCCGGATAAACTCCTGATCCTCGGAGAGGTGAATGACGTCCAGCACTTCCTTTTTATCCCTGTTTTTATAAAAGAATACATTGCGCACGCAGCCCGGCAGAAAATCGAACAGGATGCGGATCAGCTCTCCGGAATTGATCGTGCGCCCAAAAGCCGGAAAACCGACTTCAAAGCGCGCCGTAATGGAATTTGCCCCGATCTCGCAGGCCGTGCGCGGCAGGATCTCCTGCCCGGGGCGGCTGGTTGCGATAAGGCCGCTCTTGCCGGAGCCTTTGGCTTTAAAATTAAAGCGCGCGATCTCGCGCGAAAAGCAGCGCAGAAGGTAATCCTCCAGGGCGGTTTTCTTAAAGCCCTCATTGAAATATTCGGCCGGAAAGCCGGCGGCCTGATGGCTTATGGTTACGCTGACCTTGGACGGGGAGGCAAAGGGATCCCCCTGCACATGGTCAATGGATAAAATGTAGTCTTTAAAATCATAAGCGCCCCGGGCGTCTTTGTAGGCCGGATAGCTCTTGTGATCAATGCTTTCCAGAAGTCTTCTCAAATCATGCGACTGTTTCATGGGTGTTCCTTTCTTTGGCTTATAATGACTTATCATTGACTTACGTTTTCAGCAGTCTGCCGCAGCAGTTCAGAGGTTATGAACTGTTATTATTTTATAGCAGCGACAGGGAAATAGCAAGAGAAAATCCTAAACCGCGGGTGACAAGAAGGCGGCGGGAGGCTATAATTTTTAATATGGATGTTTTTCATAATGGAAAGGAGTGTGGCGCTGGTGCTGAAAAAAGAGACGATTCTCCTCACAGGGGGCACAGGTTATATCGGACGGATGCTGGCAAAGGATATTGTGCATACGCCCCGATGGGGGGCGGGACGCCTGATTCTGCCCGTCAGGGATATGGAAAAGGCGGGGGATATCCTAAAGGGGGAGCTGAACGCAGGCGATACGGAAGTCATTTTGTGCAAAGGCGGTATCAGGGACTGGGATGAGGAAACCATTCCGCAGGAGGTTGACCGTATCATCCACTGTGCCTGCCCCACGAAGTCCCATGAGATGATATCGCGGCCGGTAGAGACAGCGGACTGTATTGTGGAGGGGACGCGCCGGATCCTGGAGCTGGCGGCAAAAAAAGAAGGTTCGTTCCATGGTATACCTCTCCTCTATGGAGGTTTACGGAAAGGTTGACTGCAGCGAGGGGGAGCGCGTATCGGAGGAGCGGCTGGGCGATGTGAGCCTGGACGCGCCGCGTAGCTGCTATCCGCTGGGGAAACGCATGGCAGAGCACTACTGCCATATTTTTTACAGGGAATACGGCGTACCTGTCCGCATTGCAAGGCTGGCCCAGACGTTCGGGAAAGGGGTTCCTCCGGAGGACGGGCGGGTTTTTGCACAGTTCGCAAAGGCGGCGGCAGAGGGGCGTGATATTCTATTGCATACGAGCGGTATGTCTATGGGAAATTACTGCGAGATATCCGATACGGTCAATGCGATTTGGACGATCCTTGGGAATGGCCGGGACGGGGAGGTATATAATGTCGTGAATGAGGATGCTACGATGCGGATCCGGGACATGGCGCAGCTTGTGGCGCAGGAGATAGCAGGGGGAAAGATTAAAGTCATCTGCGGGGCGGATGAGGCGGGCGCGCATGGATATGCCGAAGATACCGGGCTGCGCCTTTCATCTGAGAAAATGCGCGCCCTGGGATGGAGGCCGACGAAGGGGCTGGCTGAGATGTACAGGGAGCTTATGTCATAAGAGGGCGTACAGGACTCATAGATTAGAGTAAATGATGGCGGCATGCGGCATTCGCAGCAGGCGATGGCAGGGCGCTGGCCTGATGTCAGGCTGCCTGCTGATGCTGCCAAAGACATAACCGGGAAAGAGGTTTGCTATGCTGAATTATCTGTGGGGCTTTATGATGCTTGTCGGTATATTGTGGGCGGCTGTTCACGGGAACCTTGGCCAGGTCACGGCAGGGGCTCTGGAATCGGCGGGGGAGGCGGTAAAGCTGTGCATTACCATGCTGGGCGTGATGTCCTTTTGGACCGGGATCCTGGAGGTGGGCCGCCGGGCCGGGCTGATCGAACAGCTTTCCGCCAGGATGCGGCCAATTCTGCGCTTTTTGTTCCCGCATATTCCGGAGAATCATCCGTCCCTGGAAGCCATTGCGGCGAATATGATCGCCAATGTCATAGGAGTCGGGTGGGCGGCTACGCCGGCTGGGCTTAGGGCGATGGAGGAATTGGAGAAGCTGGAGGAAGACAGGAGAAACGGCCGGCTTCCGGGCCCGGTGAGAAAGCGTGGAATTGCCAGTAATGAGATGTGTACATTTCTGATCATTAATATCTCTTCCCTGCAGCTCATTCCGGTGAATATGATTGCCTATAGGAGCCAGTATGGGAGCGTGAACCCGGCAGCGGTTGTGGGGCCGGGAATTGCGGCGACGGCGGTGAGTACGTTAGTGGCAGTGATTTTTTGTAAGGTGATGGATGGGGAGCGGAGGATATAACATCTTCCGCTTTTGTAGTATTCAAGAAGAGACGAAAAAGAGTGTTGAAAGTATATTGAGAGGAACTGTTTTTTAGGGTATACTAAGTATGATTTGCAAAATGATCGGTTGACCTTATGGCAAATATTATAATACAAGCCAAAGAATCTGAGGAGGAAACGATATTGAGCACGATGAGCGATTTAAAAGGAATTAGTATTCAACAATATAAGACAGATGTTGGATTTCGTACTCTGGTAGAAGGTGTAAACGAAAATTTGTATATTATACCCAAATATCAGAGAAAATATCGCTGGAGTAAGGAACAGATTATTTCATTAGTTGAATCATTGATCCGTGGTTTACCGATTCCGCCAATTTATACGTGCAGAAACAGTGAGAATCAATTGGAAATCTTAGATGGACAACAGCGTGTTTTGAGTTTGTTTTTTTATTATATAGGTTTTTATTTAGACAGAAGAGAAAGTAATTCTGTAGATTTTTCAGAAATCCAAGTGCATAACATTCCTTTTAAAGAAGCCTTAACGAGCCAACTGACATTAGAAGAACTTCATATTCAACTAATAAATGAGGATGAAAAAAAATTAATGTAGATTATGCTTCTCTTCCCATGGAAATGAAAAGACGCATAGACTATACGTCAATTACTGTTATAGAAATAAAAATTGATGACGAAAAACAGCGCACAAAAATATTAAGAAAAATTTTTGAAAATTTAAATGCTAAAGGTTCTCTTTTAACGCAGCAGGAATTGAGAAACGTAATATACGTATGTGATTTTTATACGATGCTGCAGGAATATAACAGGTATGATGATAAATGGCGAAAAATATGGGGGCAAGAGGATGCTGCAGAACGCGACATGGAAACTCTTTTGCGGTTTTGCGCATTGAAAAAGTATGTCAGGATTGAGCAAAAGAATTAGATAATAATGGGAATCTCCCTAAATACGAATACAATAATTTAATCGTAAAGTTATTTTGCGGGAAGCTGGTAAATAAATCGTCAGATGAAATACTCAAGATTTGTAAAAGCATCTTTATTATTACATTTGCTAAAATGTAGAAAGTGATTTCGCAGGGATAATCAACGTAAATTGTTTTTAAATGTAATAAAATTAAACTTTTCAGAATCGACAAACCATTCCACGGTTTCACAAATAAACGGAGGTAAAGAAATGGCATATAAGGATTTTATCAGCGAACTGCAGAAAAAGCTTGAGGAAAAGAAACAGGAGCTGGGTTATGACAAAATGGTCTTCTTAGAGGATGGGGCCACATCGTCTGATATGGAGGAGCTTTCTGTTATACGCGAAACAAACATCAAGTATCACAAAACGGAATCGGATGTGCTGATTGGCGATTATATTATCCTGTACCAATATAAGGGCAAGAGAGAACAGGTATGCAGATTTGACTGCGGGCAGTTGTACCGTAAGTATGAAAAAGGCGGCTGGACGGCTGTGTGGGAACAGATTCGTTCTGCGATCGACTCCAGCAGAAAATTCATGGAACTGGGAATTATGGATCTGATTGAAAAAAATGAGTATGGTTCGTTAAAAGACAAGCTTTTTATCCGCCCGCTGAATTTTAACGACCACCGATTTGAACTGAAGGATCATATTTACAGGCGCATCGGCGATATGGTGCTGGTTCTCTATATTCTTGTAAGTGATGAAAATGACGGCAAAAGACATGACGTATTATCTGTTAAGGTACATAAATCCTCAATGCAGGCATGGGGGATAGATGAGGAACAAGTGTGGGAGGATGCGGTGAGCAATACATACATCATGGCGCCGCCGCGTATATACTTAAAACCGATGGACTTATTAAATCCGCCTTATCACAGAGGCGCGTTTATGGCGCTGAACAGTGATATAACTTCACTTTCACCGCTTGAAGTGCCGACTGTGACAACGACAGCGCAGATAAACGGCGCAATCGCCATGTTTTATCCCGGAGTAATGAAGCGTTTGGCAGAGCTTTTCGGAGACGATTATTATATAGCTTTCACGGGAACAAGCGAAGCCAGGCTTCATAAAAAGGGCACGATACATCCACGAGATATACTTATGCGGATCAAGCAGATGAACAAAACTTTCGATCCGTCAGAAACCCTGTCGAACAAGGTCTATCTGTACGAAAGAGCGAATCAGGAAATGAGGCAGATGGAGCTTTGATCTTTGAACTTTTAAAAATCCTGGCCTTATATCGTTATAGGTTACTTTTTCATGGGTTTTATGATTGAAAAGATTATTGTAAGAAATCAGGCAGGCATCTGCCAGTGTGTGAAGAACGGCGGAAAAAATGGGCGGAGGAGGCCGGGGGCAAAACGTGCGGTTATTGCGGAAGTGATATTTATCCGGATCAGTTTGTCGCAGATATATAGAAGAGTCATTTATGCAGCGGGATGGCGGCTGTATAGGTGGATTTTTCAAAAAGTCCGCGCCGTTATATGGATGTACTCTCGAAATCTCTCTGCGCCTGATTTTGTGAGGTTCCGAGAGTACATATGGAGACAAGGGAGGTTTAAAAATGACGGAATCCGTACAAAAGGCGATTAATGACATTACTTACAGAAGCAAAGTATTCCCTGAGGAAGCATTTCAAACGATCAGTAAAAACAGGGAGGAGGCGATTCCCTTCCTGCGCGCGGCGCTGGAAAAGGCGGTCGCTGAAAAGGACAAGCTGGACGTGCAATACCAGCTGCATTTTTACGCCCTATTTTTCCTGGGAGAGTTCCAGGCCAGGGAGTGCTTTCCTCTGATCATGGAGATGGCGTCGTTTCCGACCGATATATTAGATTACCTGATCGGAGACACAGTCACAGAGGGCCTGCCGCAGATTCTTTACCATACATACAATGGAGATCTGGAATTGCTGAAGAAGGCGATCCGAAATCAGGAAAGCGACGAATTTGCAAGAACCGGAATGCTGAGGGTGATGGGACAGTTGTATCTGGACGGCAGCCTGGGAAAGGACGAATGGGAGGATTTTATCAGGGAGGAGGCCCACGGCGATGAGCGTGACGACAGTTATATATACACCGGCCTGGCGGACGTTATATGCGACTGTAATATGAAGGACATGCTCCCGGAGATCCGGTATCTGTATGAGAGGGAGCGGATCGATGAATCTGCGATAGGCAGGTATGATGATTGTGTGGACAGGATGTTCCGGAAGAATAGAGATACTTACACAAGTCCGATTGATGCGGCAAAGATGCTGCGCGGCTGGGCGATGTTTGAGGAGCCAAAGCGGGATACAATGGAAAAAAAGAGCATTGACAAGCTGTTTAAAGCTCTGGAGAGGGAGTATAACGCCCCGGAGAAGACAGTCAAAATCGGGAGAAACGACCCCTGTCCCTGCGGAAGCGGAAAAAATACAAGAAATGCTGCCTGAACAAACCAAAGCCGGAGACAGCGGCGCCGGAAAGCGAATCGGAAAAGGAAAAATGGCTGAAGAGATACCCTGCGGCGGCGCAGGAACGGGAGGAGGGGAGAATTTACCTGGAGGATTATTATGATGCCGGGAGCATTGAGATTGACAAGCTGCTTTATCTGGCCCTGAAGCACCGGCCGGCTCCGATATGGAGTCGGGAGCCGGAGGAGGTTAAGAAAAACAGGGTGAGAGCCTATTTGAGCGAGGCTTTTCCAAAATTTATCAGCAAGGCGGAGCAGGAAAATGTAAAAACCTTTCAGGAATACGATGATAAATTTTCGATACATTATCAGTGTAAGGAATGGCTTGAGGTTCTCCTGGAGCTGGCAAAAGAGGATGGGGACGACAAGCTTGGCGGCGCAGTGTCCGCATGTCTGGCCAGGATGGACAGTTAGGCGTTTTGTAAAGGAAATGTTCCTGGAACCGCATTGCGTCTGCGGCGCTGTTTTAGTCCGCAGTGGAGAGAGGCGCTTTTACCCCTCTCCATTGTTGTCCTGCGCGGAGATCTCTGCGCGAATGTGCAGAAGGAGGTTTCCCGCCTCATCCCCGTGCCGCAGCAAATCATCTTTATCCGGTATTTCGATGTCGTGGATTAAAACGTTTCTTGTCTTTCTCAGGAGGACAATCCGGTTCAGCGTATCCTGGTCAAGCAGGCCCATCCGTTTCAGGCGGTTGATGTTAAAGGAACCTCTGGCCTTTGGAGCGTTCTGGTAAGTGATCTGGTTCAACAGCTTTTCAAGGGATACCCACCGCTCGATAAAGTAATCGATCGCGGCCCTGTGCACCTCATCAAGCCCGCCGCGGCCGGCCCGGAGCTCCTGATAGATCTGGTAGCGTTTTTCGTTTCCGGTGATAATCTGATCAATGATCTGCTGGGAGAGGTTCCGCTTGTCCTTTTCAAATTTTACGGATTTCAGGACTGCCTCCATCTCTTTCACACCGGTGAAACGGAGACGGCTGATCAGGCTGTACAGGAGTTCGATATTCCCCATCCGCAGCTCAATTTCTTCATTTTCAAACTGGCCGCTTAAGTAGTTGTAGAGATAGGAGGCGAGATCGTACTGGCTGCTGAAGGCGGCGTTTTTGGTGCGGATCCGCAAATTTCCGGCTCTCTGCAGGCGCTCCAGCGCGATTTCCCCGGCCAGCACCAGGCCGTTCAGCTCATCCAGGATCGCCAGCTCTTCATCCGAGAGAGCGCCCTGCATGGGCTTGTAAACGAGGTCGTGCTCCACTTCGCACCACGCATGCATCAGGACAGAGGCCACCTGAATCTCGATCCGCGCGGCGGCGTACTTTTTCTGCGGCGGTTCCAGACGCTCCTCCCGCATATGGGCGCGGTAGTGGTTGGCCCAATAGCCGGAAAAGCGCTTGTGGTAGGACGGCGGCTTGGACTGCTCGGGAAACTGCCTTGTCTCCAGGATCGTGAAAAGGCGGCCGATCAGGGTGTTCACGATATCGCGATCGCCCGGGAAATAGAGGGAGACGCGCACGCCGGTCAGATCAGCGATATCCTCATAAATTTCCTTCATATTTTTATAGGGCCCGGCGTTGAGCTCGTTGCGGCGCTGTACCTTGGCCTTTAAGCGTCCGGGATTTTTGGCGCGGAAGGTTACGATGGAGCGGATGCCGGCGGAGCGGAGCTCTTCTTCAAGCTGCAGGGCGGCCAGGCGGCCGGCTGTCTCATAAAAAGGCATTTTCTTTTTATAGTTTTCCATAAACTGGCTGATCAGATCCATATGAACGCCTCCTTTTCCATAGAATGTACTCTCGGAATCTCTCTGCGCCTGCTTTTGCGGCTGATTTTCCGCCAGATGCACCCAAATTTAATCAACGTACGCTCCACGTACGCCTCATAAATTTGTGCACATCTGACAAAAAATCATCTCACAAAATCAGGCACAGCGAGATTCCGAGAGTACATTAGATTTTCCTGCTTTTCAATATTTCATACAGCCGGCGCTGTGCAGACCGTACGGCCAGCGCAGCCAGCGCGCAGATCTGTCTTTGCTGTTACTCATTAGCTGATATTATATACGAAAGAAAAAGCAGATTCAATAGACGAATGGAAGACAATGTGGTAAAGTTATAAGGAATAAAACATTCAGATCGCGGCGGCAGAAAGCGGCTGCTGCCGCGCAGAGGACATGATTATGAGACATTATATCGTATTAGACCTTGAGTGGAACCAGAGCCCCATGGGTAAGGACAGCTCTGCGGACAGGCTGCCGTTTGAGATTATTGAGATCGGCGCGGTGAAACTGAACAGCAGCCTGCAGATCGTATCCGAATTCCGCCGTCTGATCCGGCCCAGGGTGTACCGGGAGATGCATTTTATTATTTCAGAAGTGACACATATGTCGATCGAGGAGCTGAACCAGGAGGGAACTTCCTTTATGAATGCGATGAAGGAGTTTCTGGAGTGGTGCGGAACGGATTACAGCCTCTGCACATGGGGGCCGATGGATTTGACAGAGCTGCAGCGTAATATCGTTTATCACGGCATGGAGATACCGTTTGGCTGGCCTCTTCTTTACTATGATGTGCAGAAGATCTACGCCCTTGTAAAGGGACAGGGGCAGCGGGAGTCTTTAGACCGCGCGGTGGAGGAGCTGGGGCTTGCGGAGGAACGCCCCTTTCACAGGGCGCTTGACGACGCATACTATACCGGGCGCGTGATGGGCGCAATGGACTTTTACAGTATGGTGGAGTATGTATCCGTGGACTATTACCGTGTGCCTGAGACAGAGGAGGAAGAGATCTACCTGGAATTCCCAAGCTATGCCAAATACGTTTCCAGGCAGTTTGAATACCGCGAGCAGGTGATGGAAGAGCGCAGGATGACGGATATGGTGTGCTATAAATGCCGGAGGATGCTCCGGAAAAAGATCCGCTGGTTTTCTGCGAGTCAGAAATTCTATTTCTGCCTGGCGATCTGCCCGGAGCACGGCCTGTTTAAAGGAAAAATCCGCATTAAAAAGACGGAGGACGGCCAGGTGTACGCAGTAAAAACCGTCAAGCAGGTGGACGAGGAAGGCGCGCGCGCGGTGGAGATAAAAAAGGAAGAGACAAAGAAGAAACGTTCAGAGAGAAGTAAAGGGAAGCGGCGTTGAGACCGTTTCCCTTTAATGTATTCACAAAATCAGGCGCAGCGAGATTGCGGGCGTACATTTTACTTTTTTATGCGCCCCGCCCCGGAGCGCTTTTTTTGTTTGTCAGAGGCGGCGGCCTGCCGCTTTTCCTGCATCATCAGATCAAATTCCGCTTCCGAAATGCCGGCATCACGGAGACGTTCCGCCCGCCGCCTGCGCCGCTCGAGTACCGCCGCTTCCTCGCGGGCCCGGTTTTTCTTGATGGTATTTAAAATCAAATAATTGGCCAGGACCAGCGCCGAAACGGCGATCAGCGCCTTAAAGATCACGCTCTGGAACGGGATAGAGATGGCAAACAGATCCCTGAGCGAGCGGGAATCTCCCTTCTGCTCTGTGTCTGCGCCGCTCTCTGCCGGCTCCTCAGGAAGGCTGCGCATCCGGCCGGCCGTATCGTCCGGCTCTGCGGCGGTAACATCTTCCGCCTCCTGCCCGGGAGTCATGGAGGCCGGATTCACTTCCAAAAGCTCGTCGGGCAGCGTCTCATTCAGCTCTGGCAGGCTGTCTTTAAATGTTAAGTATGCCTGCCCCACCGGGCGATCCCCCAATTGATAGTTGACACAGCCGATTGTCCCTTCCGGAGCGGACGGGGGAACCTCATAGTCAAGTGAAATAGTCGTTTCAGAAATATCCGCCGTTTTGGGAAGAATGATCCGGCTGTCGGGATTGATGGTAAGAACCTGGTCGGTCGAGGTGGGAAGGCCGGCAATTTTTAAATCATCTCCGATGCTGGAAAAGGTCTGATCATAATCGCCGATTCGGACAGACTGAAAATTGGAAAATCCGAAGTCTAACAGCCGTTTGGTGTCTTTATACTGTGTAGATCGGCTGTGAAGAACCACAGTGACAAGCGTTGTATCTCCCTGCCGGGCCCCGATCACAAGCGTATTCAGCGCTATCGAGGTAAATCCGGTCTTGCCCCCAATCACATCAGGCCGGTACTGATCAGGAAAATTGCGCTTGACCATGCGGTTACCGGGCGAAATTCCAAGCCCGTCCGGATTGTTCTTGCTGGGAGGAAGCTTGTAGTAGGTGGTGGCGACAATTTTTGAAAAGGTTTCATTCTCAAAGGCCGCCCTTGTGATAAGCGCCATATCATACGCGCTCACATAATGGTTTTCGTCATTTAAGCCGCTGGGATTGTTGAAATGGGAGTCCTGGCAGCCCAGTTCTTTGGCTTTCTCGTTCATCAGCCCGGCGAAATCCTCGATCGAACCGGCCACATGCTCTGCCAGGGCATTGCCTGACTCATTCGCTGATTTCAGCAGCAGCGCGTAGAGACAGTCCTTTACGCTGGCCTTGTCGCCTGTCTCATAGCCGGCGCTGGTGCTGTTGGCCTCCACATTGTGGACGGCGTTAAAGGAAAAGGTAACGGTTTCGTCGAGAGAGCAGCGTTCCAGCACAATCAGCGCCGTTAATACCTTGGTGATACTGGCCGGCGCATAGGTGTCGTGAATATTTTTTCCAAAAAGCACAATGCCCGTGTCCGCATCCATCACGATTCCGGCGTCCGATTCCAGGTAAAGCTCGTCGGGCCAGTCTGTGGATGCCAGAGCCTCTGTGCAGAAAAAATTGCATAGAAGGAGGAGGCACAGGCAGAGGTTGATGATCTTGCGTTTCATAAATAATCCATTCCTCTTGGTTAAAATATTTGTAATAGAAATGTAACTTATATTCAACAGTATATCGGAAGAATGGGATTCTGTAAAGGGAAATATTATGCTGGCGCCGCAAGGATTGTTGTGGGAGGGCCGCCAGAGGCAGCTTCTATATCCAACAGAAACCCCGCTTTCGCCCGGAGAAAAGCGCAGCGGTACTAAGCTCGAAAAGACCTCATGGATATAGAAGCTGCCTCTGGCTACGTTGCCGTTAGCTTTTTGGGGTGTTTTTATCTGCCGCTTTCCTGTTTCGGCGGATCATCCACATACAGATGAAGAATAAGAGGAGCGTCAGGAATGCGAAGGTGATGGCAATGTAGAGCGCGGTATCCATGAAAAAGGGCTCCGGGACGATGTTGATCAGGAGATCGGTTCTGGGGTCAAGGATCCACAGATCGTTGTTGAAGAATATTTTGTGGAAAATGACAAAATATTTTGTGAAATCTGTGGATATGATGGTGGTCAGCAGCGCGGCCAGGGCCAGGAAGAGCAGGGCGCCGGTACAGAGCATTTTGGGGAGGAGGACGGCGAGGGGGGCTTTTCTCCATATCAAAATAAGTACGCAGAGGACGCACACGGCTGCGCAGATGCGGCGGAGAGCGATCGCGGCCAGGAAGAGGCCGCGGACGTCCTCCATGTGCGCTATTTCGCGTTCATTAAAGAATTCGCGCTCTGCACCGCCCACAACGGTGGGGACATGCAGATCCTCGCGGTTGCCGCGCAGGTAGTCCATCATTTCGTCCGTGACGTCGAGCAGATCCTCCATGGTCATGTCAACCGTGCCGGCGACGCCGTATTTTGTGTACTTGGCCTCAAAATAGCCGGGAATCCAGTAGACGACGGCTTCTACGGAGGTGATGAGAAACAGGATCATCAGGCAGAAGGCGCAGAGGATCCCGAGGAAATGGTTGAAATATTTCATGGTATTGTGGCTCCTTTAAAAGTGATTGTTGTGATAGCAGCGGTTTGTGTGCATTGCGAAGCGTGTTACCGGTCACAGCCCGGCAGGGGTGTGAGCAGTAATGTTTTCAAAAATGTATTATATCAGAAAAAGGGAGGCAGAGGAAGAGGCAAACGCCTCTTGCCAAAACGGGATGACGTCCTGTATACTGTTGGTATTGCATACAGTTCAAATTACACTGAGATTACGGAGGACAGGAGATTTATGATAAAAGCAGTCATTTTTGATATGGATGGCGTGATTATTGACAGCGAGGGAGAGTATTTAAAATATTTGTATGAGTTTGCGCGGGAAAAGAATCCGGATGTGAGGCTGGAGGAGCTTTATGGGACGGTCGGCACGACCAAGCGGGACTGCTGGGTCGTGGTGGAGGCGGCTGTGAAGACAGGGGAGACATGGGAGGAGCTGCACGACGAATATCTGGGGCGCTGGGCGGAAATTTTTTCATCCGTGGATTACCTGTCCATCTTCCGGCCTGAAGTGCTGGAGGTCATGGATCAGTTAAAGGACATGGGGCTGCGCCTTGCCGTGGCCTCGTCCACGAATATCGAGCAGGTGGAAAAGATTTTGACTGAGAATAAGGTGGCAGAACGCCTGGAGCTGATGGTCAGCGGAAGCGATTTTAAACGGAGCAAGCCGGATCCGGCGGTTTATCTGCATACGGCAGAGCGGCTGGGGCTGGATCCTGCGGAATGCTTGGTGATAGAGGATTCGACCGTTGGGATTACGGCCGGGCACAATGCGGGTATGACGGTGGCGGCGCTGATAGACGAGCGCTTTTGCTTTGACAGGAGCCTGGCGGATTTTGAGCTTGCGGATCTTCGGGCTGTCGTTCCCCTTGCGAAACGGCTGCTGGACAGAGAGGATGCCGCAGCCGTCCGGGGTATCTGAACGGTTATGGTACGATACATAATTGGATATGCGGCCGGGATATAAAGCCCCGCGCCGGGAGCATAAGGACTCCCGGCAGCGGGGCTTTTATGTTATTGGACAGGTGTTAAAAATTCCTTTGACACATAAGCATCCTGGCCGTTGTATTTGATAACGCACCATGTGTCGTCATAATCTGAGACGAATTCGACTTCCGTACCCAGCGTCAGAAGCCCGATCTTTGTAGCTGCATCGGTGGACGGCGCGGAGCGGACATTCAGCGCGTCCGTGGTCTTGTATCTCACGGCCGGAGCCGCCGCTGCCTCTGTGGTCGGGATCTCAATCGGCGGTATACTCATGGCCGGCGTTTCTGCGGGCGCTTCCGTCACAGGCTCGGAGGAAGTTTCCGGGGCCTTCTCCTCGGCGGGCCGGATCATCTTGATGATAAATATCAGCGCAATGATAATGGCAATCAGAAGAAGCGGCTTGATAATGCTTCCGGGATCCAGGCCCCTTCTCTGGGGCGCGCCCCTGCGCCGGCGGCTGGCGTTTGAGGAAGCGGAAGGACGGCCGCCGCGCCTTACGTTGCCGTCCGGAACCGGCCGTCTCTGCGGCGGGGCCGCCTTTTTGCGGCGTCCGCTGTAATCGTTGATAAAGGTATATACCTCCTGCGCAAGCAGATGATGCGCCTGGCTGGCGTTATAGGAATTGTTGTCATCCTCATGGATGGCCTTATTCCCAATCGTTCGGATCTTATGGTAGTGCTCGCTGGTGGTCCTGCTGATCACGCCGTCCTCGTAAAGGGCGTCGATCATGTCAATTAAGTTCCCCTGCATGATACCGGACTGTTCGCAGAGCGCTTTTACCATGCACTCCAATGTCTGACGCGCTTTGATCATGGCCATATTATATTTCTTCTGGCCGATCAGGCGCTCGGTATCCTTAATGCCGGTCTGAATTTTGTCCCAGCCACCTCCTGCCGGGTTGTCTGTAGTGCTCATAGGCTGTCTCCTTTGTACGGCAGCAGTCCATCTGATCCGCACGGCCGCGCCGCGCGTCCCCTGATGAAATACTGCGTATCGTGTCCTTAATGATGAATTACTATTATTATAATATATCGCGGGGTTTTATGCACGTCATTTTTGAAAAAATTGTTGACTTGCATAAAAAACCATGAAATGGTAATATATAGTTATTATTTACAAAAATCCCGGCTGATGCGGGGATAAAATTATGGAAATAATGAATAGATAAAAACGGCAAAAGCGAGCAGACTAAAGGAAAAGGCCATACATCCGTTATACAGCTACAACAAACGGGTGCGGACGGGCCGGACCGCAGGCCGCGCGCGGGGAGGGAGCATATGAGACTGCGCCATATACCGGGAGCAGAGGAGATGATAGAGAAAAGCCCGTATGTTGTCACACAGCCGTCAGAGCGGCGGGGAAGCTTTGGCACACTGTTTGGGAATACAAATCCGATCGAGATTGAGGTCGGTATGGGGAAAGGAAAATTTATTACAGAGCTGGCGATGCAGAATCCGGATAAGAATTTTATCGGGATCGAGAGGTATTCCACGGTGCTGGTTAAGGCGATCCGCAAAAGAGAGCGTCTGGAGACGCCGCTAGGGAACCTGTATTTCATGTGCCTGGACGCGGGAAATCTTGCGGAGGTGTTCGCCCCGGGCGAAGTGAGCCGCATTTACCTGAATTTTTCGGATCCATGGCCCAAAGAGCGCCATGCGGGCCGCCGGCTGACGTCGCCGAAGTACATGGCGGTTTACAGCCAGATACTTGCAGCGTCCGGCATTGTGGAGTTCAAGACGGATAACAGGGCATTGTTTGAATATTCCATGGAGTCCATCCCGCAGGCCGGGTGGAACATTCTCTATTCCACATTCGATCTGCACCAAAGCGATCTGGCAAAGGGAAATGTGATGACCGAGTATGAGACAAAGTTCTCGGCAGAAGGAAAGCCGATCTGTAAGCTGGCGGCTTCCCGGCTGCCTGTAAACTGCATATGATATAAAAAATAAGAGTGGAGTTTGCAGCATGAGCCTGAAAACAAAGGTGAGCCGCACGCTGTCAAGGGCAACGAGCGACAAGACGGAATTAAACAGAGCTGTTTTGAAATGGAAAAAGCAGTTCGACGAGGCTTCAAAGGTGTTAAGTGCTGACAGAAAAAAGAAGAGATAGGAGGAGTTGCAAATGGAAATGAGATTTACGAGTGAGAATTTCGAGGCGGAGGTATTAAAGTCAGACGTTCCGGTGCTGGTTGATTTTTATGCGGACTGGTGCGGCCCGTGCAAGCGGATGGCGCCGATCGTAGAGCAGCTCGCGGCAGAATATGAGGGAAGGCTGAAGGTCGGCAAAATGGATGTAGACGCCAACACGGATATTGCGGTGAAATACGGCATCATGTCCATCCCGACGCTCATTATTTTCAAAAACGGAGAGATCTTCCGCAGGGAAGCAGGAGTTCAGACCAAAAAGTCCATAGAGATGGCGATCGGCCAGGTTCTTTAAAGCGTATTTAAGGATACTCCGGGAGCAGGAGCGGCATCTGCCCATGAAAAGCGCTTCGCGGTTTTACTACCATGCGTTTCCGGTAAACGGACGCAACGGAGCGCACAGGGGCAGATGACGGCTGTTCTCAGGCTCCCTGCAGCCATAATAATGATACCAAAAAAAACTGTAAAAAAAAGTTAAAAAAAGTGTTGACTTTTTCTGTGTTATAGGATAGAATATGTCATGTGTCACGGAGATGACAGAACAAAGTAAAGACAAGCGCCTTTAGCTCAGTTGGTAGAGCAGTAGACTCTTAATCTATTTGTCCAGGGTTCGAGTCCCTGAAGGCGCACTGAGAAGTGCTGATTTTGCAGACAGAGAGCTGTGGGGTCGGCGCTTTTTTGTTTTGCGGTTTCAGAGATCGTAACAGTTCAGACAACCTGAACTGTTTCCAGAGATATGCTAATCTGACGTCAAGGAATCCGATTAAATTTGACTCCTGCTAAAAGGCCGTGTTACAATGAGACTTAAATGATAGCTGAAAAAGGGGGAATCTATGATGAAACTTGGATTTATTGGAACCGGGATTATCACGACAGCCGTTGCGACAGGCTTCTGCGAGAGCGGGATTGAAGAGCTGAGCATTGCCGTATCGCCGCGGAACCGGGAGCGGGCGCAGGCGCTTCGGGAGAAATATCCGGACATGATCACAGTCGCGGCGGACAATCAGGAGGTCGTGGATCGCTCGGACTGGGTATTTGCAGCGCTTCTTCCGGCGGCTGCGGAGGAAGTGATTGCGGGCCTTTCCTTCCCCCCGGAAAAGCATTTTATTAATCTGGTAGCAACGCTGAGCTTAAAGCGGGCGGAGGAACTGATCGGAAGACGCGCGATCATCGCTGACGTAGTGCCCCTCACCTTTGCCGCCAACCGTTTCGGGCCGGTCGTGGTGTATCCGCCGATCCCGGAAGTACGTGATTTGATGTCTCATGTGGGGACTCCGGTTCTGGTCGAAACACCGGATCAGATCGCGATTCTGCGCGCTGTCACAGGGCTGATGAGCGCCTACTACATGCTTTTGACGCGCCTGACCGGCTGGTGCGTGGACAACGGGCTGGACGGGCCTGCGGCCAGGAAATATGTGACTGCATTTACATCCGCGCTGTCCCAAAAGGCATCTGCATGGCCGGGTAAACTCGAGGATCTGGCGAGGGAAATGACGCCGGGCGGGCTTAACTGGATGGGGCTGACCCATCTGGAGGAGAAAGATGCTTTCGGGCCGTGGACGGAGATATTGGGGCCGGTTTTAGAGAAGGTGAAAAAAGAATAGGGAGATGAATAAGACCGCAGGTGGCGCTGTTTACACGCCAGCAGGAGCGAAGCGCGCCGCGCAGACTGCCCGTGAATCGTAACGGGCCAGTCCCCCTCTTCCAACAAAACACTTGACTCCGCCCTTCTCCCGGCGTATGATGGCAATATATGTCATACTTTTATATATATACCATCATCGCAAGCAGCGAATGCGGTGAGGAAGAATAACGCAGCCGCGTTTCCCCGCAGGGGGGAGCAGGAGCGGGGCGTGATTGGAGGAGCCTGTATGAGAAGGATATATCTGGTACGCCACGGGATGCCGGAGTTTCCCGGTGGTGAAAAATGCTGTATCGGCCGGACGGATCTTCCTCTTTCAGAGGAGGGCAGAGGCCAGATGAGGGCGCTTAAAGAGCGGTTTGGGACAGTGGACATGGAAGAGCCTGAGGCAATCTATACCAGTCCCCTGAAACAGTGCGTGGAGTCCGCACAGATTTTGAGCGGCGGCAGGATACCCGTTATCGAGATTGAGGATATGAGAGAAATTGATATGGGTGAATGGGAGGGGCAGTCCTTTTCATATATCCGCGCCCGGCATCCGGAGGAATACAGGAGACGGGGAGAGGATATGGCGCACTTTGCGCCTCCGGGCGGCGAGAGCTTTATTAAGTGCCAGAACCGGGCGCGGGCAGTATTTGAAAGGGTTCAGCGCGAAACGCGCGGGAATGTGCTCTTACTGTCGCACGCGGGTTTTAACCGCGCCCTGATATCGGCCCTGGAGGACAGGCGGCTTAAAGATTTGATGGAGATACCGCAGGAGTATGGGGCGGTGTATGCCCATGTGGACTATATTTTTGACGGTCTGATCACAGCGGCGGGACTGTCGTCCCGGATGGGTGATTTTAAGCCTCTGATGGAGCTGGGGGGAGAGCGCATCCTGGATCGGGAGCTTGATACACTTCGCGCCGGAGGAGCAAGGGAGATTGTGATCGTGACAGGCCACAGGGCGCCGGAGATCCGCGGGGCGGCCGAAAGCCATTCATTTGAGTACCCCGGCGCGGTTACATGCCTGAACAATGAAGCGTATGCCGCCACAAATATGTTTGACTCGGTCTGCATCGGCATCCGCTATTTCCTGGAAAAGCTTGAAACCCCGGAGGGAAAAAGCCTGGACGGGATCTTTGTCCTTCCTGTGGATGTGCCTCTTTTTACCCGTTTTACGATGGAGCTGGAAAAAAAGGCGTTTGCGCAAGGGGAAAGCGATGTATACTGCCCCCGCTACGGCTGGATCACCGGGCATCCCATATTGCTCCGCGCTTCGGTGCTGAGAGCGCTGTCAGAATACGGCGGGGATAAGGGCTTAAAGGGCGCGTATGAGCGGACGGGAGCCCGCGTTGTACAGGTCGATACCATTGATCTGGGCGCGGTAACTGACGCGGATACGAAACAGGATTATAAGATGCTTGAAAGCTACGCCAAGGTGCGGGACATACCAAATAAGCTCGTCTGCCGGGAGCTGCTTGCATGGTTTAAGATAGGAGAGGATACGGCCAGGCATTGTGAGTCTGTGGCCGGGCTGGCGGTACAGATGGCGGAAAAATGCAATGCGGCGGGAGCCGCGCTGAATCTGGATCTGGTTTACGCCGGAGGGCTTTTACATGATGTGGGAAAAGGAAGCGTGGATCACGCGGCGGCCGGAGGGCGCATCCTTTCCATGCTGGCCCACCGCTCCGTGGCGGAGGTAGTGGCAGACCACATGGATCTTCCGGAGGAAAAGCTGAATGCAGTAAATGAGAGCCTGATCGTGTTTCTCGCAGATAAGCTGACAAAGGGCGAGCAGCGCGCAACGATCGAGGAGCGCTTTGCGGCAAAGCGGGCGCGTTTTAAGGAAAATCCGGAGGCCCTGGCCGCTCTGGAAGAGAGATATAGAAAGGCAAAGCGGGCGGAAGCGCTTTTCCTCGCGCTGACAGACGGTATTTGACGGATACAGACAGAGGAAAAGGCCAGCCATTTCCATAGCCCGGAGATGGCTGGCCAGACAAACCGTAATACAATATATGCTGTTTTAGATAAAGTTTACAATTAACGTGATAGAAAGCATTATCAGACGATACGCAATCCATCTATGGATTTCCGATAACACAGCCAGCGCGGTCTTCCTTCGATCGCGGCCTGTTCATTTAATTCAAATAAGCCTTCCTGTGAAAGTAATCCTTCGTCTCTTTAGCCACCACCCCTGACAGCGCCAGAAGCGCGATAATATTCGGTATCGCCATAAGCCCATTAAAAATATCAGCCACCGTCCAGACCGCCTTCACCGTCAGGTACGGCCCCACGGCTACAGCGGCGATATAGATCCACCGGTAAACCTTCACAATGTTCATATTCCCGCCTGTCAGATACTCCAGGCAGCGTTCCGAATAGTAATCCCAGCCTAAAATCGTCGTAAACGCAAAGAATGCAAGGCACATCATAAGCAGGAAGGATCCTGCCTGCGCGGGCAGGGGAAGGGATGTGCGGAACGCGTACATCGTGATCTCCGCGCCCTCCAGTCCCAGCTCCGGCTTCCAGCCGCCGGAAATGATGATGGAAAGTCCGGTCATGGTACAGATGACAATCGTATCAATAAAGGTTCCGGTCATGGTAACCAGGCCCTGACGGACCGGTTCCTTTGTCTGGGCGGCGGCAGCCGCGATAGGGGCGGATCCAAGGCCGGCCTCATTCGAGAAGATACCGCGGGCGACGCCTTTCTGGATGGCTGTTTTGATCGTCACGCCGACGATGCCTCCGGCGACCGCTTCCGGCTTAAATGCGCCGGTTACAATCTGGCTGAAAGCGCCGGGGATCGCCCCGATATTCGTGATCAGAATCAAAAGTCCGGATAGCACATAGACAATGGCCATAAACGGAACCACGATTTCCGACACCTTCGCGATACGCTTCAGCCCGCCGATTAAAACCAGGGCTGTGCAGACCGTGACAATGACGCCTGCGATGATGGTCGTCAGGGTAATTACCGCGGCAGAATCGCCGGATCCGATGGTAAACACCACGCCGGCCTTGTCCGGATCGAAAAAGTTCTGGGCAGCAGAAGTAATGCCGTTGATCTGGGTAATGGTTCCGATGCCAAGCAGGCCGGCCAGCAGGCCAAACAGGGCAAAGCATTTGCCCAGCCATTTCCATCCTGCTCCCATTCCTTTCTCAATATAATAGAAGGGGCCGCCCAGAACATGGCCGTCAGCGTCGATCTGGCGGTATTTGATGGCCAGCAGCCCTTCCGAGTATTTTGTGGCCATACCGAAAAAGGCGGCAATCTCCATCCAGAATAATGCGCCGGGGCCGCCCGCCGCGATGGCAGACGCAACGCCGACGATATTCCCGGTTCCGATTGTGGCGGAGAGGGCGGTGCAGAGCGCCCCGAAGGAGGTCACTTCCCCGTGGCCCTCGCCCTCATTTTTAACCATAAACCGCAGCGCCTTTCCGAGATGGAAGACCTGTAAAAGCCCGGTGCGGATCGTCAGCCATATGCCGCAGGAGATGATCAGTACAATCAGAGGAACCCCCCAGACCAGATCATCGATTTTTACAAGTAAATCAGTAATCATAGTTTTTCCCTCATTTCATGTATTTTTTGCCTGTTCGTGCAATAGAGACAATTATACGCCACAGACACACAAAATGCAAGGAAAAAATTGAGCGCACGGTTCATGACTCCTGACAAGATAAATCTATATTGAGATTTTTACACAAAAGAAGTAAAATAAAATAGGATGAGAAAAAGGTAACTGTTCAGGCTGTACCAGACGGTTATGGGCAGGCATCTGGCAGGAATAATAATAAAAAAGGTGGAGAGGGATATGTATAAGATTGATTTTAACAGGCCGCAGTGGATTCATTTCATCGGGATCGGCGGGATCAGCATGAGCGGCCTGGCGGAGATATTGAAGGATAAGGGCTTTGAGGTTTCCGGCTCTGATGTAAAGGACGGGGAGCAGACTACGCACTTGCGCGAGATGGGTATACAGGCTGCGATCGGTCAGAAGGCGGAGAATATAAAGGAAGGGATGGACGCAGTGGTGTACACAGCGGCTATCCATAAAGAGAGCAACGAAGAGTATCAGGAGGCAGAGCGGCAGGGTATCCCGCTTTTAAGCCGCGCAGAGCTTCTGGGGCAGATGATGAAGAATTATAAGGAAGCGATCGCGATTGCCGGCACGCATGGAAAGACGACGACGACGTCGATGGTGACAGAGATTTTTCTGGCGGCGGATACGGATCCCACGGTTTCAGTGGGGGGGATTCTGCACACGATCGGCGGCAACATCCGCGTGGGGGGACCGGAATATTTTGTGACCGAGGCGTGCGAATACACGGACAGCTTTCTTTCCTTCTGGCCGGATACGGCGGTGGTGCTGAATGTAGAAGAGGATCATCTCGATTATTTTAAGGATATCCATGCGATCCGCCGCTCTTTTAAACGGTTTATCAATCTTGTGCCGGAGAGGGGGATTGTGGTGATAAACGGGGAGATCGACCGTTTCCGTGAACTGGCTGATGAGGCAAAGGGCAGAGTCGTCACCTTTGGGCCCGGCCGGGAGAATGATTACAGCGCGGATGCGATCACGTATGACAGCGAAGCGAGGCCCTCCTTTGACGTCTATATCCGCGGCGAGAGCTTCGGGAGAGTCAGTCTGGGCGTTGAGGGCGGGCATAATGTGTATAATGCGCTGGCCGCTGTTGCGGTCGCGGTGGAACACGGGATTTCCATGGACGCGGTCAGGAAGGGCCTGCTGAATTTTCAGGGCACGGACCGCCGGTTCCAGAAAAAAGGGGTCAGGGACGGCGTGACGATCATTGATGATTATGCGCATCACCCGAGCGAGATTCAGGCGACGCTGCGGACCGCCAGGGAATACACGGACGGGCGCATCTGGTGTGTGTTTCAGCCGCACACGTATTCCAGGACAAAGGCGTTTTTAGATGAGTTTGCCGAGGCCCTTTCTCTGGCCGACTGCGTGATCCTGACCGATATCTATCCGGCCAGGGAGACGGATACGCTGGGCGTGAGCTCGGCGGATATCGCGGATCGCTTAAAGGCCCGGGGCGTTTCCGTATGGTATTTACCCACATTTGAGGAGACGGAAAAATTTATTTTAAAAAATTGTATACAGGGTGAATTGTTGATAACTATGGGCGCGGGAGACATTGTAAAAGTGGGAGAAGAGCTGCTTGGACTCTAGTTATCCACATTATCCACATAGTTTTCAACATTTTAACACGGAAAGCTATGTGGATTTTTTGTGATTAAACGGGGAAACGGGGGATGTCCGCAAATGTTGATAAATCAGGCATTCGACATTAACAGACACGAATCGGAAGGATAAATCAGAGGCTTTTCCACATTATCCACAATTTCCACAGCATATTTGGTGGATAAATCGGACTATTTCCTTTTGCGGGAACGTGTGATATGATGAATACAGAGGAAACTGAGCGGGGGTCAAAAGGCGCTTCGGGCCGCTTGCCAAGATACGGCGCGCCAGGAAGGCCCGGATGTGCGCCGGACAGGGAACACGGCGTTTTTGCCGGGCGGAGCAGGGATGGTGAGAAGATGGATGTGCGTTTAAAGAACAGACTGACCGTGGGAGTCACGACGATCTCCAATATTTTTATTGATCAGTATTTAGCCGGCGCCAGCGGGGAATACATAAAAGTGTATCTGTATCTCATGCGCCATGAGGGCGAGGCTGTGAGCGTGGAGGCCGTGGCGGACGCTTTGAACCATACGGAATCGGATGTGCGCCGCGCCCTGGCATACTGGCAGCGCGTCGGGGTTCTGGACGATCTGTCTGCGCAGGCGGCGGGAGAGGAGACGGGAGATCCCGCGCCTGTCCGCACGGGAGAGCCTGTAAAGCCCCCGGAAGGAACTTCGCCCGGCGGGTCAGGCCCGGCGCCGTCCGAAGTTCCCGGCGCGTATGGGCCCTGTGATATGGAGGCATTGTCCAGGGACGAGGCGTTTACCCAGCTTGTTTACATCGCGCAGAAGTATTTGAATAAGACGTTTACCCCCACAGACTGTCAGATTCTGGGAAACCTCTATGCAAATGTGGGGATTGCGCCGGAGCTTCTGGAGTATCTGATGGAATACTGCGCGCAGAACCATCACACCAGCCTGCGCTATGCGGAGAAGGTGGCCTTAAGCTGGCATGAAAAGAACATCGCCACCGTGGAGGAGGCCAGGGCCCATTCCCGGAGCTTTTCAAAGGAATCCTTTGCCGTTATGAAGGCCATGGGATTAAACGGGCGCAGCCCGGCGGATTTTGAGTATGATCTGATGGAAAAATGGTTCCGGAACTATGGTTTTACCCGCGAGATCGTGGTGGAAGCGTGCAGCAGGACCATCAGGGCCATACATAATCCAAGCTTTGCGTATGCGGACCGGATTCTGACGGACTGGAAGGAGGCCGGGGTGCGGACGATGCGCGACATAAACGCCCTGGACAAGGTCCGCAGGGAGAAATCCGCCGCAAAAGAGGCAAAGGATGAGAGAAGCCCGGACAGGGGCAGGGCAAAGCGATCCGGTTCCGGGCGCGCGTCGAACCGTTTCCACAATTTGGAAGAGCACGGCTATGATTATGATGAGATGATATGGACCATGATTAATGCAGGAAAAGAGGCAGGAGGCAGAGATGGCGCTTAGCAATTCGCAGTATGATTCCATCATGCGGCTCTACAACCGGACGCAGCTTTCTCAGAAGCACGCGCTGGATCAGAGGACGGCGGAGATCTATGAGAGGATACCTGCCATCCGGGAGATGAATGAGGAGATCGCCTCGTCAGCGGTGAAAGGAGCCAGACAGTTACTGGACGGCGATACGACGGCAACAGAGCGCCTTAAGAGGACCATTGAAGGGCTTCGGGAGGAGAGGCAGGTTCTGCTGGCGGCCTATGGCTATCCAAAGGATTACTTGGAGATGCGCTATGACTGTCCGGACTGTAAGGATACAGGATACAGGGACGGGAAGAAGTGCCATTGTTTCCGTCAGAGGGAGATTGATCTTTTGTACTCCCAGTCCAATATAAAGGAGATCGTAAAGCAGGAAAATTTCAGCCGTTTTTCCTACGATTTTTTCGATGATACCAGGATTGACGGGCGCAGCGGCAAGACAGCCAGGGAGTACATGCGCCAGGTCGTGCAGATTTGCCGGGAGTATGTGGACCGCTTTGACAGCGAAAAGGGAAATATCCTTTTTACCGGAAAGACGGGCCTTGGGAAGACCTTTTTGAGCAACTGCATCGCCAGGGAGCTGATCGAGCGCTGCCACAGCGTGGTCTATCTTCCCGCGGTGGAGATGTTCGAGATCTTTTCAAAAGAGCGCTTTTCCTATGACTCCACAGACGAAGAGAGGGATCGCTCGCGGTATCTGATGGAGTGCGATCTCCTGATCATCGACGATCTGGGGACAGAGCTGGTCAATACCTTTACCACCTCCCAGCTCTTTTATGTGATCAATGAGCGCCTGAACCGGAAAAAGGGAACCATCATTTCCACCAACCTTCCGGTCAATGAGATGCGGGATGAATTTACGGATCGTGTGATGTCCCGTATTATCAGCAAATACCGGGTGATCCCGCTGTTCGGCGAGGACATCCGCATTCAGATGAAACTGAAAGGGTATACCGCCGCCGGCTCCCTGTAAGGAGATACGATGCCGGGAAACACGATGCTGCTGTCCGCTGCCGGGCGGGGCGCGGGCAGCGACAGAACGATAGCTGGAGGAGAGCAATGCTGTACGAAGAAAAAATTATTGAGACGATCCCCGCGGGGCCGCTGGGTTTAATTCCTTTAAAGGGGTGCGCCGGGATGGGAAAAAAGGTGGACAGATATCTGGTTGAGTGGAGAAGAGAGCGGGAGAGCGAGCACAAGACCACCATTGCCTTTTCGGGATACCAGAGGGATACGTATATCATCGGCGCCGATACGCCGCGCTTTGGGACCGGCGAGGCCAAGGGCTCGATCTCAGAGTCCGTGCGCGGGGACGATATCTATATTTTGGTGGACATATGCAACTACAGCCTAACCTATTCCCTGTGCGGGATGGTAAACCACATGTCCCCGGACGACCATTTCCAGGATTTAAAACGAATCATTGCCGCCGTAGGGGGTAAGGCGAGGCGTATCAATGTGATTATGCCCTTTTTATATGAAAGCCGCCAGCACAAACGCTCCGGGCGCGAGTCTTTAGACTGCGCCCTGGCGCTGGAGGAGCTGGTGAGCATGGGAGTGGAGAATATCATTACCTTTGACGCCCATGATCCGCGCGTGCAGAATGCGATTCCCCTCAAAGGCTTTGAGACAGTGCAGCCGATCTACCAGTTTATCAAATATCTGTTAAAATATGAGACAGAGCTTCAGATTGACAGCGAGCACATGATGGTGATAAGCCCCGACGAGGGCGGCATGTCGCGCGCCGTGTATTTTGCCAACGTGCTCGGCCTGGATATGGGGATGTTTTATAAGCGGCGTGATTACACGCAGATTGTAAACGGGCGCAACCCGATTGTGGCCCATGAGTTTTTGGGCTCCAGCGTGGAGGGCAAGGATGTGATCATCGTGGATGATATGATTTCCTCCGGAGAAAGCATGCTCGACGTGGCAAAGGAGCTAAAGAGCCGGAAAGCGGGAAAGGTTTTTGTCTGCTCTACCTTCGGGCTTTTTACAAACGGGCTGGGCAAGTTTGACAAGTATTATGAAAACGGGCTGATTGACCGGGTGCTGACCACAAATCTGGTCTACCAGACGCCGGAGCTTCTCTCAAAGCCTTACTATATCGATGTGGATATGAGCAAATATATCGCGTTGATTATTGACAATCTGAACCACGACGCGTCGCTCAGCGAGCTGCTGAACCCGACGAGGCGGATTAACCGGATTCTGGAGAGATACCGCGCGGGGGTGAGGGGAGAGAAGGGAGAGTTACTGTTCAGGTAGGTCTGCGCAGACCGTATGATAACCTGGGCTGGCGGGCAAAAATCCCATCTCCGCAGGCGATTTTCATGGATTTTGCTGGTTGCTGTGAACAGTAACCAAGGGAGAGCGCAGTGATACGGGACTTATAAAATAAATATAATGTACTCTCGGAATCTTGCTGTGCCTGATTTTGTGAGATGATTTTTTGTCAGATGTGCACAAATTTATGAGGCGTACGTGGAGCGTACGTTGATTAAATTTGGGTGCATCTGGCGGAAAATCAGCCGCAAAAGCAGGCGCAGAGAGATTCCGAGAGTACATTATAGAAAACTGTGGTATTACATGATATAATTTCAGTGTTGCCCAACCGATACCCGGCAGCGGGAGGAGGTGTTTATGTGGAAGTTGCAATCTCCTTTTTAGTGACTGTCGCAGCGGGTCTGGTCTGCCACCTGATTTGCAAATGGCTAGACAGGAACGATAAGGGCAAACAATAGCCTGGTGGGTGCTTTGCCACTAAAAAAGAAAAGAAGAATCCCCTGACTGTGCTGCAACACGGTCAGGGGATTTCGTTCTTTGTCCATGTGGACTTGCAATCTCTTTCTGCCTACTGGCATTATAGCATATGCATTTTTACTTTTCAATATGCAAACTAAGGAAAAAATGTTACAGCTCACACGGGGCGGGGAAAACTGTAACCTATATTCTAATAAGATGAAACGGCATATCCATCTCCCGGAGCGCCTGCTCCTCGCGCTCGTGACAGGTAAAGAGGATCATCTGCCCCTTATAAGCCTGCGGCAGCCAGCGCAGGGCTGTTTTGAGCCGGTCATTATCGTACAGCACGAAGCTGTCGTCAAAGATCAAAGGCATGCGGTCGATCCCGCGCTGGATAAACCGGGCGGCGGCCAGGCGGAGAGCCAGGTAGATCTGATCCGCTGTGCCGCTGCTGGTCTGTTCCAGGGGGATCAGCTTGCGGCTGGTATTCAGGAACGCATTGAGGTTTTCGTCAATGCTTATGCTGGCATAGACGCCGCCGGTGATGCCGCTGATCAGATCCGAGGCGGTCTTGTTTAAGTACAGGCCAAAGGAGTCGCGGATCGAGAACGACAGATCCTGCATGGTTTCCAGAGCCAGATCAATGGCCTCGATATCGACATGCAGCCGGTCGTTTTCGCTGATAATCTGCTTTAAGGCCGCGGCCCGGTCCTTGCAGTCCGAGAGATGCTCGAGCTTCTTTTCCAGCTCCCACTGGACGCGCTGCTGGCGTTCGATCGTCTCGCCGCAGGCATTCTGGCGCTCTAAAAGAGACGAGATGGCTTCTGTCTGCTGTTTTAAGGTTTCCCGCGAATGGGACATATTCTGATAGAGCTGGTTAAATTCCGCGATCCGCACCCGAAGCGCTTCCATAGCCGGATCGCTGACGGCGCTGTCGCCCAGATGCCGCCGGAAGATCTCGGAGAGAGCCGCATGGCACAGGCGGGCTTCTTTATCGTGCCTCCTGCGGCGGAACATTGAAAAAAGCCCTGCCGCAAGGGAGGCGGCCCCGGCCAGTCCGGAGAGGATCGCCGCGGCAGGCGCGCCGGCAAAGTAAAGGGAGGAGAAAAGCGGGAGGCGGTCCGGGTAATACCAGGCGTAAAGGCAAACGCCAAAGACAGCGCAGAGGAGAGCGGCGGCGGTAAAGAACAGGCCGGGCAGGATACGCCCGGAACGGTTTTTCGCGATCTCCTCAGACTCCGTATAATTGCGGTAGAGCGCCTCGGCGTTATTCAGATAGGACTGGATTGAGGCGTCGTCCGAAAACTCGAATTCCTCCATCATCTGCCAGCCGCGGTCAAGCTTTGCGGCCAGCTCGTTCTTTTCCCTCTGTTTTTCGTCAATCGCCTGTTTCAGCTCTTCGCGCAGAGCGGTGTATTGCAGCATCTGGTTCTCATATTCCGGCGAGGCGATCTCCTTTTCGATGCCCCTTATCTCGGTCAGAAGCATGGTATAGGTCCTGGCCGCCTCGGGGCTTAGCTGGGCCTGCAGCTCCTTTTTCTGCTTCTTTAAATAATCGCTGGCCTTTGTGATATTGAGGGACATATTGCCGGAGGTGTTCATATTGGCAATATAGTTTTTCAGCTCTGAGATCATGCCGTCCTCGGTGGCGCTTTTGAGCTGGCTGATGCTGATGGTATTGTTGTAGGCCATCTCGCTTAAGCCGCCGAGGAGCTCGTCCATAAAGGCTTTGCCGCCGGTTTCCTCCCGCCCGGTGGTTTCATTGATGATCGTAAATTCCTTCCGGTTCTTCTGAAAGCTGCGCTCGATCCGGTAAACCATGCCGTCTGCTTCCAGGCGGAGCTGGCCTTCGTATGTCCCGCTGCTGTCCCAGGGCTCGTAGCGGCTGTAGATATCATTCCTGGCGGCGCGTCCCCTCTGGCGCTCCAGGCCGAACAGCATGCTGCGGATAAAGGTGTGAATCGTAGACTTTCCGGCCTCATTCTTGCCGTAAACCACATTGATGCCGTCCTCAAAGGAGACGGACATATTGTGGAATTTCCCAAAGCCGCTGATATATAGATCAAGGAACCGCATGTCTTCTAACTCCTTTCATCGGTCGTGAGTAAAAGCGCGTGGATTCCGTAGAACAGGGCTTTCTTCTCAACGGGGCTCATTTCGGGCTTTTGCAGGGCGCGGATATAAAAGCCGATCATATCGCCCGGATGCTCGGCAAACAGGGCGCTGAAATCGTACTGGGGTTCGGACTCGTCCACGATATCCGTGATGCGGTAGCGAAGCTTAAGCGCCTCCAGATCAAAGCATGTCTCCGGATCGCGCATGCCCCGGATGCGGAAGCGGTAGATGTGATCCGTTCCGCGCTTCTCCACCTCATGCGAGATCTTTAAGTAAAGCTCCGTATTGGCCGTGGCAGGGGTTACGTTGACCACCAGCGGGATATAGCGGATTTTGGCCATGGGGATAAAGGACAGGGAGGTAACCTCTAAACTGATGGGGCTGATTTCGCCGCAAAAAATCCCGTGCGCCCCTGTCTCCGTCTTGTCAAGCGGTTCCGGGGAGCCGCAGAAGGCCATCTTCTTTTCTGTGAGAATCTCCGGCTTGTGGATATGGCCGAGCGCGATATAGGAAAAACCCGACGCGGCCAGGGAGGCCCGGTCAATGGGACAGTGGTTCATATCCCCGCCATGCCCCAGAAGAATATGGATGCGTCCGTCCCGCGGGGCAGACGCCTGATTGATCTTCGGCTCGCGGATCTCGGGCGTGTAGTAGGAAAAGCCCGTCACCTCTGTATTCAGCTCCTCAAAATACACGGAAGCCATCTCCGCTCCGCTTAAGAATGTGACATTAGGGCTCCAGGAAAAGCTCAGAACCGCCGAGCTGCTCCGGATGCGGTCATGATTGCCGGCGATCATGACCACCTTCACGCGCGGGATTGTGGAAAACAGATAATTGACTTCCTTTAAATCCTTTAAAAGCGGCTGGCGGTGGAACAGATCGCCGGCGATAAACAGAAAATCGACGCCCATCTGCTTTGCTTTTTCAATGATGGCGGCAAAGGTATCCCGGATATCCCGGGCGCGTTCCCTGCTCCAGGGCTTGTCGCTGTCAGGGGACATGCCCCAGTGGATGTCCCCGGTATGGATAAACTTCAAGTCATTCCCCTCTTCTTTTCACAGTATGGCTTACAGCTCATAACCGTTCAGACAACCTCTGAACGGTTGCTACAGCTCGCAGTTATTCACCGTCCTCGGGAACGGAATCACGTCCCGGATGTTGGAGATCCCGGTCAGGTACATCACGCAGCGCTCAAATCCAAGCCCAAAGCCGGAATGTCTGGCAGAGCCGTATTTGCGCAGATCCAGATAGAAGCCGTAATCTTCCTTCTTAAGCCCCAGCTCGTCCATACGGGCCGCCAGCTTTTCGTAATCATCTTCTCTCTGGCTGCCTCCGATGATCTCCCCGATGCCCGGAACCAGGCAGTCCATGGCGGCCACGGTCTTATTATCATCATTCATCTTCATATAGAAGGCTTTGATCTCCTTTGGATAGTCTGTGACAAAGACAGGGCGCTTAAAAATCTGCTCGGTTAAGTACCGCTCATGCTCAGTCTGCAAATCGCAGCCCCAGTATACTTTATAATCAAACTCGTCGTTGTGTTCCTTTAAAAGCTCAACGGCTTCGGTATAGGTTACATGTCCGAATTCGGAATTCAGCACATGGTTTAAGCGCTCAATCAGCCCTTTGTCGATGAACTGGTTAAAGAAATTCATCTCCTCCGGAGCGTGCTCCATGACGTAGCGGATTACATATTTCAGCATCCCTTCCGCCACGGCCATATTGTCCTTCAGATCCGCGAACGCCATCTCCGGCTCCACCATCCAGAACTCCGCCGCATGGCGCGTGGTATTGGAATTCTCGGCGCGGAACGTGGGGCCAAAGGTATAAATATTGCGGAAAGCCATGGCAAAGGTTTCGCCGTTGAGCTGCCCGCTCACGGTCAGGCTCGTGGGTTTGTTAAAGAAATCCTGCGAAAAGTCCACAGCCCCGTCGCTGGTTTTGGGGGGATTATTCATATCCAGAGTCGTCACCTGGAACATCTCGCCCGCGCCCTCGCAGTCGCTTCCCGTGATCAGGGGCGTATGCACATAGACAAAATCCCTCTCCTGGAAATACTGGTGGATCGCATATGCGGCCAGGGAGCGCACGCGGAACACGGCCTGGAACGTGTTTGTCCGGGGACGCAGATGGGAAATGGTCCGCAAATACTCCAGCGTATGGCGCTTCTTCTGCAGGGGATAATCCGAGGCGGACGCGCCCTCCACCGTCACGCAGGACGCCTGAATCTCAAACGGCTGCTTCGCCTCAGGGGTGGCAACCAGAACGCCTTTTACAAGAATCGCAGCCCCAACATTTAATTTGGAAACAGCGGCGAAATTCTCCAGAGTATCGTGATAAACTATCTGAAGCGTTTCAAAATAGCTTCCGTCGCTGACAACAATAAAGCCAAACGCCTTGGAGGCCCGTACGCTTTTAACCCATCCGCCGATTTCGATTTCCTTATCAAGATAAGCTTCTCTGCCGCGGTAGATTTCTCTTATTGTTACTAAATTCATAAATACTGCTCCTTTATAAAATGATCTGGTGATATTATACTTTATTTTGTCCGGGTATTCAAGGGCAAGAGCCATCGGTTTCTTTATTCCCGCGGGCAACGAGCCAGGTGGGCATGCCTGCATGCACATTTGGCGGCTGCCGCGAGGGTCAAATACCCCGCTGCTCTGCAGCGCTGCAAGTTTGACGCCCCGTTGCTTGCAGAGGGGTTGTTGACTCAGGTAGCTGACAGGTGAAGCGTAACCAGAAACATAATTGGACGGCCTTTACCGCCCGGCCTTCAGCAGGTTCTGCCAGGAACATACGTTCAAAAGATGGTTTTATTGGCATGAAATAAAAAACATATCTGTGAAATTTTATTTGACATATTGTGTATAATACCTACATATAGTTGCAATATCACTATGGAATACCTGTATATAGTATCACTAAATTACCTTTACCGTCACATTTGTTCACTGCGATGAACAAATCCCATCTGAACAGTAGGGATTTAGTAAATAATACACAACCCCCTGGAGGAAATGTCAGAAAATGTACATTTTTCAGTCAAATTCTGTTAAATAATTGTTCACTATTTCGTAAAGATATGGTATAATAGAGGATACAATTAAGCTATACATTAACTAACATCAAGGGGTGATATCGTGATTAAAAAAGAAATGATTGCTATGCTGTTAGCAGGCGGACAAGGCAGCCGCCTGGGAGTCCTGACCCAGAAGGTTGCAAAGCCGGCAGTTTCTTTCGGAGGGAAATATCGTATCATCGATTTTCCGTTGAGCAACTGCATTAACTCAGGAGTTGACACCGTCGGAGTTTTAACACAATACCAGCCGCTGCGCTTAAATGCGCATATCGGTATCGGTATCCCGTGGGATCTGGATCGCAATGTCGGAGGCGTAACCGTGCTTCCGCCGTATGAGAAGAGCAAGGGAAGCGACTGGTACACAGGTACGGCGAATGCGATTTATCAGAATCTTGAATATATGGAGAACTACAATCCGGAATATGTCCTGATTCTGTCCGGAGATCATATTTACAAGATGGACTATGAGGTGATGCTGGAGTACCACAAGGCGAACAATGCGGATGTGACGATCGCGGCCATGCAGGTTCCGATTGAGGAGGCCAGCCGTTTCGGTATCGTGATCACAGATGACAACAACCGCATCACGGAGTTTGAGGAGAAGCCGGAGCATCCGCGCAGCAACCTTGCCTCCATGGGTATCTACATCTTTAGCTGGCCGGTTTTACGCGACGCGCTGCTCAAGCTGTCTGACGAGCCGGGCTGTGACTTTGGTAAACATATCATTCCGTTCTGCCATGCGGCAGGCAAGCGGATATTCGCCTACGAGTACAATGGCTACTGGAAGGACGTAGGAACGCTGGGCTCTTACTGGGAGGCCAATATGGAGCTGATTGACATTATTCCGGAATTCAACTTATATGAGGAATACTGGAAGATTTACACAAAGAGCGATATTATCCCTCCGCAGTTTACATCCGAGAACTCAAAGGTGGAGCGCAGCATCATCGGAGAGGGCACGGAGATCTACGGCGAGGTGAGCAACTCCGTGATCGGCGCGGGCGTGACGATCGGAGAGGGCGCGGTCGTGAAGGATTCCATCATCATGAAGGGCAGCGTGGTCGGCGCCGGCGTCTATATGAATAAAGCGATTGTGGCTGAGGATGTCGTGATAGGGGCCAATGCGCAGATCGGCGTCGGTGAGTACGCGCCGAGCAAATACGATCCCAAGGTGTATCAGTTTGATCTGGTGACGATCGGCGAGCGTTCTACTGTACCGGACGGAGTGAAGATTGGCAAGAACACAGCGATTTCAGGCGAGACGACGGCAGAGGATTATCATGGCGGAATACTTGAAAGCGGAGACTATATCATAAAGGCAGGGGGAGTACAATGAGAGCAATCGGTATTGTTTTAGCTGGCGGCAACAGCAAGAGAATGAGAGAATTATCCAACAAGAGAGCAATCGCTGCTATGCCTATCGCAGGCAGCTACCGCAGTGTCGATTTTGCCCTGAGCAATATGAGCAACTCCCACATCCAGAGCGTTGCGGTGCTGACCCAGTATAATTCCCGCTCGCTGAACGAGCACTTAAGCTCTTCCAAGTGGTGGGATTTCGGGCGCAAGCAGGGTGGCATGTTTGTATTCACGCCGACCATCACGGCGGAGAGCAGCGACTGGTACAGAGGCACAGCGGACGCGCTCTACCAGAATCTGGATTATTTAAAGAAAAGCCATGAGCCCTACGTGGTTCTGGCAGCCGGAGACGGCATCTATAAGCTAGATTACAATAAGGTTCTCGAATACCATGTGGAGAAAAAGGCGGATATCACCGTGGTCTGCAAGGATATGGCCCCGGAGGAGGATGTGACGCGCTTTGGCCTGGTGAAGACGAATGATTCGGGGCGGATCATTGATTTTGATGAGAAGCCCATGGTTGCCACGTCGAACACGATTTCGTGCGGAATTTATGTGATCCGCCGCCGTCAGCTCATTGAACTGATCGAGCGCTGCGCCGCCGAAGACCGCTACGATTTCGTGACGGATATCCTGGTGCGCTATAAGAATTTAAAGAGAATCTATGCATACAAGCTTAACACGTACTGGAACAACATCGCCTCTGTGGACGCTTATTATAAGACGAACATGGATTTCTTAAAGCCGGAAGTGAGAAACTATTTCTTTAAGGAATATCCGGAGGTTTACTCCAAGGTTGACGATCTTCCCCCGGCAAAGTACAATCCGGGAGCGGTTGTGAAGAACAGCCTTGTATCCAGCGGCTGCATCCTGAACGGAACAGTGGAGAATTCGGTTCTTTTCAAAAAGGTGTATGTCGGCAACAATTGTGTGATTAAGAACTCCATTGTTCTTAACGATGTATATATTGGAGATAACACCGTAATTGAAAACTGTATCGTAGAGAGCCGTGATACGATCCGGGCAAACACCACACATATCGGCACACCGGATAATCTCAAGATTGTGATCGAAAAGAATGAGAGATTTACGTTATAAAAGAAACAGACGGAGAGGGAAAAAATATGCAGATTACGGACGTTCGAGTAAGGAGGATTGAAAAGGAAGGAAAGATGAAGGCCATTGTGTCCATCACTCTTGACAATGAGTTTGTGGTTCATGATATCAAGGTAATAGAGGGAGAGAAGGGCCTTTTCATTGCTATGCCGAGCCGCAAAGCTGCAGACGGAGAATACCGTGATATCGCCCATCCGATTAATTCCGGCACACGCGATATGATACAGAGTATTATTCTTGCGAAGTATGAAGCGACGGCCCTTGAGATGGCGGAAGAAGCTACCGAGTAAACGGCGGCGGGACGGCGTGGATAACGTTAAAAATTAGAAGGTATACTCCGGTTGTCGAACAGGCGGCCGGAGTATTTATGCACACGGGCGCTCAAAGAAGATTGTCAGAAAAGCCGGCAGGCGCGCGGGCAGGAGGAGGTGAACCTTCCCCTGCTTTGGCTTTCAGACAAAATAAGATAAGTTACTGCTTTTTGTACAAAATGAGGAGGCATAAAAAATGAGCGGTACAGTTTTTTCTCTGATTCCTCCTGTTGTGGCGATTGCTCTGGCGCTGGCCACAAAGGAGGTTTATCTTTCCCTGTTGATAGGGATTCTTTCCGGGGCGGTTCTCTATGTGGGGCCTAACCCCCTTCATGCAGTGGAAACCATGGTTGCCATTATGGGAGATAAGATAGGCGGAAATGTCAATATTCTGCTGTTTTTATCGTTTTTGGGTATTGTGGTGGCCCTGATCACCAAGTCGGGTGCGTCGAAGGCGTACGGCGAATGGGCCTCCCGGTCGATTAAAAACAAAAAGGGAGCGCTTCTGTCCACCATGTTTCTGGGTTCCCTGATATTTGTTGACGACTATTTTAACTGCCTGACAGTCGGCACGGTGATGCGGCCGGTGACAGACAAGCACAAGATCAGCCGCGCAAAGCTGGCGTATATCATTGACGCCACAGCGGCGCCGGTATGCATCATTGCGCCCATCTCGAGCTGGGCGGCGGCGGTGGGCTCTTCTCTTCCGGAGGGCAGCGGCGTAGACGGCTTTAACCTGTTTCTGCGCACGATTCCCTTTAACCTCTATGCGATATTGACCATTATTTTTATGCTGGTTATGATTCTCGGGGGCTTTGACTTTTCGGCGATGAAGCGGTATGATGAAAAGGTAGAGAGGGATGGATTTGAAAAGACCGTGGAAGCGGATGCCTATACGGTGGCAGGAAATGGAAAGGTGATGGATCTGGTTGCGCCGATCGCTGTTCTGATCCTGTTTTGTATCGCGGCCATGCTGTATACGGGCGGGATCCTTTCCGGCGCGAATGTGGTGGACGCGTTTGCAAACTGCGACTCCTCTTTAAGCCTGGTGCTGGGCTCCTTTTTTACCCTGGTGTTTATTTTTATCTTTTACCTGGCGAGAAGAGTGCTGCGCTTTAATGAATTCTGCGAGACGTTTGGCATCGGGGTAAAGGCCATGATCCCGGCGATCATGATCTTAAGCCTTGCGTGGACGCTTTCCGGTATCTGCAGCGCGGATTATCTGAATATTGGCGGCTATGTAAAAGAGGTGGTGAGCGGCAGCGCTCTGGTGGGCGCGCTGATGCCCGCGATTATGTTTGCGGTCGCTTCCGGCCTGGCATTTTCGACGGGAACCTCGTGGGGAACGTTTGGCATCCTGATCCCGATCGCTTTTGCCGTAGTGGGGGCGGAGAACATGAATGCGCTGACGATTTCCACGGCCTCGATTCTGGCAGGAGCGGTGTGCGGCGATCACATTTCCCCGATTTCAGACACGACAATCCTGGCCTCAGCAGGGGCTCAGTGCGATCATATCAACCATGTTTCCACGCAGATTCCGTATGTGCTCTGTGTGGCTTCCTGCTGCTTTGTGGGATATCTGGCGGCGGGCATTACCGGAAACGGATGGGTTGGAAGCGGCGTCGGTCTGGCGCTCCTTGCGGCAGTTTTGTTTGTAATTAAAAGCAGAGCAAAGTAATTGCTGGCTGTGACGAGGGTGAATCCTGTGTAAAGGAGGTGAGGAATGGTGCGGAGCAGGGGACAGAGCGGACGTTTGAAGCATTTTGTGGCCGTGTTGATTTTTTTGCTTGGCATTATGGTGGGAAACGGTTTTCTGTATTACAGAGTATTTAAGAGCTGGATTTCCTATCAGACAGAGGTTGCACTGCGCAAATATAGTGATATCGGGATGATTGTGCTGCGCGCCACTCTTGACAGCCGGGCGGAACGGCTGCGGATTATGGCCTCCTTTTGCGGGAGTGAGCCGGGAGACAGCCGTGATAACTGGGTAAAGACCATTTGCAGCTGCGCGGGCTCGGGGGCCCGTATAGGCGCGGCTGATACAGACGGGGAGCTGTGGTACGGTAATTCGGAGAACAGGGACATTTCGGATTGTGACTATTACAAACGGGTTATGAACGGGGAGCAGGTCGCTTATGAGATCCGGCCGGCCGGCTTTTCAGGAGAAGGCAGCCTGGTGATCGCGGTGCCGCGCTACGGGGCGGACGGCAGCATCACCGGCGTCTTGTGCGAAGAGTTCAATTGTGTTGATTTGGGGAATTCTTTAAATTCCGTTGACCGCACTGACAGCGGTACAACGCTGGTGATAAACGAAAAGGGAAAGGTGGTTTTCAGCTATGCCGGAATGGATGCGTTCTCTGATTTTTATGAGATGATGGAAGGTATGGATCACCGCAGAGAGGATGCAGTAGAACGGCTGAAGGCGTCTGTCAGGAATAAGGAGAAGGGGTTTCTGGAATATGTCAGCAGCGGCCGCAGACGGCTTTTGTACCATCAGCCTGCAGGAGTGGAGGACTGGTGTATCATTTCGCTGGTGGACGCGCAGGCATACCAGAAGGAAAAAGGGGCGATGCGGCGGGATCTGCTTCTAATTTCCACTATAACGATTATCTGCTTTATCGGCGTGGCAGTTCTGGCGGGTATGATCATGTACCGGATTCGTCAGGAGACGGAAAAGGGAAAGCGAGATTTCCTGACAGATGTGTATGACCGGAAGACAGCGAGATATATGCTGGAGCGCCATCTGGAAAAGGGAGGAAGCGGATGCTGCTTTTTCCTGGATATCGATAATTTCAAAAACATCAATGACACAAAGGGCCACGTAGCCGGAGACCGGGCGCTGCAGTATGCCGCCTCCCTGCTGAAGCAGGAGGTCCGCCATGACGATGTGGTGAGCCGGTATGGCGGCGATGAATTCTGTATCTGGCTGTGGGAGCTGCGCGACGAGTTTATCGTGCGGGGCATCGCAGAACGGCTCGTGCAGACTTTCCGGGATGAAGCAGAATTTACAATCAGCATGGGCGTTTCCTTCTTCGCAAAGGGCGACGTGTATGAGGAAGTAATCAGGCGGGCGGATCGGGCGCTCTATTTTGCCAAAGAAAACGGCAGGAATCAGTTTGCGCTTCTCCCGGAAGATGAGAAGGAAGCGGGGCAGGAGAGGACGGTCTGAGCCGGGACCGCGCGTAAAAAAGGGAAATCCGCCGGATTGTGTTCCGGGAGATTTCCCTTTTTTATGCGCGGGCCGCGCGGCGGGCACGGAGAAAAGCGTTTCCCCTGCCCGGCTGCTTAATGCAGGCCCGGAATCTCTCTGCGCCTGCTTAGACAACAGCGGGCTCTAACAGGAGCTTGCCTGTCTTGTAGCGTTCCTGGCTGAACATATGGATATCCATGGTATCCTCCTGGTTTGCCAGATGGTTTGCCATGAGGATCGCGATACGCGGGGCGACCATAAAGCCGTGGCCGGAGAAGCCGCAGACGCTGTAAAAGCCTTTGGCCTCCTTTGCCTCGTCGATAATGGGATTGCGGTCCGGGCTTAAGTCGTACTGTCCGGCCCACTGGCGCACGACATTGAGCTTTCGCAGGATGGGAAGCGCTTCACACATCACGGCGCAGTTTTTCTCTAAGAACTGCCAGCTTGACTTGAAGTTAAAGCTGGGCTCTTCCTTGGGGCCGATGCCCATGACAAAGCTGCCATGCGGGGTCTGCTGCACGTAATAGGAGCGGTGGAAGGACATCACCATACAGTCAATGAGCGGGGCCACGGGCTCTGTCACAAGGGCCTGATGGCGTTCTGATACAATGGGAAGATCCTCACCGGCCATCTTCGCCAGCTCCGGCGCGCGGACATTGGCGCAGTTGATCACAGTGGAAGCCTCGAAAGTCCCCTTTGTGGTTTCCACGCCGGCGATATGACCGCCGCGGATGATGAGGCCCGTGGCCTCGGTATAGGTCAGAAACTCCACGCCCATCCTTTTTGCGCCCTGGGCGTATGCCTGGGTGCAGTGGAAGGGATCCGCATGTCCGTCCTTCTGGCAGAAGGTGGCGCCGAACATGCCTTCGGTATTCAGGCAGGGAACGATTTCCTTTGCCTCTTTTAAGTCAACGGCCCGGGAGTCAATGCCCAGAGAGTGCTGAACCTTTAAGTTCTCCTGAAACTGCGCCCATTCCTTTTCCGTGTAGGCCACAAGGAGATACCCCCCCTGGTGAAGGCCGCAGCTATGGCCGTAGCCGGTGTATTCCTCCAGATTCTCAAAAATATGGGTGCTCTCCATGGCGATGCGGGCGTTGAGCTCGGATCCCCACTGCTGGCGGATACCGGCCCCGCAGCGCCCGGTGGCGCCGGAGGATAAGTAGCCCTTTTCGATCAGGAGCACATCCGTAATGCCCCGTTTGGCCAGCTCAAACGCAGTTGCGCATCCGACGATACCGCCGCCGATGATAATCACGTCATAGCCTTTTTTCATTCCTCAGCGCCTCCTTCCTCATAAGCGTCCGCCAGAACGCCCATACTGATGGGTTTTGTGGGCGGGCGGAAGGTCGTCATCAGAACCTCCTCCATGGGAATCCCGTAATAGGAGGAGAGCTCCTGGGCAATGAGCATGCGGCAGGTGCGCCCCTGGCAGGGGCCCATGCCGGCCCTGGTTACGCGTTTAATCTCGTCAATGGTGCAGTAACCGGCCTTGATGCAGTCAAGAATCGCTTCTCTTGTTAAATCCTCGCACCGGCAGAGAATCGTATTTTTATCGTCCATCCTGATAACCTCCTGCCTTGATATTCCGAACCTCCATGGCCAGCTCTTTGGGAACAGCCAGAGTGATGGTCCAGGTCATGTTTTTCTTCCCTCCTGAGACAGCCTTTACAACCGGGAACCATCCCAGCTCCTCGCCGGAACGGTTTAAACCGCAGGCGAGCTGTCCTTCCTTTGGAACCGGGAGAAACTCAAAGGGGAGCTTTACAAGCGCCTCGGTGTCGCTGTAGGTCTTGTCAACCACAAAGATGGCAAGGCCGGGACATCTCGCGATACACGCGCCGCAGCCGTTACAGACGTCAAAGTCGATCTTCGGGGTCTCGTTGATATCGGGTTCCATCCGGATTGCCTGTTTCACGCAGGCTTTTGTGCAGGGATTGCAGGGAATCTTCTGAAAACACTCCGCGATGGCAACCGCTCCTTTTGCAAAGCGCTCCTCGGAAGGGGTAACGCTTAAAATATCTTCCGCTGTGGGAATTCCGTTTTGAATTAACATACCGCTTGTCCTCCCTTCTTTGAAGCCAGCAGGCCGGATGCCTTTGTAAGCCCTGCGAGGATCCTTGCGCCTGCGGGGCCGGAGCGAAGCTCGGAAAGCTCGGCGGCCGCCATTTTCTTAAGCTCTCTGGCCCGCTCAGGCTCATGGCCCAGACTTTCGGCCGCTGCATAGCCGGCAAGCCGTCCTTCTACCATAGCGGAGGACGCCTCTTCGATGCCGGATACATCTCCGGCGGCGTAGATGCCGGAAACCGTGGTTTCCAGATCTTCATTGACTAACGGCACATGGCCGGATAATTCGCGGACGAAGGCCATCTCGCAGCCCGCCTGCCAGCAGAGCTCAGTCAGAGGCGTTAAGCCAACGGCGAGGCACAGGGTATCACAGGCGATCTCTTCCTCTGTACCCGGGATCTGCCGCCATTTCTCGTCAAGCCTGCAGATGGTAACGCCTTCAAGCTTTCCGTCCCCATGCGCTTCCTTGACGGTGTAGCCCGTGCGGATCGGAACGCCCGCGCGGCGGATCTTGGAGGCGTGCACCAGATAGCCGCCGATTTTCGGAGCGGCCTCAATCACGCCCGCCACCTCTACGCCGGCCTGCATGAGCTGATAGGATACAATCAGGCCGATATTTCCGGCGCCGACCATCAGGACGCGCTCGGCAGGCTTCACGCCCGCCACATTCATCAGGGTCTGCACCGCGCCCGCGCCGTAAATGCCCGGAAGGTCGTTGCCCGGGAAGGCGAGGAACTTTTCGGATGCGCCTGTGGTGACAATCGTCTTCTGAGGGCAAATCTTTAAGTGGCGGTTGTCATGGAGCACGGTGACAATGCCATCCTCATAGATACCGAGCACCGTGGCTTCGGTTAAGATCTCGATATTCGGATCCGCCATTGCGTTTTCAACTAAACGTTTGCCGATATGTATGCCGCGATCTCCGGCGTACTGCTTTTCGGAGCCGAAAAATTTGTGGGTCTGCTTCACGAGCTGGCCGCCGGGGACGTAATCCCTTTCGCAGACCAGGACCCTGGCGCCCAGGGAAGCGGCTGCCGCGGCCGCGCACAGCCCGGCGGGACCTCCGCCGATGACAAGGACCTCAGCCTCTCTAATCATTCCGGATAACCCCCTTTCCTTCCTGTTCCTCCACATGCATGCCGGCCTTTACTTTTGTCACACACACGCGTACATTGGGCTGTCCGTCCACGGTCATAAAACAGGAAGAACAGTTGCCGATTGCGCAGAATAACCCTCTGGGCCGGTGCAGCTCCGGGCTGTGCCCGAGAGTGCGGATGCCTGCCGCATGGAGCGCGGCGGCAATGGTTTCCTCCGTGTATCCATCGATTTCCTGGCCGTTGTAGAAAAAGGTGACCTTTTCACCGCGGTCAAATTCGAGGATGGGATGCTGATCAATTCTCATAGATTCTCCTCCCTTTCATCTTGATGTACTCCCGGAGCCTCTTTGCTCCCGCTTTTGCAGCCGATGTTCCGCCAAGTACATCTTGCTCTGTACCGTAAGTTTAGCACATTATTCGTGAAAAAAACAGGAAAAAGTTCAGCTTATTTTAACCAATATTAAAATGTGATGGCAGGATTTACAATCCCAGGAAAATTTGCTATGATACCCTCTGAGGCGTCCATCCGAAACGGCGCCTGACAATAAGAGTTATGTAAGGAGGAGCTGAAAAGAAATATGAAAGAACTGCTTGAGATGTTTATCATTTTCGCCCGCATTGGCGGCTTTACGTTCGGCGGCGGGTATGCCATGCTTCCGATGCTGGAAAAAGAGGTGGTAAACAATAAACACTGGGCCACAGAGGAGGAGCTGATGGATTACTACGCCATCGGACAGTGTACGCCGGGGATCATCGCAATCAATACCGCCACATTTATCGGCTATAAGGTAAAAGGCATCCCGGGAGCAATTATGGCTACCCTGGGTGTAATCGCCCCGTCTCTGGTGATTATCACTGTGATCACAGCGTTTATTTCTAATTTTATGGATCTCTGGTTTGTGAGCAGCGCCTTTGCCGGGATCCGGGCATGCGTCTGCGTGCTGATCTTTGACGCGGTGTTAAAGCTTGGAAAAAAGGCTCTGGTTGACAATGCGGCGAAAATCATATTTTTGATCGTTCTGGGCATCTCGCTTTTTACGAACGTGTCGTCTGCCCTCCTCGTGGCAGCGGCCGGAGTTGCCGGCGTGATGATAAAAGGGAGCACAGGGAATAAGAACACAGGAAAAAGGGAGAGGAAGCAGGCATGAATGTATATCTTGAAATCTTTATCCGTTTTTTTAGCTGCGGCCTCTTTGCAGTAGGCGGCGGCCTGGCCACGCTTCCCTTTCTCTATGAGATATCGAGAGAGACGGGCTGGTATACGTATCAGGATATTTCCAATATGATCGCGATCTCCGAATCGACGCCGGGCCCCATGGGCGTGAATATGGCAACATATGTTGGCTTTCATATAGAAGGGATAGCAGGGGCCCTCATAGCGCCGTTAAGTCTTGTGCTGCCGTCTGTGATAATCATTCTGATCATCTCCAGAGTGCTTGACCGCTTCAAAAGCGCTCCTGTGGTGCAGAATGTCCTGTACGGGCTGCGCGCCGCGTCGGCGGCCCTGATCGCCGCTGCCGGGCTCGGGGTGGCAAAAATTGCCTTTCTTACCATGGATGATGAGGCGGTGACAGCTCTTCCGGGGCTGAATGTGAAGGCGGTTATTCTGGCTGTAGCTGTGTATGTCGGGCTTAAAAAGTTTAAAAAGCACCCAATTGTCTATATTATATGTTCAGCGGCGGCTGGGGTTGTGCTGCGTTTTTAGGAAGGCTTTAGATGGGCCTCATCACTTCATGGCATTAAAATCCAAAAGATTTGAACAGTATAAATTCCCCCATTTTACAGATACTACATCCAGAACCGGACAGTACAGTAAATGGAGGAATTTTTTATGAAAGCTACAGGAATTGTAAGAAGAATCGATGATTTAGGAAGAGTCGTTATCCCCAAAGAAATCCGTCGTACACTGCGGCTTCGGGAGGGTACTCCTCTGGAAATATTTACGGATCGCGAAGGAGAAATCATCCTGAAAAAATACTCGCCCATGGTAGAACTGGCAGCGTTTGCCGTACAGTATGCAGAGGCCATGGCCCAGTCTACGGGACTGATGGTATGCATGACAGACCGGGATCAGGTGATCGCCGTATCGGGCGGGCCTAAGAAGGATTACCTGCAAAAGCCGGTCAGCCGTCAGTTGGAAAATATCATCACAGAGAGAATGAATGTTCTGGCCGTGAAAGAGGATAAAGCTTATGTGCCGTTAATCATGGACGAACCGGAAGGCGTGACTGCAGAGGCGATCGTCCCCATCATCTGTGAGGGAGACGCGATAGGCGCAGTGGCAATTTTAAGCAGGGAGCCAAAAGCGAAGTTCGGCGAGACGGAAATGAAGCTGGTTTCAACAGCGGCCGGGTTTCTGGGGCGGCAGATGGAGGGATAGGGCGCAGGAGATTAACCGGCCGGCCCGGACAGCCGGGCGGACGGAGAGATATAAAATGTACTCTCGGAATCTCGCTGCGCCTGATTTTGTGAGATGATTTTTTGTCAGATGTGCACAAATTTATGAGGCGTACGTGGAGCGTACGTTGATTAAATTTGGGTGCATCTGGCGGAAAATCAGCCGCAAAGGCAGGTGCAGAGAGATTCCGAGAGTACATTAAATATAATAAAGCAGGAAGGCTCATCTCCCGGATCCTGCCGGGAAATATCCTTCCTGCTTTTTAAATGCCTTAAACCTCCTGGTTTCATCTAAATACTATGTCTCTGATTTGTCCATCCTTGTCTCCAACTGTTTTTTATACACATAGGATCGTATCGCCGCATCAGCCCCATCTGTCAGGTTGATAAAGCGGCATCCATACCCATATCTGCCGCCGCTCTCCTGCTTTGCCCGTATAGCCATGATGTCAAAGTGGCGCACCAGGGATTTGAAGCGGTATTCAAAGCTGATAATTTCATTCGGCTCCAGCGTCTGCTTGGTGATCAGGTAAATTCCGCCAGCGCTGATATTATCAATAACGCCCATAAAGCTGCCCCGTTTGTTCGAGAAAAAAGGGGTTTCGATTTCGACCTTAACGCGCACATCCTTTTGCCGCTGAATCACATTGGTCACATCCGTGATTTTACAATCGGCCATCAGGGGCTCCGAGGCGCCTGCCACGGTATTTCGTTCGACCTTCAATGTACAATTAGTCTGAAGTACACCAAGAACGTCGTCGTAAAAATTTATCTTAGCTTTGATCTTCGGATCTCTTAATCGGGCGTCGCTGAAAAACAGTGTAACGGTATCTCCAAAATGCGTAACGCGGGCCTCCCCAAGCCTCTGTCCCTTCATAGAATAGACGGTACATCTGCTGCACTTTTTCAGTGTCATAAAAGTATCCTCCTTCGATATTCCTCCGCTGCGCTATGAGGATTCATGATATTTTGACAGAAGCTTCACAGAACGCTTTCTGCTGTCAGGTCAATGTAAAAAGAGTTTTCTTGTAAAAACTTCTGTGAAAGTAACAGCGTAATGTTTATATAAGCTATTTTAGTATAACATACAATAAAGGAAAAAAAAAGGAAAAAAAAAGGAAAATTCAAATTATTTAAATTTTTTATTGCCTGCCGGGCGCGGCGCTGGGAATTACTGGTCCGGCTGGAAAGCCGTTGGGAGGCCGGTCAGAGCGGTAGGACGGCAAAACGTCCGTTTAACCAGCAATTTTCAGGCAGTGAGGACTTGAAAAGAATGTTAAGATCGTCTAAAAATTGAGATATAGAAGATATTTTAAGGTTGATTTAGTGTCTAAAAGGTGATAAACTATACAAGTACATAAAGCTGGTGTAAAATGAGCTTTACAGATTAGTATGTGTGCAGTTCTCATCTGTCAGGGGGGAAAGACAGTATAGACTGTGAGGTTTTGAAGCAATCTGAAATGCAGATATCCGAAGCATAATTGAGTATGGGTGAGAGTAATTATGAAGAAGCAGGATAAAAACAATTCTTCATTAAGAACCTGCTTGATTATAATTAAGAAAGGAAAAAGCGGAGCAGGGCGGGTCAGAAGAGCCCGCAGGAGGTATGTCAGGCATATGCGGGGGAGTTCGCAGGAACGCTGTAATGTTTTATGTTATAACCATGCGTGTGTTCTGCGCCGGTTTTACGACTGTCGTCAGCCTGAGAAGAGGGGCGGCAGGTTTTCGGAATAAATCTGAATCAGAGGAGGCTGCCTCCAGGTTTGTCCGGGCTGTCTGTACTGCCCGGCTTATTGAGATAGCAGAAATCAGGCTTCCTGTATGGCCAGAAGAGGCTGTGAGATTCGGAAGACAGAAAAAAGTATTTCTTAATCAGATAGTATGAAAGAAAGGATGAAGTGGCCATATGTTTGGATTCTATGGAAATGGGATTACCCTGACAGAGAAAATGCTTGATTTTCTCTGGGGAAGACAGACCGTTACGCTGAACAATATAGCAAACGACGATACCCCGGGCTTTAAATCCCAGTATATCAGTTTTGAGAATATTCTCGGAGAAAAGTTAAAGGATGCCAGCGCAGGATGGAGGCCGATGAAGCAGGTGGAACAGGCGATCAACAGCACAAGGGCCAGCCTGCATACCACAAGAGCAGAGTCAACCCGTCTGGACGGAAATAATGTGGACATGGATCAGGAACAGGTGGATTTGGCACGCACGGCGTTGGAATACCAATATATGGTTGCTTCAATAGGAAATGATATCAGCCGTCTGCAGAGCGCGGTCAGAAGTTTTTAAGCGGCGGTCTCGCTTTGCTTCGTGAACACTTCAACGCGCAATAGCGCGCTCCCGTAAAATTGGGAAGGGCATTTTCGCAAATAAGACATATTATATTAAGTAAGAATGGAAAAGGAAGGGCAAAAAAGATGGAACCATTATATATGCTCCCCATAAAGCCATGGGAGCCGGTAAACAGCCTTTTTGAAGAAAAGGGGAGCTACGGCAAAAATACGGAAGCGGCATTTTTCGGAGACGTGTTTAAAAACACAGTGCAGCAGGTCTATACAGCCCAGGCAGATGTGGAGAATAAGCAGTATCTTTTATCCACAGGCCAGCTTGACGATGCCCACAGCCTGCCGATTGCGGAGGCAAAGGCGGCGCTGAGCGTTGACCTCTTAATCTCTTTGCGCAACAAGGCGCTTGAATCCTATAATGAATTGATTAAGATTAGCGTATAATGTATAGAAGTTGAAATACATAGGGCAAAGGGCTGAAGACGGTGCAGAATATGAAAGAATACTGGCAAAACCTGTCAGGTAAAACAAAAAAATTACTGATAGCGATTGTGTCGGCGACAGCGGTGATCGCTATTTCGGGCGTTGTGGCGCTGAATTATCTGGCGCAGAGGGATTACAGCGTCCTCTTTACGGGATTGAATCAGGAAGAGGCCCAGCAGGTCGTGTCTCTCCTTCAGGAACAGGGGTATCCATATCGTTATGATGACAATGACGGCGCGATACGGATGCCTTCAGCGAGTGTGGATCAGGCCAGGGTGCAGCTTCTCAGCCAGGGCTATCCCAAGAGCGGTTTTACATACGACATGTACCGGGATAACTCCGGCCTCATGACAACCGAATCAGATAAGAAGCAGTATACCAAATATGAGCTTCAGGATCGCCTGGGCGCGCAGATCCGCCTCTTTGAAGGTGTTCAGGACGCGAAGGTGACCATCGCGGAGGCGGGCGAGCAGAAATATGCTCTGGATACGGTGGCAGAGGAGTCCTCCGCTGCGGTTACAGTGACCATGAAGAGCGGAAGAAGCCTTACGGATAATCAGGCCGCCGCGATCAAGAACCTCATCGCCCGCTCCGTGCGCGGGATGACCTTTACGAATGTGTCAGTGTTCGACGCAGAGTCCATGGTGGAGATTGGGGCGAACGACGGGACAGGCGGTTCCGGAGAATATACAGAGCTTACGAGCGAGATCGAGAACCATATCGCAGGCAATGTCCGCCGCGTGCTGGAGAAGCTGTACGGGCAGGGCAATGTAGCTGTATCCGTTAAAGGGACTTTGAATACGGATAAGCTGATACAGGAAGTGACGAGATATACGGTTCCGGAAAGGATAGACGCCGAAGACAAGACCGGCCTTCTGGAACGTGAAGACACAACCTTTGAGAACCAGGGTGCGCAGGAAAACGGGGCCGGAGGCGTCGCAGGAGCGGACGCGAACGCAGACACACCGCGTTATACGGCCGGGAATGGCAATGGGAACGGCACGGATACTTACGCGAATGGGAGCGCCAGCCGGGAGTGGCTTTTTGACACGCTCCGCGAGCAGCGTCAGGTGGATCCGGGCGTGCTTGAAAATACGACGATTGCGATTGTGATTGATACGGCGGATAAGAGTATTGATGAGAGGGATCTTATAAGTCTGGTGGCGAACGCGTCGGGTATAGCGCAGGATCAGGCGGCGGATAAGATAACGATTATCCGCGCTTCGTCAGCAACGGAAGGCGAAGAAGATGAAGACGAAGATTCAAAACAGGCGGGTACAGAACCAGAGACCGGCATCCCAACCCCAATCATTATCGCCCTCATCGCCGGAGGCGTGCTTCTGCTGCTCCTCCTGATCATCATCCTTCTCCTGGCCCGAAGCCGCAGGAAGAAGGCAATCGCCTTAGAGGAGAGCGCGGACGAATGGCCGCAGACAGAGAATCAGGAAGGCGAGACGCCGCCTGTTGTTGAGACAGAGGCGGCCCGTCAGTTCAGGGAAGAGAATGCCGAGATGGAGCAGAACGAGGAGATTCTCAATCTGCGCATGCAGCACAGCCTGAGACTGAAACAGAATATTGGCGAGTTTATTGAACAGAATCCGCAGATTGCAGCGAAGCTGGTACAGAGCTGGCTGAGAGGGGAGGAAGACGGTGGCGAGAGCAGAGGTAAGCGTAAATAAAGCGGAAGCGCCCTCGGAAGAGAACGCAGAAGTTAAAGCATTAGATACGAAGCAGAAGGCCGCTATTGTGGTAGTCTCTCTTGGAGCGGACAGAGCCTCGCAGATTTATAAATACTTAAATGAGCAGGATATTGAGGATCTGACCTTTGAGGTGGCCAGGATGGGCAAGACCACCAACGCACAGGTAGAGAGCTCTCTCGATGAATTTTACAAGCTGTGCCTGACGCATAAGATGATGACAGACGGCGGCCTGGATTACGCGAGAGACGTTCTGGAAAAGGCTTTTGGCGAAACTACGGCCCGTTCCCTGCTTGAGAAGGTGTCCAAGACGCTTCAGTCGAGGCCGTTCAACTTCTTTATGAAAGGGGATCCCAAGGCGCTCCTTTCCCTGCTGCAGCATGAGCGGGCGCAGGTGATTGCCCTGATCATGGCCTACATGGATCCGGAGCAGGCGGCCAAGGTGCTGGAACAGCTCCCGGATGCCAAGCGTATAGCAACCGTTGAATGTATGGCCAATATGGACCGCGTATCGCCTGAGGCGATCGCGATCGTAGAGGAGGAGATGAAGCGCAAGTTTGCGACGATTATTACGAGTGAGGATAACATGAACCTCGGCGGCGTGGACTTCGTGGCGGATGTCATGAACCATGTAGACCGCAGTAATGAGAGACGTATCTTCGACGAACTGGATAAGACCAATCCGGATTTGAGCCAGAGCATCCGCGACAAGATGTTCGTATTCGAGAACATCCTCGACATGGACGACCGCTCTGTACAGCGTTTTGTGCGTGACTGCGATTCCAAGGATATCGTATATGCCCTTAAGAACGCTTCGGATGAGATGAAGCAGATCTTTTTCTCCAACATGTCCAAGCGTATGGCGGAGACGGTTCAGGGCGATCTGGAAATTACAACCAATGTAAGGCTCAAGGACGTAGAGGAAGCGCAGCAGCGTATTGTAAATATCATCCGCCAGTTAGAAGATGCCGGCGAGGTGATTATCAATAAGGGAGGCGATGAGGAAGATGTCCTCTTGTAAGGGTATTGTAAGGGCAGCCGGAAGAACGGCGAATGTCCGCAGCTTCATCCCTCCGGTTCAGGCGCCTGCTCCGCCCCCGGGCAAGGAGACGCCCTTTGTGCCAAAGTCTCTTGTCAATGATATCCAAAAGCCCTCCGAGGGGCGCTGGGTCTCCCTCGATCAGGACGAGGAGATGTACCGCCAGGCATCCCGTATCCGGGAAGGAGCCAAGGAAGAGGCCAGAGAGATCATCAAAAAAGCCAATGATATGGCCGAGGGGATCCTCCGGGACGCCAGGGCGCAGGCGGAGCAGATGAAGAAAAAGGCGCTGGGGGACGGCTATCAGGAGGGTTTTGAGCAGGGACGCCAGGAAGGCGTAGACACGGCTCACACAGAGATCCGTGAAGAATACGAGGATACTCTGACAGAGTTTAAGCAGGATATGGAACGCGCCCTGGCATCGGTCCGCGAGGCAAAGGAAGACTGTATCAGGCAGTATCTGGGAGAACTCAAGGACTGTGCCGTGGCCGTGGCGGAGAAGGTGATTCACATCAGCCTGGAGTCCAGCGGCGAGATCATAAAGCGGATGATCCTGGCTGAGACAGAACGCCTGAAGAAGACAGCCTGGGTAAAGATTTACATGGAAAAGACAGACTATGAGATGATGACTCAGGCCGATGCAGACGTGATAGGCGAGCTGTCAAGGCTTTCTGATAATATCAAATTCATTGTGATGAAAAAGGCCCAGAGCGGGAGCTGCATCATCGAAGTACCGGATGAGATCATTGATATCAGCGTAGACACACAGATGGACAATATGCGGGAGATTTTAGGCAGCGTTTCCGTATAGTCTGCATAGTATAAGGTGATGCGATATGTATGAACAGATACCCCAGCTCATTAAAAAGTCCGAGACAGTAGGGCGTATTGGAAAAATTGAAAATGTTGTGGGTATGTCCATGGAAGCCTCCGGAGGCCGGGCCGGGATTGGGGATCTTGTGATGATTTACAATGAAGAGGAGGGCCGCCAGACGCCCGCTGAGGTGGTGGGCTTCAAGGAGGGCAGGATTCAGCTTATGACCTATGAGGCCACAAGCGGAATCACATCCGGCAGCTTTGTGCGAAATACCCGGAGGCGTTTAAAGGTTCCGGTCGGCGATTTCCTGCGCGGCAGGATTATAAACGCCATGGGCGAGCCCATGGACGGCGGTCCGGCAATTGACCGGAGCGTCTGCTATACGGTCAACAGCCCCTATACGAACCCCTTAAACCGTCCTCCGATCCGGGAACGCCTGGAATTTGGCGTCAAGGCGATTGACGGCTTAAATACCATCGGAAAAGGGCAGAGAATCGGTATTTTCGCCGGATCCGGCGTCGGAAAGAGCACCCTGATGGGCATGATTGCCAAAAATGTAAAGACAGACATTAACGTCATTGCCCTGGTGGGCGAGCGCGGCCGCGAGGTTTTGGAGTTTATACAGAAGGACCTGGGGGAAGAGGGTATGAAGCGCTCCGTGCTGGTGGTCGCCACATCGGACCAGCCCGCGATGCTGCGCATGAAATGCCCGCTGGTCGCCACGACGATAGCAGAGTATTTCAGGGATCAGGGGATGGACGTCCTTCTGATGATGGATTCCCTGACGCGCTATGCCATGGCGCAGCGCGAGATTGGCCTGGCAATCGGCGAACCCCCGATTGCCAGAGGTTATACTCCATCAATTTACGCCGAATTTCCAAAGCTTCTGGAGCGCAGCGGTAATTTCAGCAAGGGCTCAATCACAGGCGTGTATACGGTTCTGGTCGAGGGCGACGACACCAACGAGCCGATCGCCGATACGGTCAGAGGTATTCTGGACGGCCATATCGTACTCAGCCGCCAGCTTGCCAACGAAAATCACTTCCCGGCTATTGACATAGGGGCGAGCATTTCCAGGCTTATGGTGGAGATTGTGTCAGACGGCCACAGGCAGGCCGCGGCGCGCATGCGAAATCTTCTGGGGCTATATCAGAAGAACGCGGATCTGATTTCGATCGGAGCTTACAAGAAGGGCACGAACATAGCCCTGGACGAGGCGGTGGCAAAGATTAACCGCATCAACGGCTTTTTACAGCAGGATATCAAAGAGAGCTTTTCATATGAGGAAACCCTGAAGATGATTGAAGAGATTGTCAGCCGGTAAGCCGGCAGGTCCGGAGGGATGAGTGATGAAGCGGTTTCGGTACAGCCTTGAGACGGTTTTGGATTATAAGCAGCAGATTCTTGATAATGAGAAGGCGGAGCATGCTGTGATTATCAGGCGGGTGGATCAGAAAAAGGAAGAGATACGCAGGCTGAAGGATGAGCTGATGGGGTTTCACCACGGGTTCGATGAGTCGAAGAGCGTTGGGGCGCCGATCGAGAGCTTTCGGCTGTATGATATGTGTATCGGGCTGATGGAGGAGAAGATCAATATCCGCAAGGAGCAGCTCAGCCATTTGAAGAAGGAAGAGGAAAAGAAAAAGCAGCAGGTGATTGCGGCTAAGGTGGATGCTTCTAAGTTTGAAAAACTGAAGGGGCGCAGGCAGGAGGAGTACAGGAAAGCGGAGGCAAAGGAAGAGGAGAACTTTATTGAGGAGTTTGTTACGCGGGGATATACGGTGGGCGGTTTGTCCTCCGGGGAGTGAGAGTAAGCGAATCGGATAATTACAGCCGGAGACGGCTGATAATTATATAGAACCAGTTGACACAGTGTTACGATCATTCAGAAAGGAGGGAAAGAATGGCTGGAATTGACATGGCGCGTCTGACCGCAGCTTCGTCTGTGAAGTCTTCGTCCGTCAAAAAGGGGAGCGCATCGTCCGCATCCGCAAAGGAGACGTCCAAATCGGATTTTGCCAGCATGATGCAGGGCAAAGCGGATGGGGCTGCCTCCGGGGAGCAGAAAAAGGATGCTCCGGTAAAAGGGCAGGATAAGGACGCAAACGGGAAGCCGGTCGGAAATGAGGACAAGAAAGATACGGTTCCTGTTAAAGAGGAAGCGGATCCGTCTAAAGCGATGCAGGAGCTCCAGGCAGCGCTGGGCCAGATGATGGTGCAGGCCGCGGGAGAGGAAGCAGGCGGGACGCCGGAGGCTGAGCTTGCTTTGGGAGGGCAGCCGGAGGCGGTGAAAGCCGCGGAGGGGCTGCAGGCGCAGACAGGCGTTTCAGAGAGGGTAATTCCAGAAGCGCTGCCGGAGACGGAGGCACAGCCGGCAGAGGCCGTACAGCAGACGCCTGAGGCGCAGGATGTTTTATCTGCGCAGCCACATGCAGCGGCGGCAGGGCAGAACAGGCCGGAGCAGCCCGCGGAGGAAAAGGCTGTTAAGGCAGAACCCGCAGCGGTGAAGGAGAAATCCGAGGAGGATTTCCGTCCGCAGGAGGTGTCCGCTGACAGAGGACAGGATACGGAGAAGACGGACATTGCCCCGCAGGCTGATTCACAGGAGGACAGAACCGGACAGGACGGCCGCACAGAAGAGGCGGAGGTTCAGAAGATGGCTGTTTCCGATATGGCGGCAGGGCGGCCGCAGGACGCATTTGATGTCAGGGAGATCCCGCAGGAGAAGGCGCAGACGCTTAAGACATCGCCGGATACGCTTGGCTATGACCTGGGAAACAGGCTGGCTTCCTCGCTTCCGAAGAGCAACGGGACGCTCACGATTGAGCTGGAACCCGCTTCGCTGGGAAAGCTGACGATCCGGGTCGTATATGAGGCCGGAAAGGCGGCGGTATCGATTCTGTCGGCGAATCCGAAGACCGTGGAACTCCTGAGCCAGAGAGCGGGCGAGATCGCCCGGATTCTGGAGGAAAAGACAGGGCAGGAGACGGTTGTGTACACGCCGGAGCAGAAACAGCCCTATGATGATGGCCAGGGAGGCCAGGAGAGAGAACAGCAGCGGCAGGAAAGCCGTGAGCAGCAGAATAAGAAGAACCAGTCGGAGTCCTTTACGCAGATGCTTCGCCTGGGGCTGGTTTAAGAGAAGGAGGAGATGCAATGGCAGATGTTGGAGCAGTCAGCAGCACGGCAGATCCGTACGCACCGACGTCCTATAATCCGGGACAGAATGAAAAGAATACGCTGACCATCACAAGCTATTTCAAACTTCTGGCAGCGCAGCTTGCGAACCAGGATATGTCCAATCCCATGGATAACAGCGAGATGATGGCGCAGATGGTACAGATGGCGATGGTGCAGTCCTTAAGCGCAATGACCGAGTCCGTTCAGACATCCACGGCGGTATCCACACAGACGTATGCAGCCGGGCTGATAGGGCAGGAAATCACGGTCGCTATAACAAAGGAGAATGAAAACGGGACGGGAAGTGTTCCGAGCGGTGTGAAATACGGTATTGTAGAGTCGGTTGACTTTACAGCGGGAACCCCGGTATTTAAACTGAAGGACGACAACAAGAAATACCCGCTTTCCCACGTGCTCGGCATGGGCAAGATTGACGACCCGTACGCATCAAGCGGCGAGGAAGACGGCAAAGGCGATAGCAGCTCGGGAGCTGCCGCGAAGCTGGCGGGAAACAGTACAAACGATAAAAACAGCAATCCGCTGTATGATCCGACTCTCTTCATGTAGCTGAGCCTCATACGCGGCTGGAAAGGACCATATCATGGGTTTAAACGGAGTACATCATCTGAGTGTTGAGAGTGCCTCCGGGGCAGATCGGAGACAGTCACAGCCCGTCAGTCAGGCGGGGCATGCAGGGGCGAGCTTTGGGGAGCTTTTGCGGGGCAAGGTCAATGAGAGCCTGAACTTTTCAAAGCACGCGGCAAAGCGCATGGACGAACGGGGCATCCGCATGGACAGCCGTCTTCTGGGAAACTTAGAGCAGGCGGTGGAGGCGGCCCGGCAAAAGGGAGCAAGGGACGTAGCGGTGATCGGCAGGGAAGGCGTATTCATCGTGAATGTGCCGAACAACATTGTTGTCACCACGATGTCGCAGGACGAGACAGAGAAAAAAATTTTCACAAATATTGACAGCGCTGTTCTGATGTAGGCAGGACCGCTAAGGAGGCCGTGCCGGACGCCCGATGCGCGGCCGGCATAGAGAACAGCAGAAAGGGAAAGAAATGTTAAGAGCAATGGATTCAGCAGTCGCAGGGCTGCGCGCGCACCAGAATAAACTGGACGTAATCGGACATAATATCGCAAACGTGAATACATTTGGTTTTAAGTCGCAGATGTACAGCTTCCAGGAGGCGATGTATCAGACAACGAATTCATCGACGGGCGGAACCTCCAGTGCCGGTGGTACAAACGCAGCCCAGTTTGGTTATGGCGCCTTGATGGGAACGATAGCTACGGATATGACGGCATCTACGCCTACGTATGTGGGAGGATTGAATGCCAGTATTAATGGAGATGGTTTCTTTATAACATATGCAAAGAATGACCTTGGCAATACTGCTGCAACCGATATTCCGACTTTGATGAAGAGTATTGATTTTGACTATACTCGTGTAGGTCAGTTTAAACTTGACAGTAATGGTTATCTGGTAGATGGAAACGGGCGGTTTGTGTATGGTTTCCAAAAAGATACGCCTAATGGAACTACAGATACATTTAAAACAGATGCTCTTGTAGCATTGAGGGCTCCGGCTAGTGATACCGCCTATGCAAATAGCCCTTCAGATGCAGTTGTGGAGTTAATTGATATACAGATTAATAAGTTGGGTGAAATAACTGCCACTATTAAGGATCCTACAGCGAACTCGAAAATGGATGGAAAGGTTATTTCTCTCGGTAAATTAGCTATTGCAACTTTCCAGAACCCGGAAGGTATGACAAAAAAGGGACAGTATTATTATGGAGCTACAAACGGGGATAATACTGGTAAATGTTCAGCTACAATCCCTGGTGGTTCTACAGCAGACCTGATGAGTGGCTACCTCGAAGCCTCCAACGTAGACCTGGCCCAGCAGTTCTCTGACATGATTACCACCCAGAGAGGTTTCCAGGCCAATTCCAAGCTTATCACGGTAAGCGATGAAATTTTAAACGAATTAGTAAACATGAAACGATAATCCATGACATAATATAAAGAGCGGCCATCCCGGCGCCCCTTTTCGGGGCCCGGAATGGCTGCTGTGACGGGAAAGAAGGGCGCAGATGATTAAAATGACCCGTTTGAGCGGGGAAGTCATTTATCTGAATTACATCCAAATACAATATCTCGAGTCAATCCCGGAGACGAAAGTCATGATGGTAAACGGAGATTATTACCTTGTAAAGGATTCGGTGGAGGAGATATTACAGCAAGTGAAAGTTTTTTTGCATGCTTGTGTTGCTTTTAAGGATAAACTCCTGTAAAATAGTCAAAGGGCGCAGCAGTGCAAATATAGGACTGCTGCGCAGAGAGCAGCATAGCATAGGAGGTACGGCAAGGTGGATTTAACAACAATTATCGGAATCGTTTTGGGAACGGTGTTGATCGTCAATGGTATTGGCATAGCGAAGCTGGGGAATTTCTTTGACATGCCCAGTATCCTGATCGTAGTGGGAGGAACCTTTGCGGCGATTATAGCAAGCTATCCGTTATCGATTTTGAAGGATATGCCCAAACATTTCATGGTTTTGCTCCGGGGGAAGCAGTACAATATTCCGAAGCTCGTGGATCAGCTCGTGGATCTGGCGATGGTGGCCAGGCAGAGCGGATTGCTCGCTCTGGAGGAAAAGGCGGAAGAGATCAAGGATCCCTTCTTAAAGCAGAGTCTTTTGATGATCGTCGATGCGAATGATCCGGATCGGGTGCGCGTGCTGCTGGAGCGGGAGCTGGAAAACCAGATGACCCGTCATGACCAGGTGGCGGGGCTTTATGAAAAGGGATCTGCCTATGCGCCGGCCTTTGGTATGATCGGTACGCTGGTAGGTCTGGTAAACATGCTTAAGGGCATGGATCTGGGTTCCAGCGACGGCGCTGCGACCCTGGGCCAGGATATGGGTGTGGCGCTGATTACCACCTTCTATGGAAGTGTTCTGTCGAACCTGATCTTCCATCCGATTGCCAAAAAGCTCCGCATCCGTCAGGATGAGGAGGAGCTGTATTGCTCTACGATTATTGAAGGTATCATCGCGATCCAGGCGGGAGAGAATCCCAAATATTTAAGAGAGCATCTGCTTGCTTCCCTCAAGCAGTCCCAGCAGAAAAAGCTGCTTTCCAAGGCGGCTAATGCTCCCACGCCTGCTGCGGGGGGTGACGATTAATGAAAAAGAAGGATCGTCCCACAGACGGCGGCGGAAACTGGATGGATACATACGGGGACATGGTGACGCTGCTCCTGTGTTTCTTTGTTCTCCTGTTTTCCATGTCAAGCCTTGACTCGAAGAAATGGGAAGTATTTGTCCGCAGTATTACTCCGGATAAGGAAATTATAGACGACGTTGTGATCAATGGCGAGATCAGCGATGATGCTGATTCCACAGGACTCGACGAGCTTCCGGAGACGGAAGTGGATATGGATACCCTGTACTTAACCATCGCCGAGATGATGGAAGAAGAGGGGATTAACGACGTAACCGTGTCGCGCGGAGACGGCTATACCTTTATCGTATTCCATGACAACGCTTTCTTTGACGGAGACAGCTCCCAGCTTACGGCAGAGGGAAGGAAGGTCATGGATGTGTTCTGCGAGGCGGTGGGGCCGGCCAACAGCCAGATCCAGCAGGTAAACATTATGGCTCATACAGCGCAGGGCGATCCGGATAAGCCGAACAATCCCAGGACAGACCGTATGCTGTCAGCCATGCGTTCCGCTGAGGTTACTATCTATATGCAGGCCAAGAATGTGCTGGATCCGGAGAAGATGATTGATGTCAGTTACGGTCAGTTTCGGCCCATTGCCTCCAACGAAACGCGGGAGGGCAGGGCGCAGAACCGGCGCGTTGAGCTCCTGCTGATTGATGAAGGCGCGGATGTGCGCTCATTGAATGAGTATTATGAGGAGTACACCAGCGGAATCAACGAGGATAGTACAGTCATCGTCGGCGGTCAGACAGATACTGGCGAACATGGCTTTGAGTCCTCAGAACCGGGAGCGCCGGAGAATGCGGACGCAGAGGCGAGCATGATGGCTCCTCTGACAGGAGAGGAAGAGCAGCTTCCGGCGGATGCCGGGGCAGAAGAATTCCAGATGCCCCTTCCGACCGGTGATGTAGCTCCTGAGGGTGGTTTCCCGATGCCGCTCCCTTCAGCAGACGGAGCGGCCCCCGTGGAGCCGGCAGTCCCGGCTGATACGGATGTGGCAGGAGATCTTCCGATGCCTTCTTCATTCGAGGTTCCGGCATCAGAATAATATAGAAAAGGTGGCTTAAAGCAATGGCAGATGTATTATCCCAAAGTCAGATAGACGCGCTTTTGAAGTCCATGCAGAACAGCGAACCTGAGCAGGAGCCCGAGGTAGTTGAACAGAAGCAAGCTCAGACGCAGAAGCCAAAGCCGGAGGCAGATGAGAGGAAATACAGCAGGTATGACTTCTACAGTCCCCGGAAGTTTACAAAGGAGAAGATGAAGATCCTGACCAGCGTATTTGAAAACTACGCCCGGATCATTACCTCCCAGGTAAACGGAATCTTCCGCGTTATGACAGACATAACGGTGATGGAGGTTCAGGAGCGCAGGTATTATGAATATGTAAACGCATTCCATGAGAATGATTGTATGACGCTGATTGATGCCACTGTGGTGGACAGGGGAAAGAATAATGTTCCTCTGATGATGTACGTCACGCCGGGCCTGGTGATCACCCTGATCAACCGTATGCTGGGCGGAGGCGAGGAAGTAATGAAGGTAGAGCCGGAGTATCGTTATTCCGACGTAGAGGTGGCTCTTTACCGCCGGGTGGTGGAGTATTTTACAGCGGCTTTAAAGGATGGATTTTCCAATTATATCAACATCCTGTTCCAGATACAGAGGATAGAAGAGAATCCCAGCATGGTGCAGGAGCTCGGACTCGACGAGACGGTGGCGATTATCCACCTGAATGTGGATGTGTCCGGCCTTGCGGTGGAAAAAATCCGGATCTGTATGCCGGGTACGCTTCTGGAATTTATCTTCTCCATGATAGACAGCCGTAAGCATATCGCGAGGGGCTTTGCCTATGAGGATAACAAGGATATCATTATGGACAATATCCGTTATACGCAGCTCCCGGTAACCGGGCAGCTTGGTACGGTTGAGCTTGACTTGAAGGATATCTATCATCTGAAGGTGGGCGACATCATTGATCTGAACAAGCCCAAGAACAGCAGCGTGAAGCTGTATGTGGGCAGACAGCCCTGGTTTACCGGACAGATGGGCGTATATAAGAAAAATGTGGCTGTACGCATTGAAGAAAGGACCTACGAGAGCGAAGAGAGCGAAGAGAACGCAGAGGAGTTTGAACCTGCGTATGCCTCGGGCGAAGGATGACCGGACTGCTTTAAAATCTGAGCAGATTTTATACATAGAGAATTTATGCGGCAGTCAGTGAGGAGTTAAAAGCTGCTGCGAATTAAAGAAAAAGAGAGGAAATAAAAATGGCAAAGATTATGTTGGTTGATGATGCGGCATTTATGCGGATGATGATTAAAAAAGCGCTGACCGCCAGCGGGTATACCGATTTTGTGGAAGCGCAGGATGGCGCGGAAGCTGTGCAGAAGTACGGCGAGGAGAAGCCAGATATGGTGATTATGGATATCACTATGCCGAACATGGACGGTCTGCAGGCGCTTAAGAAGATCAAAGAGTCTGACGCCGGAGCCAAGGTTGTGATGTGTACAGCCATGGGCCAGGAGAGTATGGTAGTGGACGCTATTAAGTCCGGAGCCAGGGATTTCATCGTTAAGCCGTTCAATGCAGACAGGATTGTCCAGACCGTCAACGCCGTTTTGGGCAAATAGGCAGGGGGAATTAAAATGGCATTTTTAGGTTCGTTTGATATCTGCGCTTCCGGCTTAAGCGCGCAGCGCCTCAGGATGGATATTGCCGCAGAGAATATCGCAAATATTGACACGACCCGGACCCAGGGAGGCGGTTCCTACCAGAGAAAGGATGTCGTCTTTGAAAGCTTTGGCGGCAATTCTTTTCGCGAAGCTTTGCGCAATGCATCGCACGGCCGCGGATATGCCAGCGCGGCGAGAGGCGTGAGGGTTGCAGGGATTATACAGGACGACCGGGAGATGAAGCGGGTCTATAATCCGGATCATCCGGATGCAGATGAAGAGGGCTATGTGAATATGCCCAATGTGGATCTGTTGAAAGAGACTGTGGACAGCATGTCCGCGACACGATCCTACGAGGCAAACGTCACAGCCTTAAACGCAATGAAGCTGATGGCCCAGAGAGCATTAGATATAGGGAAATAACGCATAACAAAAGGAGATTAGAAGGATGGGTGCTAACAGCTTTAATGAAATGGAAATAGACGCCATCGGCGAGATAATGAATATAAGCCTGGGCGCTTCGGCAACCGCGGTTTCCACCATGCTGGGCACGGCAGTAAATATTACCACACCTGTTGTCAGAGTCCTTGCAGGCAGCGAATTTGAATTCAAAAAGCTTGAGCCGGCAGTGGGCGTTGAGATTGCCTATGTGAAGGGCCTGGACGGCCGTAATATCATGATGTTCAGCCGCAATGACGTCAGAATCATTGTAGGGATGATGATGGGAGAGGAGATCCCGCCGGATCAGTTCGAGCTGGACGAGATGAACCGCAGCGCAATCTGTGAGGTTATGAACCAGATGATGGGTTCCTCCGCCACAGCGCTGGCCGAATTTTTAGGGATTCCTGTGGATATCTCCACTCCGGTATCCTTTGAGATTGAGAGCGACACGGTTTTTAAAGAAAAATATTTTCCGGAAAACTGCAGCAGAGTCGTGGTTCGTTTTTCACTGGAGATTGAAGGGCAGTTAAAGAGTGAGTTCTTTAATATCATGTCCGAGGATCTGGTCAAACGCCTCCTTGAGCCATTCCAGGTGAGCCTGGATGAGTCGGAGCCACCGGCCCGGGAGGAGAAGAAAGAAGAGCCGGCCGCCGAATCGGCCGCCGCGTCGGGAGCAACGATGTCACAGGCGGAGATCGAAGCGATGATGGCAGCTTCACAGCCAGCCGCCGAACCGGCCGCCGCGCCTGGAGCGACGATGTCACAGGCGGAGATCGAGGCGATGATGGCAGCTTCACAGCCAGCCGCCGAACCGGCCGCCGCGTCGGGAGCAGCGATGTCACAGGCGGAGATTGAGGCGATGATGGCGGCTTCACAGCCAGCCGCGCCTGCGCCTGCTCCGGCCCCGGTTCCCGTACCGCCTGTGCAGAGCGCGCCTGTCTATGCCGCGCCGCAGGCTGTTTATCAGGCCGCTCAGGATCCGATGATGCTGCAGCTTTTAAACCAGATGCAGCAGTCCCAGATGCAGATGATGGAGCTTATGCAGAGCATGCGGGAGAACAACAAGGCAAAGGAGACAAAGAAGAGCTCAGAGCCTTCCCTGATCCGCCCGATGAGTTCCCCTGTGCTGGAGGACGAGGCAGGAGACGGACAGGAGAACCGGACCAATCAGGAGATGCTGATGAAGGTTCCGCTCGAAATCTCCGTGGAGATAGGACGCACCAAGAAGCTGGTAAAGGATATTCTGGAATTTACCCAGGGCTCGCTCGTTGTGCTTGACAAGATGGCGGGAGAGCAGGCTGACCTGTATGTAAACGGGGAATGTATTGCCAGAGGAGATATCGTAGTCGTAGAGGACAATTTCGGCATAAGAATTACGGAGATTGTAGCCAGGAACCTGATTCCGGAGTGCCTGTGATGGAGGACTTTACAGCTCTGACGGGAGCGCTTGTGGCAGTGGCATGCGTCTTGTTCCTGGCATGGTGGTGCAGCCGCCTCCTTGGGAGAAGCTGGGGGAGAGCGGCGTCGGGCGGCAATATGCGCGTCCTCGAACGCCTTCAGGTGGGAGCGGACAGGCAGCTTCTTCTCGTAAAAGTGCAGGAGCATTGTTTTCTTCTCGGAGTCAGTTCGGCCGGCATTGAGCTTCTGACCGAGATTGAGGGGGAGCTTAAGGAGAATACGCAGCCTGCGGGGATATTGGCAGAGCATGCGTTCGGAGATGTTCTGAAGAAATACGCTTTCTCCCATAAACAGAAGAAGGAGGAAGAAGATGAATGAACTTCTGACAGGCTTAAACGGCGGTAACGTGCCTGCCCTGGACGCGATTTTCACGCTGACCATGGTAGCGCTTTTGCCCTCGCTTGTGGTGATGATGACCTCTTTTACGCGGATCATCATTATTCTGGCCCTTACGAGGAATGCGATGGGCGTTCAGCAGACGCCGCCGAATATGGTCCTGACCGGGATCGCCCTGTTTCTGACACTGTACATCATGAATCCCGTGCTGGGACAGCTTCAGGAGAATGCCTATGAACCGTATGTGCGGGGCGAGATCACGCAGCAGGAGGCGGTAACAAGGCTCAGCGGCCCGATTAAGGAATTCATGCTGCGAAACACAGAGAAAAGCACGCTGGATCTGTTTGTCAGGCTGTCGGGAAGCGAGGTGGAGGAGAATGTGGAAGATTACCCTCTGACTGTCGTGACTCCTGCCTTTATGACTAATGAGCTGAAAAGAGGCTTTACGGCCGGTTTCCTCATTTACCTTCCGTTTCTTTTGATTGACGTAGTGGTTGCCACGACGCTGATGTCCATGGGTATGGTAATGCTGCCGCCGACGATGGTGTCCCTTCCCTTTAAGCTGCTGCTTTTTGTGACGGTAGACGGGTGGGAGCTTCTGTTTTCGAGCATTGTCCAGAGCTTCCGCTGACAAACGGGGTAAGGAAAACGATACGATTTTGCCGCTGTGGGGCCGGGGGCTTAAGCAGCAGGCAGAGAGGAGGCTGTAATGAGCAACTTAGAAGTATTGGATGTGATGTATCAGACGTTTCAGCTTGCGCTGAAGCTTGCGCTGCCTTTTCTGGTTGTGAGTATGGTTGTGGGCGTGCTGATTGCCATTTTTCAGGCCGCCACGCAGATTAATGAACAGACGCTGACCTTTGTGCCAAAGCTCCTGGCGATTATGGCGATGATGGGTTTTTTGGGGAGCACCATGCTGGTGATGCTGCAGGATTTTACCCGTGGGATTTTTTCCATGGTAGCCGGGGGATAGGATAGATGCTGTTTTTATTTTCCCTCATTGTGATGCGCATGAGCGGGGCGATAGCCCTGAACCCCATTTTCAGCCAGTCCGGTCTGCCCAGGACAGCAAGGGCGGCGTTTATTTTGGTTCTTTCGGTGATGCTTTATTTAAGCTTTCCGGACGCGGCGTCTGTCCGGCCGGACAGTCTGATACAGTATGGAGCCGCGCTTTTAATGGAGCTGTTTTTCGGCCTGACCCTGGGGTTTGCCATGGAGCTGTCGCTTATGACGGTGCGGTTTGGGACTTCGATTATGGATGCGGTCATGGGCTTAAATATGGCTCAGGTTTATGATCCAATCCACGGCAGCCAGATGACGATTACTGCGGGCCTTTATAATGCGTTTCTGGTACTGCTTTTTTTTGCTTCAAACGGGCATTTACGCCTGCTTGCCATTTATTTTAACTCTGCGCGGGCAGTTCCCTTTGGGACCGTTACCTTCCGGCCGGAGCTTGCCGCGGCTGTGCTGGACATGTTCCGCGAGGGGATTTTGCTTGGAATGCAGCTTGCGTTTCCGATTATCGCCATGGAGCTGCTTGCGGAGACTGCGGTGGGGATTCTGATGAGGATGATCCCCCAGATTAATGTGTTTTCGATCAATTTCCAGATGAAAATTATCGTGGGGCTTTTTATGCTTCTGTTCATGTTCAGCCCCATGTCAGATAAATTGTACGCGATCCTGAATGATATGTACCTGTCTATGGAAGGGCTGGCGATGCTGGTCAGGCCGGGGGCGTAAGAGGAACGGTCCGGATCGCGCCGGTTGCAGCAGAAAGGAAGTGGTGAGGGCTTGGCGGAGAGCAACGGTCAGGAAAAGACCGAACAGCCTACTGGTAAACGGCGGAGCGACGCGAGAAAAGAAGGTAATGTATTCCAGAGCCGGGATGTTATTACCGTCGTGATGCTGGTAGGGGTTTTCTGGGTTGCGCGTATTATGATGCCGCTCATTTACAGGACGCTTCGCGATTACATGAAGTGGGTGTTCGGCGGAATCGGCCAGATTTCGAGCTCCTTCCTGTCTTATAAGCTGTTTATGGCTACGGTGGTTGCCTTTGCAAAATGCGCCCTGCCGCTTTTACTGGTGGCCATGGTCTGCGGTATTATCGCAGGAGGCATACAGACGCGCTTTAATGTATCCTTTAAGGTAATAAGGCCCAAATTCAGCAAGCTGAACCCTTTAAAGGGTATTAAAAATATGTTTTCCTTAAAGAAGGCGGTTGAGCTGATCAAAAACCTGATTAAAATCAGCATACTTCTGGCCATTCTCTATAACATAATAAAGGGGGATCTGACGCCGGTTTCCAGGACGATCGATATGGTTCCCTTTAATTCGGCGATTTTCATGCTGAACCGGATATTCAATCTGATTCTCAAGGTGGCCCTGGCCTTTACTGTGGTTGCATTTTTTGATTACCTCTATCAGAGATGGACATATGAGAAAGAGCTGAAGATGACCAAGCAGGAGGTTAAGGACGAATACAAGCAGACCGAGGGAAATCCGGAGATCAAGGGCCGTATCCGCCGCCTGCAGAGACAGATGGCTATGAGCCGTATGATGCAGAAGGTTCCGCAGGCGGATGTGATTGTAAGAAACCCGACCCACTTTGCGGTTGCCCTCAAGTATGATCCGGATCAGAACCTTGCGCCTGTGGTCCTGGCCAAGGGCCAGGATAAGCTGGCGCTGCGTATCATAAAGGTGGGAGAGGAACACGGGGTATTTGTGATAGAGAACAGGCCCCTTGCCAGAGCATTATATGCTTCCTGTGAGCTGGACCGGGAGATACCCGCCGAATTTTACGGCGCGATAGCGGAACTTCTGGTTTATATATACAAGGCGACGAACAGGGAGGATATGTTCAATAAATTGTGACATATGGAGTAAGCAGAATGAAAAAGTTACTAAACTATTCAGTGGTACTATTTGTACTCACGATCGTGTTGCTGCTGATTATACCCATGCCTCCGGCATTGGTGGATGTGGCGATTATTTTGAATATATCCTTATCAATGATGATACTGGTGATAACCATGACCATCAGGGAGCCGCTGGAATTTGCGATATTCCCGTCCCTGCTTTTGATTACCACCCTGTTCCGGTTAGGGATTAACGTATCGACCACCAGAAACATCTTAAGCCGCGGCGGTTCCTCGGGGCATGTGATTAAGGCTTTCGGCGATTTCGTCCTGCAGGGAAATGTTGTGGTAGGTATTATCATCTTCCTGATCATTGTACTCATGCAGTTCATTGTTATCACCAAGGGCGCGGAGCGCGTGGCCGAGGTGGCCGCCAGGTTTAACTTAGACGCTATGCCCGGTAAGCAGATGGCGATCGACGCGGACTTAAGCTCCGGCCTGATTGACGAACAGCAGGCGAAGATACGGAGAGAAAAGATACAGAGAGAGGCTGACTTCTACGGTTCCATGGACGGCGCCACGAAGATCGTAAAGGGCGACTCGGTGATGTCTCTTATCACCACTGCCGTCAACCTGATCGGCGGAAGCATCATCGGAATCGTCCAGTCAGGAGATACGATCGGGAATGTATTAAACACGTATTCCATTGCGACTGTGGGCGACGGGCTGGTGGGCCAGATCCCGTCCCTGCTGATCTCCACGGCGACCGGCATGATCGTGACCAGGGCTGTCGCAGAGGGAAGCCTCAATGAGGATATTTCCAAACAGTTCCTGGCTCAGCCGCAGGCGATCATGGTCAGCGGCGCAGCGGTGGCGATCCTGACCGTGATACCGGGCATGCCCATTATTCAGATGGGGCTTGTATCGGTATCCCTGATCACAGGCGGTTATTTCCTTGGCAGACGGATCCAGGAAGAGCCGTCGCGGGCCTCACAGGCATTCTTTCAGGAGAGCGGCTCCGGCACGGCCGGGGAAGAAGCTCCCGCAGAGAGCGCGCCGGAGACGGTTACAGAGGAGGAATACTTCAAGGATGTCAATAATGTTTACACGCTTCTGTCGGTGGAGCCGGTGGAGATGGAGTTCGGCTACAGCCTGATTCCTCTTGCCGACGAGTCCGTGGGAGGACGGCTGATAAGCCGTATCGTGATTTTCCGGAGGCAGTACGCGCAGGATATGGGATTTGTTATCCCGTCCATCCGCCTTCGCGACAGTTCGGGCTTGAGTATCAACCAATATTGTATTAAAATAAAGGGGGAGGAAGTTGCCCGCGGAGAGATCCTGATGGATTATTTCCTGGCCCTGGAGCCGGAGCATCTCGAGCGGGAGGTTGACGGTATTGAGACGATTGAGCCTGCCTACGGGATTCCCAGCCGGTGGATCCGGCCGGAGGACCGGGAAAAGGCGGAGCTTTACGGATATACGGTCATTGATCCCCTGTCCGTTATGGTAACGCATCTGTCGGAGGTAATCAAACAGCATGCCTATGAGCTGATTACAAGGCAGGAGGTCATCCACCTGATCGAGAATGTGAAAAAGTCAGCGCCTGAACTGGTGGAGGAGGCGTTCCCGCAGCTTGTTACCTACAGCCTGTTCCAGCGCATCCTGATAAGCCTTTTAAAAGAAGGCGTTCCGATCAAGGATCTGGAGACGATTATAGAGACGACGATCGAGGCCATTACGGAGACAGGACTTCCTGTGAAGGATATTGATGCGATCATTGAGAAGATCAGAAGTAACTTAAAGCGCACGATTACCCGTATGTACTGCGAGGATGGCAGTATGAAGGTGATCACGCTTGATTCGGAGCTGGAGAGGACCATGGTCGGCTCCCTGGCAAAGGGGGAGAACGGCTTCTACCTGGCGCTGAGCCCGGATGTGCTCCAGAGCCTGATACGCCAGCTTGCGGAGCAGCTTAAGAAGTTCAACGGCCTGACGCAGACGCCTGTGATCCTGACATCTCAGGTGATGCGGATGCATTTTTACCGTTTGATCGACCAGTTTTATCCGAATGTGAGGATACTTTCCTTCAATGAGATTTCAAACAATATCCAGATACAGTCAATAGGCAGCCTGAAGCTGGAATCACCAGGCTTTAGAGGGAATTGAGGCAAAGGGTGATGATAGATGCAGCAGTTGGATGAGTTAAAGGAAAAGACGAATGAAGAGCTGTTCGCCCTGTATCAGAGGGATCAGAGCCAGCCTGTCAAGCAGGAACTGACCCTGCGGTACGTATATATCGTGCGGGCGATAGCGGTGCAGATGCACAACCTTTACTCCGGCATCATGCAGATGGAAGACATTATCAACGAAGGGGTCATTGCCATAATGAAGGGAATCGATCGGTATGACCCGGAAAAAGACAACAAATTTGAAACTTTTATATCAAGGCGCATCCGCGGCATGGTGATCGACCTGGTTCGGAAAAATGACTGGATGCCCAGAGATTACCACAGGCAGAACAAATCCATTGAGGCGGCGAGGCTTCATCTGTCAGAGACGCTGAGGCGCCAGCCCACGGACGAGGAGATCGCAAGGCATTTGCAGATGGATCTCAAAAAGTGCCAGAAGATCCAGCGGATGAGCGCTATGGTCAATGTGCTGTCCCTGGATATGATGACAGGCGACGACGATGAGCGCCAGCCGGTTCAGATCCCCAGCAGGGATATCGCCTCCCAGCCCGAACGGGCCTTTCTCCGGGAGGAAACGCTGAGGATCCTGACAGAGGCCATAGGAAGCCTAAAAGAAAAGGAACAGATGGTTATTTCGCTTTATTACGTGGAAGAACTGAATATGAGCCAGATTGCACAGGTGATGGAGGTCAGCGAACCAAGGATTTCCCAGATCCACAGCGGAGCGATCCGCAAGCTGAAGGCCTATATGAATACACATCTATAAGGGAGGAGACAGCGATGTATCAGGGATTTTATAATCTTGCGTCCGGTATGCTGACACAGAGCAGGAATCTGAACGTGATCAGTAATAATATGATTAATATACAGACCGCCGGATATAAGAGCGACAAGATGGTGAGCAGTACCTTTCAGGAGGAGATGCTCTACCGGACCGGAAGAACGAAAAAAGAGGATCCGACTCCTCTTGCAACCACGTCAAAGATCAAGACAGCGGAGAGAACCTATGTGAATTATACGCAGGGAGGCTTTGAGCAGACAGACGGGATCTATGATTTTGCCCTCGGCGGAAACGGCTTTTTCTGCATACAGACCGAGGCAGGGGAGCGCTATACGAGAAATGGCTCCTTTTCCGTGGATCAGGAGGGCTTTCTGGTTCTGGATCACTTCGGGCGGGTGCTTTCCACAGACAACCAGCCCATCCAGATTGACAATGAGAACTTTACGGTAGACGGCAGAGGCCATATCACGGTCACCATCACCACAGGGGGCGGCGACGAGGACAGCGAGGTGGAGACGGAGATAAGGGATTACGGCACGTTAAAGGTAGTGGATTTTGCGGATTACGATCAGCTCCACAAAGAGGATAACGGCCTGATTTCCACGGATCAGGCGCAGATTGTGCCCGGGGAAGGCCAGGCGGCGGCTCCCATTGTCTGGAAGGCGATTGAAAAATCGAATGTGGATATGGTTGAGGAGATGACATCCATGATGTCCTCCCAGAGGGCGCTGCAGAGCGCCGCGCAGGTTCTCAAGATGTATGATCAGATCATGAGCAGATCCGCGACGGATATCGGCAGGATAAGCTAGGGTTAAGGAGGAAGCCAAGATGGATATGTCATTTTACGTAGGCGCTCTGGGCGCTGCAAACTGCACCGAAAAGCTCAGCGTTATATCAAATAACCTGGCAAACGTGAATAACACGGGTTTTAAGCCAAAAACCACGGTATTTTCGGAGCTTATCAATTACAATTTAAATGATTCGCCGGACGCGGTGACCGAGCTGCAGGCCGGAGCGGGCATGAGGGTTGAGAGAACCTACACAGGCTTTGACGTGGCGCCTGTTGTCCAGACAGAGAGCGAGTATGACTATGCCATCATGCAGCCCAATGCGTTCTTCATGCTGCGGGATCCGCAGACAAACGAGATCACGTATACCCGCAACGGGCATTTTTACCGCGCGGAGATGGAGGATGGCTTTTATCTCATGACTGAGTCCGGAAAACTGGTGCTTGATCAGAACCAGGAGCCGCTGCAGTTAGAGGTAAAGGACGTGGAAAAGATGCAGGCCGAGATGGAGGAGGATTACGAGGAAGAGGTGGAGGAGGACGACGACGAGGACGACGAGGATGACGACAGCCCGAGAATAAGCCTTTATACTTTCCGGAATCCGAGCCGGCTGATGAGCGTGGGGGACAACGAATATGTGCCGATGGACGAGGGAATGGAGGCAACGCTGGTGGAAAAGCCCATCCTGGCATCCAGGGCCCTGGAGGCATCCGGCACGGACGTTGCTAAGGAATATGTCCGTCTGATTGAGTGCCAGCGCGCCTTTTCTTACGCGCTGAAGATGGTACAGACCTCAGACGAGATCACAAACACCATCAATAACTTAAGAGGCTGATGGTAGAAAGACGAGGAGCAGATAAGATATGAAACTCAGGAGTTATGACGACATGAACCTTCAGGAGCTGGATGTGATGAGGGAAATTGGCAGTATCGGAACCAGTCATGCTGCCACATCATTATCCAAGATGCTTCAGAAAGAGATACGGATCACCATTCCCCAGGTCAATATTTTAGGCTATGAGGAGGCTGTGGACAGGATTGGGGATATGGAGCAGATCGTTGCCGCCACTCTGGTAAAGATGTCGGGAGATGTGGATGGGCTGATGCTTTTCCTGTTCAATCTCGATTTTGCCAATACGGTCCTTGAGAAGATGATTGGGGAAAGCTATAAGGGCTTTGAGGAAATGGATGAGCTCGCCAGATCAGCCCTGACCGAGATCGGTAATATTATCATCTGCTCCTATATCAACGCCTTTTCACAGCTTGTGAACGTAGATATTGAGCTGTCCGTACCCAGCGCGACGATGAACATGCTGGGGGCGATTCTGACCGTGCCCATCGCAGAGTACGGATATGAAACTGACAAGCTGATGTACTGTAATGCAGATTTTGTCATGGACGGGAAGCAGCTTTCAGACTGGCTTCTCATGCTCCCTGACATCCGTTCTCTGAACGATATTCTGGATAAATTAGGAGTCTCATAGTGATGCAAAAGGAATTAAAAGTAGGAATTGGAGATATGAAGTTGAGCAGGGGAGAGGGGCGCATCATCACGTACGCTTTGGGGTCCTGCATCGGAATATCGTTTTATGACCCGGCTATCCGGCTGGGAGCCCTGCTGCATATAATGCTGCCTGCAAGGTTTAATGCATCGGATCCGAATGTTTTTAAATATGCGGATTCAGGAATTCATGAGACGGTACGCAAGATGTCCGCCTTCGGGATGGTAAAATCCAGGACGGTGGTAAAGATAGCCGGCGGTGCAAAGATGTTCGAGATCAGCGGAAATTCCGATTTCGGAAATATTGGACAAAGAAACACAGTCAGCGTAAAAAAGGTACTGATGGAGGAGGGCCTCCGTATTTCCGGAGAGGATACCGGAGCATCCTATGCCAGGACGATGTATATTGATCTGGCGACAGGCGATGTGGGGGTCCGCACCTTTGGAAGGCCGGAGAGGCATTTGTAGAGAGGGGAGAAAACGATGGCGAAGAAAGATAAGAACAAAGAAGGTATCCTTCTGGAGTCCGGTACGAATGAGATTGAGGTCATGAAATTCCGGGTTCTGGGAGAATTCTACGGAATCAATGTAGCAAAGGTACAGGAGATTATCATGAGCGAGAAGGTAAAGCCCATGCCGCACGCCAACCCGGCGGTAGAGGGTATCTTTAAGCCCAGGGATACGCTCATCACTGTGATTAATTTAGCCTACTACCTGTCCGGCGAGCGGATTGAGAACGGCCCCAGGGATCTGTTTATCGTGACAAACTTCAACCGCATGACCGTGGCGTTCCGCGTGCAGAGCATTGAGGGAATCAGCCGCATCTCCTGGAAAGACATCCAGAAGCCGGATAAGACGATTTCCAACGGAGACGAGAGCGTAGCCACAGGAATCGCCCAGTGCGAGGATCAGCTCGTAACGATTCTGGATTTTGAAAAGATCGTAGCGGAGATTGCGCCGGAAACCACGATCCAGATGTCTGAGATCGAAGAGCTGGGCGACCGCCCGTTATGCGACTGCCCGATCGTGATCGCAGAGGATTCTATCCTGCTGCGCAGAATGATCGATGATTCCCTTGAGAGAGCCGGTTTTACCAACCTGCGCGATTTCACAAACGGGCAGGAGGCCTGGGATTATCTTTCTTCCATCAAGGACGCTCCGAACCTCTACGATGAGGTGAATCTGGTCATCACAGATATTGAGATGCCTGAGATGGACGGACACCGTCTGACCAAGCTCATCAAGACCGACCCAAGGCTTAAAAAGATTCCGGTTGTCATTTTCTCATCCCTGATTGACGAGCAGATGCGCAAAAAAGGAAAAGAGCTGGGCGCGGACGAACAGCTCACGAAACCGGAGATCGGCCATCTCGTGATGATTCTGGATGAGCTGCTGGCAAAATTTATACAGAACAAGCCGGAAGAGTAAGGCGGTTCAGAGTAAAAACAGCGTGTTGGAGAGCCCGGCGCAGGCGCCGGACAAAGGGCTCATGTCAGAGCTGAAAAGGAGAGGGGAGAATGCACATGAAAAACAGAAAAAGAACCGGTAAAAGACGTCTGCTTTCTGCCGCCCTCTGCCTGGCGGCTTTGACTGCAGCCGCAGGCCCTTTTGCTGCTTATGGCGGCGACTGGGATATGTCTGAGGACGGGAAGCACTGGATGTATATGTACGCCCCGGACGAACCGGCTGAGGATAAATGGGTTGAAGTTGACGGAAAGGAATACTACTTTGATTCCAAGGGCTATATGAAAACCGGATGGTATAAAGATAAGGACGACGGAAACAAATATTATCTGGGAGACGACGGCGCCAAACGCTACAATTCCTTTACGCATGACGGCCATTTTGTGGGCTCGGACGGCGTGATCCTGGAGAAGTATGACGACTGGCGCAAGGATATGAAAAAGCAGCTCAATTCCTATTTAAAGAGCAAAGAATTTAAACAGGCGGACGCATCGCAGCGCCCGGGTTTTGTGATTGCAGACTTAAACGGCGACGGTTACAAGGATCTGGCGGTCGTGGATCGCGCCTCCGCGCCCCGCCGTATGCTGTATATCGGCATATGGGACAGGGATGAGGCAGAGCTCGTTCCCGCCGCCCTGGCGGATGCGGAGGGAACAGAAGCCACATGGCTGGCACGCAATGCTGAGACGGAGACGACCTGGCTGGTATCGGATTACGGCAACGGCTGGGATAAAGACTATTTTCTCCTGGACGACGGGGGGCTTTTCTTTGATAATGTCTGGCACTTTACGACAAGACAGGACGACTGGGATACGCCTCTGTTCTATATCAACGGCAGCGAAAGCAGCCGCGAGGAATGGGACGAGGGGCTTGCAGAAGCCGCGGCGGACGCCGGAAGCCCGCTCCCGAATCCGGTTATATTCCTTACAGAGGACAATATTAATCAGACGGTTGATATGTTTCCCAGCGAGGCGGAGCTGCTTCTATGGGAATCATAACAGAGAACAGTATCAAACAAAGGAAGACTCGGAGGTAATGCTTTGGCTACGATTATCACTGTAACAAATCAGAAGGGCGGCGTCGGGAAAACGACCACTTCAGCGGCACTGGCCGCAGGGATCGCTTTAGCCGGCGGGCGTATATTATGTATTGATTTAGATCCGCAGGGTAACTTAGGCTTTTGCCTGGGCGCGGAGCTGTCAAATGGTCCTACGGTTTTGGACGCTCTTAAGGGACGGATGTCCGCACGGCAGGCAATCCATAAAACAGAAATCTGTGATATTCTCCCCTCTGACATCACCTTAAGCAGCGGGGGCCTGGAGCAGGTCGCGACAAAACACAGAGAATATATCCTGAGGGACGCGCTCGCCCCTGTTATCGGGGAATATGATTATGTGGTCATCGATACTCCTCCGGCCCTGAATCTTCTGACTGTAAATGCCTACGCTGTATCCGATTTCCTCATCATCCCCATGGCCTCCGACATCCTGAGCCTGGTCGGGCTCTCCCAGCTTAAGGAAACCATTGAATCGGTCCGCGACTCTTTAAACCCAAGGCTGAATGTACTGGGAATCCTGTTAAACCGTTTTAACAAGCGTACCCTGCTTTCCAGGGATGTCTTAGAGATGGCGCAGCAGCTCGCCGATCAGATTGGGACAAAGGTCTTTGAAACCAAGATCCGGACCGGAGTGGCAGTCGCCGAAGCGCCTGCGCATGGAGAAAGTATCTTTGAATACAATCCCCGTTCCGCCGCCGTACAGGATTACAGGGAATTTTTGGAAGAAATAGCAGATACGATTCACTTAAAGGAGGTGTTGGGAGATGGCCAGGAAAACGAATAAAACCTCGCATGTGCTCAATCTGATTACCAACGGCGCTCCGGCGGAGCCGGAAACAAAAGCAGCGGAAGACGCAGAGGCCGGGAATCCGGAGACAGATGGCGGCCTGAACGCGCCGGCGGAGAACGCCGGGGAATCCGGCGCAGCGCCGGCTGGAGCGCTGTCACAGGCCGGAGGCGAGGCTGCTCCCGGATCCGCCCCGGCAGCGTCGGTTTCTGCCCAGACAGCGTCCCCGGGAGCAGGCGCGGCCGCTCCGGCAGCGCCGCAGGCGGGAACCGACAAAAAAGTGATAGTAGTCGATGACAGCGACAGCGATAAGATATCGGAAGAGATCAAAGGACGCCTTGAGGAACATCTGGAGCAGACCTTGCTGCAGGCGGCGGAAGAAGAGGCAAAAAGTGAACCGGAAGCACCGGAGGCGGAGCGGCTGGAGAGCGAAGGCGCTGTGGAAAGCGGGAACCAGCCGGAGAGCGACAGCGCTGTGGAAAGCGGAAGCCAGCCGGAGAGCAGCGTCGCTGTAGGAGAGGAAGGGCAGGCTGAGAGCCGCTTATCAGAGCCGGCTGATGATGTGTCAGACTCCGAATCCGAACAGGATATATCGGAACAGGAGACGGAACCGGCCGCAGCGGAGCCGGCTGTTCCGGCAGAAGAGGCGGCTGAAACAGAAGCGCCCCAGGAGGAGATTTTGCAGGAAGGCGGCGCGCCGGATGAGAGCGCAGAGGCTTTGGAGGAGTCCGCGTCCGAAACGGATAGCGCCGTCAGCGCTGGCCCCTCACCTGTGCAGGAGCAGACGCCTGCGTCCGGAGATATGAGTCCGGTTCAGGAAAAAGAATACCAGATATTAAACGTGGTGGAGAAGGTGCTGGGAAGGACAAATCTGAAAGATCAGATGGAAAAGTACGATGTATGCACCTGCAGCAGATGCTGCGCGGATGTTATAGCATTATGCCTGACCTGCCTGCCGCCCAAATACGTGGTGGTGGACAGCAGCCCGACTGCTCCTATCATCGGATACTATGAAAGCCGAAACCGGGCCAGGATCATTACGGAAATTGTGAAAGCATGTATGCTTGTGAAGGAAAAACCGCGGCATAAAGAATATGAGATCACAGGGGATGTGCTGCGGTGAGCAGGGAAAGGCAGTCAAAAAACGCAGGATTGATTTCAAACCTGCGCTTTTTTGTTTCTGCTGTCTCATATACCTTTGCCGCCGGATCGCGGAATTCAGGATAAAAGCCGGCCCCGTCACAGAAATTTAGCTCCGCCGGATTATTTTCCTGAAAAAAACGCCGATAGATATAGTATAGAAAATAAGGCTTCATGATGGAAATGGAAGTGCAGAGCCTGTATTACAGAGAAGATAGATGTTGGAAAGGAGAATGACAGATGGCAAGTGTATCAGGAGCAAGCGGCCTTGGCAATACCAGCTTAAGAGGATTTGGCGGTATGGCGTCGGGCATTGACCGTGACTCTCTCATTGAGCAGATGACGTTAGGAACCACCACGAAGATAACAAATAAAAAGAGTGATATTACCAGCCTGCAGTGGAAGCAGGAGGCATATCGGAACGTTATTGACAAGATTATAGGCATGGAGGACAATTATTTTTCTTATTCCTCCTCTACCAGCCTGATTGATACCGGCTTTTTTTCTAAAAATCAGATTACCGCGCTGGGCGATTCGAGTGTGACAAAGTACATCACCGCTACAGGCAATTCCAAGATGCTGGAGTACCTCTCCATACAGGGAGTAAAGCAGATGGCTTCTTCGGCCTATACGAAATCGGCCTATAAGGGGACTTCAGATATCGACTTTGCCAAGATCACAGATGCGACAGGGCTTAATACAGATGGAACCTGCCGGACGTCCAATCTTGCGGGAACCCGTCTTGAGTTCGGCATCTGGACGGAGGCCAGCGGCGGTAAATTTGTAAATTCAGCCAGTTTTACATTCCCGACCTCGTATAAGATAGAGAAAGACGGCAAGGAAGAGACGATAACCATTGACTACACCAAAGCAGATCTGTCAACGGCAGATGGCAGAAAGAAGCTGGAGGAACAATTAAATGAAGCCCTTAAACAGTCCAATACCAAACTGGAAGGTACAGATTTTTACCTGAAAGATCTCGTGAAATTCAAGATTGACGATAACGGGAATTTCCAGGTGGAAGCAGGCGACAAGTCTCCGAGCGGGGAGCTGCGTATAAAGGACTATTCTTCCGCTCTGTCAGCTCTCGGCTTTAACGCAGAGAAGGACGGGACGAAGCTTGATACGGCAAAGGGAGTTACATTCGCAGATTTTAACTCCCATGTTGACAAGACTCTTGAAGAGAGTTCCGTTAAAAAGCAGAGCCTGGTTGAGTACATGACGGGAAAAAAGGTAAACGTCTCATTTGGAGGCCAGACAAAGCAGATAGAGCTGATTACCGAAGAAGAGGCAAAGAATGGCGTGACGGATGTAGCGGAACTCGCTGCGAATATCAATAAACGCCTTCAGGATGCATTTGGCAGGGACAACGTAGTGGCGTCAGCCGAAGGCGGAAAACTGACTTTTAAGCTGGGCGGGAATGCGTCAAAGGACACCTCGCTGACCGTGAGCAGCAATTCAAGCGAAATGAGGAATTTGCTTGGCCTGGAGAATATGTCCAATAAAATTGATTTGGACTCCAGCATCCTGGCAAACTGGGAAAAGCTTGGATTTGACAAAACCATGGATGAAGACAGCCGCAGGAAAGCCCTGGAGAACGGTTTAGTCATCAACGGAGTGAAGATTGACATCAATGCCGATACAACGGTTAATCAGATGATGAACGCGATCAATTCCAGCAAGGCGGGTGTGAAAGCGACTTATATGAGCGCTACGAACCAGTTCACCCTGTTAGCTTCGGAAACCGGAAAGGGAAGGGAGATAGAACTGGGCTATGATGGCCAGATCAAGGAGGCCCGTGAGGAGCTTGAAAATCTGAAAACGCAGGGCGCTGATCCGGACAAAATACAAAAGGCGGAAGACCATCTGGCAGAATTGGAAGCTGCCCAGAAGAAAGACGCCACATGGACAATCTTCGGCGGTTCTAAAGACAAGGGCTTTGAAACAGAAGACGGGAAAAATGCGCAGATAGGCGTCAGCTACGGAAATGGCGTTACCACGACCGTGGAGAGTACGACAAATACAATCGATTTAGAGGGATTAAAGATAACGGTAAGCGGCGAGTTCGGCTATGATAAGACAACAGGCACGTATGACAGCAGCAAGGCGGTTACCTTCAACGCCAAGGCGGATGCGGACGGCGTTGCGGAGCGCGTGAAGAAGTTTATCGACGAGTACAACGCCCTTGCAGCCGCAGTGAATTTAGAGATGACCACCCGCCCGGACAAAGATTATGGCCCGCTGACGGATGAGCAGAAGGACGAGATGAGCGAGACCTCCATTGAGAACTGGGAGAAGAAAGCGAAGCAGGGCCTCTTATTCGGCGACAGCAATCTGCGCTCGGTGAGCGACGCTCTCCAGAGCATGTACGCCACTATGAAGAAGAACGGAGTGGATCTGAAGGCTCTGCAGGAGATTGGTATCAGCGTTTCAGATGATGTCTACAGCGGCGGTCAGTTGATATTCGACGAACAGAAATTTAAAGACGCCATGAAGAATGATCCGGATAAGGTTGCGTCCGTTATCTCCGGCAACGGCGACGGAAAGACAGGTATGGTTGGAACGATTAATAATGTCCTGAGCAATTACGCGACCAGATTTTCCTACAAGCACGGCGGCTCCAACGGAACCCTGGTTGATGTGGCCGGAACGGAGAAGCTGTCCACCAGCCTTAAGAAGAATCAGATTTACAAACAATTGGAGCAGATGCAGAAAGAGCTGGAGACACTGAAAGAGAGGCTTTCCACAGAGCGGGACAGCTATATCAGCCAGTTTACATCCATGGAGACGCTGATCAGCCAGATGAATTCCCAGTCCAGTTATCTTTCCAGCTTAAGCGGATCTATGTAAAGCTATATTTTTATAATGTAGGAGGAGTATCATGCCTGGATACCAGAAGTATAAAGAACAAAGTATCTATTCTATGAGCAATTTAGAATTGTTGCTTTTGCTTTATGATGAGGCAGTCAGCCGCCTTTCCAAAGCTGAGTTAGCGTTGGAGGATAAGGACTATGCGATATTTGAGGATTGCCTGCGGCGTGTTACCAGGATTGTCCGTTATTTGATTGATATATTGGATATGAGCCAGCCTCTGGCACAGGATTTGTGGGATATCTATACGTATCTGATTTATGATTTGAGCCTGGTGAAGTCCGGCCGTGAGCGCCGTAAGGACGAGATTGGGCGTATCAGCCATATTCTCTCCGAGCTGCGGGATGCATTCGAGCAGGCGGGCCATAAGGTTTCGGGTTCCCATTATGTGCCGGGGAAGAGCGCTCGGGGATAGGGGGAGATATGAGGCTTGATCTGGAACAGATAATGATTCTTCTCCAGAGACGCTACCATTCCCTGCAGGAGATAGGGAAGCTGACATCTGAGATTCAGAATGCTGTATCCAGGAGAGACGAGGTTTCGGCCTCGCTTCTCCTGGATATGCGTGCGGAAGAGATAGAGAATACGGAGAGGTGCCAGCAGGAAATCTGGCTTATGGCAGAAAAGGGCCAGGAAGAGGCCGGTATGGTGCGTCAGTTGATGACGTCTGATCCCGCTGCCGCCCGTCCTCCAGGAAGCTTTGAGGAGCAGAAGATTTACGAAATCCGCCGTAAAAGCAGGACGCTCCTTAAGGAAATCCAGGAAAGGGATCGGATGCTAAACCGTAGGGTGGGCGGCGATAAGTCTTTCTATGGAAAGACAGATAGATAACCATATTTCAGATATGGAAGGGATGCGTGGCTGAGATATGGCCTATTAAAATGAAAGGAGGAATCATTTATGGCAATTAGTGGAATCGGCAGTTACAATTATCAGTATGCGAGTTCTCTTAACCAGATGCGCTGGCTTGAGTATTCAAAGAACAGCGCGAGCGCGGCTGAAGAGGCAAAGAAAAAGCTTGAATCCGGTTCGTCGAGTTCCAGTACGAGCAGTGTGAAGTCATCGTATTCGAGTACAGAGAGTTTTCTGAGAGATTATCAGTCAGAGCTCACAGCACTTGAGTCCGCGGCGTCAAAGCTGATCTATGGAAACAGTAAGAACGTTTTCACGGATTTCAAGGCAGCTTCGACGAACGAGGATGTGGCTTCGGTAAAAGGCAACTGGCGTCTGAATGGAAACACGGATATCACGTTAAACGTGACGTCCTTAGCGCAGGCGCAGAAGAACGAAAGCGCAGCCCACTATTCCCAGGAAAAGGTTGAAGCAGGCGCGGACATGGAGTTTAAGATTACCGGGGCTTCCGGTATGAGTGCGGAGATTTCGATCAGCAGCACAAACAAGGACGGCTCTGCAAGGACCTACAATGACATGTATCAGGATGCGGCAAAAGCGATCAATGCCAACTCGCATCTCGGCGTGAGAGCGACGGTATCCAATGTGGAGGGCAAGGTTTCTTTGGTTCTTACCGCAAAGGATACAGGGGAGTCCAAGGGCTTCACGGTTGAGGGCAAGACAGGCGCGGCGGCAGGCATTGAGAATGCATCCGTGGCGGCGCAGGACGCTGTATATTCAGTGACAGAGAATGGCTATACCCAGGAGTACCGCTCATCGACGAATGATATCACTCTGGATTACGGCAGGATCGACGCAAAGCTCAAAGCAACCGGAGAGACGAATGTTTACACCGGTGTGGACGAGGATGACGTTGTCGCTGCTGTAAAGGATCTGGTTGATAAGTACAATTCCGTTACCTCCATGCTTTCTGCCAACGCTGGCAGGGGTTCAGGCGCGGCGTCCCATCTGGCATCGTTCCAGCGCGGGATGGCGGACAAAAAGACCCTCGCTGCAATTGGTATTAATTTTGACGAGTATGGCAAGATGCACGTTGATGAGGACAAATTAAAGGAATCTCTTGAAAATGATTATAACTGGACCAGAGATATGATCGGCGGACAGTTTGGGATTGCCCAGAAGGCGGCTACCAGAGCGGACAGCGCGCTGTCAGACTCGGTACAGAGCATCGTAGACAAGGATTTGTCCAATGGCCAGGGGTCAGGCTCCGATTCTGATTCCGTGACATCGGCTGTAACCAAAGGCATCGGTTCTTCAAGCTTCCAGTATTTCTCTTCATTTGCAAGAGGCGGGGCGTTTAACCTGAGCAATTACTATGCAGTTGGCATGCTTCTTAATACATTGGCATAACATTATATTCCTGCGGGCGGCCGGGCAGGCAGGCTTGTCCGTATAAGCGGATATTAGCCTGAAGGGATAGAGCTGTATACGATTGTGTACAGCTCTATCCCTTATCCGGAAGGAGCAAGGATGATATAAGCGCTTGCGCTTGATGTGGGTGAGAAAATGAATCAATTAATATTTGAAGGGCGCTTTCTGGTTAATATGGCCGGCTCGATTATCCGTCAGGATGCATTAAGCCCGATTCGCGGCGGATTAAATTGGGAGAAGATATACCGCAATGCAGATTACCACAGGCTGGCCAATATGGTGTATATCGGGCTTCTGGGGAAGAACGAGCATGTGCCCGCGCGATGGCGGGAGCGCTTTTTTGAGCGCTACCAGGAAAGCCTGTTGTTTGGTGAGATATGCAGCGACGCAGAAAAAGAGATACTGACTCTTTTAGAGATGAAGGAGATTTCCTGCATTATTCTGGCCTCTACGGCCGTCAGAGATTTGTATCAGGTACCGGAGATGGCGTCGAACAGTCCCCTTATCCTCTATATGGATATGGAGAGCTATATTTTTACAAAGGGCTATTTAGTGGATCTCGGATATGAGACGGATCGGGTTTATTCAGGCTGCGGAGAACGGCTGAAACGTGTGTCTGGCTTTACGATAGAGATTTACCACGATCTGCCATTTATCACCAGCTTATATAAGAAGACGATGCTTTATCTTCTGGAGCGGGCGACTCTTCAAAAATCGTATCAGTATATCAGAGGAATGTCAGCCTCCGATCGTTTTGTGTTCCGGATGGCGCAGGCAGTGTACCATTATGTGACAGATGAACTGCTGATACGGGAGATTCTGGATTTATATCTCTACCACAGGGCGTGGGCCGAACAGTTAAATCAGGATTTCATAAAGCATATGCTGATTGAGCTTCAGATTGATCAACTGGCGGCAAAGATCCTGTCTATTGGTTATATGTGGTTTGGGGATAAAGGAAGCAGACAGATATTCGGTCCCCGGGATGATATGTCCGTATATGATGTGCTGGAGAACAGGATACTCAGCCGCGGCGCGCTCAACAAGGAATCTGATACCCAGGCCCTTGAGCTCACCCGCCAGATACAGCGTGAGGAGGAGCGGGAGAGGCGTGCTGAAAAGCTGCAGCGCATAAAAATGGAATTTGAAAAGCGCGTGGAACGTTTCAAAAAGAAGATGAGCTGGATCTTTCCGGAGCTCTCCTATATGCGATCCATGTATCCATGGCTGGAGAAGGCCCCCATACTGCTTCCGGTAAGCTGGCTGATACGCGGAACAAGGCTGATCAGCGGGATGATAAAAATGAGGAAATAGGCGCTGGGGGAGATGGTTAAGCGCGCATGAACAGGAAAAAAGATATCAGGACAGCGGCATCATTGCGCATCCTGATATCTTTTTTTATCATCATATTATTAGCCATCGAAGAGAGGCTATTCGCTTTGGGCTGACATAGACGCATCCGTGTTCTGAGTATGTCTGGCCATGGCAGCCTGAAAGGAACGGACAGAACTGCTTGCAGGAGAAATGGCGCTTTTATTCGCCAGCTCGGCCTGTGACAGCTCTTCCCGTATAATAGAAATCTGTTTAGGAGCATCGATCGCAATGCGGATTCCGTCTGAGGCACACTCAAGTATCGTAATTCTAATATCATTACCAATCAAAATACTCTCATTCTTTTTACGTCGTAGAACCAGCATCTGTGTCACCTCTGTTTTCAGAATCTGCATTTACAAAAGAACCGAGCCTGTGCTGAAAGCCATAATGAGAGCCTTCCAGTATCACCTGCATACCTGTGCGCGTGCCAGGGTTGATAACCAGGGGACATTTTAAATTGACCGTGTTGTCAAGGTAATCCTCTTTCATCACACAGATGACATAATAGGAAAGATCTCCGCTGTCCTGAGCTGACAGGATAGAAAGCTCCTCAGGCTTAAGACAGGGCTGGTAATCCGGATAAAAGGACATAGGGTTCATAGTTACAAAAGAGATATCCGGATTCTCTGTGGACTGCATCAGTATAACAGACTCATCCCCATCTTCAAGATAGAGTGGAAGGTAATAGCGCAGCTCGGGAAAACCAAACAGGCCGTCCGCAAAGAATACCAGATCCTCCTTCTCATATTCTACTTCACCGTAATAATCAGTATGAATAGTCATATAAAACGCTCCTAAATCGAACAATTCAAGTTACTGCCTAATGGCTGGCCCCAATCAGGAGGCACATAATTAAATCCGCCGATATACTCGAAATTAACCTGCGGGAGCTGTGTCACAATCGTCATAACCATAGCAGGCACATACGAAAGCTCGCCCTTTGCCACGCGCAATTCAAAAGCGCCTCTCTGAGCGGTGTATGCGGCCTGGGACTGAGTGTCAAGCGGCATGGATACAGCGTCCACATCGGAAAAGGATACCTCTGTCTGGGCGGCTCCGGACGGTATCGGCAGTTCTGCCGCCTGCTCCGCTGCCGGAACAGATGAAATCCGGCGGCTGTATGCCGCCTGCTGGCGGACAGCCGCGCCCTGTGCGGAAGAATGTGAAGAAGCCTTCGGAAGATCCACTGGCTCCGGAACAGCCGGAGACGTATGCTGCCTGGCGGAAAAGGTTCTGTTTACACGGCTCATAAAATTCATATCAACGGATGCGCTGCCTTTGGTCTGATGCTGGAACGCATTATGCCGGGCTATCACCTTTCGGCGTTCAACATCGACCATATTGGAAGGGATCAGCCGTGCATTCTGAGAAAAACGAATGATCTCAATTGGAGTAGTCGTAGCTCTGATAAGCTGACCCATAGAAACACCTCCTTAATTGTAATATAGTAGTACAAACTATCGGATGAAATCAAAGAGCGAGGACTGCATCATCTTGGAGCCAAGCTGTAAGCAGGCGGAATAGGAATACTGCTCGGAGAACATATCCATGATCGCCTCATAGGGATCGGCGCCGAGTTTATCCTTGTACTGCGCTTCAAGGGACTGGTGCTGTTTTTTCAGCTTTGATTCCATATCCTCCAGAAGAGAATACTTGTTGCCCAGATCACTGTATACGATACCGATCCGTGTATGGGTATCGGACATGGTATCGATCAACGCGTTCATGCCGTTGGAAAAAGTTCCGGCGTCGCCGCCATTCATACGATCATCGCATCGTAAAATACCTTCCGCGAGGAGACCGATAGGGGATTCCTTAAGCTGATCAAAAACCTTCTGCTTCATATCAGCCGGGTTAGCGCCCTTCATACCGGCAACAACGGCATCAGAGCTTAATCCTGCAAGAACATTCATACCGCCTGTATACGTGTCCATCAGAGTATTTCGGTCAGAGATAAGTCCATAACCTATATCAACACGGCCCTGCTCCTGCATTGCGTTAATAATTTTGTCAAGATCTCCGGCCGTACCCTCATTCATCTCCAGCTTATCACCATTCAGTGTCCAGGTAAGCTTCATCGTTTCAACTGTAGTAGTTCCCGGAAACGTATGGTTATAAGTTAATGTAACGGACTGATTCGTCTCAATCGATAACTCGAACGGAGTCGTAGTTACATCACAGCCGCCGAAAATATAGTAATCCCGGTACTGGGAATTCAGTTCATTCACCATGAACTGCGCTCTCTGGACAAAATCCTCCCGGACCGTCGCTACCGTATGCTCGCCGTTATTACTGTCAGAAGTAATATAGACGACTTTCTTCTGGGCCTCTGCTAACTGGTTTTGGATAGCATAGGCCCCGCCTTCCTGTTCCTCCAGACGTTTTTCCAGATCCGAGATCAGTTCCATCTTACTCTCAACATCCTGATACTGGTTATCGAGCTTTTTCCCCTGATAATAAGCTAAGGGGTTTTCGGCCGCGTTTTCATATGCCTTTCCGCTGGATACCCGGTTCATGGCCTTGTTCAGCCTGCCATGCACATCATTCACGCCGGTGGTATACTTTCTGTTCATCGCCGTATTGGTCACACGATTTGTTACCCGCATATTATCCTACCTCCATTCCTTCGTTATCTGCCTACAAGCCCGGTGTTGTTGATCAGCGTATTCAGGGCCTCATCCAATGCGGTCATAAGCCGGGAGGCTGCATTATAAGCAGATAAGTAGGTCATCATATTGGAAGCCTCCTCATCCAGGCTCACGCCGGACACAGAATCTCTCGAATCCTGAAGGCCGTTTAAAACAGTAACGTTCGTTTTAAGCGCAGTCTGGTTGGCCAGGGAATCATTTGCCAAAACCGTGGAAACGTTCGTCATATAATCGGAAAAGGTTTTATCGCCTAAATCCGGCAGGGCAACGCCAAGATTAGCAAAAATACCCTGTATATCCCTGTTGCCGTCAAAACGTGTCTTCATCGCCTCAAGCATATTCAGGGCAGTGTCTGTAGAACCGGCCGGTTTGGTGAGTGAAGTATTTCCGAAATGAACCGTGCCGCTGTACCAGTCCGTGTTGACTGTGATATTGGCGGCAGTGATGGCAGATCCATCTCTCGAGCTTAATAAATCAGCCTGCTGACCGCCATTGCCATCTTTATTTATTGTATTGATTACAGTTGCAAAGGTATTTGCGAGCATATTCAGTTTTTCAGTATAATATTGATAGCATTCCACACTTTTATGAGCCGGGCCGTCTTTCGTCGCTGCCAGCATGTCAATACTGGACTGGATAGAGCCGCCTTCCAGATAATTGTGCGCATTCGTGGGATTCGCATTATCGCCGGATGATATGGTGACAGGCGTTTTGTTCGCAGCATTGTATGCAGCCCACCCGGAGAAGGTCATCGAGGTGCCTTCCGGATTCTCACGTGTGCCGTTTACCGTTGCTTCCGCATAATTCTTACCCTGACCGCCCTCTGTGCCGTTTACGAGGATAAGGCTGTTCGTGTTGCCGTCCTGATCTTTATAAGACATCGTAATTCTCAGATCATCCGGCCATTCCTTTTTGCCAATCACTTTGCCGTTCTGATCGTATTCGTACATCTTATCACGGATGGAACCGTCCGGCGCGGTATATGTCCCGCTGTGATCGTCATCCTTATAATACGTGACCTCAATCGGAATATAGCTGGATAACTCGTCGATCATCCGGTTCCTCTCGTCCAACAGCTCGAGGCTTGGCTGGCCGACGATCTGATTCCTCTTGATCTGGACGTTCAGATCACCGATATTGCGCAGGAGATCATTCACCTTCTCTACTGCGCCCTGCTCGCTGGTTCCCTCGCCCTTGAGCCGGTCAAATTCATCCTGCTTTGCCTCTGTAATCTTGTTGGCAGAATCATTCAGCAGGTTGGTCAAAGCCTGCATACGGGAGCGCAGCTCGCTCTCGAACACGGCGTCGTTTGCATTTGCTAAATCCTGTATATTGCTCAGGACGGACTGAATATTGTCAAACGCCTTCTGGATACCTGAAATACTCGACTCATCCAATATCCTGGATAAGGAATCCAGCGCTGTCTGCACGCCGTCCGTATAGCTGGACTTCGTCATCTGCATGCGGTACTGGGCATCCAGATAAGGGTCGCGAATCTGGGAAACACAGTTCATCTGTGTGCCGAATCCCACGTTGAATGTGGGATTGCTCATATATTTGGAAACCGGGTTCGTATAATTTAAACTGGAAGTCTCCAACTGCTGGCGCGTATAGCCAACCGTATTCATATTTGCCAGGTTCTGGCCGGTAATGTCCAGGCGCTTCTGGTTTGCCTGCAGGGCGGAAAGCGCGGTGGAAAAACCGGCGAAAGTAGCTCTTAACATAGATATATCCTCCAAAATTCAGGTTACAGGTAACAGGTCAGCATCACGGCAAAGACGCGAAGATTAGCCATACGCATCATGCAGATGGGGCTGCGGAGAGCCTGCCAAAGCCTCCTCCAGCTCCTTTAGCCGCAGCCGGAGAATCCGATCTGCGGAATCCTTTGAATCAGTGAGCCGCCTAAGCTGTGAATTCATCTTATCAAACAGAGGGGACAGAAGCTCCTTCTGCCCGCCGTCAGCCCTCTCGAGAATCTGACGGAATGTAAGCCCCTGCCATCCCAGCGCGCCGGCCTGCTTCATGCGGAGCTGCTCAAGGCCGCGCAGTTTCAGTATCAGAGCCTGCTCTTCTTTTAAGAAGCCGTCTATCTTCTGATGCTGCCTTGTGGAAGCGGCTTCCGCCTTGGCCTCCTCCAGCTCCGAGATGGAAACCATCAGGCCCAGAAGCTGCTCCAGTGTATGGGAAAAGCCGGAAACGGCTTCGTCTGTGCTGCTGTCAGTAAACGCCATATACACTCCTTTTCTAACGGTAGCAAAGCATGCGCTCTGCAATGTGTCTCGCATCCGGGTGATAGCTTCCGGACGCAACGGCCGATTTCAGCCGCATCACCTCGCTCTGACTGGCGCCTTCATCCAGCTTTTCACTCAGCGTCTTTGCCAGCGCGCGCGCAAAACCGGACTCGCTGCCTGCCGCCGGCCGGCGGATAGTCACTTTATCATAATTGCCTGCCGTCTTTTCGGGCGCCGCGCAAGGCTTGTCGGCCGCTGTGGTAAGGGTGCGGAAACCCGCATATTCACTACCTCTTGTATAAAGCTTAACGTTCATGCCGCCCTCCTTTCTTTCGACGGGTCAAATATATACTTTACCTACATTATCGGCAAAAATTCTGGAAGAATAAGTCTGGAGGCAAAATTATCGGTTTTTATAATGGCTTTACAGGGTAAAAAAAACAGGGAAATTACTAATGAATAATGTGATTTGCGCCGATATATATTAGATGGGTTATACACAACATGCACGACAGGAGGAGCTATGGCAAATATTTTGCAGGTGACGACCCCTTCCATAAACAATAGAAACATTATCGACAGCCAGGGGGTTAAAAATGAGGCTGGCGGCCCGCATGTCCAGAATCCCGTTGATCCTACCAGGGTCGTGCGGGCGGATGGCCAGACGAACGGCCAGGCCGGCACCGCGACGGGCGAAGGCGCGTTTGGCATTATTGATTATGAGAGTAATTACGGGGCCTTTGTGCAGAAGCTGGAGGATGCGCTGGGCCTTCCCGGACTTTTAAAACAGCTTATGTTTGATGACCTCGCCAGCCTCGTCACAGGCGAGAAGGCGGAGGTCGGTAATCTGGCTGAGCAGCTTTTTTCCTCGATCCAGACCGATTCACCGGAGGAGCTTATGCAGCTTCTCAAGGAGCAGCAGGCCGCCCAGGTGAAGTTTTCAGGCCCTCTGTTTGACGGCCTGCGCAATCTCCTGGCGCGGAATGCGCCGGAGGGCGTGAAGGATTCGGTGACGGCATTTTTAAAGGCGTTTAATGACTTTTCTTCGGGAGAACATCAGCTTAAGCAGATGCATTCCCTTACCGGCGATATCAGCCGTCTGATGCTGAGCTCATTCCGTGAGGATTTTAACCAGCTTGTGCAGGAGATGGACTGGGAGGCGCAGAATGGCAATACGGAGGCCAACACGGAGGTCATTAACAGCCGCCTGATCCCGTTTCTGTCGAATTACGTTTCGCGCACGCATGACTACGGCCCGATCCGCAACGCTGCGATGATGTTTATTTTTCATGCCGTGAAGTATGAAAACGGCGGGCATGACCGCCTCATGCAGCTTTTTAACCGGATGATCGGAAATAAAGATTTTCAGCAGATGTACAAGGGCGACGCGGAGGAGGATCTGCAGGAGACAGTGAGCGCCCTGGGCCGTCAGACATTCGGAAGGAGCTTTGCCGACGCGTTTTCCACACTTTTGATGAAAGGCGCCAACGGCCAGGCCGGGCTGGAGAATATCCAGCAGTTTTACGATATATTTAACGGGATGCTGCTCAATGAGAGCGTGTATCTTCCTCTGATGCACATCCTGCTCCCCTTCCGTTTTCAGGAAAAGGAGGTTATGTCCGAGGTATGGATCGACCCGGACGCGAAGAAGGACAGCGAGGACGAGGCCAGGAAGATCAAGCTCCTGCTGAAATTCGACGTCCAGAACCTTGGGAAGTTCGACATGGTTATGGCGCTGCAGAACCGCAAGATCGATATGCAGCTCTATGTTCCCGAGCGTCTGTCCGGGGAGAAGGAAGACATACAGGAGAACATAGCGGGAATCTTAAAGAAGAACGGCCTGGGGCTGAACCGTATTCTTGTGAAGAAAAAGGAAAAGGAGATTGGGCTTAAAGAGGCATTCCCGGAATTCAGACAGAAGGAGAGAGGCATTAATGTCAGAATTTGATGAGCTGATGCAGAAAAAGGCGGTAGCCTTAAAATACGATCCGGAGAAGAGCGGGGCCCCGATTGTAGTGGCGTCCGGCATGGGCTATATGGCAGAGCGGATTACGGAGACTGCGTTAGAGGCGGGAGTGCCGGTGTATGAGGATGATTCCCTGGCCAGCCTGCTAAGCCAGATGAAGCTGGGAGCCGCGATTCCGGAAGAATTATATCAGGCAGTTGTTGAAATATATGTATATTTTCTGGGCTATGTGCCGGACGCCGGCCCAGAAGAGGGAGCAGAGGAGGATGGGGAATGGACAGAAGAGCCGGAAGTTTAAAAAAGCGCTGCGCCGCGCTTCTTGCACTGTGCATGGCAGTGATGGTTCCCATTACGGCCCTGGCCGCTTCCAGGGCGATCAATAAGGTCAGCGTGCGCGTGGACTCCAGGCTGGAGGCCGGTTCCGCCCTTCCGGACATCGGCATCGGGGACGGAACGCCGGAAAAGGGCGGCGTGAATGTGAATGCCGGCAATTCCAAGTACCATGTCACGGACGCCGAGTGGGTCAACAAGGGTTCAAACAAGGAGCTAAAAGCTGCCGACGAACCGCAGATGCGCGTGACGCTGCAGCCCGGGGATGTCAGCGAGGATTATTTCCTTGCAAGCTATAAGGAATCGGACGTGAAGGTCAGCGGCGGCTCCTTTGTGTCTGCCAGGCGGGACGGCGACAGCCTGGTCGTAACGCTGCGAGTCAAGGCCGTCAAAGGCGATTACGACGCCCCGAAGGACGCCTACTGGTTCGAGAACAACTTAGGAGAGGCCAGGTGGGAGAAGCCGGAGAACACCTCCGGG